>JANQFX010000072.1 GCA_028277725.1 Thiohalocapsa sp.
CGCGAAGCGAAAACGCGGTTTCCGCTTCGCTCCATTTTTCGAGCGCTTGGGCGCTTGAAAAATGGCGGGGCATCCTGCCCCGCACGGGCACCTCGAATAGTTCGAGGTGCCCTCTACCCTGCCCTCAACAATACCGCATTCGATCAGGGTTTGTACGGGTATCAGGCGCTCGCCGACTGCCCCGCTTCAGAGCACGCGCCTGAACTTGAACGGTCTGCGATCCTCGACGACCTGCGGCATGCCAGACACGGACGGTTCACGCATGCGATAGATCAGCACGCCCTCCGCCCAGCCGGTGATCAAGAAGAACAGCTGTGTCGTCTGCGTGCCCATATACACCGTCGCCAGGGATACGAAATAGACCGCATAGACCGATGCGAGGGTAAAGGTCAGGGTGCGGATCTCAGAGCCCGGTGGCGCCCGGCTGCCGCGGATCATCAGCCGGGCACTCATCCAGATGAAAATGAACCAGAGGCACAGCAACACCGGCACGCCGTGCATGATCAAGAGCAACAGGAAGTAGTTATCGATGGACGGAAACTCTGAGATCTCCGGCCAGGTGTTGCGACCCCAACCGAGCCAGGCATGCTCGAGCGCGATGTCGCCATACTCCTCGAAGAGGGACCAGCGATAGGCCGCCGTCTCCTGGGTATCGGACTTGGCGTTCTCTCGCCCGACGCCTGCCCACGACTTGAGCCACAGAAACCCGGGTACGCTCGCCCCCACCACCAGTATCGCAATGATCGCAAGCGTCGGTGCCGGCCGCTTCGAGCGCCCGATGACCATGACGAGGTACCCGAACAGCGCACCGAGCCAGGGACCTTTGACCATGGTCATGAACACACCGCCGAACATGCCGAGGGTAATGAGTTGCCCCTTGCGTTTGTTACCCCAGTGGTTGCGCTCCTCCAACCAGACCGCGAGTCGAAAGCCCACCACCATGATGATTCCAGCGAGGATCGCGTGGCCGTAGGGGCCGGCGATGCGCACGAAACCCCAGCGGAAGGTCGTCACGAAGCTGTTCTGCCCCGGGAAGAAGTGGTCCAGGATGCGCGACCATGGGGTGTAACCCATCTTGAATTCCCACACGGAGATCACCGCCACCGCGAACAGGCACAGCACGATACGCTTGCCCGCCTCTACCGTGAGGTCTTTGCGCACGATCAGCGACTTGGCCAGTACATACGGCAGGATCATCCCCGCAATCGCGTCGATGATCAGGTTCTGCGCTTCCTTGTAGCCCGCCGCCATGTACTCAGACAGCGCGGTGAGGAAGGCATAGGTGAGCACCACGACGTCCATCGTCGAGAAGCGGTAGTCGATGTTGTCCCGCAGCAACCAGACGGCGAAGATCGGGAAGATGGCAGCGTGATGAAAGCTCGGATCGGGCAGCCCAGGCGCATACCACCGGTAGTAGGTCGGCAACAGGAACAGAACGGGGATGTAGACGTTCAGGAAGGCGACGGCGCTGCCGCGATTGAGCGCGATCATCAGCGCGAAAACGCCCGGGACGCCGGCGATGATGGAGAGCAACTAGAGCCTTCCCCTCCTGAAGGAGTAACTGGACGATGCCCTCCTGGCATTCTCAGTGATCATCTCGCTGGGCGGTAGGGTGGAGGGGCGATAACGAATCCCACCGATCCGGAGACCCGTCCCACCGCGCCGCCGCCGGAACGGGACAGCGAGTTGGTCAGCCAGCGGAGCTCCCCGCAACCAAGTCCCCGTACAGCTCGACCGCGGCATCGACCTTGGCGTCCCAGCTATATCGGCGCTCGACGCGGGCGCGCCCCGCCTCGCCGCGGCGGCGCCAGGCATCCGGGTCTCGAACCAGGTCTTGGAGCGCATCGCGGATGCCGGCGATGGCGGCCTCGTTGCCCGTCGCCGACACCTTGCGCCCGACCTCGTCGTCGACGATCTCGGCCGGGCCGCCGTAGTCGACCGCGATCACCGGACGCGCCGAGGCCATGGCCTCGAGCAGCACGGCCCCGCCCGACTCGCGGACCGAGGGCAGGCAGAAGACATGGGCGTCGGCCATGTAGCCGTTCACCGCGGCCAGCGGCTGCTGGCCGACGAACCGCACCGCCTCGACCAGGCCCAATTCGACGGCCTCCTGGCTCCACGGCTCGCGCATCGGCCCGTCGCCCACCACAGTGGCCTCCACAGCAAGGCCTTGGTCGCGCGCTTGTCGAACCGCCCGCAGCAGCAGCGGGACGGCCTTGAACGGAAGCAATCGCCCGACGAATAGCACCCTGAGCGGATGCCCCGGACCAGGCGCGCCGGGCCAAGGCTGCTCGGGGAATAGCGAGAGGTCCACGGCGTTCTCGAGCATGAACTGGCACTTGGCGCCGCGACTGCGCGCGTACCAGGCCCGAGTCGACTCGGTGGCAACCAACACGCGGGCGGCGCGGCGGGTCGAGCCGCGCCAGACGTCAACCAACCGACCGAGATTGCGCAGCGGGTAGAGCCAGGACGAGTCCTGCCGCATGAACTCGGGAAAGTGCTCCGGCGACCTCAGCCCGCCGTTGACCGGGCCCAGCACCGTCGGCAGGCCCAGGCGGTGCAGCACCGTCGCCGCGCTCGGCGACACCGGTGTCGGGCAGTGGACCAGATCCCAGGGGCCTCGGCCGGCACCGGCGTCCCGTTTCTGCTGCGTCAGCCGCCGTACCAGACGCCGAGCGAGCCTCAGCGCGGCGCCGTCGTAGACGTAGAAATCCAAGGATGACAGCAGGAATACGGCGTGCTCGCTCTTCGGGAAGAGCATCTTCGCGAACCGATACAGGGGCCCGGCGAACCACTCGGTATCCACATAGATGATCTCGGAACCGGCGAGCGGCGCGCCCTGGGCCTCCAGCGCCTCGCGGTTGCGCACATGCGTAAACAGGGTCACCGGCACCCGGGTAGCAGCGCGGGAGTACCATTCCCAGCCGATCTGCGACACCGAGCCCATGCCCGGTCCGCATTGGTAGGCGGACATCAGCACGCGTGGGCCGTCTGCTGAACGCTTGGGCATGGACCATCACCCCTTGTACTCGATGAGATGGCGTCGGCGCCCGGAGGCGCGGCTCGCGTAGTAGCCCAACTGGCCGACCAGGATCGGAATCTGCTGAAGGTGGGAATGCAGGCCATAGAGCAGCAGGGTCGTCGCCGAGCCACCGCGCCAACGCTGCCGCCAGGCGGTGCGCACCACGACCGCGGCGAGCAGGAGCAGCCACAGCAGCAGCGGCCACGAGCTCCACCACAGCAGCAGCAGCGCGAGTGCCGAGCCGCCGAGCAGCACCACCGCGTGCACCCGGTTGCGCCGCACGATCGCCGCCCAGAGCGGGCGCTCGGTGTCGGCGTACCGGGCCGCGACCTCGGCATAGGCGTGGCCGGTGCGGGTCGCGCGCCGCCAGTATTGGGACCAGCGCGACATGGCCAGATCGTGGCTGGTCATGGGCAGGTCCAGCCGCAGGGCGCAGAAGCCCTCCGCCTGCATGCGGCGCCACATGTCCGGTTCCTCGCCGGCGATGAGCCCCTCGTCGAAGCCGTCGACGCGCTCCAGGACCGCGCGGCGGATCAGGGCATCGCCGCCACAGAACTCCGCCTCGCCGGCCGGGCCGCGCCAATCCAGGTCGAGCACGCGGTTGTAGACCGAATCCTGGGGTCGCGACTCGAAACGGCCACCGCAGACGCCACCCACAGCCGCGTCCGCGAAACTCGGCAGCGCACGCTCGACGAAGTGCGGATCCAGCCGGGTGTCGCCGTCCAGGAACAGCACCAACGGCGCCCGCGCCGCCCGCCAGCCGGCGTTGCGGCCGATGGCGGCGGTGGGCCGCTCGGGCTTGACACCGATCACGCGCACGCCAAGCGCCTCCGCCCGTTGTACGCTGTCGTCGGTGGAGTCGGAATCGACATAGATCATCTCGACCGCACCGCCGATGGGCGCCATGTCGCGCACCGATTCCAGACAGGCGCTGAGCCGTGCGCCTTCGTTGCGGCCGATCACGACCACAGACAGCTTCGGCGTGAGCTCCGGCTCCGACTGGCTGTTCTGCCCTACCTCGATGGATGTCATGCGAATGCCCTCATGATCGCGGCGCGGTAGTCGGCGGCGCGTGCCGCCGGGTCGAAGCGAGTGGACAGGAGTGTGCGTCCGCCGCAGACGACGGACTCGAAGGTCGCCGGCACGGCACGGCTCAGCTCCAAGAGCACCCGCGCTAGGGAGCCGGCGTCATCGGCACGGAATCGGAAACCTGACTCGCCATCACGCACCAGGCTGCCGGCGCCGCCGCTGTCGGGCACCAGTACGGGTACGCCGGCGGTCATGGCCTCGAGGATGGCGAGCCCGAAGGGCTCCACCGGACACAGGTGCAGCAGGAGGTCGGACTCGCGCAGGCAGTCCACGGCATTCGGCTGAAAACCGGCGAACTCGACCATCGGATAGTCACAGCGTGCCCGCTCGCGCAGACGCTCGAAGTCCCAGCCCTCGCCGAAGATGCGGAACTGGAACTGCTCGAGCGCCGGCTCCGCGTCGATGGCGTCGAACAGCAGGTCGATGCGTTTGATCGGGTCCACGCGCGAGATGATGCAGATGCGCCGAAGCGCCCACGGGCGGTCCGGATCCCGGCGCGGCAACGCGGCGGCATAGTCCTGGTCGAGGAAGTTCTCGATGACCTCGATCCGGTCTGCGCGCACACCGTGGGCGAGCAGCCGCTCGCGCACGTATTCCGACACCGCGATGAAGCGCACGCCGAGCCGGTTCAGCAGCCGCTTGCGGCCGTAGCTCAGGCGCTCGTCCGTACCGCCGTGGACCAGATGCAGGTGCGCTCGGCGGGCGAACGAGAAGCGGCTCAGGGCCCAGAACAGCAACGAATGGCTGACGCCCGTGGCGACGAAGGCACGCCTGGAGTCCTGCCCCCGGTGGTGCTTCAGAAAGGCGCGGATAATGGGCATGAGCGATCGACTGCCCGAGAAGGCCCGCGTCGTCAGGCCCTGCGCCTCCGCCGCCATCAACGCGGGCCCCGCCGGCGCCGCAATGGTCGGCGCCATATCATCGAGCAGATGCCTGACCGTCGCCAGCGCCATCCGCTCGGTGCCATACAGATTGCCGCTGTGAAGCACATAGAGCAGCGGCATCCGAGCGTCACCCGTGGCTGCTTGCCCGCTTTGCATGCGCTTCCTCCCGGTCGTCCTGCGCCTCATCGGCGTCGTGTGTGGTCCGATAGCTGCTCAGCGACTCGGCCAGGCGCGAGTAGTAACCCCCACCCTTGAACACCGGCGCGCGATTGAGCACCGCCCCCACCACCTCGGGGTCCGCGCACTCCACCATGGCGAGTGCACGTTTCAGGGGTTTCACCGGCGTATTCATGGCACCAACCACCACTAGTGTCGCATAGCAGATGCCCACAATTGCCTCCGTCGTCGCCGAAACGATCAGCGCCGGCCCATCCACCAGCACGAGACTGTAGCGGCCCTCGAGCTCCCTGAGCACCTCCTTTAGGCGCAGGACCTTCGCGACGTAGCCCGCATCGGCATAGGCGCCGAACGGGATGCGGTCGGCCTCGCCGGGGGCACCGCGCCGGATGACCTCGTCGAGCGTGGCTCGGTGCGCGATCACGTCGACCAGGCCGCGCTCGGATGCAGACGGCACGGTCTCCAGGTACGGTTCCCGTTGGGGCCCCAGGCGCTGTTCGAGATGCGGCTCGAGACGTTGCCTCGGGCGCGCATTGTCACCGCTTCCAAAGTCGAAGCGGCGGGCTTCGGCCTCGGCATCGGCGCTCTCGTTGGAGGGGTCGCAGGACACCACAAGGGTCGACATGCCGAGCCGGACCAGTTCGTCCGCGAGCCGATGCGTCACCAGGGTCTTGCCGGCGCCGGGGAGGCTCTCGGTGACCAGCACCGAGCGCCCCACACCGTGGACGTCGAGGTCGCGCAGCAAGGCCACCGCGAGTCGCTCCAGTTGTTGCTCGAACAGTGCCTGGTCGGCCTCGGTGGTCACCTCGGGGAGCCAGGACGTCGGGGCGAAGCCCAGCACCCGATGCAGATCCACGGGGGTTTGAATTCGGCTGTCGAGGAAGTCCAACGCGAGCGGCAAGACCAATGCAGCCCCGGAGGCGAGCACCAGGAAGATGATGAACAGCTTTTTGCGGCCGCCCGAACTCGGAAACTCCGGAACGGTGGCCAGTGAAACCAGGCGGACGTAGCCGGGTGCGTCCTTCTCGTTGAGGATGTTGTCGATGCGGTCGCGGATCTGCGACAGCTGACGCCGCTGCCGCTCCAGTTCCTCGCGAATGCCGACGCCATCTGCGTAGACGCGCATGAAGTCCTTCGTTTCCAGCCGCCTTGCGTCGACGCGCTCGGCCAGCGCTTGCTCTACTTTCTCGGCTTCCAGGAGGTCCGCCTCCAACTCCGCAGACTCCGAGCGCATCTCGGCCACGCGACGCTCTTCCAAGATGGCCTTCATCTCCTCGCGCTTGACCGCCGTGGCCTCTTCGATCTCCTGGTTGATCTGAGCGATCTCACGCTCCGCGGCCTGGCGCCCGGAGTGGGACGCCTTGAGCCCGGACATGGTCTGCACGAGCTTGGCGCGACGCTGATAGAGATAGGCGCGCAGGTCCAGCAGGGCGCGGTCGGTGGACGTGAGCTTCTGCGCCTCCGCATCCAGAGGCAGGGCCAGCAGGCGCTCGTGCTTGCTCCGCATGGCCTCGAGCTTGGCCTCGGCCGTGACCCGCGCCTGTCGCGACTTGAGCAGGGCATCGGTCATGTCGGCGAGGGTGCGGTCGTAGGGGTTCTGGACACCCTGCTCGAACGTTGTGAGCCCGAGCTTCGCGGCAGCCTCTTCCAGGCCCTCGCTGAGCTCCGCGATGCTCTGTTCGATCTCGGCGCGCCGCTCTTGTAGGTTCTCGAGCCGGATCTCCTCGCCGAAGAAGGTGTCCTCTCGCGCCGCTCTGAGATAGGACTCCACCACGGCGTTGACGAGCAGCGGAATGATGGTCGGGTCCTGGTTCTCCAGGCCGATGGTGACGAGGTAGGTATCGCGCACGGCGTTCACCCGCAGAGAGCCCTGCAGACGCTGCACGGCCTGGCGTTCGCTCTCGGCAGGTCGTTTCCACAGGAACTTGGCATCGCCGACGCTGTCCAGCGCCTCCTTGACGACGTCGAATCGCGTGATGGTGCGCATCTGCTGCTGCACCAGGCGCTTGTACTGGGTGTCCGAGTGGGTCTCGATCTCCTGCACCGTGGACAGGTTGGGCGCATAGCGGAAGTTGACTTGGATCACGGCCTCCCCGTAGTAGCTCGCCGTGCCCTTCTTCCACGCCACGGGCAGACCGACACCGGCAATGACCACGAACACGATCAGCGACTTCAACCAATGCCGCCGCAGCGACAACAGCGGCATGATCGCCTTGCCCGGCGGGCGGGCGCTCTGCTCGTCCCCGGCGGCGCTGTTGGCTGTGGTGTTCACGATACCTCGTGTGGGACTGGGCGAGGCGCTGGGAGCCTTGTCGCGGGAGCCTCGGTGCGTTCAACACCCCGGTGCTGGATCAGACGACCCGACCCGGGTCCATCGGCATCCTCCGCAGGCACCGCGTCGGCAAACCCATGACGGCCCACGCGATGCGAGGCCCTGTCGGTCGGGTGCCACCCTGTCGGCGTTGCGCCCAAGCAGCAAGACTCATTCTCCCCCTGAGACACTCTGGGTGAAGACCAGGAACGAGGTCAAAGGATTCAGCCGATTGAGAACGTATCCGACCCGCCCGAGGGTGCTGCTGGGCACATAGAGCACATCGCCCTGCTGCAGCGAGACGTTCAATGTCGGGTTCGGGCTCAACAGCTCGCGTAGGCTGACCCGCATGCTCGCTCCCTCGGATGGACGGACCAGATTGATCCGATTCGGGTCGCCGTCCTCGGTCAGACCACCCGCCCGGGAGATGACGTCCATGAGGGTCATCTCCGGGCTCAGGTTGTATGCCCCAGGGGTGTTGATCTCTCCCAGGGCGTAGACGAGTTGGTCGTCCGCGTCGGGGATATAGACGAGGTCGCCGGCGCGCAACTGCAGATTGAGCGCGAGATTGCGCCCCGCGAGCAGGTCCTTGAGACTCATCCAGACCAGGTGCTCGCGACCGCGGAAAACAGCGCAGCGGGTCAGGGTGGCCTTCTCGGAACCGAGCCCGCCGACCGGCAGGCCGCCCGCCAAACTGATCGCATCGAGCAAGGTCGGCGGCTCCGTGAACTGCAGCGCGCCCGGCTTGCTGACCCGGCCGAGTACCAGGATGCGATTCGAGACGTAGTCGTCGATCTCGATGGTGACGATGGGCGCCTCGTAGAACCGCGACAGCGCACTGGTGACGAGCGCGTGGCTCTCCTCCCTGCCGAGCCCCTGGAGCTTGATCGGCCCAGCCACCGGCAGGCTGACATAGCCATCGGGGCCAACGACGTGCTCGCCGGTGAGTTCCGGGCGCTCCCAGACCCGGACCGTCAGTTTGTCGCCCGGCCCGATCTGATAGGTCGGCGGCGGCGCGGAGTTGAACGCCTGCAGCGCTTCGGCGGTGCTGACGGCGTCCAATTTCTCGTTGACGACGAAGGGCTCCGCGACCTCCTTCTTCGGCAGTGGCGGCGCCGCCCCCAGGCTACAGCCGACCAACGCGGCGGTCAGCATCGGACCGGCCCACAGGATTAGCGACCTCGTTGACCTCATCGACACCCGCACCCACACACGCAAGCTTCCGCCCAAAGAGTCGAATAATAGACGAGCGCGGGTCCAGCCGTATGCCGGAGTGCCCGCGGGGTGTACCGGGTCAAGGACCGTCGCATAGGTCACAACGGCCTGGTCCCAAGGTACTCCAGCAAAGCGTCGTACTTGGGAGAGCTGGCCTGGCCGACATGCTCCAGCACACCCCAGGCTCTGTAGCGACCCGGGCGCTCGATATCCGTGAAGTTCATGAACAATTCCCCGCCCCGGAGTTGCCACATGGCCAGATACTGCTTGTAGACCCGACCCATGCGTGCATCGTCGATTCGCGGGCGCTCGGACCAAGTCCCGGGCGGCTGATCGTTGGTGCGCATCCAATCCATGAAACGCAGCGCCTGGAAAGGTTCGATCAGATCGACGAACTTCGCATCGAATACGGGAGTAGTACCCATCCTTACCCAAAGGGACAGCCCCTCACGAACCACCTGGATATTGCGGATGTAGTCGCCGACACCCTTGGGATCGGTCCGCGTGATGCTCAGTGTCATCCCGTCTGCCGGGTCGATCTGGATGACGTGGCGACCGGGCATCGAGAGGTCTTCAAGGAGGCTCGCGCCGAGGCCGTACTCGATGCTCCCCTCTCCGTCGTAGAAGACCAGGTAGCGCCCTGGCGGGAACTCCGGGTATAGCGCCCAGTAGGCGGTGGCGCAGGTGAACATCGCCGGGTCATCAGGTGCGGGCAGTGACTTGACCCAGCCGTGCTCGTCCAGATCCAGCAGTTGTGTCTCCTCGGTGTTCCACTGACCAGTGCAGCCCGGGTCCGGCGGATCGCTCCATTGGCTGCACTGGGTCAGCCAGGTCCGAGACGATTTGAACAGGTTGGAGAACGGCAGACCGGAGGACCAATCCACCACGGGGCTCAGGTTCGTACCCAAGGCTGGAGGATAGACCCGGTCCGCTGGCGCACCGGCCGTGTAACCAGCGCCCTGGAGCCCGAGGAACCGAAGCACCTCGTCCGCCGTGTCGGCGGCAACTTGCAGCATCGCCGACCCGGTCCCGGAGCCGTGCGCGGCGGCTGTCGACGGCATCGCGGTGCTGTCGATCTCTTGCGCCGCTAAGGACCATGCGGACGCAATGAGGATTGTCGCAGACAGACAAATCGCTTGGTTCTTTGGCAACCCGGGCACTCCAATTACCGAGGAGTCTTCGAGCCTAGACCCGCACGACCTGGAAATCCGGGTCTCCTGCACGAAAACCGCCACGCGCAGCTGATCAATTCCACACTGAGTGTAGGCTACCCGGGCCGATCCTGACGGCCCCGCCAGCAATCTCGCAAGACATCAAGCCGGACCTCGGGCCCGGTATCGCAGAGCTCCGTAAGCGGGCATCAGGCGCCGCCGCGCTCTAGCAACGTCCGAGCCCGCTTCGGCAATCGCTCCGCCATGGCGCTACGATCCCTTCCATCGAGCAGCGGCAAGTAGACCAGAGCTACTGCGACGCAATACACAACTCCGATGAGCCCCAACGCGGGCAACAACAGCCAACGATCAGCATAGAGGCTGGACAGCCACCCGCCCGTGAGCTGATAACAGAGCCAGCCGACCAAGTACGGCAAGGCACCAGGCAGAACGACTCGAACCGGATAATTGGCCATCGGAACCCCGATCAGCCGTTCTGTGTACATACCATAGACCAGGCTGCTGATCACGCGAGCCGCTCCAACGGCCAGCGCAATCGCGATCAACGACCAACCCCACACCTGCCAGACCCAAATTAGGCCAAAGGCGCACAGCACCATCTGCAGACCGGCATAAAAAAACTGTCGCACCGGGCGCTCCACCGCCTGGTGCACGGAGGATGCCGGACCGGTCAGCGTATGAAGCTGATAGCCCACAGCCGCGATGAGCAGCAGCAGTGGGGTGTCCCCTAAGCCCTGTTCGGAGCCAAGCCAAGCACGCATGATCGGCTCCGCGAATGGGGCCAGGAACCCCAGTGGCAATGCAACCAACATGCTGTTCCAGCGAGCGGCACGCACATAGAGCGCGGCGGCCTCTTGCCGCTTGCCGCTTGCATACAGATGGCTCAACGCAGGCAGAGACGCGACGGTAATAGCGGAGAAGGTCTGGCTCGCGAGCACCGGAAACTTCTGCGCCAAGTCGAGCACCCCGACCGACGCGACGCCCAGAACTCGCCCCGCGAGCACCTTCTCGATGGAGTACAGCACAGTAGACAACAGCCCGTTCAGTTGCATAACGCCCCCGAACCCGAGCAGTAGGCTAAGGTGCTTACCGGAGACTCGGCCGATGCGGATCTTCACCGCAGGCAAGGCGCGCACGCAAAGCACCGCTTGTATGACGATGGCAAATGCGTACCGAAAACCGAATGCGATCAACAGCGACAGAATGCCAAACCCCTGAAACAGCAGAATGACGGCCATGACTGTTTCCAGCAGAAAGCTGGCGATCCAGACTAGGGTGTTCTGCCACATCAGGTGCAGGCCATGCAGTACGTAAGCGAAGGCGCCTACACTGAGATCGGCCATCATAATGGCCGCGGTCCCGAAGAACACCAGGCGTGCGACCTCATGCAGGTCATTTGGCACACCAAAGAGTGTCAGCAACCAAGGCATCAAGAACCAGACCGCGGTCAGCAGCAGGGCGGTCAGGGTCAGCGTCAGCGTCAAACCGGTGGAGATCAGGGCACCGATTCCGTCCATGTCTCCATGAGCCCGATAATCCGCGACATAGCGCGTGTAAACACTGGAAACGCCGAACGTGCTCATTCCCAGGTAGCTAACAAGGATGAACGACGCGGCCCAAATTCCGTACTCATCGAGGCCGACGAAGTGGAGCGTCAACGGCGGCATCACAACCCGAGTAATCAGGTACAGCACCCGCCCCATCAATTGGATGGAGGCGTTCTTCGCCATGATATTGCCGATCTTCTTTGCGTCTTCCATAAGCGCCTCTTGCGTTGCTGTGCTACGAACAGCGCCTCGTCATCGCGCGTAGCGTGCAACTCTCAAGTGAACTGTTTCCTAAATCAGCGTGAAGGGACATGGAGCGCAAAGTAGAGAAGCTCTGGCATCTGCACCATGTAAAGCGCTTTCTACCCTGGCTCATTCGGCCTCGGCTCCTCCACCTGGCCCTCTGAAGTCGACGCTCAAGCCGCATCCCAAGCCTCGAGCACCGCAAAGACCTGCTCGAGACCGGCATCGAGCCGCGGCAACAAGTGCTTGGCCGTTGCGGCATCGCCGTGCTTGCCGGCTTGCTCCATCTCGGCCGCGAGACGCTGCACGGTCGTTGCACCGATATTGCCGGCCGAGCCCTTGATGGAGTGGGCGCGTGCTCGGACCAGGTCCGTATCGCCATCGGTCACCGCACGCGAGAGCTCGGCGAAGAGTTCCCTGGAGCTCTCGACGAAAATGCCGGCGATCTCGCGCGCGATCTCCTCGTCGTTGTCGAGCCGCTGAATCATAATCTCCACCGTGAAACGCTCCGCCGCATCCTGCACCCCATCATCCGGCGCAGGGGCCAAGGTCGCTGGTTCGAACTCGATAGTCGGCATCTGTGACTCTCCCCCGGTCTGACCCGCGCCGGACGCGAGCGTCCCCGCCCTCGACGATGCGTCGCCAGGGCTCGCATCGATGGCTGTAGACATCGGGTCGGCTTCTGGATTGATTGGTGTTCTCGGCACATCGGCCGCCGCCGGGTTCTCCGCCTCAACGCTCGACTCGCGCGGAGACCCGGCAACACGGGCGACCTCCTCCTGAATGGTCTCACCCAAGACCTCGCGCTGAACCGGTTTGGTGACGAAGCCGTCCATGCCCGCATCAATGCAGCGATCGCGGTCCGTGGTGGACGCGTGGGCCGTCATGGCGATGATGGGCAAGCGACGGCTGGTCCCCGACTCCAGCGTGCGGAAGCGGCGTGTCGCCTCCAGGCCGTCCATCTCCGGCATCTGCACATCCATGAGCACGACGTCGTAGGGCACGAGTTGCAGGGCCTTGAGGGCCTCGCGCCCATTGGACACGGCGTCGGCCCGGTGGCCCAGCTTTCTCAGCATGGACAGTGCCACCTTCTGATTGGTCGGGTTGTCCTCCGCGACCAGAATACGCAGGCAGGGCCTGTCGTCGCCGGCGGCATGCGAACCTTGAGTCCTCGTCGCCGGTTTGGCCTCGCCCTCGGACTCGAACAGCCGACTGAGCAGCCGCTGGAGTACATTGCGCTTGACCGGCTTCATCATGTACGCGTCGAAACCGGCCTCCTCCAAGGCGCGCCCGTCGCTGCGCTGGTCGCGGGAGGACAGCATCACGAGCTTCGGATGGCCGAACTGGCCGCCGCGTCGGATCTCGCGCCCGAGCGTGAGGCCATCGACCTCCGGCATCATCATGTCCAGTACAACGATGTCATACGGGCGTTGATCCGCCAAGGCGGCCTCGAGCCGCTGCTTGGCGGGGCCGGCTCCGTCGGCCTGGTCGATGATGCAACCGAAGGCGTTGATGTACTCGAACAGCACTCGGAGGTTGGTCTGATTGTCGTCGACAACGAGCACGCGCTTCTCACGAAGGACATCGTCCGGCACCGGTTCAGCCTGCGGCGCGTCCGGGTCGAGCAAGAAGGGAATCTCGAACCAGAACAAAGATCCGGCCCCCGGCCGGCTGTCGCAGCCAATGCGCCCGCCCATGAGTTCCACCAGTTCCTTGGAGATCGCGAGCCCTAGACCTGTGCCACCGTGGCGCCGGGTCGGAGCCGCGTCGACTTGATAGAACGACTGGAACAGTTGCGTCTGGCGGTCCGGGGCGATCCCGATGCCGGTGTCGGCCACCTCGAAGCGCAGCAGACAGTGATCCGGGCTTTCTTCCGCGTCGAGCCGCTTCACGTCCACCGAAACCTCGCCGTGATCGGTGAACTTGATGGCGTTGCCCGTGAGGTTGACCAGCACCTGCCGCAGCCGGCCGGCGTCACCGCGAAGGCGGACCGGCATCCCCTCGGGCAGCAGGCAATTGAACTGCAAGCCCTTCTCGAAGGCACGCAGGGCGAGGATGTCGGCGACCTCCTCCAGCGTGGCGCGCAGGTCGAAGCCGGTGAGCTCCAACTCCATGCGCTTGGCCTCGATCTTGGAGAAATCGAGGATGTCGTTGATGACGTCAAGCAAGGCCTCGCCAGACTTATGGATGGTCTCGACATAATCGCGCTGCACGTCGTCGAGATCGCTGTCACGCAACAGGCCGGTCATGCCGATGACGCCGACCATGGGTGTGCGGATCTCGTGGCTCATATTGGCGAGGAAGTCGCTCTTGGCCTGGCTCGCGGCCTCGGCCGCTTCCTTGGCATCACGCATCGCCTCGGCGGCCCGGCGTCGCTCGGTGATGTCTCGCACGCTGCAGCGCAAGCCCATGTCGGCGCCATCGGCATCCGCAATGGGCTGTCCGGTGAGCACTGCCCAGGACGCGCGGCCATCTCGATGCAGCAGGCGGAACTCCAGCTCCCCATCCTCGTGCTTCAGCAGCTTGCCGAGATGGGATCGGAAGGCGTCGCGGTCCTGTGGATGCACCATGGGCAGTGGATAGTCGGGCATGCTCATGCAGGTCTGCACGTCGTAGCCGCTGACACGCTCGACCGCCGGATTGACCCAGAGCAGCTTGCCGTCCGGGCCGGTCCAGTCTTCCCAGTCGTAGGTGTAGTTGGCGATGGCGCGGAATTGGCGCTCGCTCACCGACAGGGCCTGCTCGGCTCGACGACGCTCGGCGACTTCACGGTTCAGCGCCTCGTTCTTGGCGGCGATCTCGCGCTCGCGTAGACCGGCCTCGACCAGACGTGCCCGCAACGCGGCGGCGCCGAGGTTGGCACGAAACACCACAGTGACACCGGCCAGGACCAACGCCGCGAGGACGGCCATCGCGAGCGCCTGGATCCAGGGTTTGAGGCCGCGCTCCACCGAATCGACGCCGTGCAGCTCCACCAGGCTGAGCGGTGTGCCGAAGACTGGAACGGCGGTCACGAAGAGTGCCTCGCCTGACTCCTGCAGCTGCATGCGCAGGGGTTCTGGGGTGTACAGGTGACTGCCCTGCGACATCAGGTCCGACAACCGCGTCAGCACCTCACGCCACGTTGGGGATGTCTCGCGAACGGACAGTTGCCACCCGCTGTTCATCCGCTCGACCAAGACGGTACCGCGAGACTCCAGGGAACCTCCACCGCGCAGCAGCGCACTGGTCAGTACGGAGGAGTCCAGCCAGGCCACGATCTGGCCAGCATAGTCGCCCTTGTAGTGGTAAGGGGTGGAGACCACGATGTCGCCCCCCTGTCCGACGGTCCGGACCTTGGATGCGTTCGCTGTCGGGTGCAGACAGGACTTGAAGTCGAAGTTCTCCGGCTCGCAGTAGACGAGGTGGGAGTCCGTGTCGACCAGGGCACCGCCTTCCGGTGTGATGAGCGCGAGGCGCCGGTAGATTGCCTCCCCGCCGACGATCTTGCGCTCCATCAGCTTGGAGAACGAGAGCTGGATGCGGCGCAGGGCTGGCTTCAGCCCGTAGCGACAACTGGTGCCCAATGCCTTTTGATCGAAGTAGACCGACAGCTCTCGCGACCGCGCCAGATTCTCCAGGTCCCCGCGTTTGTCGTCGAAGAAATAGCCAATGGCGTGGCTACGGCTCATGGCGCCCTGGCGGATGCGCTCCAACAGCGTCGCCTGCAGCCCGCTGGCGTTGCGATAGTTATCGATCAGCAGAAACCCCATCAGGCCGACGAGGGCAACCGCCATCAGGATCGTCCAGAGGGTCAGAGGCCGAGTTCGGGCCGGCTTCACGTCGGTGTCTGTCATCGGCTTGCCGCGTGTGACTCCTCAGCCGTCGCGCTAAAGGGAAGGGCTATAGGGACAGGCTCGATATCTCACAGATCGGGTGGCCCCATGCCCCGCCCCGTATCCCGCACTCGGAACCCCGCGGGCGGTGCACGCCCTAGCAGCGGCCGGTACGGAGGCGCGCAACGATGGCGGGGGTGATCTGCGTTGCGCGGGGTTCACCGCCGCAGCTCCTTAGGAGTGCATGGGACTCAGTTGCTGGCGGTGATGAACTGCGGGAAGTAGTCGACCACCAAGGGGTAGTACTTGAGCACCAGACGGTCGAACTCCCCGTTTACCTTGAGCTCGGCCAGGTAGTCGTTGAAGGTGGCGAGCAGCTCCTCGTCCTCGGGCCGGAAGGCGGGGGCCATGTCTTGCTCCTCGCTCACCGGACCGATGACCTTGATCTCCCCCGTCCACTTTTCGAGCGCCACCAAGGCGTCCGGTACATCGAGCAGTGTGAACTCGGACTCGTTGTTCACCACCGCCGGCGCGAGCTCGTTGAGCGTGCCGTCGAACAGCGAGATCTTCGCGCCGGTCTTCTCCATCTCGTAGAGGGACGGGTCGAGGCAGGTGTCGAGCTTGCCGAGCAGGGACTTGCCGCCGAGAACCGACTTGGTCTGCACGATGTCCTCCGCCAGGCTGCCGGTCGGCTTGATGGGCGACACGGCGGAATCGGCCCTCGACATGAGCCAGACCTGGGTGGGGAACGTGGGCGCGGCGAAGGCGACGACCTTCTGGCGCCATGGGATTACGGTCATGCCGTTGGCGATCACGTCGCCCTTGATCGGCGCCTCGCCGATCACCTCGACCTCATCACCAATCGCCTTAACCTCCTTGCCGATGAGGTCGCTGATGACCTTGGACCAGTCGGTTTGCACATACTCATACTTGACGCCCAACGACTCCGCGAAGCCCCGAATCAGCTCCACGTCCATGCCGTTCAGGGTCATACCCTCGCCGACGCCGGAGACGAAGTTGGCATAGGGAATCCCAAGGTGGCGCAGCACCCCGCGCTCCTTGATGTCGGCCACGCTGTCCCCCAGAGCCGCAACGGGCGCCATCAGACCGAGCAGGCCAAAGAGCGCCAACAGACCAGCTGCGGCCCGGGACGTGGCCTTGATGTTGATCGGAATCATCACAGTACCTCCGGGCAAGCGCCCTGGCTGAGTGCAAACCGTTGTGCGTCGGCCCACGCCCCCCGGACGCAGGACTCGGCCGACATTGTAGCCAACGCGCCTAGTCGAACTACGCTCACCGGCGCTACGGAAGTTTGCCGGACAATGATCCCCCCAAACGGTCCGAGCTCGTTGTCGAGCCCATCCCAAAACTCGACCAGCGCATCGAAACGGGAATCACATGCGATTTCTCATCGGCAATTCCTGCTCCGCTACGGATGCGGCGACATCCGCAAGGATGCGATCAGCCGCGTGGAACACAAACAGCGCGAGGCCATAAGCTCTCTTGCGCGCTAGGCGGGGGAACACCGAAATCGCAGCCCCCTTGGAGTACCATCCGTAGCAGCACTCCGACGGACCCGGGTGAGATGGTGCAGCGTCAGGGGGCATCGGCCGCTACGTTCTCCCGGGACCGATACGCCGAAGGGCATGAAAACGTAGACGAACATGCACTCTCGTTGGCGACTGACCTTAGGGCCCGTGGCGACAGTCTCTATTCCACTGTGGCGTCTGCCGTGGCTGATGGCTGATGGCCGAAGAAATAGGCGATGCGCTGTTCCTCCAGCGCTGGCTCTAGCTCCGGGTCGAAGCTGCCCTGGCGCCCAAAGATCAGCTCCGCCCAGGGTAGTGACGCGGTCTGTTGCGCGAGTTTGTCCACGAGATCATCCACCCTTCCTACTGGTCGCGCCGGCACTCCGGCGACGATGTCTCCCGGCGCCACGTCGCGACTAACCACGGCCCCAGCCGCGACCAGCGCGTTAGGACCGATGGTCACCCCAGGTAGTACGATCGCTTGGTGCCCAATATAGACATTGTCCTTGATCACGACCGGTGCAACCCGATCGAGTTTGACACCGTAGGCCCGGTTCAGCATTGCGATGGAACCGTCATGGGCGAATAGCGAACAATTGGTCAGCTGCACGTTATTGCCCAGGCTCACATACTGCGGGTCTGGGATGTTGGTCCAGGGACGCAAACTGACATGCTCTCCGATATGAGCAAATCGCCCATGCCGGCGAAGGAAATCCCCGAGATCTTCTCCGCTCGGCTTGCAGACCCGTCGATACAGCCCCTTCGCGATGCCATGCTCAAAGGCCAACCATCGCAGCACCCATTTGATAGACCGAATCATGTTGTAGCTCCCCCCCACTCCGGGCACACTCGGTATGCGGACTGCACGTCGATTCGACGGCGCTCGACCAAGGCCTGCGATCGGTTTGTACAACCGCCCAATGAACGCCTGACAAAGCTGTCATGGGATGCTCTCACAACAGGGCACCACGAAATAGTCGAGGTGCCCGTGCGGGGCCGGGTAAGCCGGCCTTTGCTGTCGCCAAAACCCAAGATTGCCATACTCTTGCAAGTGCTAGCTCACCTTGAGTGTGAAGATATCGGATTCCTGCCATGCCCGACTCTAGACGAGATATCCTCGTGTTGCCAGCTCCGATAGGGCACGACCGAAGTACCGGGAGTTGGGCAGGCGAACGACGCGTCACGAGCAGGCGGCGAGGCTCACAGTGGTGCAACGCCGACTGCCGCAACGTCGCCGAGCGACTGGGCCTTGTGCGTTCGACGTTGCAGGATCGGCCGGCCGACCTGCCGGCGACCTTGCAGCGCCTCTGCGCCTCCGAGGAGGAGGAGCCCTGGTTGCATCGCCAAGCGCTGACGACGCGTTGGGCCATCATGTTGCTGGCCGGAGACCGCATCCATCAGGTGTGCGCGTCTCTGGCGCTCCGTGGGTTGTGGGCGTTCTTGGCCAGTCCTTCCGCAAGTCCACGCAGACCCAACGCCAAGTCGACCGCGACCTTCGCGCGCGCCACTCGCCCGACGTGTTCCATCTCGCGTCCGAGCCCTCCAAGGCCACAGCCCTCCCCTTGGCATGTGTCCTGGTGTAATCCGAGCGGCCTACCCAGCAGGCCGGCGATGTGCCGGCAACGCAGCGCGTCGCCCAGGACGCAAACCGCCGCCCTTGCCTATCCCCGCGCAGGTGACCGCCCCGTCCGCTACGCGTATCCATCAATAGCATATCCCTTTCGCATGTCTGGACCGCAATGACTGACCCGCTCTACTCTGCCGCCCTGCTGCTCGGCCTAATACTGCTCGCCTCGGCACCGTTGGTCGTATGGCCAAGCCGCTGGAATGTTCCCGGACTAATGAGCGCCGGCTTCGTCGTTATCGCCTACGTAATACCTGTCACCCTTCTCGACAAGCAATACAATCAAGGCGAGCAAGTCTTCCAACTCTACACTCACCTCGCCGCCATCGGCGGTCTCTCCTACTTCACTGGTGTTCTCATCGGCTTTCGCCTACGTACCCCTGTCCTGTTACAAAGACAATCGACTATTCTCCTACCGCGTCAATCTTTCATACGCCTCGCCAGCCGACGCGTCCTCTTCCTCTCAATACTCGTCCTCCTTGGCATGGGCGCGACATTTCTTTTGATGGGATTCATCCCATTACTTGAACCCAAACCTATGGAGGCCAAATTCCTCCGCGGCGCCTACCAATTGGACACCCTTCCCAATGTTGGCTACCGCCTGTTTCACGAACTCGCGACAATCGCTCTACCATTATCCCTCGCGCTTTGGGCGGACACTCGCCGACGTCGATTCGCAATCCTGAGCATTCTCCTGGCGACAATATTCGTACTAACCCTCGTACGTAGCCCACTTGGTGTCGCTCTACTCTTGATTCTCGGGCTATTCCTCACAAAGAAGCGACTCACTCCGCTATACCTCTCCATCAGCCTCGCCGTCTACGTCCTAGGCGCGAGCGCTTACTACATCGCCTCTCTTTTCATTGATAGCTATTCCAACTTCCAACGGCAGGATCTACTCAACATCGTGGCGGCAGGAGCGCCAGATGTTGCCGATCACGTCGGCTTCATAGCACGTTACCTGACCGATCCTGTGCTCACCTACGGCAAAACCTTCTGGGGCGGTCTGATACCGGGGAGATATGAATGGAACCCCGCCGTCTGGTCTGTGTCCGTCGGCGCCACCACGGATATCAATACCGTTACTTCCGGCGGCCTCCGCCTACCTGGCCCAATTATGGCTTACACCGCCTTCGGTCAATTTTCGGTAGTTCCGATAATGATTCTGTCCGGAATGCTCACGGGACTCTTCCTAAACCATCTCAGACAGATAACCAAGACAGAAGATAGATCCTATACCAGACTCATGCTCGGCATGCTCTTCTATCTCAATGTCGGCCTATTCTTCGCAACATTCTACCGACTGACGTACATCGATCTTATTAGTTGTAGTTTGCTCATCTATCTAAGCTACCGATGGTCCTGCTCTAGGCATTGCGCCTCCGATGCCCTTCCAATATCCTCCACTCCACTAAGGACGTAAAGGAAAATGTCGTCCTTCAACTTTGCCCCCGAGCTCAACTGCCCGCAATCCAGACACTCAGCTTGATAGTCCCAGCGCGTAAGCGCATACCTCCCTCGCCACCGCATCGCTTTCGCGGATTCCTGGACGAACGACCCCGAGCGAGAACCAGCGCACCATAGCAACAGCCATAAGTACCACAACGATCCTCCAAAGCGATTCTCGGTTCAAATCCCTAGCATGCACGCTCTATAAGCCTCTGCGCCTCCAGTCGTGGAATCTCTCCGCTTCCGAAAAACTCAATATCCAAAAGAAAGGAGTCGACGTACTTGTCCGCATGGGCCTCCTGAAACCCCTCATAGAATGCACGACCCAGCAACTGAACCGGCCTCCCCATCAAGATCGCCTCCAACCCGACAGTCGAATTAATGACAACGACTTCGGAAGCCTGTTCTATTAACCGCGTCGTATTTCCGTAACAAAGAAAAACTCGCGGATCACTTGAAACCAACTCCGAGATAGCCCGCTCCACCTTTGGCTCTGACGGATGAGGTTTAATCACCAAACACAAATCCTGCTCGTCGCTGATCCTCTTTGCATCATGAACTGCCTCGAGCAAGGATTTACCGTAGTTGATAACGATCTGCGAATCCAGTGCGACCTGCAACGGAAAGAACAAGTATGCGACGCTGGGCACTCCGCCGACTTCGCCATTCCTTGTAGCACCAACTGCACGGACAGCCCGAGCAGCCACGCCTTCGAGACCGTCTCTTGGTACCCGAAGCCAACCGACCTCATCGACGAGCCGCAGTGGGTTGAGCTGCAGCGCCCGCGCACGCTGTGGAACGTCACAACGTCCAGACCTCTTCGCGTGGAAGAACTCCTTCTTCCACCGGAAGTACTTCGTACAGGGTTCTGGCAGAGCGTCCAGCTGTCCTGGGTCATGGTGCAGCGAAGACTGCGCGTTGACCCCCTGCGAATCAGCAAACAACTTGCCGGGGAAGTTGCCGATTTCTAGGAACACCCGTTTGAGGCCCCGCGCGTGCGCTACCTCGCTTAGCGCTCGTTCGCAAATGCGCGAACCATTCCAGATTATCGCCAGCTCTGCTCCGAAGCGATCGACAGCTTCGTGAAATGCGATGACACTACTCCAAGCCAACTCGGCACACCTATCGGGCGACAATGTACCGGCAATGGCTTGTACGCATTCGTTCTGGAAAGTCACTGAACCGCGGTTTCCAGACTGTGCAATGATACGACATGGCCGTCCTCTACTTCGCGCACGCAAACAAACAGACAAGTAGTTTGTCACATAGACGAAATCGACGACACCAAGGAGGGCCCGTTCCAAACGGAAGAAAAAGCGTAGTTTGGGGTGGGAATCGACATACACGAGTGCCTTCATGAATATTGCCGGTCAAAGTTGAAATCCGAAACAGTTCTCTTGGCACATGAGGTTGAGGTGCTCAACGCAAGAATGGGCTCCTTGGTATGCGGGCACCGCGCAACGCGTTGAGAAAAATGCAATTACGACCGCTTCATTAATTGCTACACCAAGATCGACTGACAAGGGTCAGACATGTGACATTCACCGGGAGGCGCTAGTCTGCAGTTCATACGCGAGAGGAAAGGCCTGCGCCGCCCGAAAGACGACACAGGCAGTTACCGGCGGATCAGTCGCCGCCAGACTAGCCACACGCATGACAGGCTCTGCAACGCGACGCCAGCAGAGGTTGCGAGGGCCGCTCCCAACAAGCCATAGCTGGGAGTGAGGGCGAACGCGATAATCAGGGTCCCTCCGCATGCCATCAGAACACTATTTCGAACGTCCTGCTCATGACCGGTCATGGCCAGCACGTGGCCCGCAATACCGGCAGCGACATGCACGAAGTAACCGACGGCCAGGATCCGAAGCGCCGGCACGCCAACGACGAATTCGCTTCCAAACACTGCAAGTATCGCTTCAGCGCCGAGAAACATGGCCAAAGCCGGGATCACCGCGGTAAACGCCAGTATCAAACTCGCGCTTGCGACATCGCGACGCAAGCCGGCATCGAATTCCCCGGTGTATCGTGCCGCAATCCGCGGCCCAAGCACCGCGTTGACGCTCGCAACGAGTACGGACATCACGGACGCAATCCGTTGGGCTGCACTGAACACAGCGACGTCCGCGCTGGTCCCCCAGACGCCGAGCATGGCGTGCCCCGACAAAGCGATGACCTGAGCAGACATCACAGCGATCCACAGAGGTACACAGCTCGCCAGTATCGCGGCTGACGCCGCAGGAATGGGGCGTTCCGCGTCACTCGGGATCACCGCCTGCCAGGAAGCTCGTGCCGCGATCGCGACCAATGCACTCGAGACCAGCAGAAACCAAGCTGCTCCCTCGGCCTGCTGCGGCAGAGCCACCAAGACCAAAGCCGTCATGATAATCGGCATTAACAGGTTCATCACAAGTACCGAGCTTGCGATTTTTCGGACCGCCTGCAATGCATACGCATGCAATGTAAAGAGTGCGATGAAAGGAACGGCAAAAGCTGACCGTTGCAGCACCCCCGCAAATTCAGGCTTATCGAATATCTGCGTCGCGAGCGGCGCAGCGAAGAACACGAGGGCGAGCGCCACAACGCACGACAGAGCCAACGACCAGAGGAAGCTGTTCTGCACCGTGCCCCTGATATTTCCCCACGCCTCTTGGGCATGATCCTTTGCGACGGACCTGACTATGCTGAACTCAAGCCCGAATCGGCCCAATGTCGCGCCGAGAACCACGAGACTGTACGCCAAAAAGAAGAGGCCTGCTTCAGCTGGCCCGAGCACTCGCGACACGCAGACGTGCATGCCAAACCCGGAAAGGATACCGAGAACTTTGAGGAAAGCGCCCAGCGCCGAACCTCGCACCAACTGTTGTAGATCCATCCGTGGGGAGCTCTTGTCTTCTCTATATCGGACGGACCGCGGGGGAAAAAGCCGAATCATGCGGCGAGTACCCAGAGCGCATCTTGACGTGGCTGGAGTTTCGAGGGATCACGGTTTCGATTCCGAGGGCTATGGCCTCGTTGCGATCGCGACCAGATGGCAATCGGATTGCACGGATACATCCACGATTATGTAGCCAATCCTACGCAACAGGTAGGTCATTGAATTTTGATTGTATCCCGACTTGTGCACATCCCAGTAGCTCTTGTCGTAATCGTTCATGCCTGGGTCCGATTGCCGTTGCCAGCCCCAGAATCCAGCTGCCGACCAGGCCGCGTCCGATCTCGCATCGTCAACGCTCGCGTCGGTCCAGTCAGCTCGTCTCCACTGTTCTATATGGAAGTCGATATTCGGCACGACGACCTCGAGTCGTCCGCCGGACTGCAGACACTGATACCAGTCCTCCAATGCGCGCACCGCTTCTTTGAAAGTTAGGTGCTCCAACATATGCCTAGTGTAAACTTCAGCGAGATTGTTGCAGTGCTGCGACAGTTCCCATGCGTTGCACTGGATAGAAACCGCGTTGGATCGACGAAGGTCACAACCAATGTATCCTGGGCGAACATCGTCGCCGCAACCGACGTACACCTTGGCATCCGCGAAGCGTGTCGAGGTCGCTGCCGCTTCAGGCACGACCCGGCGTGGTAACCGGCGCACCTCAAGCCCGAGCAGGCGAAACGCCGCCTGGACATACCGCTTCATAGTCGAGTCACATTAGTCACATAACAGTGCGAGTCGGACGGTCCGCCCGAAACAAGACAGGTTTGCTGCACCGGGCGTCGGTGCCGCGATCATTCGTCAGGCAAAGCTAGGCTGCGATTCACTAGGCGTGTCGAAACGGATTCTCGATTTGATCCGATGGAGGCGTGGCCGTCGTTGGTCCATCGTCCGAGACAGATGAAGGAGCAGAGTCCATGCGAGTGGTTTTCCGTACCTGATCCGACGAGGAAGTGCGACGTTCGTTCCCATATAGGATGATCGAAAACAATAACGCAAAGACGACTTGATTAGCCGGCACGGCGAGATTGTAGTCGATGAGTTCGTGAATGCATAACATAACGATCCCGATCGCTGCTCCTCCGCGGATGAAGTCCAGTCTCTCATATCGTCTGCGGTTGAGGAGACGTGGCACTTGCGAGAAGAATAGCACCGCAGCAGCTCCGATGATCAATAAGCCCACTATGCCCAGATCGAAGACGTATTCCAGATAATCGTTGTGCGCACGATTGATGAACCTCTCGCCGAGATCAAGCGTTTGATAAGCCGGAAACACGGTAGCGAAGGCTCCGGCGCCTCCGCCGAAAGGGAAAAGATCGGCCAAACCGTGCCAAGTAGCTTCGAAGACCTCCCAGCGCAAGTCATCTTCGACGGCGGCGATGGTGAAACGATCGATCACCGGGGCGAGACCAAGGCTGATGGCCACCATGGAAGCAAGGGCGGCAATCAGAAATACCGGTCGCAGAGTGCCTTCCTCGCCGAGTTGACGAGAAAACACTGCCGATCCTAGTATAAGTCCAATCATAGCCAGCACTATGCCCGCCCTCGAGCGGGTAAAGATGACGCCGACGATCAAGAGCAGTGTAATCAAAGCAAGGCCCAAGGCACGAGGCCATGTTTGGGACGCGTGCTGTCCGATCGGTGTTCTGCGGTTCGTTCTTATGTGTGAGGCTGTTGTCGCCCGACCGAAGGCAAAGAAGACGAGGCCTAGGCTGACCGGCAACACTAAGGCGATCAAGCCGGCCATGTGATTCCGGTTGGCGTAGGTGCCCACTGCGGATAGCCAATGCGAGCCCTCTACCTTCAGCGGGACTCCTCCGCCTTGGGCGGTTCCATATTGCAGCAACCCCAGCAGGGCTTGGAGCGCCGCGATGACGATGACCACCATGACCACGGCCTCGATCTGACTGGGCCTGAGCAGGCGTACTGCCATGAAAACTGCAATAGGTAGAAGCAGGGAGAGGGTTGCTCTCGTCGTTACCTCGGGGGCGATCGCGAGTGTCGTCGGCTGGTGGTGCTCGGCGGGCACCAAGAACGCACCAGCCTCGTTGTAGAACTCCCGACCCGGCATCCAGGCGACCACACCCTCGGGTATCGGCAGCAGGTAGATCGCCGGAAGCACGCACAGAACCAGAATCGCAACGGCCTGAGACGCTTGAAGCATGATGCGCCGCGGAGACCACAAGACAACGACGAGGAGCGACAATGCAAGCAACTGATTGCCGAGCGCCGCGAGGGGGGTGGAGCCACCACGAAAAATCGGTGTTGCCACCATGACGGCAATCAGCAAGACGAAGGCGAGCGTCGCCTGCGTGTCACTCCCGTGCGGCTTCGAACTCGTGTTGGAGGAAACCTCTGCCATTCTCTTGGTCGAGAAGATCCGGTGCTGACCCAGGACTGCCGCCGAGCCTCTTCAAGTCGATCCGAAGAGCCCCGGTGGATGTGCGACGTGCATGCGATCAGCTCGATGCCGTCATCTGCTGAGACGCGTGCCATCTCCGGCGCCGTCGTCAATGCCGGGCAACAGGTGGCAATGGAGGCGAATCTAGCGGAGCACTCCAGCGTGCGGCCGCTTTCGAGGGCCAAGGGCAGGAGCATACCCCAACCGGCAACAAAGGCTTCAATCGAACTTCGAGCCATGGGCGTTCCAGCGACTCTACACGACACCCAGCGCCAGGGTCACGCGGGCGGCACGGCCCCGCGCCGCAACCGACTCCAGCCCCTCGGATGGGAGAGAATTGCGTGTTGTTCGGGAGAGCGAGCTTGGGCATGATCGAACAACTTCACTAGGCATTTCTAGCCCGAACATGTCCCACTTCCAATGTCGCCTTCTGCCGGCCCTCACCCTACCACTCCTCGTCGGGTGCGCTGCGAGCGCCGTCGTGCCGGACGCCCCAACGCTGCCGGGAACCTCGGGGACCGCCCCGCTTGAGGTTAGGCAGGGCGATTCCTCCAACCTCATCCCCGCCGTCGTCGGCGTGCCAAGCGGTGCGCCTTCCGTCGATCAGCATCGCATCACCGGCGGCGACGTGCTGCAAATCCAGGTCTTTCAAGCCGCCGAACTCAGCACCACGGAACGCGTCAACGAAGCGGGCGTGATCGCACTCCCCTTGATCGGCGCCATACGCGTCGGCGGACTGAGCACCGAAGCGGCCGAGCAACACATCGCAGCGGCCCTCGCAGAGGACTACCTCCAGAACCCCCAGGTCAACGTCTTCGTCAGCGAATATGCGGATCTCGAGGTTGCCATCGGCGGCGAGGTCGCTGAGCCCGGCGTGTTCCCGATCCGGGGCCGAACCACCTTGCTCGAGGGCATTGCCTTGGCCGGCGGGACGACGCGGCGCGCCAAGGAAGACGAGGTCATCGTCTTTCGCGAGCGGCCCGGGGCCGACGGCATCCAAGCCTATGTCGTCGACCTGAAAGCGGTGCAGCGTGGCGAGTTGAACGATCCCCTGCTGGCGGCCAACGACAAGGTGATCGTGCCCAAATCGGGCTCACGCGTCTTCATGGAGGACGTCAGAGACACCTTGCGTGGCTTCATCAGCCTGAACCCGCTGCTCTACTGAGACCGTCCTGTCCATGAATGATGACCCTCGAGTGCCTGCCCCCGTGCCCGGCAGCGCGGGCGACGCCCTCTCCACCTCCCGGGGTGGGCCGGTCGCGAGATATGGCTACGCCGGTCCGTCGTCGCCACAACGAGACATCGACAACGACGTCATCGACCTGCGCGAGTATTGGAATCTGCTCGTGCGCAGGCGCGCCACGGTATTGCTGGTGGTTCTCGCGGCCATCGTGTTTGCCCTCGTCGTCACCTTCAATGCGACCCCGATCTATCGCACCGAGGTCCTGTTACAGATCGACCGGACGGCGAACAAGGTCGTCGAGTACGGCAATGTAGCCGCGGAAGATCGTAGTTGGTTCGGCGACCAGGAGTTCTATTCCACCCAGTACGAACTCCTGCAAAGCCGCAGCCTGGCGCGGCGCGTCATCGATCAGGTCGGCCTGACCAGGGCAAACGACGATCCGCCCGACGAGGCATCGCTGTCGCACAGGGCCAAGGCCTACCTGAAGGGACTGCTTGCCAGCCTGACCGGAAGCTCCGGGGCGCACCAACAAACGGCGATCGACCCGGACCTCAAGGAACGCATGGCGGAGGAGGACAGTTTCCTCAGGAGCCTCGCCGTCACACCCATCCCCGACTCGCGCCTGGTCGAGGTGTCATTCGAAAGCCCGTCCGCCCAAGAATCCGCCGCCATCGCAAATGCGCTGGCTGCGAACTTCATCAGCATGAACCTGGAGCGTCGCTACGACGCCTCGTCCTACGCGAAGGAGTTCCTCGAGGACCAGCTGGAGCAGATGCGGGTCACCCTGGAAGAGTCCGAACGACGCTTCGTGGCCTACGCCAGGGAACGGGAGATCGTCAACCTCGACGACCGCCTCGAGATCATTCTGAACAAGCTGCGGAGCATGAACGAGACCCTCGTCAACGCCGAGGCGGAGCGGTTTACCGCCGAGGCCGCTTGGCAGGAGTTCCAAGAAGCCCGCAACGGCGGTGCACCAGACATCCTCGATAGCGAGGTGATCCAATCGCTGAAGACAAGAATCAGCAACCTACAGGCGGACTACGAGCAGAACCTGCAGGTCTATAAGCCTGGCTACCCCAAGATGCAGAAGCTGCAACGCCAGATCGATGAACTGCGCGAAGAGGTCCGACGCGAAACGGCGGCCATCGGCGCCTCCGTGCGCGCCGAGTACGAGGCCAAGCTGCGGGCGGAGGAGTCGGTACGACAACGTTTGCAGGAGTTCAAGGACGAGGCGCTCGCGCTGCAGGATCGCAGCACCGACTACGAAACCCTGCGCCGCGAAGTCGAGACCAACCGAGAGCTCTACGACGGGCTACTCCAACGCATGAAGGAAGTGGGCGTCGCAGCCGGCGTCGGCGAGAACAACATCTCCGTCGTCGATGCGGCGCGGATTCCGCTGTCGCCCTACAAACCCAGTCTCACCAAAAACCTGGCCATCGCCGTCGCCTTGGGACTTGTCCTCGGGATCGGTCTGGCGTTCCTCTTGGAGCTGTTCGACGATACCATCCAGGTCGGTGACGAGGCGGAGCAGCTCGTGGGTGCCCCCGTGTTGAGTCTGCTGCCCCACTTGTCGGCTCGCCAGACGGGCCTCCCCGAGCACGAAGTCCCATTGGTCGCGTTCCGACAACCGAAGAGCCCCGTGGCGGAGGCTGCACGCTCGCTGCGGACCTCCCTGCTCTTCTCCACCGCAGACGGCACGCCGAAGGTGCTCCACTTCACCAGCGCGAGCCCCAGGGAGGGCAAGACGACCACCGCCGTCAGCACCGCCATCGCCTATGCCCAATCGGGCGCAAAGGTACTCCTGGTCGACGCGGACCTGCGCAATCCGTCCCTACATCGAGCATTCTCGCTCTCGAACGCCACGGGCCTGACCAACCACCTGGCAGGCGACGCGGAACCGGTGGAGATTGCCCAGCCGAGCATGATCAGGAATTTGTTCGTCATCGGCAGCGGTCCCTTGCCACCGAATCCGGTGGAGTTGATGTCCACCTCCAAGATGGTCGACCTGCTCAGCCTGGCCGCCGAGCGATTCGATCAGGTCATCATCGACGGCCCTCCGGTGATCGGACTCGCCGATGCCCTGTTGCTGGCCAACCTCTCTCAGGCGACCGTCTTCATCGCGGAGCCTGGACAGACGCACAAGCACGACATCATCGGCGCCGTCCGGCGACTGCGTCAGGCCAACGCGCGCATCATCGGCACCGTACTGACGAAAGTCGGACGCGCTGGACAACGCTATGGCTATGGCTATGCCTACAGCTACGATTACCTCTACGGCTACGGCACCCGCGACGGTGGTCGGCAACTGCAAAGCGAGGCGGATACCTGATTCCCCAGGGTGATGATTCCTCCATTGCTCGAACTTGCACTCGGCTGCTTCCGTTCGCCCCTCGCCTACGGCCACCTCGCGGATCGCGATTACCCACTGCCGATCGGATTTCCGGACCAGTTCGCCGACCTCTGCTCCGCCATCTCGCCGGGGCACATCGCCGATTCCGCCCGGCGCCTGGACTCGACGCCAGAGGAGCTCGAGGCCGCGGTCCGGTTCTTTGCTCGACGTGTCCTGCTGGAACCGGGCAACGACGCCTATCGCACGCTCGGCCTACCGCCCGATGCCCCGGTTGAACTCATTCGTCGACAGTACCGGCTGCTGATCAAGCTCTTCCATCCCGACCGTCTGGGGCAGGCGACTGTCGCAGACCTCGCGTGCTCCGGTCGCCTCAACACCGCCTACCATCAGCTGTCCGATGTGAGGCGACGTGAACACTATGATCGCGAGCACCCCCACGATACGAGCCAGGTCCGGTTCAGCGACCCGCGGGGCTTCTTCGGCTCGAACCACGCCGCACTCCAGGCAGGCACACGATCACCGCGCATCCGGGCGACGCCGCGGCGTCGACGCTCGGTGACAATCGTACTCGGCACCAGCATAGCGCTGATCGCGACCATTTCAGGCGGTCTGTGGCTGCTGGAGCCCGCGCACCCGCTGCGCAGCACCAAACCGCCGGCCGCGAACACGGACAGACCCCGTCCGAGCTACCTTGGCACACTGGATGCGCCCGAGGCGCCGACCCCGATTACTCTTCCTGTTGCTAGCGAGCGATCAACCCCCGACCCTGGCCTCGACGCTGCTCGGCAGCCGCCGCCCGCTCTGCGGCCCGACCTGCCCGGCGCGACCGCCAAGAGCGGCACCGTTGACGCAGGTGAGGTCTCTGGCATCGGCGCCCGCATCGCCGATGAGCTCCAGATCGCCGTGCGGCGCGGTGACGAGCGGAAGCTGCAGCAATTGCTCACCAGCGACTCGGCGGCCAGGCTCCAGCACTTGCTCGGCCAAGCAGCGGCTCCGGCTAACCGGGCGACGCGGGGACAGGTTCGCCCCTGGGTGAGCCTGACGGGCATGCATTGGCAACGCCGAGCGGACGGGCAGATCCAGGGCCGTGGCAGACTCCTCGTCGAGAACCCGTCACACGCGGAGGTCGGCGCACAGGTCATCAGCGCGACCATCGAACTCACCCTGGCCGCTAGTGGCCAGGACTACCACATCTCCGCGATGCGGTTGCAGCAGGACTGACCGATGGGCCCCCGCCTCAGCATGATCCTATGGCGCGCCCTCGTCCTGATACTGGCGACGGCCCTGGCCTGGCAGATCGTCGCCACCGGCATGGCCGCGCATTATGCAGAGCGCCTGGAACGAGGCGACACCGATGCCGCACGAGCGGTGCTGGCCTGGCGGCCCAATCACCCGCGCGGCCTGTACGTAGAGGGGATCGATCTCGCCGGCACAGACCCCGAGGCCGCGCTGGAACTGCTCTCTCGCGCCTATGCGGCGAATCCAACCGATCCGCGTCCGTTGCTCGCGACTTCCAGACTGTATTTGCAGCAGGACCGCACCGATGATGCCGATGCCTTGGCGCGAATCGCTGACCGGCTCGCCCCCGTCAACCCGTCCATTCAGCATCAGCTGGCGCTGTATTGGGATGGGCGCGGTGAAACCGCGCAAGCCCTTCAGCACCTCAGCAAGGCGATGTCGACGGACGAGCGAACGGCAAACCAGAACCTCCCGGTGATGCTGGAGCTCGCCGAAGGACCGACCCAGCGCGTGTTACTGGAACGGCTGATGCAGGACAGCCCGCGCTGGGCGCCGGCGCTGATCCCCTACGCGGCGAGGCACGCCACGAGCGTCGATGTGGTTCGCTACCTCATGCTCCTGAGGCAAGAACAGGGCTCCGGCGAGATCACCCAACGAGAGCGAATTGCCTACCAGAATCGGCTCCTACAGGACGGCTACACCACCGAGGCCTATCTGGCTTGGCTCAACACCCTGGAGCCGAACGCGCGCCGGGAACTCGGGCTGTTGTTCAACGGCGGTTTCGAGCTACCACCCTCCAATCACGGGTTCGGCTGGCACGAAACAGCGACACAGCAGCTGAGCTTTCGGCGCGCGCGTACCATCGGCACCCGGGGCGCCCAGTCGCTCATGATCCGCTTCAGCAACTTCGATGGCCGATTCGGACACCTCGGGCAGCGCCTCTATCTGCAACCGGACGCCTATCGGCTCAGCGGTTCGGCACGCCTGGTCGATCTCGAAACCAAGGGTGGCCTGCGCTGGCGGCTCAAATGCAACGGAGATGGCTCGATGCTCCTGGGCCAGAGCGCCATCTTCGCCGGCGACACCGATTGGGCGCCCTTCTCCGTCGACTTCAGGGTACCCGACACAGACTGCGACACCCAGGACCTGCGCCTGGTCTCCGCCGGCCGGCACGGCTTCGAACTGCCCATCGACGGCGCCCTGTGGTTCGACGATATGCGCATCCTGGACAGCGATTGAGGGCCGCCGCCAACAGCCCCCTCATGGCGTCACATTGTGACATCAGTCGCCGAGGACAGGCGTCAACCCGGATCACAGCACCTTGGTCACCAGCTTCACGCTCGGGTCGTTGCGGTCGGTCTCGATCCGGAAGCCCAAGGATTTCACCAGTGCCAACATGCGGGTGTTCGCGGTCAGCACCTCCCCCTCCATGATGCGCAGGCCACGGGCGCGGGCATTCTGCATCAGCGAGCGCATGAGCCGCGACCCGATGCCGCGCGAGCGCACATCGTCCGCGACGACGATGGCGAACTCGCAGGTATCCCCTCCGGGCCGGGTCATGTAGCGGGCAACGCCCACCTCGACCTCCTGACCGCCCTCCTCCATAACACCGATCAGGGCCATCTCCCGGTCGTAGTCGATCTGGGTGAAGCGCACCAGCATCTCCGGCGAGAGCTCCTTGATCGCCTGCATGAAGCGGAAGTACTTGGTCTGCTCCGAGAGCCCGCGCACGAAGGTCTGCTCCATTTCCGCGTCCTCCGGGCGGATCGGACGGATGGTCAGGTCCAGCCCATCCGGCAAGGGCACGCGCTCGATCAGGTGCTGCGGATAGGGGTAGATCGCCATGTGGCCGTACAGCGACTGCTGCGGCGGGCGATAGTCCACGCGGATGCAGGCGTCCACGGCGATGACATCCAGGTCGTTGCCGATGAGCGGATTGATCTCGAGGGACAGGACCTCGGGCAGCTCGCAGACCATCTCGGAGACACGCTGCAGAATGCGTGCCAGCGCCTGGCGGTTCATGGGCGGCTTGTTCGCATAGGCGCCCATGAGCCGTTCGACGCGGGTATGCTCGATCATGGTCTGGATGATGAACGCATTGAGCGGCGGCAGGCCGAACGCCCGATCCAGCATCAGCTCCATGTCGGTGCCGCCGGCACCGAAGCTGATCACGGGGCCGAACACCGGGTCACGCGCGACGGACACCATCAACTCCCGCGCGGCGCGGGTGGGGACCATGTGCTCCACGGTGACGCCCTCGATATGCGCCTCAGGTCGCAGGCGCGCAGCGCGCTCGGTCAGTTCGGTATAGCTGCGCCGGATGCTCTGGGCGTCGTTCAGATTGAGCCGCACGCCGTCGACATCGGACTTGTGTTCCAGATGCGGCGAGCTGATCTTCATCACCACCGGGAAGCCCAGGGCCTCGGCCGCCATCAACGCCTCGTTGGGGCTGCGGGCCAGCACGGCCTGGGTCGTCGGGATGCGGAAGGCGGAGAGCACCGCCTTCGCCTCGATGGTACCGAGGATCTTGCGCCCCTCGGCCATGACGCCCTCGATGATCAGCTGCGCACCTTGCACGTCCGGCGCCAGATTCTGCGACAGCGGACCCGGCGACTGCACCAGCAGCTTCTGGTTGCGTGCGTATTCCGCCAGATAGGACATCGCGTCCACCGCCAACTCCGGGGACTCGAAGTGCGGTACACCGGCCTTCGAGAACAACGCATGCGCCGATGCCACACTCGCCGCGCCCATCCAGCAGGTCAACACCGGCTTCTTCGTCTTCTTGGCAGCGGCGATGACGGCCTCGGCGCTGGTGGTGGGATCACCGCAGTCGGCCAGGGGCGCAAGCAGGACGAGCACACCGTCGACACCTTCATCGGAGAGCACCGCCTCGAGCGCAGCGCTGTAGCGGTCATCGCCCGCGTCCCCGATGACGTCGATCGGATTGCTGTGCGACCAGTACTTCGGCAGGGCCTGTTCCAGCGCCGCGCGGGTTTCGTCGCTGAACTGCGCCAGCACCAGGCCGCGCTCCACGGTTCGATCCGCGGCGAGCACGCCCGGCCCGCCGCCATTGGTGACGATGGCAATGCGGTTGCCCGCGAGCCGGCGCCCGGCGCCGAACACCTGCGCCGCCGCGAACAGCTGCCAGAGCCGCTCCACCTGCACCGCACCGCTGCGCTCCATGGCGGCGGAGAACACCTCCGCGGAGCCGACCCAGGCCCCCGTGTGCGACAAGGCCGCACGCGAGCCCGCCGGATGTCGCCCGCTCTTGGCCACGACCACGGGCTTCAGCCTCGCCGCCGCCCGAAGCCCGCTCATGAAGCGCCGCGCATCGCGGATGCCTTCCACATAGAGCAGGATGCTCTGGGTGCTCGGGTCCAGGGCCAGGTAGTCCAGCACGTCGCCGAAGTCCACATCCGCGGCGGCGCCCAGGGAGACGACGGCGGAGTAGCCCAGCCGACGCGGCCCGGCCCAGTCCAGCATGGCACCGCAGACGGCCCCGGATTGCGACACCAGTGCCACCCGGCCTGGCCGCGCGAGCTGCACGCCGAAGGCGGCGTTGAGCCCGTTGGCCGGGCGCATGACGCCCAGGCAGTTCGGCCCGAGCACCCGAATGCGGTTGCGCCGCGCGGCCTCGACGATCCGTTCCTGCAACACCGAACCACGATCGTCCTTCTCCGCGAAGCCGGCCGAATGCACCACCGCCGCACGCACGCCGAAGTTGCCGCACTGATCCAAGATGCCCGGCACCGTCTCTGCCGGGGTGGCAATCAGCGCCAGGTCGACGGGGCGCTCCAGGGCGGCCAGGTTGGGGTAGCAGGGCTGCCCCTGGACCTCCTTGTACTTCGGATTCACGGCGTAGCAGTTGCCCTTGAACCCGCCGGCCAGCAGGTTTCGGAACACCGTCATGCCCAGCGCATCCGGCTGGTCGCTGGCGCCGAAGACCGCCACCGCCTCGGGTACGAACAACTGATCGACATCGGAAAGCCGCATGGACACTTGCCCTCCCGGGCAGGATTCGGATTAAGCTTATCGGGTTAAGATTGCGTTACACCGCCGGCAGGGAAGCCGAAGAGGACGGCGGACAACAGCACAGGAGCCACGTCGATGATCCTTGCCTATATCTCCCACGCGGACTGCAAACTCCACGAAATGGGCGCACACCATGTGGAGGTGCCCGAACGGCTACACGCCATTTCCGACCGCATGATCGCGGCCGGCATCGAGATGCTGGTCCACCATTATGACGCGCCACGGGCCACACGCGAGCAACTGCTGCGGGTGCACGACGCCGACTACGTCGAGACGGTGTTCTCGTCCGCGCCCAAGGCACCGGACGTGCTCGCCTGGCTGGACGGCGACACGGCCATGTGCTCCGGCACGCTGGAAGCCGCCCTGCGCGCGGCGGGCGCGGCAGTGTACGCCGTCGAGTTGGTGATGGGCGACAAACACCACGCCGCCTTCTGTGCCGTGCGCCCGCCGGGCCACCACGCCGAGCGCCACGCGGCCATGGGCTTCTGCTTCTTCAACAACGTCGCCGTCGGCGCCGCCCACGCCCTCGCCGAACTCGGCATGGAGCGGGTCGCCATCATCGATTTCGACGTCCACCACGGCAACGGCACCGAGGACATCTTCGCAGGCGACGAGCGGGTGCTGTTCTGCTCCAGCTTCCAGCATCCATTCTACCCGGGCAGCGGCGCCAACAGCACGGCGCCGAATGTCATCAATATCCCGCTGCCGGCGCGCACCGACGGCGCTGCATTCCGCGCAGCGCTGGAAGAGCGGTGGCTGCCCAGGTTGGAGGCCTTCGAACCCCAGCTGGTCATGATCTCCGCCGGATTCGACGGCCACATCGAAGACGACATGGCGAACTTCCACCTGCGCGAGATGGACTACGGCTGGATCACCAAGGAGCTGCACGACCTCGCCGCGCGCCACGCCGGCGGGCGTATCGTCTCCTGTTTGGAGGGCGGCTACAGCCTCTCTGCCCTCGGCCGTAGCGTATCGACCCACATCGACGAGCTGATCGGTCACGGTTGAGCCACCGGCGCCGGGCCCACGTCTCGTTCAACGGCGCCGAATGACGACACACAGGATGCAGAAGCGGCGATCGGTGTGCGTTGTTTGCGAAACTCGGGCGCGGCAGTGCTAGACCGACGCGGGGCCGGGACGCGAACACCCCGCACTATTCCGATGCCGCGTCGAAAGGCCTGGGCCACGCCGGGAGGCGTTTCACAGCGGAAGGCGTTTCACAGGCTGAACCAGTCTCTTCAGGTTGCCGCGATCGAATCCGGGCGTTAGCCTCTGCCGGTTGAAACTGTCCGATGGCGAGCAGAGCGCAGGCCCGGCTCGCCGATCCCACATGCCCTGGAGCAGCGCTGCGATGCCGCAAGATCACCCCGCCCCGATGGTGTCAGGTCCGGATCAAGACCCATCGCCGGATTACCTGACCTTGGGCGGCCCCTCGAAGGGGCTCCATCGTAGTTCCCTGTTGAGCCGCGACGAGCGCCTCGCCGGTCGGCCCAACCTGTGCAGCGACTGCGGGCTCTGCGACAGTTGGCTACAGCGGGACATGGCGAAGGCCTGCGTCTTCGTCCGCAACCGCGCGGAGGCCATCGAGCGCCGCGTGTTCGGCCGCAACCGCCGCGACGGCGACGAGCTGCGCTTCGGCGTCTTCGAGCAGATGGTCGCGGCCCGCATGCGCCGGGCGGTGCCGGGCGCGCAGTGGTCGGGCATGATCACCACCCTCGGCGCGCGCCTGCTCGAGCGCGGCGTGGTCGAAGCCGTCGTCACCGCTGGCACCATGCCCGGAACCCGCTTCGCGCCGCGCCCGGTGCTCGCACGCACGCCCGAAGAGGTGCTCGCCACCGCCGGCAACAAGCCCAGCCTGTCCCCGAACCTCAACCTGCTCGACGAGGTGCGGGACTCGGGTATCAAGCGCCTGGCGGTCATCGGCACCAGCTGCCAGGTGCACATGCTGCGCGCGGCCCAGGATCGGCTCGGTCTCGAGCGCCTGGACGTCATCGGGTTCCCCTGCTCCGACAACGTCGCCTATCCGGACCTGACCTTCTTCCTGAAGCAGGTCTCCCGCTCGCCGGACACCATCGTCCATTACGAGTTCATGCAGGACTACAGCCTCCATATGCGCCACGAGGACGGCAGCATGGAGCGCTTGAACTTCATCGACTTTCCGATGGACAAGCTCGACGGCATCTTCCCGTCTGCCTGTCTGTCTTGCTTCGACTACGCCAACGGCCTGGCCGATATCACCATCGGCTACATGGGCGCGCGGCTCGGCTGGCAATGGGTCCTCATCCGCAACCAGCGCGGCGCGGAGCTGTTCGAGCTGCTGCGCCCCGACCTGGAGTTCCGCGACCTCGACGCCGCCGGCGACCGCCGGCGCGGCATGCCGCGCTACCTGCAGATGCTCGCGAAGCCGGCGGGTAAACCGCCCAAGCCCATTCGCCGCCTCATCGCCTGGCTGCAGCGCAACCGCGGACCGCGCGGGCTGGAGTTCGCCCGCGCCATCATCGAAATGAAGATGTTCCGCAACCTTCACCACGTGCGCGAACGCTTTGCGCGCTTCGAGCCGCGCATCGTGCCGGGCTTCGTCTACCGGGCGCTCGCGGACTACGAGGACGCCCACCAGGAGGCCATGGGACGACCGATCCATCCGACGGTCGAGCCAGCCCGGACGCCCGAGGCATGAGGCTGCGCCAGAATCGCGCGTCGCGCACTTGGTCTCCGCTCCGCCCCCTGGGCAGACGCGTGGGCCGAACGACAGCCCCGGTGCGCCCTGGTTTGGCCGCCAGACTGATCCCTACGCTGCTCGCTGGACTGATCCTGGCGCTCGCATCCTCGATGCCCCTCCGAGCCGCGGTCGAGGCCAGACTCTCGAGCGACACGGCCGCGCCCGGTCAGCCCGTCACGCTGACGCTAGTTAGCCCCGCGCCGCTCGCCAGGGGCATCGACCTCTCGCCGCTTGTGCCGGATTTCCAGGTCATGGAACAGCGGCGGGCGCAGAGCGTACAGACCATCAACGGCCAACGTCGCGAGCAGTATGAGCTGATCCTGACCCTACTCCCCTCCCGCACCGGCACCCTGGATGTACCGGAGCTACGCATCGGCGACGAGCGCACCGTCAAGCTGCCCCTGCGGGTGTCGACGGCGACCAACCCCGCCGCGCGGCTGCTCTACGGAGCCGACGACGGGGCCGTCGAGCCAGGACCGGCCCCCAAGCCGCACAGTGTCGACCTGTCCGCGAGCATTCGCCCATCGACCGGGGTCGTCGGCCAGGAATTCCTGTTGCGACTGCTGGTGAGCTCAGCCGAGGGGGAGCCGGTGGGGCGCTTCGTACCGCCCAGCATTGCCGACGCCCAGGTTCTACTGTTGGGTGAACAGCGCGGTGTGGATGCGGACGGCCGGGCGATCTTCGAGCAGACATGGTCCGTGTTTCCACGAGCGATCGGGCGACTCAGCATTGCCGACGCCGGTTTCGACGCCTGGCAGCCGGCCGGCGGCGCACCGGTTCGGCATCTCGCCGCGCCGGTGAGCGTCGAGGTGAGCCGCCCGAGCGCCTACGACAAGCCCGACAGCTGGCTCCCTGCCCGCGCCCTGACCCTGACCGAGGCCGGGCCGAGCCAAGTCCGGGTTGCGCCGGGCCAGGCCGTCGAACGCATGGTGACGCTGCGCGCCGAGGGCTTGAGTGCCGAACAACTGCCAGCGCTGACTCTGCATATCCCCGAGGACTTCCGACCGCGGGCGGACGCGCCCCGGCTCTGGAACGAGGCCACCGCCGACGGTGTGGTCGGCTACCGAACGGAGCGCGTCCTGATCAACGCCGACGCCGAGGGGCGGACCGAGCTGCCCGCCACTAGCATCGACTGGTGGGACACAACGGCGGACCGGCTCCGCAGCGCCGAGCTCCCCGCCTGGACCCTGACCGTGGCCCCCTTCGCATCGGAGCCCCGACGCGCCGCAACGCCCTGGGACACCGACTCTTCAGACCCGGCGGCGGCGGACCCCGGTGCACAGGCACCCCTGCCGGAGGTCATCGATGCTTCGCAACCGGATAGGTCGTCGACCCCATGGGCCGCATTGCTGGCCGGGGCCGCGGCGCTGCTCGCACTCATCCTCGCGGCGCTGATCGGCAGACGGCTGAGGCGACGGGCGGGACCGGCAGCCGGCGCTGCGACGTCGATCGCGACCGAATTGGAGGGGCAAGGCAGCGATGCACCGGCCCCGGAGCTACGAACAATCGACGCATTGGAGGCGATCCGTCGCGCCTACGACAGTCGAGATCAGGCTGTCGCCCGCGACGCCCTGCTCGCCTGGGCGCGACTCCAATGGCCGACAGATCCCCCCCGCAACCTCTCCCAACTGGTGTTGCGCCTCGAGCCCCCGCTCAGGGACGACCTCAAACTGCTCGACGGTGCCTTCTACGGCCCGGACGACGGCACCTGGGCCATGCGTCCGGTCGCGGATCGGCTGCAAGGCCTGGCGACGGCCGACCGCGGCGAGATCGAGCAAGCCGAGCAGACCTAAGCGTGCCGCCGCTACCCTTGACCCAGCAGTGTCGACAGCCGTGCGATCTCTTGCTGGGCCTTGATCTGCGCCGTGACGTCGTACTGGACGCCGAGGTAGTAGATCACTTTTCCGTCCGGATCGAGTAGCGGGCGGATGCTGAGCCGGTTGTAGAACTGGGTGCCGTCCTTGCGGTAGTTGCGCAGCGTCACCTCCACCGGACGGTGTTCGGCAATCGCGGACCGGATCTCAGCAATGCCGGGCTGATCACGGTCTTCACCCTGCAAGAAACGGCAATTGCGGCCCAGGATTTCGTCCTGGCCGTAGCCGGTCATTGTTTCGAACACGGCGTTGGCGAACACGATCGGGTTGTCCGGCAAGTCCGGATCGGACAAGGTCACACCGTTGACGCAGCTATCGAGGATGTCCGCAAGGATGGTCGGGATCATGCCCGGGTCTTTTTCGACGACGAAGCTCATGTCGCCCTCCAACTGGTCTGTGATTCTGGGCCAGCGGCCGCGCGGACTCCGATGCGTGCGGCCGGCCGGTGGTGGCCTCAGTTCCGATCCGTCGGCGCGGCAGCCGCGTGCTCGGACTCGATCAGCCGCTTGAGGTTGCGCACGGTGCGCTTGGCGCCATCCTGCACCGCCATGCGGATCAGTTTCTCGAACGGCCGCATGAACAGATCGAGTCGACGCAGTTCGAAGGTAAAACTGAGCTTGGTATGCTGGTCGACCGGATCGAGCCGGAAGTCCACCCGGAAGGGAAAGGTCGTACCCTGGAAAGTCAGGCGCTGATCCGGCTGCATATGGGTAATCTTGAAGGTCGACTCCGTTCGCCGGCCTTGGTCCACGCGGACCTGCCGGGCGACGCTACCGACCCTCACCGGCCCCTTGGATAGCAGCCTGAGTTCCTTGACCTCCGGCGACCAGCGCGGATAGTTCCGCTCGAAGCCGTCGGTGATGAAGCCGTAGACCGCGTCCGGGCTTTGCTCTATCTGGATATCCGCCTGCGCTTTGATCACATTCACCTCCCGGCGTGGATTCCGGTATGGCTGCCGGTATTGCTCCCGCTGTAGCGGGTGTGCTCCATGCCCCGACCCACGACGCCGAAGCAGTTTGCTCGATTATGGATCAGCTCAACCCCACAATCGATGCGCGTGATTCTCGAGCCGAGTCGGCCGCAGCTCCGACAGCCGCCCTCTCGGGTCTCTACGACCTGGTTACCGGTGACGAGGATGCGCGCGTCTGCCGCGACATTCCGCCAGAATCCTGCAACGACCAGCCGCGCAACTTCTTTACCTATCTGTCCGCGAACCTTCTCTCTAAGGTCGGGGACGAACTGAGCAGTGCCAAGCTCGTCCTGCCCTGGCTGATGGGCACGCTCGGCGCGCCGGCGGTCCTGGTCGGCCTACTCGTGCCCATCCGCGAGGCCGGTGTGCTGCTACCGCAGCTCGGCATTGCCGCGGTCATCCGCCGCATGCCGGTCCGCAAATGGGTCTGGGTCACCGGCGCCCTGCTCTCGGCGGGCGCCCTCGCCGCTATGGCAGTCATCGTCCCGTGGTCGTCGGGTGCCGCCGCCGGCTGGCTGGTCGTCCTGTTGCTGCTGGTGTTCAGCTTGGCCCGGGGGCTCTGCTCCGTTGCGGCCAAGGATGTGCTCGGCAAAACGGTCTCCAAATCCCGCCGCGGGCGCCTCGTGGGCTGGTCCGCGGGAATCGCCGGCGCGGCGACACTGTCACTCGGCCTCATCCTCGGGCTCGGCGGCTCCGCAACCGAGCGCATCGTCTTCGTCTGGCTGCTCGGCAGTGGAGCCATCGCGTTCGCCCTGGGGGCAGTGGTCTTCATCGGCATTCGCGAACAGCCGGGCGCGACGGAGGGAGGCGGCAATGCCTTTGCCGAGGCCATTGCAAGCCTCGGGCTCTTGTCCTCGGATGCGGACTTCCGCCGCTATGTCCTGGCGCGGATCGGCCTGCTATCGCTGGCGCTCGCGCCGCCCTTCTATGTGCTTCAGTTGCAGCAGAGCGGTGCATCCGGGGTGTCGGGGCTGGGCCTGCTGATCATTGCCAGCGGGTTGGCGAGCGCGCTCAGCGCCCCGATCTGGGGTTGGCTCAGCGATCGTTCCGCGCGGTACGTGATGGTCTTCTCCGCCGGTCTGGGCGGACTCACCGGTGTCGGTGCCTGGCTGCTGGCCCGTGCCGACGTCGCGCCGGACCTCCTGCCCGCCCTCTACGCCTCGCTTTTCCTGTCCATCAGCATCGCCCACGCCGGCGTGCGCATCGGCCGAAAAGTGTACCTGGTGGACCTCGCCACCGGCGACAACCGCGCGGCACTCGTGGCTGTGAGCAATACGGTCATCGGCGTCATCATGCTGCTGGGTGGCCTGATCGGCGTCGTCGCGGACCTCTATGACACCGCAACCGTGATCCTGTTGCTCGGAATCTGCGCCTTCCTGGCCGCGGGCTATGCCCTGCGCCTGCGCGAGGTATCGGTCGGCGCCGAGGCGACATGAGCGGACAGCCGCCGCCCAGCCCCGCCGCCGTCTCGCCGCCCGCCCCATGGCAGCGGGAGCTGGCAACGGCCTTCACGGACGCCGGGGCGCTGCTCGACTTCCTCGGTATCGAGCCGGCGGGTCTACCGACCGCCGCCACGCGCATCGCCGGCTTTCCGCTGCTGGTGCCGCGGGGCTTCGCCGGGCAGATGCGCCATGGCGACCCGGCGGACCCGCTGCTGCGCCAGGTGCTTCCGACCGACGCGGAGCTCGCGCCAACACCCGGATTCGTCGCCGACCCCCTCTCGGAGCAGCAGGCCCGCACGCCCGGCGGACTGCTGCGCAAGTACCAGGGGCGTGCCCTGCTGCTCGCGAGCGCCGGCTGCGCGGTGCACTGCCGCTACTGCTTTCGCCGCCATGATCCCTATCAGGCCACAACGGCGCGCAACGCCTGGGATGCGCCGCTGGCGGAGCTGCGTGCCGCCACCGACCTGAGCGAGGTGATCCTGAGCGGCGGCGACCCGCTGCTGCTCTCGGACGACGCGCTGGCGAACCTGCTCGGCCGGCTGGCGCCCATCGCGCATCTGCGCCGTCTCCGCATCCACACCCGGCTGCCGGTCGTGTTGCCGAGCCGGGTGACGGAGGCTTTGTGCGCCATGCTCTCGGATCAGCCCCAGCGCTGCGTCGTCGTGCTGCACGTCAACCACTCGGCGGAGCTGGGCCAGGCCCAGACGCGCGCCTGCGAGGCGCTCAAGCGCAGCGACGCGACCCTGCTGAACCAGAGCGTATTGCTGAGCGGCGTCAACGACGCCGTGGAGACGTTACGGGCGCTCAGCGAACGGCTGTTCGAGTGCGGGGTGCTGCCCTACTACCTGCACCAGCTCGACCAGGTGGCGGGCGCCGGCCATTTCGCCGTCGATGACCACCGCGCCCGGGCGCTCTCGGAGCAGCTGCGCGCTGTGCTGCCCGGCTATCTCACACCCCTGCTGGTGCGCGAGACCGTGGCGGCGCCGAATAAGGAACCGTTGGCCTAATGCAGCGGCGCCGAACGAGCATGAACATGCTCGATTCGTTGTCGCTGTCGTTGTCGTTGTCGTAATCACGTATCCGACAACGATGACGACAACGATCCGGAAGCCACTCGCGGCGCCGTCGTTTGCGAAACTTGGAGTGATCAGTATTCGCCAGCCTCCGGAAGACGGGATTTCCCTTGTTCTTTCGCCGGGGGACAATCCAGGCCACGATATGGCCGACAACCAGGCCAAAGCCGCGCCCCGCGGCGAAGACACCTAAAGCGACCGCAATAAACAGCGTCAGCTACTGGAGATGATCCAGCTCGCGAACGGGTGCGGCCTCCAGATAATGTCAATCAGACAGTGCCATGTCGCGCATGCCTACGCAAGAAAAAGAGATCTCGCGCAAAGACGCAAAGGCGCAGAGAAGAAGAGGCGCACACTGTGAACATCGAGCCATGCTCTTCCTTTGCGCCTCTGCGTCTTTGCGCGAGCTTCTTCTTACTTGTCTTTCTGCGCGAGCCTTCTCTTGCCGCATCACAAGGAGCTTCGACCTCATTTCGAGGCCGCACCTTGTCATAGTCCGCGTTGGCGCGAATGATCTGAGTAACGATCTCGCGGCTCTTGTTGCGCAACTCCGTGCCGAGCGTGTACTTGTGGTAGCGGCTGAAACCGGCGACCACCTTTTCGAAGTGCACGGCCACGTCCATGGCCTGTTCGTAGATCGGCAGGTGCTCGTATCTTGCCATGTGGAACAACCACGAGAGAGCGTGCGCGCTTCGCGCGCATGCTGGGGGGGAGTATCCCCCCTGCACCCCCCTCAAAAAGACCAAATCATCCGAATGACCGAATCACCAAAATCGCTGCCGCGCTCGACGCAAGACCGTCATGGCCCCAAAACCCAGCGCCATCAGCAAGGCCGTGCCAGGCAGCGGGGCTTCGGCGGCGGCGATTTGTCCAGGGCGAACCGCCCAACCGTAGAACTGGAGGTCCTTAACGTCGAGGCCCTGGAGGCCACCGTCGGTGTAGAAGTTCCACGCGTGGGGCGGATCCGGCGCGTACTCCGTACCGGACCAGTACACAGAATCTTGCATATTCGTAAAGGCGCCGGTCAGGATCGTGCTTTGGTTGATGCCATCCCCCGCCGTGAGCCCTCCAACCGTGTAGAACAGGTCGCCAAGGTCGCTGCCCGTACAATCGTATCCGTAGCCCTGCAGCGGGAAGCCTGCCCCCGGATCGAACTGACTATCGCAAGTCGCATCTGGCTGGATTGTCACCGGCAGCCGCCAGTTGTCCGCACCCGCGTAGTCGATGCTGCCGAGCCACTCGGCCCAGGCCATGGCGCCGTACCAGGTCATGAGCCCGTGGCTCGTGTTGAAGTCCCCGCTGACCACGCTATGGATGCCGTTGCCGCTGGTGATGGTCGGCACCGCCCCGATGATGTCGGCGACCACATTGTTGTCGGCGTCGTATTGGGTCTTGAATAGGTTGGCGTCGCGCATCCAGGTCAGGTCCTGAACGTCGTCGTAGACCAGTTGGACGCCAGCCGAAGTGTAGGGCACCAACGCCGCCTGCGACACGCCGCCCAGCCCCAACAGCCCGGCCGCCAATAGTCCTGTCACGTGTGTTGTCTTCATTCTAACTTGTGTCTTCCGTAATAGCTCTGCGGTGTTCAAAATCGACGTCGGCATGTGACCAAAGGCTCAGATGGCCGACCCACGCAATTACAGCAAGAATTGCGCCATTATTTGTTATTCCTATGTAAAACAGCGTCTTGTCGAATGATGGGATGCCGCGCAGGGCACAGAAGCGGCCAAACTGTAAAATTTCCTGACAGGTCGAAATGCCCGGCGACGCAACCCGGAACCGAGCAATGGCGCCTAAAATCATTGATAAATCAAGGTTATTTGGGTCGTCTACTGTCGGCTGTCGGCTGTCGGCTGTCGGCTGTCGGAAAAACTGTAAAGAATCCTGACACCCGCGGCCCGTCCTCAGGTGCTTCGCCCCTTTGATCGCCACACCGCGCCCGAGACGGAGCAGTGCCTGGGCGGACGCCAAAGCGATGATCCAGCCAGCATTGCCCAGGCATCGGGTATCACCGGGCTGCGTCCCCAACTGGGACCGCCGGCGTCCCCGGCGGCTCGCCATCGATGCGGCTCGAGGCCGCGTCGATGGCGTCGGGACAAGCAGCAGCCCGCAGACCGGGCAAGGTCCGCGCCAACGGTCAATCCCCTGCCAAAAGAGGCGCCGCCGCGAGCACTGCCGGCCCCGCAGTGCGGCGCTGGGTGGTGACTGACGCTCCCCAAGGTGACACGACAGCCGGCTCGGGTAAGATCCGCAGATGGCTCAGATCGGCACCCCGCACGACCGCTTCTTCCGCGAGACCTTCTCCCGTATCGAGATCGCGCGTGACTTCCTCAGCCTGCAACTGCCGGCGCCGCTGCTGGCCGAGTTGGACCTATCGGCTCTGGAGATCGGCAAGGACACCTACGTCACCAAGGAACTGAGCGAGTCCTTTTCCGACCTGGTCTACCGGGTGCCCTTCGGCGAGCAGGCCCTGCACGTCTATCTGCTGTTCGAGCACAAGAGCACGCCTGAATACTGGACCCTGCTGCAACTCCTGCGCTACGTCGTGCTCGGTGGCGAGCAATATCGCAAGCAACAGCCTCGGTCACGCCACCTCCCGCCGGTCTACCCGCTGGTGCTCTACCACGGCCGGGAACAATGGCATGCTCCCCGCACCTTCCACGAACTGGTCTCACCGCTGCCGGAGGTGCTGCGCCCCTTCGTGCCGCAGTTCCGCTACGCCCTGCACGACATCTCCCCGCGCAGCAGCACCGAGATCAAAGGCGAGGTGCTGACCCGCTTGGTTCAACAGGCCCTGCGCCATATCCACAGCGACCAACCCGCGGCGCGCCTGCGCGAGCATCTGCGCCTGATCGCGCAAGTGCTGGACAAGGCCACCGCCCTGGAAATCCTCGAAGCCCTGTTGCGTTACTATGTGCAGGGCACCGGCCGGCTGGACGAGCGCCAGGTCCGGCAAGTCATGCAAACCATGCCGAAAGGTGACGATCTGATGCAGACCTTCATCGAAGACTATATCGAACAGGGCGTGCGCAAGGGCATGCAACGGGGCGTGCAACAGGGCGTGCAACAGGGCGTGCAACAGGCCGAAGCGTCAACGTTGTTACGGCAAATGCAACGGAAATTCGGCCGCCTCTCCGACCCCGTGCGTGCGCGTATCGAGTCCGCGGATCACGCCACGCTGTCGATCTGGCTCGACCGCATCCTCGATGCAGAGCGCATCGAGGACGTGATGAGCTAATCTCGAGTGCTCGGCTCGGGCAGCATTCGCTTCCCAACCCGAGCTGCACGGTGTTTTCGTGCTGATCGAGCGGCTTGTCGTCGGCGGGGCTCGATAGCGCGCCGAGGGTTTCAGAGCGTCTGCTAGCCGACGGAGATGGCCCATCGCTCGACGAGGACGCTCCGATACATCTGTAGGCGCCGCATAGGCGCTCAGTCGTTGGCGACGCCGTGGGGCACGTGCCCGGTCGCCACCCTGCCCCGGGCCTCCTCGCAGTGGCGCTCCTGGTCGTCGAAGAAGATATCCGCGTCGAAGGCATCGAGGAAGGGCGCCTTCGACAACCCGCCGAGGAACAACGCCTCATCGATACGGATTCCCCATGCGCGTAGCGTGCGGATCACACGCTCGTGGGACGGCGCACCGCGTGCGGTGATGAGCGCGGTGCGCAGGGGCGCGGCCTCCGTCTCGGCCCCGAACAACGCCTGGATCCGGTGCACCGCCGACAGAAAGCCCTTGAAGGGGCCCGCGGACAGGGGTACGGAGGCATCGGCGACCTCACGCGCATGAAAGGCCACCAGCCCCTCGCTGCGAAAGACCCGCTCGGACTCGTCGGAGAACAGCACGGCATCGCCGTCGAAGGCGATGCGTAGTGGCGAATCTGCGTGCTCGCCGTTCCTTGCTGGTGCGGGCAGCAGGGTGGCGGCGGCACAGCCGGCGGCCAATGCCTGCCGGACGTCCGTCGGGTCCGCCGACAGGAATAGCTGGGCGCCGAACGCGCCCACGTAGCGATAGGGACTGGTGCCGCCGGTGAAGACCGCACGGGTGATGTCAAGACCGTGGTGGCGTATGGAGTTGAAGACCCTAAGCCCGGTGTCGGAGCTGTTGCGCGACAACAGGATGACCTCGACCCGCCCCGCGTCACCGAGACGCTCGTTGAGGCCCAGGAGCTTCTGCACCAGCCGAAAGGCGACACCCGGTTCCAGGACGTCGTTCTCGCGCGCCATCTGGTAGGCATGATAGGCGGCGACACCCTGCTCGACGAAGACGCGATGGGATTCATCGAGATCGAACAGCGCCCGGGAGGAGATGGCGATGACGAGCTGGATACGCTCCACTTGGGAAGCGCCCTGCACGGCGGGTCGGGGGGTTGAACTGGCGGAGATTCCCAACGGAGCGAGGTTTGGAGCGCTTCCGGACGAGTCGGGCATGTGCGCAGTCGCTCGCGACGCAGCCGCTACCAGGGCATGAAGGAATTGATGAAGTGCATCGGCCGGCCCATGCTGCGGTTCATCATGCCGAGGTCGTCTCGCATGTTCGCCGTCGTATAGGTCATGGACTGGACGGACTGGTCCAGGCCCTGCATGGTCGTCAGCATCGGTTCCAGCACGCTCACATCACGGGCCATGGAATCCACGCCGACGGCCATGGTGCGGACGTTGGAAGTCATCTGGCCCATGTTGTCGGAAATCGACTGCATATTGCTGGCCATGACCGTCATGTTCGAGTCGACGCTGATCGCGAGGTAATGCACGTCCTTCGCGAGGCTGAATACGAGGTAGAACCCGTAGGCGGCGAGTATGATGAACGCGAACAGCGACGGGTAGACGATGAGCTCCCATCGCCGCGCACTGTTCTCGAAGGCCTGCGAGAGCCGATCCATCGCGTAGGCATTGGTTTGGACATCGCTGCTCTCGGTTTGGGCGTCGGAGTCGTCCACCTGCCCTTTCTGCGGCAGCGAGTGCGAGCCGCCGGCCCCGTCACCGCCGGGATCTGATGAAGAATGCGCCATGATCTCGTCCGCCTCGATCTCTGCTCGTTATTCTCTCAGGTGCGGCCGAACCCTTGTCGCACGCCTTAGGACTAAGGCCCGCCGACCTGGGAAAGAACGGCCGACCTTGCCAAAGTTCCACCCCAAAGCCTAACACAAACCTCAGATTTCTCATCCCACGCCACGGTTCCAGGGCGCGCCCACGGCTCGGAGATCGTTTCAGCTCAGCAGGTGCGGAAAGACGGCTGCAGCCAGCGCATAGAACTCCTTGGCACCCTTACCCCGAGGTTCGAGCTCGAACACCGCGAGCCCTTCGCTGAAGGAACGCCGAAAGACCGTACGCTGAGACAATCTCGGCTTGATGAATCGTATATCGGGCAAGGAAACCAGCGCTGCCGCGGCCTCGTTGGTTTCGCGCACGGCGTGATGTGTGTCGCCCCGGTTGATGAAACCGATGAGCTCGACCGGCTTGGGCTGCTCGACCGAGCGGACCAAGCGAACAAAGCGCTGCGTGGACCAGATATCCGCCTGCGACGGCGGCACCGGTACCACGACACGGTCGCACAGGGACAAGGCCGTGCGCACGGCATCCATATCGGCGGTACCGATATCGATGAGCGTCTCCTCGTGCTCGGCGAGACCGCTCGCCGACAGGGCGCTGGCATCACGAACGAGCAAGTCGGGCTGGAAGCCCTCCTCCGCGCGCACCTCGACGACGTCCGTGAGCGTCGCCTGCGGGTCCGCGTCGATCAGCTGCACGTCGACCTCGGCCATCGCGAGCCAGACCCCGAGATTGAAGGTCAGGGTGCTCTTCCCGGACCCACCCTTCAGGGTCCCTATCACGGTGATCATCGCCGAGGGTTCCTCATGCAATCGGGCAAATGTCGGCAGCCTGGAAGGTCTCTGGACCACGCGCTGCGACTAGGGTCCGCTTCGGTAGTAGCGGCGATAGAAATCATCCCCTGGAGCATCCGGCTCATAGCCGAAGGAGCCATCACGCTCCGGTGCTCCCGACCGACCCGAGCGCCGATGACGGTCCGGATCGACGAACCTCGGGTCCGTGGCGTCCCCGCGCTGACGCTCTCGCTCGCGTTCCGTCAGCGGCCGAAACCGAAAACCATGGCCCGTATCGTCCCGATATCGCCGCTCGATGGTCGGGTCGTTGCGGAACCTATAGCGTGGCTGCGCGGCACGATCCGGCCAAGTTCGCCCGCGCGCCGCTGGATCGCGAAAACGGTCCTCTGAGTACAGATCCCTCGTCGTACTGCCGCGACCATAGGGATCACCGTAGTCGTCCTGGCCGCGTGGCTGCGCCCAGTCGGGGGCGCCGTAGCCGTCGGGTGACATGGGAGGCCGCTCCGAGTCCATCCTGCGACCGCGGGTATCGCGGCGTTCGTCATCCGGGTATTGGCCGACAGCAGGCGCATCACCAGCGCGGTCGCGCCATCTCGACCAAGTCTCCCCGTAGCCATGGTCTTGTCCATACCGAGACGGGGAGTCGCTGCCGTAGGAAGGAACATAGCTGTCCAGCGTGCCCGTGAAGGACCCGCCGTAACCAGACCCGCCATAGGGCGCGGCGGGCGACTCGAACCCGTAGCCGCCATCGCTCCAGCCGGAGCGCGACTCGGCCGACCACCCACTGCCCTGGTTGTACCAACCAGGGTCCGGCGCCCCGTAGATGTCATCCGCGGTCAGCGGACTCGCCAGGAAGGCGCCGGGGGAGAGACAGAGGATCAGGGCAAGCGCTCGCTGCATGTACAACACCGAAAAGGGGTTCGTCCATTGTGAAAAGGCGGCCCCACCGACGGGGCCTCCATCCTCAGTCTAGTCCGCCAATGGACTCGCGACGGTCGACCCACGCCGATCGGTTCCGAGTTGACTCGCTCAACCCGCGTCGTCCGTCTTCAGGCGAATGCCGCGGCGCCCTGCCTTCTTCTTCACTTTCGCGACCTTCGGGGTAGCGGAGGTCTTCTTGCTGGCGGTACCGGCGCGCTTGGTGGTCTTCTTGCTTGTGGCCCGCGACTTGGCCGCCGATTTCTTGGCCTGACCCATGGTGCCATCAGACGCCGGAGACGGTTTCTCATCGGCGGTCGGCTGAGCTTCCCACTGCATCGAATCGATTGTGCTCGGGTCAGCCTCGTTGGGCTGGATCTGGTTGGGCTGGGCAGGAGCTGGTGCGGATGTGGCTTCCGCATCGGCTTCGGCGTGGAGTGCATTGCGGACCCTGGAGTCCGGCGCAACGCTGTCCGCCGCCCTGGGTGCCGCCTGATCCGCGCGCCCCATCGGCCGCTGTGCCGACCTTGTCTGTCCGCCGGCCAGCTGTCGCTTCAGGCCGTCGAATAGCAGCAGGAACGGGGCCCGAACGACATAGAACAGCATCATCAGCGTTCCGGTCACCTTGCTCCAAGCCGCGGACGGTTCCCCGCCGTGCGCACCAGTATCCCGCGACGGTGCATTGTCACTATCGTCGATGAGGGACTCGGCACAGGGCACCGTGGTTCCGGGGGGCGCACTGGCCACCGCCACCTCGCAGAGGTCGCGGCTTGCGGCGACGCAGCCGAGCGGAATCACGATCAGCGTCAGCAGGGTCGAGACCAGCACGCCGGAGGACAGGGAAATCGCCATCCCCTGGAAGATCGGGTCCGTGAAGATGACGCTCGAGCCCGCGACCAGTGCCAGCGCGGTGATCACGATGGGTCGGGTTCGGGTCTTACAGGCCCGGATCACGGCCTCGGCCACAGGCACACCCTTCTGCACCTCGTGGATCGAGAAGTCCACCAGCAGGATCGAGTTTCGGACGATGATGCCGGCCAGCGCGATCCAGCCGATCATCGAGGTCGCCGTGAACTCACCACCGAGCCCGAGCTGGAACATCAGCCAATGGGCCGGAATGATCCCGAGCAGGGTCAACGGGATCGGGGCCATGATGACCAGCGGGATACGGAAGTTGCCGAACTCCCAGACCACAAGGACATAGATCAGCACCAACGCCACGCCGAAGGCGGCGCCCATGTCGCGGAAGGTCTCGTAGGTCACGGTCCATTCGCCGCCCCATTCGAACCCGGCCACCAGGTCGTTCGGCGGCGGCCCAAGCCAGTAGCCCTTCGGCGCCGTGCCATCGGGTGCGACATAGCCGGGTTCCTTGATGCTGTCCTTCACCTGGAGCATGGCATAGACGGGAGCAGCCAGGTCGCCGCCGACGTCGGCCACGACATACTCCACGGCACGGAGATCCTTACGATACAGGATCGGGTCTTCCGGTACCCGCTCGAATCGACCCAGTTCCCGCAGGGGCACCGTGAACCCGGCGCTGGAGCGGATGGGTAGGTCGCCCAGGCGGTCGATCTGGGACCGCTCTGCCAGCGGGACCTGGATGACGATGTTCACCGGCTCGTGCCCGGCGCGCATCTTCACATCGCCGAGCGTGGTGCCGCCCAGGGCCATGGACAGATTCTGGTTGATGGTATCCACCGAGATGCCGCGGCGCACGGCCTTCTCGGTGTCGACGTCGAAGCGCCAAAAGTCGAACGCCTCGCGGATGTAGTTGTCGACGTCCCTAGTGCTCTCCGCGCGCTCGAAGAACTCGGTCAGGTCATGCGCGAACTCGCGCCGCACCTCGGCGTTGGGGCCGTGCACCTCCGCGACCACGGATTGGAGCACCGGCGGGCCGGGTGGCATCTCGACGACGGACATGGCCGCGCCGCTCTCCTCCGCCAGGGGTTTCAGCAGCTCGCGCGCCTCGACCGCGATCTCGTGGCTCGAGCGATCGCGCTTCTTCTTGTTCTTGAGCTGCACCTGCAGCTCGCCCTGCCAAGGTTTGTCGCGCAGGTAGTAGTGGCGGACCATGCCGTTGAAATCGAAGGGGCGCGCCGTGCCGGCATAGAGCTGGATGGCCGTCACCTCCGGCATGGTGCGGATCTTCTCGGCCATCTGGTGCGCGAGGTTGGCCGTGACCGGCAGGGCCGTGCCCTCCGGCATGTCCAGCACCACGGAGAACTCGGGCTTGTTGTCCAGCGGCAGCATCTTGACCGGCACCCACTGGAAGTAGAAGAAGGCGCAGGTGAAGAGGAATGTGCCCCAGAGAACGGATTTGAACAGCAGACGCTTACGCCTCTCCTCGATCAGCGGCATCAGGACGGCGACATAGAGCTTTTCCAGCCACTCGGCCTCGCGGTGCTCACGTTTCTCGGCGACCTCGAGATAGCGCATGGAGGGCCGAAGCCACTTGGATATGGCCAGGTAGGGCGTGAACACGAAGGCCGCGAACAGCGAGATCAGCATGGCCACCGATCCCAGAACCGGGATCGGCATCATGTAGGGCCCCATCATGCCGCTGACGAAGCCCATGGGCAGCAGCGCCGCAATGACGGTGAAGGTGGCCAGGATGGTCGGGTTGCCGACCTCGCGCACCGCATCGACGGCCGTGTGGTCGTCGGTCCGGCCCTCTTCCAGCCAGCGGCGGTAGATGTTCTCGACCACGACGATCGCGTCGTCCACCAGGATGCCGATGGAGAAGATCAGCGCGAACAGACTGACGCGGTCGATGGTGTACTCAGTGATCCAGGCCATGAAGATGGTCATGAGCAGGACCACCGGGATGACCAAAAGCACGACGATGGCGGGTTTGAGCGCCCGGAACGCCATCAGTACCAGTAGGAAGACGAAGAAGGTGGCGATGAACAGCTTCTTGATCAGATCCGAGACCTTCTCGTTGGCGGTCTCGCCGTAGTTGCGCGTGATGCTGACCTCGACGTTATTCGGGATGCGCCCCCCCTTGAGCTCCTCGACCTTGTCGATGATGGCGTTCGCGACCGTGACGCCGTTGGTCAGCTCCTTCTTGGCGATGGCGATGGTAACCGCAGGTACTCCATTCGCCTCGATAGTCTCCGCCGCGGCGGGTCCGCTGTAGTACGCAACCAGTTGTTTGGCGTCCTCGGGGGCGCGGCGCACCTGGGCCACGTCGTAGACGTAGATGGGGATCTCATTGTGTGTGCCGACCACCAGACGGGAGATCTCGTCAGCGTTCCGGAGAAAGGAGCCCGTCGTCACCGAGAAGTGCGAGCCGCTGGACTCGACACCGCCGGCGGTGGCCTCGGAATTCGCGGTCTGGATGGTATGCGCGACGTCACCGAGGCTGATGCGATAACCGGATAGCCGCTCCGGGAAGGCGTCGACTGTGATCTGATCCCGCCTGCCGCCGACGATGAAGGCATTGCCGGTATCGGGCACTTCCTTCAGCATCTGCAACACGTCCTGGGCCAGCAGCCGCAGCTGGCCGTCATCCACATCCGGACGTCCATCTCCGTCGACATCCTTGGCCCAGAGGGTCAGGGTCACGATGGGAACGTCGTCGATGCCCTTGCTCTTGACCAGCGGCGGCATCACCCCGGGTGGGATCTTGTCCATGTTCGAGGCGAGCTTGTCGTTCACCTTGACCAGCGACGGACCCATGTCCTCGCCCACCTCGAACTGTACGGTGACAATGCCCTGACCGCGCTCCGCCGCCGAGTAGACGTGGTCGACGCCAGGGATCTCACTGATCAGCCGCTCCAGCGGCTGCATCGCCAGGCTGCTCACCTGCTCCGCCGACGCCCCCGGGTACTGCACCATGATATCGATCATGGGCACCGAGATCTGCGGGTCTTCCTGGCGCGGCGTGGCGATGAGGCCGAGCAGGCCCATCATCAGCATTGCCACATAGAACAACGGCGACAGGGGCGAGCGAATGAAGAAACGCGCCGTGCGCCCGGCCAGGCCGAGGCTCTCCTCGTCGTAGGGCGGTTCGGCCTTGGTGGTCCCGGCGATGTTGTTCTGCGGGCTGTCGTCCTGGCTCATAGCTCGAATGCGGATTCTCTGGTGTTGAGAGCGAGGCGCGCCCGCGGTGGGTGACGCCTCCGCCAATGTCTCGTGACCTATTGGATGCTAGGTGGCAGGTTCTGCTGCCGGGGCCATCTGACGGTGGTGACTGCAACCAGGGCGACGGTGACTACAGCTCGCGACCTCCGGCAGAGGTCTGACGAGCCGGAGCAGATCACGGCGTTGGTTGCGACGCGGACGGCCCAGCCACCACGGGGTGCCGCCGCGGTCAGCGGCCGCCGTTACTGCCCTGCGACCAGCCGCTGGAGACGCCGGCGCCGGGGTCCTCGAGAATACGCTCACCGGGTCGCAGACCGCTGAGCACTGTCACGCCGCCATCTTGCCGGGCTTCGCCGACGCGAATCAGACGCAGCTCGGGCTCGCCCTGCTCATCTAGCACATAGACCCCCGGCAGGCTGCCGTTGAATCGGATCGACGTCCTCGGGACGACGGGGTTGACCCGCGCCGGCGCGTTGAAGTCCGGCACCAACACCTTGGCGTACATGCCTGGTTCCGACACACCCTGCGGCAGGTCGAACTTGACCTTGACGGTGTGCCGCTGCGGATCGGCCATCGGGAAGATCTGCGCCACGCGGACTGGCACGCCGCCTTCGCTGCCTTCACCGCCCCGCACCGGGACGTCGAGCTCACCACGCAGCATCATGCCCTCGCGCAGGCCGGGGCGCAGCCGGGCCGGCACGTCCACCTCCACCTGCAGGTACTCGACGTCCGCGAAGTTCAGCAGCGGCTGCCCGGGCTGGACGGTGTCGCCGACCTCGACGAACTTCTTCACGATCACGCCATCGAAAGGCGCAACGGCGCGGGCGTCGCGGAGCTTGGCGTCCAGCGCCCGAAGCTCCGCCTGCAGCGCCATGATGGCGTTGCGCGCCTCCTGGATCTGGGTGCCGGAAGCGAAGAGGTCGGCAGACAACTCGGCGCCCTGGTCACGGTCGCCGATGAAGTCCTCCATCGGGCGGGTGAAGAACTGATCGAAGAGGTTGGGGACGCCCATGCCACCCGGTGAGGAGCGGGCGCGTGGCGAGTAGAGCTCGCGCGTGTATTGCACGCCGGCGTTGCGCAACTGTGCATCGGCGGACGCGATGCGCGCCACCAACGCCTCGCGCTTGGCTCGCAGCTCGCTGTCGTCCAGCGCGATGAGGGTGTCGCCGGAGTCGAAGTCGTCGCCCTCGATGCCGGCCAAATACTGGACCCGACCGGGCAGCTGGGCGGCCAAGGTGACGTCTTTGTACGGGATCACCGTTCCGCCGACCGAGACGGTCGGCAGCCCTTCGGCCTGTTTGACGACGTAGACACCGTCCGCGGCCTGGGCGGCGGCGGGGAGGAGCAATGCAACGAGGATAGATCGGGCCAGGACGAGAGCGGGTTTGCCCATGTGTAAGGGTTCCTGAAGGCAGCAAGAAGCGAGGTGGCGGGCGTCAAAGGCGTTACGGAGAGGGCGCAGTTTGCCAGCGTTCGCGGCTGTCTGCCCGGCCCCGCGCGCGGGGCCGGCGAGGCCGCGGACGATCGACTTGTTCTCGGCACACCTGAATGCTGCGCCGAGGCCCGTGTATAGTCTGTTCTGGCCAGGCTGCGGTGCGATTCATGCTTAGGCATGCGTGCTGGTCATGGTCGATGCGCGCGCCCAACCGGTGCCCGGTCGACACGCAGTTCGCTAGTATCACTTAAACACTTGGACACTTCAAGCAACAAGGCACTGAATTATCAAGAAAACAGTGACTTGCGCCTTTTTCCGCCGACCACGCATCAACTGATGCGGCCCTGCGACCATCTCGGCTGCTTCGGCGGCCGATCGCCCGGCGCGCCACCGGCCCCGGTACGAGCCCGCTGCACCCGCCAACACGGGCGGATTGGCACATCCGCCGCGGCCAGTCCCGCCGAACCATCGCGCCGCGCAACCGGCCGCGCGCACGGCTCGACGCGGAATCAGACGCCCGAGGCAGGCGCGGAGCAAGCAACCGCGTTTACAGCAGGGCGGGTGCGGGACGACAATTGAGGGCCTGCGGCTCGCGCGGATCCGATGGACCGGCGCGGACCAGCAACGATCGGACGGCGTATGCTGCCGAGCGCGGCAACACATTCATCTCGACGGCGACATAGCCATAGACGAAGGGGAACGGTATATGCCTTCAGCGGCAGGACCCGAGACAGTTCAGCAGCGGCTGACAGACCTTGAAGCACACCTGGAGCAGGAAAATCCCATCCTGCTGAAGGCCGTGCAGAGCTTCCGCACGCTGGACCAGGTCGCCTACGAGGTCGGGCTGCTGCCCAACAACAAGTCCTTTGCGACACGCGTACCCTGGTGGCCGCTGATCTCGGTGCTCGGCACCTTCTCGGCGGGCAAGTCCACCTTCATCAACGACTTCCTGGGCGAGCCCGTGCAGCGCACCGGCAACCAGGCGGTGGACGATCGCTTCACGGTCGTCGTCTACAGCCCCGAGACGCGCTCGCGCGCCCTGCCCGGCGTGTCGCTGGATGCCGATCCGCGCTTCCCCTTCTATCAGATGTCGCGCGAGATCGAACGCGTCGCCGGTGGTGAAGGCAAGCGCATCGACGCCTATCTGCAACTCAAGACCTGCCGCAGCGAGCGGCTCAAGGGGCGCATCGTCATCGACTCCCCCGGGTTCGACGCCGACGCCCAACGCGACACTATCCTCAGCCTCACCGACCACATGATCGGCCTGTCCGACCTGGTACTGGTGCTGTTCGACGCCCGGCACCCGGAACCAGGCGCCATGCGCGACACCCTGCGTCACCTGGTGGCCGAGACCATGCACCGGCCGGATTCGAGCAAGTTCCTGTTCATCCTGAACCAGCTCGACACCTCCGCGAACGAGGACAACCCCGAGGATGTGGTTGCGGCCTGGCTGCGCGCGCTCGGTGAGGTGGGCATGACCACGGGGCGCTTCTTCACCATCTTCAGCCGCTCCGCGCCCACCATCGCCGACCAGACCCGGCGCAAGCGCTTCGAGGCCAAGCGCGACGAGGACCTGGCCGAGATCTACGACCGCATGGAGCAGGTGGAGGTGGAGCGGGCCTACCGGATCATCGCCTCCCTGAAGCAGGTCTCCGACGAGCTGGCCGACGAGTCCCTGCCGCTGCTCGAGCAGGCGATGCGGCGCTGGCGCTCGCGAACCCTGACGCTGGACCTGATCATGATCGCCGTGCTCGGCGCCGCCTTCCTCGCCTGGAGCATCTCCGCCGGCGACTGGCAGGGGCTGACCTACGCACCCGCCTGGGTCGATTGGCTCGCGAGCCAGGGCATCGAGATCAACGAGCGCATGGTCGCCATCGGCGGCGGTCTGCTCCTGCTGCTGGTGCACCTGGGCGCGCGGCGCACGGCGGCGTCCATGGTCCGATCCTGGTTGCGCAAGCAACTCAAGGGCAAGGAACTACCCGGCGACATCGTCGCCGCCTTCAATCGCAACGCCAAGCGCATCGGCCCCGAGTTCACCGGATCGGCGCGCGGCGTCGGCGCCTGGTCGAAGAACCAGCTTGAAACGGTCTTCAACGACTGCGAGACCTACGTGCAACGGCTCAACGAGCGATTCACCAATCCCAAGGGGCTCACGGACTAGGCCGCGATGGCGGGGCAAGCCCACCCGGCCGCTCCGGCGACGGCCAACCGCATCGGTATCGATCTCGGCGGCACAAAGATCGAGGGCGCGGTGCTCGCCCCGGACGGCGAGCTCCTGCTCCGGCGGCGTCTGCCGACACCACGCGACGACTACGGGGCCACCCTTGGCGCCATCGCGGGACTGGTCCGCGAGCTCTCGGATGCCCTGCCCTGCGCCGAACCCATCGGCATCGGCACGCCCGGCGCCGTGTCGCCCTTCGACGGCCGCCTGCGCAACGCCAACTCCGTCTGGCTCAACGGCCAAGTGCTCGAGGCGGACCTGGCGGCGCTGCTCGAACGCCCGGTGCGCAGCGCCAACGACGCGGACTGCTTCGCGCTGTCGGAGGCCATCGACGGTGCCGGCGCCGGCGCCTCGAGTCTGTTCGGGGTCATCATCGGCACCGGCACGGGGGCCGGCATCGTCATCGACGGGCGCCTGCTGCAAGGCCCCAACGCCATCGCCGGCGAGTGGGGGCACAACCCCCTGCCCTGGCCGGAGCCCGACGAGCTGCCCGGCCCGACGTGCTATTGCGGTCGCCGCGGTTGCATCGAGACCTTCTGCTCCGGGCCCGGCCTCGGCGCCGACTACCGCCATGCCACCGGCCATACCCGCGATGCAGCGGCCATCGCCGCGGCCGCCGAGACCGGAGACGCCGACGCGGAGGCGGCGATGCTCCGACACGAGCATCGCCTGGCCCGTGCCCTAGCGTCGGTGATCAACCTCCTTGACCCGGAGGTCATCGTCCTCGGCGGCGGGCTGTCGCAGCTGCAAAGGCTGTATCTGAACCTGCCGCGGCGAATCAGCGAGTACGTCTTCTCCGACGGTCTCGCGACACGCATCCTGCCGCCGCGATTCGGCGACAGCAGCGGCGTCCGCGGCGCAGCGATGCTGTGGGACCCGCAGCGGGGAGATTAGGTTCGAGTCATAAGTGGCCGGCGCGCTAGCGAAGGTGCTTTGAGCTGCTCGGTCTCGTCAGACCTGCGCCGCCGCCTGCGCCAACGCCTCCACCACGGCCTGATGCGTCGGCGTGCCGATGAGGTCGGACAGCTCCCCTGTCTCAGATGAGGCGGCCGCCTGGGGCAGGATCGCGGCCTTCACGCGCCGGATGCGGTCCAGCGACGATTGCAACCGGTTCGCATCCACCTCGCCGGACTCGATCTGCCGCGTCAGGGTCTCCATCAACTCGAATTGGATAGCCGTCTGCGGACGGCGACCGTCGATCCCGCCACCGCCGCCGATGAAGAGATCGCAGCCCGCCTCGACGGCCCGGCGCGTCAGCTCCGACGGTGTATAGCGCCCCCAGACGCCCCGCATTTCCATGTTGTCCGTGACGATCAGACCGTCGTAGCCCATCTCCTGCCGCAGCAGGTCGTTCAGGATGCGCGCCGACAGGGTCGCCGGCCAGTCCGGGTCCAGCGCCGGGTAGAGCACGTGCGCGGTCATGATCGCGGCAACGCCGGACTCCGCCGCGTCGCGGAATGGCGGTAACTCGATGTCCTCCAGCGACTCGCGGTCGCGACGCACCCTGGGTAGCTCGCTGTGCGAATCGGTGTCGGTGTCGCCGTGGCCCGGGAAGTGCTTGCCGCAGGCGAGCAGCCCATGGCGCTGGTAGATGTCGATGACCCGCCTCGCCACCGCCGAGACCAGCTCAGGCGTGCCCCCATAGGCACGATCGCCGATGATCGGGTTGGCCGGATTGCTGTCGACGTCCAGTACCGGTGCGAAATTGAAGTTGATGCCGACGGCGGTGAGTTCGCGCGCCGTGACCGTTGCGGCCCGCTCCACCAGCTCGAAGGAGCCGCTGCGCTCCGCCAGACTGCCGAGCACTCGCGCCGACGGCAGCTCCGTGAACGGCGCACGCAGGCGCGCAACGCGCCCGCCCTCCTGGTCGACGCTGATCAGGGGCGGCTCGCCCGCGGGATAACGCGCCCGGATGTCCGCGCACAGCTGCGCCACCTGCTCTGGTGTGCCGACATTGCGCCGGAACAGGATGAAGCCGCCGGGGCGCCAGTGCTCGATGGTCCGCGCAAGCGCCGGACCCATCGCAACGCCGTCGAACCCGAGAATGAACACCCCGCCGGCGAGATGGCGTGCCTGCATAGCGACTGATTTCCCCGGGCAACCGTGGCCCTTGCGACGATGTCAAAGGCCGACATTATAGGCAACCTCGCCGCAGGGTCTCCGCGCACCGGCGCGACGCGCCTGGCGCCTGGCATTGCCGAAGCGCACGCGGCGCTTTATGTTTGGAGGCAGGAGGGTCGCTGTCATGACTGAGCCCGGCCGCCACTGCTACGCCTACCCACATCCCGCATTGACCACCGACGTCGCGTTGTTCACGATTCTGGACGACCGGCTTCAGCTGTTGCTCGTGCGCCGCGCCCGCGCGCCCTTCGCGGACAGCTGGGCGCTGCCTGGCGGTTTCCTGGACATGGACGAAGACCTGGACCAGTGCGCGGCCCGGGAGCTGGCCGAGGAGACCGGCCTCGAAGGTCTGGAGCTCGAGCAGGTCCAGACCTTCGGCGCGGTCGGCCGGGACCCCCGCGAGCGCGTCATCAGCGTCGCCTACCTGGCGCTGGCGCCCCCGGACGGGCTCAGGATTCGCGCCGGAGACGACGCGGCGGACGCCCGCTGGTTCCCGCTGGATGCACTGCCCGACCTGGCGTTCGATCACGATCAGGTCATCGGCCACGCCCATCGGCGCCTGCGCGAGCGGCTGTCCGACTCGACCCTGGCCTTCCGGCTGCTGCCCGATCGCTTCACGCTGGATGAGTTGCGTAGAGTGTACGAACGGCTGCTGAGCGCGGAGCTCGACGCCCGGCACACGGCACACTGGAACCATGCCCTGTCGACCATCGAACCGACCGGTGAGCAGTGCGAGATCCATGGCCGCCCCGCCCGGCTCTACCGGCCGCGACGGGCCGGCGGCGATCACTCGCCGCCACCCCTGAACACACCCGATCAGACATGAACACATCCCGCGCCGACGCCGCGGATGGAGACCACTCCATGACCAGCCCCGCCCCAGACATGCAGGCCAAGCCGCATATCCAGGTGCCTCCACACCCACAATGGCCCGCCATGAGCGATGCGGACCGGAACGGCCTCAAGGGGCGCATCGCCGAGCTGCTGCGCCGACAGAACGCCGTGCTGGTGGCCCACTACTATGTCGATGGCGACCTCCAGGCGCTGGCGGAAGAGACCGGCGGTTGCGTCGCCGACTCCCTGGAAATGGCCCGCTACGGCACCGAGTCCGACGCGGACACCCTCGTGGTCTGCGGCGTGCGCTTCATGGGCGAGACGGCGAAGATCCTCAATCCGGAAAAGCGCGTGCTGATGCCGGACCTCGGCGCCACCTGCTCGCTGGACGAGGGCTGCCCTGCCGACGCCTTCGGCGCCTTCTGCGACGCCCATCCGGAGCACACCGTCGTCGTGTACGCCAACACCTCCGCCGAGGTCAAGGCCCGCTCCGACTGGGTGGTGACCTCCAGCATCGCCCTGCCCGTCGTCCAGCACCTGGCTGAGCAGGGCGAGAAGATCATCTGGGCGCCGGACAAGCACCTGGGGCACTATGTGGAGCGGATGACCGGCGCCGACATGCTGCTCTGGGACGGCGCCTGTGTCGTGCACGAGGAGTTCAAGGGATTCGCGCTGGATCGGGTGCGGCGGCTGCACCCGGACGCCGCGGTGCTGGTGCACCCGGAGTCACCCGATGAGGTCGTGGATCAGGCGGACGTGGTCGGCTCGACCACCCAGCTCATCAAGGCCGTCACGGACATGCCGAACCGGGAGTTCATCGTCGCCACCGACGAGGGCATCTTCTGGAAGATGCGCCAGCTCGCCCCCGAGAAGACCCTCATCGCCGCGCCCACCGCCGGCGAAGGCGCCACCTGCGAAAGCTGCGCACACTGCCCCTGGATGGCCATGAACGCCCTGTCCAACCTGGAGCGGGTCCTCATCGAGCACCACCAGGAGATCCACATCGACGAGGACATCCGCCAGCGCGCCGTGCGACCCATCCAACGCATGCTCGACTTCGCCCGCGAACGCGGCATCGGCGCGCGCGGTAAGAGCGACTGACCTTCGTCGGTTGGGCCATCGGTCCAGCAGGGCGGCGTCGACGCATGCCAAGGGCGGCCGACGGTGGGGCAAGGGCGTGGCGGGCTGCGGCCACGCTACTGTGGTTGCTCTGCGTCTGTGGCTCCGCGGCGCAAGCCCGCGTCGACAGCGCGGCTTCGGGTCCTGATCGATTCGCGGCGACCGCGGCGCGGATCAGATCGACCTACGACAGCGCGGTCTTCACGCTGTCGCCCTACCGCATCGGCCACTACGGCCTCCGCATGTTTCGCCAAACCCAGGACCCGCGCTACGGCTCCCTGATCTGGGTAGACATGGGGCGCATTGGGCGAGCCGCCTGAATCGCATCAGCGCCGAACTGCACACGGACGAGCAGATCGCCGCCTATGCCGAGCGACGCCTGGCAGACTATTCCCTGAGCACCGGCGAGCGCAGCCGTCACCGTCTGCGGGCCGCCCGCGAGCGGCCGGACTACCTGTTGCTCGGCACCCGCCTCCTGCCCGCCCTCGCCCGCGTCGACGCCTACGGCCTCGCCCACCGAGACGACGCCCGCCTGCGGGCGCTGTTGCGCCGGCACGACTTCCACGACACGGTCACGGACCCGGCCATGATCCGCGCCTGGGCCGGGCAGCTCGCAAACCAGGTGTATTGGCTGCGTCAACTCGGGGAGGCCGAGTTGGTGGATGACTACAGCGCGGCCTTCCGCGCCACCTATCCGGACACGGGCGACGAGGCGCTGTCGGACCAGCAGTTTCGCAACAAGGTCTACGGCCTGACGCATCTGGTCCTGGCCGCATCGGGCTACTACCGATGGCCGGTGGCGGAGCCGGATCACGAATGGGTGTTCGACTACTTTCGCACCCGCCTCGACGCGATCGAGCGCCGCGGCACCCTGGACCTCCTCGCCGAGGTCGGGGTCTGCTTTCTGCTCGCGGGCCTCAAGGACGCCCCGCCCCTGCAACGCATCCGCGAGCGAGTCGCCGCATCCGTCCTCACCGAACACGGCGTCATTCCGTCGAGCAAGGGCAGCGTCGACCTGCAGACCGTGGAGCATCGCAACAGCATCGCGATCCTGCTCCTGGATTGGCGCGGCCCCCATGCGGTGCCCACCGCAACGAGCCACGGCGAACTCTTCCAGCGCCTGCCGTTCGGACTGGTGGCGAAAAGGCCAGGCCAATCGCCACCGCCGCCCGCAAGTGACTAGCAAGCACGGCTCAAGTCCCGGCGATGCGGTCGTAGTATCGGGCGCGGTACAGCAGCCTTGGGACAGCGCCGTCGGTGAAACCAGAGCGCGTATGCAGGACGTTGTTGCTGACCAGCCCCCAGCCGGATTCCAGACGACCGCTTAGATGCCAGGGCGTCTGGCGGTGCAGCACGTCCTTGAGACAGGCGACCGCTTCGATAGTGAGCGGGTCGTCGCGCCAGACGATGTTGCGCGCCCGGTTGGTATAGCGCATGTGGAGTTGGCCGTCGGGGCGGACCGAGAACACCGGTCCGGGTTGGTCGGGGCGCATCTGCTCACCATCGACGTAACTGGCGGGGATGATCATGCACTCGGGTTGCATCAGCGCGCGGATGTACTCCGGTGACTGGTCGCGCACCAGGATGTAGGCGATGTCGTGATCCAGCAGGTCATTCACGCCACCGTCCTCCGCGGGGTGAACGCAATGCAGCAGAAGGCCATCGATCCGGCACTCGGAGGCGTTGTAATAGCCGTCGGTGTGCCAGGCGATGGGCCGGTTGGAGTAAGGGATGTACTCCCGATGCCGGGCGTCGGTCTGCACCGTCAGCGACGTGACGGCATCGTCGTCCGCACCGCGGTTGTGGTCCAGCCGATGCAGCCCGAAGGCGGCGCCGAGGGCGGTCGGAATCCGCTTATCGGGATCATCGCCGGTCTTGCCGACATAGACGGCCATGTTCGCACGCCGGCAGCGCTCCAGCATGGCCCCGTGCTCCGCGCTGGTCAGGCTACGCGGGTCGCCGATCTCGACGACCAGATCGTCGAGACGGGTCGGCGCCCCGGCGAGCTTGCGCTCACGCCACCTGAGGTAGGCCGTGTCCGAGGCGAGGTCGAAGGGGGAATCGGGCATCGTCGCGGGTTCCGTTCGGGGTTGTCTTGGCAGTGCTTCCGCCCATTATTCCACATGCTTCCTGTGTCTATCCGTTTGCACACGGACCCCGCGCGGCCCTTCCCCGTCAGTCGATCTCGGCCCCCCCGCGTCCCCGGTCGTAGCGGCCTTCATCCGGCGGGTGACTCGCGACGGACGCATGAATTCCTGGCGGCACAGGCATTTGCGCACGGCACTGAACGGTCAACTGCTCCGCATAGAGTCACAGCAACCGATCCAGCGGACTGCGCACGCCCTGCCCCGCCTTCGGCCGTCGGCGCGCCAGCGCAGCCGGCAGATAGACCTCGCCGAGGCCCGCCAGTGCGCCCAATCCACCTGCCCCACCCAGGCGGCGCGCGCGGTCCAGCCCAAATTCCGTATCGCATCGACGCTCTATTCGAACTGCCAGGCCCCGAGCGAGGTATCCCGCCCTGTCTCGGCAAGATAAGCGGACACATCCTGTGCGGACAGCTCCCCCAAGCGCCTCGGCTGAATCTGCGCCAGAAACTGTTCCGCGCGCCGCACGTACCACCGCCGCCTGTCCGGACGAACGCGCTGTTCCTTCAGCTGGGTCCAGAATCGGGCGATCTGCTCTTCAGCGGGTTGACATTGCAGAGACTAGGGGAATATCTTAGGTCATCGAACACGCTGCATGGGACTGATGACGGATGCGGAATCGGGACGAAAGCCGTTGCGATTAAGCAACAGTCGAGCAGATGGACGGATTCCGTCTCGCTTGCTGCTTTCCCATTCCGCAATACCGAGTATTTCTGATTCCGTCCATTACACGTTAGGTGCCGAACCAGCACGTTGCCACATCTCTTCCGAGAACGAGTCCGACAATGATATTGTCAAACGAGCAACAGGTTGATTATCTCGCCAACGTTATCGGTCTAGCGCGTACTGACGGCAACGTCACGCCACTGGAAACGGAAGCTCTTGAACTTGTTCGGAAAGCGATCGGCGCGCGCAAGACAGAGTTGAACGCGGCGTATAGAAAGGCCGAAGCCGACGGGTTCGTCCCCCAAGTCGTCGGATCTTGGTCCGACCAAATCAAGAATCTCGAATCCATAATCTATGTGGCGTTAGTTGATGGCACTCTCGAAGGAGATGAGAAGCAATACGTTCTCAGCTTTGCGAGACAGGTTAAGATTACCCAGGACCAATTAATCTAATTATCAAAGATGCAAAGCGCGCGATTTCGGCTTCTTCGCAAGAAGTGAAGTGTGCGCAGTGCAACGCAAAAATAGACGCTTCGGCAAAGTTCTGCCCTGAGTGCGGGCACAGCGTTGCGTCATCCGTTTCGGCACAAACTGTAGCTGTGTCCTATGAGATTCCGAAGTCGGGCGTCGCTATAGAGTTCGCAGAGTCCACAGCAGCAGGATTCGCCTTGGCACTTGAAGCCCTTAGAAAGGCGCCGATAAATCAGGAATGTCTGAAGAGCAAGAAGCGCTGGTTCCTTGCTTCCTGGCCAGCAAGTTCTATTCGAGACGCTCTGGAACTCGTTGAAGCGCTGAAAGGTTTACGAAATCGAAAGGCTTACCTAGACGGAAAAGAAGTTCCCTGGAATGACGCCTTTGGATTTTCTTTGTGTGCAGCCAACCGAAGTGCCGCTTATCGTCCAAACGAATATTGTTTCGGCATTGATGAAAAGCGATTAATATCTGGGGCTGCAAACAAGCTCGTATGGAATGGAGTGACTGGGCGGATTGGTTCGGTTATGGATCATTTAAGAGGTCCGGTGCGTTCTCGAAATCCGTCGTTTTCCAGTTTGACAAAGGTCGAATCAGGCACGAGCTTGAAACAAATCTGTACAGTTGTCGACTTTGTCCTTATCTCCAATTCGAGTTGATTGAAGCTGTGTTAGAGGCGCTTCCAAATGAAGTACTTCCAAGTCAAAAAGGAGACTGGCAATACAAACGTGACTACTCGGAGTCCCCCGGCGCGATTGTGGTCAAGGAAACATCAAAGAACGCTGGTTACACCTACACGGACGAGTATCATTCCTCAGGCGTCAAGCCTTCCTCAGTATACGTTGGCCTGGCGATATTGAAACAGGCATTGTCAGAGACCAGAACACCAACCGAAATTCCAAAGGGCGTTCTTGAGTACAAAGAGTAGCACCTAACCAGTCCGCCAGCCAGACGCCAAACTGCGGCGGGCGCTTCGCGCGTCGCCGCAGTTTGGCGCGGGCTGCGGATAACGTTGGGCGCTGTAATCGTGAAGCAGAGGTGTCGAGCAGGCTGACGGAAAACATAGGTCTGTCGATAGAATCAAGACAGACCCTCAAATAGGTATACGATCAATGCCAAGAGTGCATCGGCCTTTGCTTCAGCTTGCGTCTTCCCGATGCTTATGCTCCTTGCTTCATCAGTTCCAGGTAGCCCAGTATGCGACCAAATTCGGAGCTACGGAATGAGCGCATACAGTGCATACGAAGCTGGGGCTACGAAGAGCGAGCTTTTTGATCGAGCGATAGCGCAGGCCGGTGGTGATGAATCGATATCCGAGCTTCTCATCAACGTAGTCAACAAGGCACTTCAAGGGGACTCCGCTGGGGACGCGGGACGACGAGCGTACCGCTTCTGTACCAGTTCGGGAATGTGACAGAGCTTAGCCTACCAATTAGGCGACGGGAACAGCGTCTCTCGCTCTACTCCTTGGCAGTTCTTTCACCGGAGCAAGCGATTCGCCCAACGAGTGCACAAGCCCGAGCGCATGCTGCCGAGCCGTCGCTACGCTCCTGCGCGGTAATGGGCGGCGGGCCAGGCTTAATGTTCGGCCAGAAAACATAGAAACCAACTCATACCAATCTAGGAGTAAACACAATGACCAACCCACTGACTCGATTCGTTTTCACTGCTGCAAGCCCGATAAAGAAATTTGGCGTCGCGGAGAACACCTCGCGGAAACAACGCCGTTTCGACCTCTGTGCATCGCTAGTGTTGTTTACCTTGAGTCCGCTTACAGCACAGGGCGCGCTGGTTCTCGACCTCACCGACGGCGGCGGCTCGCTTGTGGATTTCAGTTTCTCGGGTTCCGACACCATCAATGCGGGCTTCTCGGTGGGGACCGCAACTTCAGGCCGATTGCGACTACCAGAAGATAACGGTTGGTCCTCGTTTTTCACGGCGGGTAGTTTCGACGACTCAGGATCGGAACTATTGGGCGTGACCAACATCACCAGCGGAATCTTTTCTGCTACCGGCGACCCGTCGGTGTACATCGACGGCTCTGAGGTGGCATTGTCCGGCGGTGGGCTTGCCGGCGATGGGGATTGGGAGGTCTTCTTCTCTGGCGATCCATCATTTCGATTCCAAGTAACGAGTGGTGCTGATGTTTGATTATTTGTCTTTGAGCGGCAGCGAGTTGATCTCGGTCTCCGGTTCCGGTTCATTCGATGTAGGTTCCGGTGATTTCGCGACCAATTTCAACGCCGGAACCTACGGTTTCGCAGGCGACAGCGGCATCGATTTCCAGGTAAATGTCGGTTCGCCGCCGGCCCAGGTACCAGTCCCGGGCATCGCTTGGCTATTCGCGGCCGGCCTGCTCGGCATAGCGCATGCGAGACGGGCGGCACCGAAAAAAGTCTGACGCAGAGCTGCAATGCGGGTGCCCCCCATCAAGAACAAGCAAGAAGAAGGGTCAGGCTCAACAAGAAAATGTGCAAGAAAATGGGCCAGGCTCAATTACAGCCGCAGCAAGATGAAGAATTCGCCCAACTAGCCCGCAAGCCCGGCGCCAAACTGCGGCGAGCGCTTTGCGCATAGCCGCATTTGGAGCAGATTACGGTTGACTTTGGCCGCGCAGGCCGCCCCGGATCGGCTCGGCGAGTTGAGTGGGTGAGAGGCTGGAATTGACTCCATCGCGCAACGCAAGCGCTCAGACCCATGGGGCCAGGTCTTGGTGCGCCAGGAAAGCCTGGGCGCTTGGAATCGTCAAGCGGAGCTTGACGTGAAATTGTGCTAGGAGCCCGGCGGGTGAGAATCCCGTCCGGAAAGGGTTGGCCACCCACCGGAAGCGAGTCTTGCGTGGTGTCGGGTAACCGGCGCGGCGAAGCGTGGACAGCGAGCGTGCAGGCCGTGTGATTGTGAAAAGGGGCCAGTGCGGAATGGCGCAAGTTTAAGCCGTAGGGCGATTAGAATCTGGCGGTTACAGTGCGTCGGGTGGCACATCACTCAGCGCTGCTTGTTCGGATGGCCGTGGAGTCGGATTTCCTCGCGCGCCGCGTCCCTCGGCTTGGTCAGCAGCGGATAGTTCTTGGGCCTGCGTTTGCGTGCCCGCGGTTCGATGCGCCCCGGTCTTAGGCCGACGCGTGGTTGGGCGATGAGGATGAGCAATCGTTGCAGGGAGACACCGTCGCAGGCGCCGCCGGCGCGTTGCTGCCAAGCGTTCCAGATCTGCACGGTGTGCTTGAAACTGAGCTGTCGCGGGATTTGATCGGCGAGGAAGGCCGCCTGCGCCATGAGGAGTCGGATCAGGTTATAGGCCAACAGGTCTACCCAAAGCTCCTTCAGCGCCATCTCCGGCGTCATGCATCGCAGGTGCTCCATACCCAAGGTGGTCTTGATGTTCCTCAGGTCCAGTTCGACGTTCCAGCGGCGCTGGTACAGGGCCTTGAGCATCGCCTTGGGCGCGTCCTTGGGGCAGAGCAAGGTGGTCACCATGATCTTGCCCCCGGTGCAGAACTCCCGCACCGTGAGCGTCTTCGGGACTTGCTCGTATTCCTGGGGGCTCATCCAGTCGGGCCGCTGCGAACGTGTCCAAGTCACCAGGTGATCGCGCGCCCCGAGTTGCGTTCCGATGGTGAAATCGGTGCTGCGTTTGCGTGCCCCGTACTGCTCGAAGACGCCATCAACACCGCCGCGTACCAACTCGCAGAGCAGGAAATAGGTCGGATAGAAGGCGTCACCGAGCAGGAGATCGCCCTCGCTGAGATGATCGAGCATCTCGCGCAGCAACGTTTGCTCGTCCCCGCCCTTGCCCTCGCAAGCCCCGGTGGCCGCATCCAGTACCGCGCCGCTGGCCAGACAAACTAACGCCACCATGCGCATGATCGGGAAGCCCAGTCCGGCCCGCTGGCTGCTCGGCTGCGGGTACTGCGCCTGGTTGGCCTCGGTGTCGGCCAAGGTCACGGTGGCGCCATCGACCAAGCGCACGCGCCGACCGCGCCACAGCCACCCATCCGGCGTATCGCGCGCCATCACCTCGGCGGTACGCCGCGTCAGGGTCTCGATCATCGCTTGCGGCAGCCGACCTCGCGCTGCGCAGTAGGACGCGGTCTTCGTGCTGCACTCGGGCAGACCCGCCACCAAGCGCTTCACCGCAGCGTCGTCCACCGCCTGGCGACAACTGCCGTCGCTGCTGAGGACCTGCGCGAGAAACATCGACAATGTCTCCGTCGGCGGAAACAACCGTTCACGATGCGCCGGCAGCAATGACTCCACATCGTCGAGCAAGTCCTTCCCGGTCAGCAGGTTGAAGAAGGCGTAGGAATCGCTGCGCTGGGCCTCGGTGCGGATGCGGCGCTGTTGCCGTGACACGGCGCTGTGACTACGATGCATGATGGCTGGACTCCCAGGGGTGATCGGTGTGGTTTGGTCACCGTTCACCGTACCACCCCTGCCAGCCAACTCCAATATTTTCAGGGACTTGCGATGCGGGCGCCGTTTAAGC
>JANQFX010000085.1 GCA_028277725.1 Thiohalocapsa sp.
GCATGGTCGCTGGCCTGGGCCTCGTCGGCGTTCAGGCGGAGCAGGCGATCGCGCTGTCGATCATCTATGGGCTGGTCGGTGTCCTGGTGACCGTGATCCTGGGCTTCGCGGCGACCATGCTGTGGGAGCGTCGGGTGAAGGACGCATTGGACGACGCCATCGCGGCCCATGCAGAATTGCCAGGACGCTGACCCCGAAAGGCGTTCGGCGCCATCCCTGATCAGGTTGGATCGCATTGTCGTGCTTGCGGGCATCGCGCTTGCCTGCGCCATTCAAATTCAGCTCGACCTGAAGCTCGGCGGTTCCGCGGTCCGCGTGAGTGCGGCGGATATTGTGGTGCTGGCGCTCGCGCCCCTGGCAGGTCTGCTGCTGGTCCGGGGCTTCGACCGACTGCGCCGCGCGATCGGAGCGGGGCTGCTCATTCTGCTCCTGCTGGCCAGCCTGGTGATGACCTACGGGCTGGTCATCGGCGTCGATGCGCTCGGCAGTCTGCAGGCCTGGCCGCTGGTCAAATATGCCGGCTGGTACAGCCTGATCTGTTACGCGCTGTTGGGCGTCGTCCTCGCTGCCGTCAGACCCGACCGCGTTCCAATCACGTTCATCCTGGCTTACGTCGCCGGTCTGTCGCTTACGATCATTGTCTATGTCTGCATCACCAGTTTCGGATTGTACTGGTCGAACGCCTATGGTCCGCGGCTGATCGGATTTATCGGCAATCCGAACGCTTTCGGACTCGCGGCGCTGTGCGGTGTCGCGCTGTGGCTTGCCTGCGGCGAGGCGCTGCGCGCCCGGTTTGGCACCGTTGGCTGGGAATTGGTGATTGGCCTGTTGTCTGCCGGGATCTTGTTTTCGCGCTCGATCGGCACCTCGCTCGGCCTTGTCACGATACTCGCCGTCTTTCTGGTCATGCGGCACTGGCGGTTCGTGTCGCTGCTGCGCGTGGCGCTCGTCGCCGCCGCTTTCTATGGCCTCCCCTCCGCCGTCAACAAGACGCTGGAGCATCTGTTGCCAGAAGAGCTGTCGCAAAAAGTGCTGTCGCAAGCCCAGGACATCGGAATCCTCGGAAAGCTCAGATTGCGGCCGGACGATAATTCCTTTGGGCTGAAGCCGCGCCTTGAGACCACCATCCGGGCCTTCAACCTGTGGACCGAGCATCCGGTCCTCGGTGCCGGCCTAGGCACGTTTCTGGAAGGCGAGCGCGCTCGCCAGACCGAGAAGACGCTCGCCCAGCAGGTTCACAACACGCCGCTCTGGCTGCTGAGCGAGGTCGGTCTAGTCGGGTTTGCGGTCTTCGCGGCCCTCCTCCTTGGGGTGGTGCGGCTGATCTACCGGTCGATGAGGCGGCTCGAGCCGACCCATCCGGCCGGCGCCGATTTTCTGTTCGCCGGGCTGCTCGTCATGGCGGGATGGCTCGCCATGTCGATGGCGCACGAACTGCTGTATCAGCGCGTCGTCTGGTTGATCCTCGGCCTGTGCATCGGTGTTGCGGCTGCTTGCGCCCCGTCCGGCCGGCAGGGCCGCGCGCTGGCGAGCCGGTGACAGGTCCTGTCTTGTGACCGTGCCGACCGCCGCATTTGGGTCGCGCGGCGGCCCGCGTTCCGGTCTATGGTAGCGTCGCCTGCGACCGGGCCCTGCAACGCGCGAGAGGAGTAACGCCCATGCACACTGCACCCGCCGGCGACGACCGTCTGGCCCAGGTGCTCGCCGCCATCGATGCCGCCAACGCGCAGGACCCCAACAGCATCGAGGTGGAAGGCCAGCCCCGCCCGGCGGAGTTGGTCTATGGCGAGCGCATGTCGGCGGCGCTCCAGGGGCTCTATCCGGAGGCCGGCGAGGCACTGACCATCGCCGCGCGCGCCCAGCACATCCAGCGCTGGATCATCCCCCGCGCCGACTATCCCATGGACCGGGCGGGCTATCTGCGCTGGCGCAATGCGCTCAAGGCGCGCCACGCCGAGCTCGCGGGCGAGATCATGGGCCGCTGCGGCTATGGGCCCGAGCCAATCGAGCGGGTGGGCGTCCTGCTGCGCAAGCAGGGGCTGAAGCGCGACGCGGAGGTGCAGGCGCTGGAGGACGTCGCCTGCCTGGTGTTCCTGGAGCATTATCTGGCGGGCTTTGCCGCCAAGCACGAGGACGCGAAGCTGATCTCCATCCTGGCCAAGACCTGGACCAAAATGTCGGACCGGGCGCATGAGGCGGCGCTGCAGCTCGACCTGCCGCCACGGCTTTCGGGGCTCATGGAAGCGGCGCTGGAGGGGGGCACCAACTAGGTGTTTCTGCGGGGGGCAAGATGACGCGAGACACAATCAAGGCCGGTGAAAAGGCACTCGTCGACGTCTTCTGCGACAAATATCTGTTCCGTATCCCGCCCTATCAGCGCCCTTACGCCTGGACGACGGATGAGGCCGGGGAACTGCTCGACGATCTCATGACCGCACTTGGCGACGGACAGCCGAGTGACCAGCCACCCTATTTCCTCGGCAGCATCGTCCTTATCAAGGACCCGGAGCTTCCCGACGCGGACGTGGTTGATGGTCAGCAACGGCTGACCACGCTGACGATCCTGTTGGCCGTGCTGCGCGATTTGGCCGATGACGTAGAGGCACGCAACGACATCGATGCCTTCATTCGCCAAAAAGGACACAAATTCAAAGGTGTTGAGGATAAGTATCGAGTATCACTTCGTGAGCGTGACGCCGATTTCTTTCAGGAAGCGATACAGAGCATAGGCGCAACTGCAGAACTCCCCGACCCGCACGACTTATCAGACAGCCGGGCAAACATGGTGCGCAATGCCAGCCATTTCGTGGCGCTTCTTTCAGATATGCCGGAGCAGGATCGCGACCGGCTCATGATCTATATGATTCAGCGCTGTTTTCTGGTCACAGTCGAGGCATCAGACGCGGCGGCGGCTTACCGCATCTTTGCAGTCATGAACGACCGAGGCCTCGACTTGTCGCCGACGGACATCCTCAAAGCGGAGATCATCGGTGCCCTGCCAGTTTCGGAACGGGTGGCCTACACCGACAAATGGGAAACCATCGAGGAAGAACTTCGCCGGGACAAGTTCAGAGACCTGTTTGGCCACATCCGCATGATTTCCCGCAAACAGAAAATGCGAGGCACGCTGGAAGCCGAGTTCCGTCAATACGTTCCAGCAGTACGAAACCCCAAGCAGTTCATCGACACCATCCTCGACCCGCTGGCGACCGCCTATCTGGAGGTGATCAATCAGGATTTCCAGAGCGCCCAATATGCTGAAGTGATCAATAGACACCTCGTGCACCTGTCGCGCCTGGACAACTTTGATTGGGAGGCGCCAGCGATTGCGTTCATTGCCAGGCATCGCAAGAACCCTGAGGCGATACGAGACTTCATTGTTGATCTGGAGCGTCTGGCCTATGGACTCTTCATTCTGCGAGCCAACATCAATGAGCGCATTAGCCGGTACGGTCGGTTGCTCTCCGAGATAGGCGAGGGGGCGGACCTCAAGGCGGAAGACTCGCCACTGCAACTGAGCCGCGCAGAGCAGATTGACCTCGGCGAGAAGCTCCATGGATCGATCTACCTCGTGACGCGGGTTCGCCTTCCGCTGCTATTGCGTCTGGATGAAGCCGTTTCTGACAAGTTAGCGATCTATGACCATCGCATCATTACAGTGGAGCATGTGCTGCCGCAGCGACCAGGCGCCGAAAGTCAGTGGCTAGAGTGGTTCCCGGATGAAGAGGAACGCGCGGCCTGGGTCCACAGGCTTGGCAATCTGGTGCTGCTTTCGAGGGCTAAGAACTCGCAGGCCAGCAATTTCAAGTTCGACAAAAAGAAAAGCGAGTATTTTGCCCGCAAGGGAACGTCCACGTTTGCGCTCACGAGTCAGGTTCTGGCTGAAGGGCAATGGACGCCGGATGTCTTAGAACGCCGACAGGACGAATTGATCAAACGCCTATGTAATGTCTGGCGGCTGGATATTGGTCCTATCTCGCTGCAAGAAATCGCTTAGCAACCAGACAGGTCTTCCGTCGGAATTTCCGAGTGTGGCGACCCCGGCAGGATTCGAACCTGCG
>JANQFX010000090.1 GCA_028277725.1 Thiohalocapsa sp.
GGGCAGGATGCCCCGCCATTTTTCAAGCGCCCAAGCGCTTGAAAAATGGAGCGAAGTGGAAACCGCGTTTTCGCTTCGCGTCTTGAAAAATCGCCAGGACGGCAATTTTTCAAGGTCCCCTAGAGGGCAGGGCGGCTCGATTGGATCCAGAGCCGGAGGTGGAGAGCGTCGACCCGCAAGCAGGCGCAGAATGCAGCCAGAACTGCTCGGCCGGAACGGAGAGTGCGCCTTGCAGCGGGTCGGAGATGCGTGCAAGTGCTCGATAGTCAGGCTGGGCTCGGCTTTGACGGTCAACGACGAGCCCAGCCTGCTTTCTGCGTAAGAACTGCGTTGGTTCTAGGCCTTACTAGTCTTGACTTCGGCTGCTAGCGAAGCCTGCCGCGCCGATGACGATACCGGCCAAGGCGAACAGTCGCAGAAGAGTGGAGGCGTCGGTCGTAAACAGCAGTAAGCCCGCAAGGATGCAGTAGCCGTAGGTAATGGCGAGGCTATTGTCGGTCAGGAGCTTGATCACAGCGGTTCTCCGGAGTGGGCGTTTCGTGATTTCGGCGGCAGTCGTGTTGCACGGGCTCCGATGGTGTTCCGTGGGACGACGCGTCAGAAACCTTATTCCCATTCCGGTATTGAGTCAAGGTGTCGAAATCGTGTCTGCGGCTGAGCCGACGCGGCTAGAGATGCTTGAATCCCCTTTCCCTGACGGCTCGTTGTAGAATAGGGTTCACTGGGACGCTGCTGCGATCTGCCTAGACAACGAACTGGCTGTCTCGCCCAGAAGCCCCTGGTGGCTCATCCATCGGCTTAATTCGACGGACCGCTCCGCGCGTGCGCTCAAACGTGAGTAGATGCCGACTGGAGAGCGGGCGAGAGTCCCATACACAAGGACCATCGCCGGAGCCCCAACAATAGGCCGACGCTGACCGCGCTGGCAGCCAGATGCAGAACCCGGGACAGTACGAGCGCTAGGAAATCAGTCCATCAACAGCGAGTGGACAACAAGCTGAACCTTGGCAACGGGGACGTCGTGGATTTGGACGGTCGGTTTGGGCATATGGTGGTCTGCATCTGAGCTGCTCCGAGTGTTCGCGAATGTCGCGCGCACGCCGGCAGATTTTTCATGGAGGGTCAGAGGAGCATGCGCCAGCAGATCCTTGAGGGCAGATCGCCCTAATCGGTGCCCAGGCGCTATCCAATCCCAGAGGGTTCGCCCTGTAGCGCGCGACGTGGTTGCGACTACGGTGAGTGCGAATTCCGGAGGGTCAGGTCGGCAAGATGAGCGACTCCAGACAGGCCTAGCGCGAGCCAGGTCCAGCCGGGCCAGGCATCCATCAGTGCGCTACGCAGTGCAAACAGCAGCAGGGCACCGGACAGCAGCGTGGGCAGTAGTTGCAAGAGCCCGGGGCCACGACCACAGCATCCTTTGAGCCACATCAGGAGAAGCGCCTCGCCGGCCAGTGCCAGCAGAATCAAGTCTACGATTAGGGTCAGGTCAAGTAGCTGGTTCGGCATCGGGCTGGGGGACAAGGGGGCAGGGCGTATGCGCCTCCGCGTAAGCTGTGTATGACCGCTTGGGCACCCCGAGGCTTGTCTCGCTCACCGTCTTCGACGAGGCATGCGAAAGGGCAGCATGGACTGGACAATCGGTGACCGGAAGCGGTCCAGGGATAGACTCTCGTGAACCGCGACCAGCGGTTGGTTCAGCAGCCTGGAGTTGATGACTGATCGAGAGTAGAACGGTGTGTCTTCCAGCGTCTTGACGACGCGTGGAGGCTTCGACGGGTCGGCCTGGCTGGCGCGTGGCATCTGCCAGACCGCCGTGCGCGGTAGACGGTGGTCCGGCGGAGGTTCGAACGGATCGCAACCGTTGTCCGAAAAGCGCAGGGCGAGCGTCTTGGGGCCGCCCTCGCGGCGTTGCATGTTGTATAGGATGGCGCACGCATCGTTGTTCGGCGCCGCAGCACTGTTCAAAGGCGCTCGAGACCAGTCCCAATAACTGAAGCCGTCCTCTAGGGGTTCGTCGCCGCAGTTGTGATCGAAGTAGGCATGGCCGGTCCAACGTGAGCTGGGCTGTTGCAGGTCGACTTCTACCCGGGCACTCGGTGCGATGGGACGCCAGCGATGGCGCGCGGCCTCATCCAGAGCGAATACTTGCTCGTTGATGTAGCTCGGCGTCAGCCGCACGGAGCCTCGCACGCGCTGCGGTATGGGGGCTCCGAGCTCGTCGATTGCGATACTCAGCGTCTCGTGGCGATCCCAATGCAGTCGGCTGGGGCCGATGGCGAGCGTTTCTGGTCTTTGAGTCAAGGACCCGGCCCGGCGCTCGGTCATGGTCCAGCGGCGCGCGTCACCGTAGAGGCACACGTTGACCGAGCAGTAGTCCCTCGGGTCATTGAGCCCCTTCTGGCGCCCTTTGAAGTAGTACGGGGAGAACACGCTGCCGACGAACGCGATCAGCGTCAACCCGTGGCGATGATCCTCGCTCAGGGCATCCACGTACCACCAGGCGTAACCGCCGTGCGGGACACTCAGGTCGAAGTCGGGCGCCCGCGCGTTTGTGGAGTCCGCGGTCTGGTTCACCGGTGCGATACCGGATGTAGCTTCAGTCCGGCCTAGCTTAGGCCGCGCCGGCGACGGTGACGACCGCGAACCAGCATGATGAACTCCGTGACGGCAAACCACCCCATTCCCAGGAAGATCATGGTGTAGGGGACATAGCGAAACGGTGTTTCCTCGCCGCCACCGGCGGCGTTCAGGGCCACACCAACCACGAGCCCGCCCCAGAACAGGATGGCGGCGATGGGGACCCGTCGACCCCCAATGCGAAAAGGCTCGGCGCTGCGCTCGGTGGGCAGCGGTGGAATAGTCGGCTGAGTTGCAGGAGTGTCGGCACTCGTCCCGCTTGACGCAGCACCCTGAGGAGAGGCATCAGCGTTGACTTGGTTGGCAACAGGGAACCCGCACTGCGGGCAAGCGGGCGCGACGTCGGATACCCGAGCGCCGCACTCCGGACAATCGATTAAGGCCATTGTGGCAACCTCCAATAGGGAGCGCGGCCGGCGATGGCATCGCGCCGGACCGCAGATATCGGCCGCACCGGCGGCACATCGCGCGACAGTTAAGCAGGAACGGGCGTGGGCCGCATTGGCCCATGTCATGTGGGTCCGACGCGGGCGCGCCGTGCGTTGCCGGTCCTGCGCGGCCCTGTTGATGGGCCCGCCGCCAGCCCGAGCTACCGGCCTACTGCCGCGGCGAACGCTCAGAGCCCGGCTAGATCCGTCAGCACAGCGGACGCGGCTTGGCGGCCCGAGAGCGCTGCCATCGGCACGCCCGCCCCCGGATGGGTGCTGCCGCCCGCCAGGTAGAGGCCCTTCACCTTGGCCCGAGCGCCCGGTCTGCTGAAAGACGCTTGCCAGCCGTGGGAAGCGCGCCCGTACAAGGCGCCTCCCGTGGCGGGGAACAGCCGATCAAAGCCGTTTGGTCCGGTGAACTCCGCAGCATCCTCGCGGTAGTCGATCGCCAGCCCGCAGCGTTCGAGCAACCGCATGGTGCGGTCCCTGCAGACCTCGATAGCACTCGCTGATATCGTTCCCTGATCGCCGTCGGCCGGTGCATTGACGAGCAGCAGCAGCCGCTCCGGGCCGGTTGGCGCTGGGCCATGCGGGGCGGCTGCGTGCAAGTCGGCGTCGCGGTCCTGAGCGCAGATGTACACGGTCGGCTCCTGCGGGAGTTGGCGTTGCGCGAAAATGCGCTCGAACTCATCCAAGTAATCGGATGAGAAGAACACCGAATGTCGGACCAACGGAAACCCGCTTGTGGTCGCATGGAGCTTCCATGTGAGGGCGGAGAGTGATCGGTCGCGGCGGCGAGTTGCGGCGGTCGCCTTGCGCACATGGGCCCCGAACAGTCCGCTGCCGAGCGCGCTCGCATCTGCATTTACCACCACCGCGTCGGCGGCTACAGGTGTTGCGTCGTGCTCAGCCAGTCGGATGGCCTGGACTCGCCCGCCCTTGGCCACAATCTCCGCGACTTCACTGCCACAGTGGATCTGCGCGCCAAGACCTCGGGCGATGCGCGCCATGGTCACCGCGAGCTGGTGCATTCCGCCGTGCACCAGCCAGACGCCCTCCTGCTCAACATATGCGATCAGCATTAGGGTGGCCGGCGACAGATAGGGCGAAGATCCAGCATAGGTCGCGTAGCGACCGAACAGCTGCCGCAGTCGCGGGTCTTGGAACTGCGCCGTGAGGGCCTGCCATAGTGTCGAATATGGCTTGATGTGGAACATCCCGCCGAGCCCCGCGCGCCCGATACGAGCCGTCAGGCCCAGCGGATTGGTCTTGGCGCTCCGAATGAATGGCTCCTTCAACGTTTCGTAGACCTTGCGGGCACCCTCGCTGAAGGCAAGGAAGCGCTCGCCCTCGCCCCCGCCGCAAAACGCCTCAATGGCCTCGGCGCTGCGTTCCAAGTCCGCGTACAGGTCGAGGTATCCGCGGTCGTCCCAGGCGTGGCGCGCGATGATCTCGGCCTTTGTCAGGCCCAACTCGGATTCCAGGTCGGCACCCGCTGCGGCAAAGAGCTCTTCGAACACCCAGCGCATAGTGAACACCGTCGGGCCAGCGTCGATGTCGGCGCCGGCCACGTTGACCTCCCGCATCTTGCCGCCCGGCGCAGGCGCACGCTCGTAAACCTCAACCCGCACGCCGCGGGCAGCGAGAAGGATGGCGGCGGAAAGACCTCCGATCCCGGCGCCGATGATGGCAACCCTAGGCTGTGCCGGCATGGTCTTGGACTCCAAGATCAGTGGTGCGCAAATGGTACTGAAGCGCCAAGACCCTCTGCACTGCGCTGCGGCAAGCAGAGGCAAGCGACACGCAAAGCTGCGGGGGCTGCTTTGATCTCGACTCGCATTCGATTAGGCGTCGCGTCCCGGCTAGCGACCGGAGTCCCCGCGCGGCGGTGAAGAATCCGCGACCGCAAGCGTCGGGCCATGGCTTTCCGATAGTCGACCAGCCGCTGTCGCGAAAAACCACTGCGAATATCGCGTTTCCCTTGTCAGGCTCGTTCGCGCCCCGAATGTCCGGCTCGTCACACAAAGCGAACAGCATTTGTCCGGCATGGGGTCGGACGCCAAGTCGAACAAACAACCCTTGTCCATGTAGCCATCTAGGTGATCAACATGCCTCAGAACACCATGCCCGCCCTCGTCATCACTCTCGGCCTGCTCTTCACGCCGCTGACCCTCATCGCGTTCAACGCACCGACCGCCGACGACCTCGCGGCGGCAGCAGCTGAAACCGGCAGCCTAGTGGTCGACACCACGCAGCCCGTCTCCCGCGACGCCTAATAGGCCGGAGTCGGCCCAGGAGCCGCGCACACCCTTCGGCGCTGAGCCAATCGCGGCTCCACTATGCAACGTTACAACCTGCAAAGGTAGAACCATGATGCAGAATACCGTTCCGGCCGTGGTCATCACCCTGGGGCTGCTGTTCACCCCCCTCACACTGATCGCATTCAATGCACCCACCTACGACGATGTCGCGTTTGCCGCCGCCGGCAGCCGAATCGCCGCCGCCGCACAGCCGACGGTCAGGGATTCCTAATCGGTCACGCAACAAACCGCCTTCCTGTCGGGAAATCTGCCCAACAGGAAGGCGGCGCATCGACATCGAGGTCCTTATCCCTGTACGGACCTGATTAAATCCCCATTAGCTATCGCACTGTCAGGATCTAGCCCTTACTCACTTCACTGGGTGGTCGTCGGTCGTCGCTTGCGAGGCGCACGTCGCACAAGTCGTTGCGGCCGTGATCGACTGCACAACGATCCGATGCACCTTCGCTACAGACGCTCGTCAGGCAGCAACCTTGGTTCCAGCTTCGACCCGGATTTCTCTCGGGCTAATGCCCACCTTGTAGCACAAGGGACATTAGGAGTGACTTTCATCGGATGCTCGAATTCTCCACCCCTGACATCATCCAAGAGCAGCCCGTGACCATTGCCTATGTCGCCAGTCGGTCGGTGCGCCACAGCGCCAGCTAACCGCTGGAACCCTCGACGCGCGTCTCCAAGCTGACGTCGCGCTCCTCACGAGTCTGTGACAGTAGAGTTGTCATGGCTTGTTGACAGTCCTTGCCGGCGGCTGGAACCACGGTGTGACCAAAACGTCGGGCTTGGAATCGTTGTCCCCACAACAGACAACGCCGGCCTGCAAAACAGGCCGGCGTTGTTTTCGAACTCTGGCTGGTCGGCCTATTGGCCGGCCAGCGACGAGGTCGATGCTTCTCTGCGCCCGGGGATCAGCCGGCGAGGAAGTTATACTTGGCGCTGGACAGCACGACGGAGTGCACGGCCAGGCAGATCAACAGCACGGTGAACAGGATCGGCATCAGCCAAGTGGAAGGATTGCAGACAACCCAGATCTTCCAATCGTCTTGGGGGTTCTGCGGGCGAGGAAGGTCAGCCATGGTATTGCTCTCTTGATGTCGTGAAATGGAGTCGCTTGATTGGCGTCTGTTGCTGAATCAGGCTGTTGAAGCCGATCAGAACCAGGGCTGCCAGGCCAGAACGAGCAGGTGGGATGCTGCGCAGATGCCCACGAATGCGGTGTAGGTCACCTTGAACTGCTCGTGGAACTCTTTGGCTTGGGCTTCGTTCAGAGCTGCCATTTGTATTGCCTCTCTCGGTTGGGTAGAAATGGGTCGCCGCAGTAACGGACGACTCCGTCAACACGACGTCGGGTGACGTCGATAAGTCTCTTACTCCGCTGCGGCTGCCGGTGCAGCGGCTTCAGCAGCAGGAGCTTCAGGTGCGGGAGCGGCCTCGACAGCAGGAGCTGCGACGACCTCTTCCTCGACCATGTTCATGAAGTTGTACTTGGCGCTGCCGAAGACCGTCGCGTGGACCGCGAGGGCGGTGAGCAGAACCGCCAACAGAATCGGGATCAACCAGACCGCCGGGTCCACCACCATCCAGATCCGGTAGTCATTCTCTTTCGGCTTGTAGTTGAAGACTTTTTGATACATTCGATTGACCTCTTGTTAAGCAGGTTACGCGGCTTCAGCGCTTGGCGCAGCTTCGCTTAATCTGGACTCAGAACCAGGGCTGCCACGCCAGCACGAGGAAGTGCGAGAGGGCGCAGATACCGACAAACGCGGTATACGTAACTTTGAACTGCTCGTGGAACTCTTGCGCCTGATCGGGGGTCAGGCCCGCATTCTTCGGTTCTGCCATGGATTTGCCCTCTATAGATCGGGTGGACGATTCGCCGCTGGTGCGGTGCGGCGCTGTTGCATCAAGACGACCAATTCGCCTCGGTGACTTACTGGCGGAAGTCGGAGCCCATGGGTTGGCGGTCCATCTTCGGTGCGGTCCGTAACCCGGGTCTCGATCCGTGGTTGTCAGTTTAGCCTGACAGTCTTGGATGTCAAGCGCCGATTACAGTTTTTTGGCGAGGTTTTTTGTAGGGCCCTTTTTCATGGGAGGGCGAAGCCTGTCCTCGGAGGGATGACGGGCGGTCTGTGAGCTCTGTCGGCGCGGCGGCGCGCGGCGCAGATGCAAAGCCGGCACGCGTGGAGACCGCGCCGGGTCCGGAGCCCTCGGGCGCCCCGTTGCTCTGGGGTGCCGCGTCCACCCTGGGGCGTCCCGGTCGACCTCCTGCCCCTCGGTTTCGGTGGGCTGCAACACGTTCGGGTCAGCATGTTTGCGGATGAGGTCGATCCGTACGGCGGCGGCGCGTTAGAATTCGTCGCCACGTGCGGACATTCGGTGCGCACGGGTTTCCCCGAGAGTTTGGAGCGCGAAAGACTATGAGCGGCACCTCGTTCAAAGAGCTCAAGGAGCTGTGGATGCGGGAGACGCTCCCGAAGCTCCTGCCCTTTGCCGACGCAGCAACCAAGGAACTGCCGTTGCCGCGGCTGCTGCGGTTGTCCCTGTTCCAGGCATCGGTCGGGATGATGATGGTGCTCCTGTACGGCACCATGAACCGCGTCATGGTGGTGGAGAAGGGCGTGCCCACCTGGCTCATCTCTCTGATGGTGGCCCTGCCGGTGCTGGTGGCGCCGTTCCGCGCCCTGATTGGCTTCAAGTCGGACATTCACCGCTCCGCCTTCGGGTGGCGACGGGTGCCGTTCATCTGGTTCGGCACCTTGATGCAGTTCGGCGGCCTCGCGTTCATGCCCTTCGCGTTGATCCTGTCGGTCGAAGGTGGTCAGGTCCCGAATTTCGTCGGTTGGATCGCCGCCGGCTTTGCTTTCCTGCTGGCCGGCGCCGGCATGCACACCACCCAGACCGCGGGGCTCGCGTTGGCCACCGACCTTGCCAGCGAGGAGACGCGGCCCCGAGTGGTCGCTCTGCTGTTCGTCATGCTCCAAATGAGCATGCTGGTCGCGGCGCTGGTGTTCGGCGTGCTGCTGACCGGCTTCAACGACATGAGTGCCGGCGCGGCCAACCAGCGGCTGATCGGTGTGCTCCAGGGGGTCGCGCTGGTGACCATCGGCCTGAACATGCTGGCGCTCTGGAAGCAAGAGGCCATGGACATGAACCGTGCCGAGCGGGCCTTGGCGGATGAGGCGGCCAACGCGCCGCAGCCTGCGTTCATGGACACCTGGCAACGCTTCATCAGCGGCGGCAGCGCGACACGGCTGCTGGTGGTCTTGGGACTCGGCACCGCCGGATTCACGATGCAGGAGATCCTCTTGGAGCCTTACGGTGGCCAAGTGCTGGATCTCACCGTCTCTCAGACGACGCGTCTCACCGCCATCTGGGCATTCGGGAGTCTTGCTGCGTTCGGGCTGACTGCCCATCTCTTGTCCAAAGGGGCAATGCCGCATCGCATCGCACTGTATGGTGCGCTGGTGGGCGTCGCGGCCTTTGTCGCGGTCATCGCGGCCGATCCGTTCGGCTCTCCTCTCTTGTTCCGCCTGGGCGCACTGCTGATCGGATTCGGCGGCGGCCTCTTCTCGGTTGGCACCCTGACCGCCGCGATGGACATGGCTCGGGGCGGACAGAGCGGGCTTGCACTCGGTGCCTGGGGCGCGATTCAAGCGACCTGCTATGGCATTGCGGTCGGCCTGGGTGGTGCCTTGCGCGACGTTTTCACGGCGCTGGACCCCTTCCCTTGGTTCGGCATCGAATGGAGCGGCCCGGTGGTGGGCTACAGCGTCGTCTACGGACTCGAGATCGTGCTCTTGATGGCGGCGATCGTCGTGCTCCTGCCGCTGGCATTGCGTCGCCGTGATGCCGGGCGACCAGGGGCTGAAAGGCGTGAGAAGTTCGGCGTCGCGGAGATGCCCTGAGCAGACGCCACCGTGCGCTCGTCAGCGCCCGTCGGGTGGTCCGGCGAACGCTCTCGTTGCTGTCCGGCGCCCCATGCCGGGCAGCCTACTCACCTAGGACAGGCCATCGCATGCTCGACGCCGCTCGAACGATTGCTGATGGCTCGCCTGGGTTGACCTCCCCAACCACAACCTTAGGAGTAGTTTCATGGCCTTGCCAAAGAACGTCGGCGAACAAGACCGCACGATCCGGCTCGTCGTCGCGACCGTGTTGATCGTGGCCAGTTTCTTTGTTCAGCCCTTCTTGCTGCAGATTGTCCTGACGGTGATCGCGCTGGTGCTGTTGGCAACGAGCTGGACCCGCACCTGTCCGGCCTACATCCCACTGGGGATCGACACCAGCAAGTAGGCCCTTGTCTCCCGATCCCCGTCGTTGGAAGCCTCGAGGATAGGCTCTTGGAAGGGGCTCGGGGCAGCTGGGCGCGCCGAGTGTGCTTGGCTCGGCGTGGCCTTTGGGTTCGGCGCACCCCCAGCTGCTGCCCCGGAAGACGTCGCACGGCGACGCCTTCCGGGGATGACATCTTCGATGTCGATTCTCAGCCGGGTGTCTTCGCGTCCTTGGCGGCGGTCTTCTTCCAAGGTGAGACCACCCCGAGCAGGTGCGCCATGTCCTTCAGGAAGATGCGCAGGTGTGCGGCCGGCTTGGCCTTGACCAGCTTCTTATGCATGTAGGCCTGCCAGGTCAGGTGCTGGATGTCGGGGTCGTCGCAGAGGCTGACGAAGCGCTCCCGGCGCTTGTCGCTCTTGTACCAGAATCGCTGCATGATGCCGAGGATCCAGAACACGCGCCCGTGCTGCTTCATGAAGCGCTTACGGGCCGTCGCCAGGGCGGTCGCCTTGCCCGTGATCAGCAGTTCCTCCACCGCGTCGGCGGCGAGTCGGCCGCCGACCAGCGCATAGTAGATGCCCTCGCCGGAGGCCGGTGCAACGACGCCGGCCGCATCGCCCGCCAGCACCACATCGCGGTCGTTGTCCCACTTCTTCAGTGGGTGCAACGGGATGGGCGCACCCTCGCGGCGGATGGTCTCGCATTGATCCAGGCCCGTTTCCTTGCGTAGCTGGTCGACGGCGTCGTGCAGGGAGAAGCCCTTCAGCTCGGTGCCGACGCCGATGCTGGTGGTCTCGCCGTGCGGGAAGATCCAAGCGTAGAAGTCGGGCGACAGCTTGCCCTGATAGTAGACGTCGCAGCGGCTGGGGTCGAAGTCGTGCAGGCCCTTGCCGGAGGTCGGGGCCGGTGAGCGGACGATCTCGTGATAAGCAGCGACATGCGGCAACTCCTTGGCGCCCGGAATGCACTGCTTGGCCACGGACGACATGGCGCCGTCCGCGCCGATCACGGCCTTGGTGCGGACCTTCACCTCCTCGCTTCGGTCCGATGACTCGGCGGGCCGGTAGTGGATCAGCGCGGTGCCGTCCGTGTCGCGGGTGAGCTTGGTGAAGGTACCATCGCGGCGCTCGGCCCCGGCCCCGGCGGCGCGCTCGCGCAGCCACTCGTCGAAGGGCTCTCGGTCCACCATGCCGACGAAGCCGCCGTCGATGGGCATGTCCACGTGCCGGTCGCTCGGTGCCACCATGCGCGCGGAGTTGATCTGTGCGACCAGCTGATCGTCGGGGATGTCGAACTCCTCGATGGCCTTTGGCGGGATCGCGCCGCCACAGGGCTTGATGCGGCCGGGGCGGTCCAGCAGCAGCACGCGGCGACCGCGGCGTGCCAGGTCCGTGGCCGCGGTGGCGCCGGCGGGGCCGCCGCCGACGACGACGGCGTCAAAGGTATCGGCAGTTGTCATCGCACTTTTACCTATATCAATAAGGAGTCGCCCCGGTAAGGGTGAGCGCTCGTGGCGCCGCCAGAGGCGAGTCGGGCGCGGTTCGAGCTCGGATCGAACGCCGCGCCCGTTACAAGGGGACCTGACCGGCAATCGCCGCCCGGACTGCGAAGGCGCTCACCATCATGCCGCTGACGTAGACGGTCACGCCCAGGGCGCTGAGCCAGGTGGCCCGGGCGACCGGGTTTTCGAGGAAGCGGACCATCAGGACTGCTTGCACCATGGCCAGGGAGGCAACCGCGGCGGCATGCACCGGCTGCACCCAGTCGAACAGCAGCCAGACCACTGCGAACTGCGGCAGCAGCATCACGGCGCAGGCAACGCGGGCCGCGTTCTGCACGCCGAGTTGCACCGGCAGGGTGCGGACGCCGAGCTTGCGATCGCCCTCGATGGCCTTGAAGTCGTTCAGGGTCATGATGCCGTGGGCGCCGAGCCCGTAGAGGAACGCGAGCCAAAGGATGCGTTCGTCCGGCAGGGCGCCACCGAGCATGACCGCGGCGCCGGTGATCCAGGCCAGGGTCTCGTAGGAGAAGCCGACGGCCGCGTTGCCGAACCAGCCATTGTTCTTGAGCCGCAGCGGCGGCGCCGAGTAGATCCACGCGAAGATCAGCCCGACCACGGTGGCCAGGAAGACCCAGACCCCGAGCGCCGCCCCCAGGGCCAGCGACAGGGCCGTGCCGCCGAGCGCCATCCAGTAGCCCCAGCGCCCCGGCAGCCGCCCGGACGGGATGGGCCGGTCGGGTTCGTTGATCGCGTCCACGTCGCGGTCGTACCAATCGTTGACCACCTGGCTGGTGGCGCAGACCAGCGGGCCCGTCAGGACAACGCCGGCGATGAGCAGTCCCCAATGCTCAAGGACGTCCACGCCGGACGAGACGACGCCGCAGGTGAAGGCCCACATGGGCGGGAACCAGGTGATCGGATGCAGCACCTCCAGCATGGCCTTGGGCTGGGGGCGTGCGCGGACTGCTTGCTCGGTGGCCATCTCTGTCATGCGTTGTGTCTCGAACGGGCGTCGCCGCACCGTTACGGTTGCTTCTGAGGAAAAACGAACGCCCGGCCCTGGTTCTGCGTGCCGAACGGGGCTGCGAGGCTGCTGATTGGGCCTCGGTCGTGGCATGCGGCGTACGGACCGACTCGGGAGTCTAGCGGTAAGGTGCGCGTCGGTGGCGGTCGCCTGCGACTGGGCTGACCGGCGTCAACTTTGCTTGACGCTCGACGGCCTGTGCGCGCCATCAGCTGCCCTCGGCGCCGTGCTCGCTGAGGCCATAGCGGCGGAGCTTCACGTATAGGCTCTGGCGGCTCAGGCCGAGGAGTTCTGCCGCGGAGGCGCGGTTGTCGTCGGTGAGTTCGAGCGCGGCCTCGATGCAGAGCCGTTCGATCATGTCGGTGGACTCTCGCACCACCTCCTTCAACGGGACCCGGCCCACCAACTCCGTCAGGTGCTCAATGGAGCTCGGCAGTGCCGCGTATTCCGTCGCGCCGTCCGCCGAGACGCGCCGGTCGACGTTGCGGATGATGAAGCCGAAACTCGGCTGGTCGCCGTTGTGGATGGAGACCGCGGAGATCTCCACCTCGCTGCTTGCGCCGACTTCGGAGCGGATGTGGGTCGCGAACAGGCGCACGGCACCGTGCTGACGCAGATTGGCGATGAGGACGTTCAGGTCGACACCCGGTCGGCCGAGCCAGCGATCCAGTGACTCGCCGCGGGCCTGTTCTTCGCTGGCAAGTTGCGCTAAGTCAAGAAAGGCGCTGTTGGCGCTTAGGATGCGGCCGTCCTGGCCTGTCAGTACGATGCCGTCGGGTGCCTTCTCCACCAGGCGGGAGACCCGCGAGCGCGGCTCCGGCGTCTGGCGAGTCTCACCCTCGGTATCGATAGGCGAGAGGCGCAGCAGGATCAGCGACGCGCTCTCCTGTCGCACCGGGGCCCCGCTGACCTGGAACTCGGTGCCGGCGCGCAGCCGTGCACGCACGTCGTTGCCGCGACCAGCGGCGCGGATACCGGCGATCAACGACTGAATGGAACGGGTGCTGACCTCGTCGAAGCCCTCCGGGAAGGCGCGTCCCACCAGTCGGCGCGAGTCTGCCGCCAGCAATAGGGACGCGGCCGGGTTGGCCTCGACGACCTTGCCGCTCTCGGGGTCCATGATGACGATGGCGTCCGAGGCGGAGCGAAACAGCAGCCGGTAGCGTGTCTCCAGCTGACGCAGGCGCCAATAGTCGCGCTCCAGCGATTGCTGTGCGTCCACCAGGCGCTGTTGCAGGGCTGCGATGCCCTGCAGGTTGCGGCCGACGGCGATCAGGTGCCGCGCATCGAGTCGCGCGACGAAATAGCGCACCGGTAGCTCCGAGCCGTTGCGCGAGACGTGGTCCACCTGCTGCCAGTTCGGCGCGCTCGGGTCGGTGCTGGCGTCTGCCAGTAGGGCCTGGACCCGCGGCTTGCTGTCGGCGGTCACGGTGTCCGTCCAGGGACGACCGATCCAGTCCTCGCCGATCTCCGAGGACAGCTCATCGCTGCCATAGGCGAGGTCCCGGATCGTGCCCTCGGCATCCAGAATGATTGCAACATCCGACGCCGCCGCGAGCAGGGCCGCGAGGGTGTCGCTGCCGATGTCGCCAAGGGCCGCTTGTGGCGCGTCGAAGGGTTTCACGATAACTCCTGGCCCTCTGCTGGAACCCGCTACCGCCGGCCCGCGCGCGCCGGCCGCCGATATGCATGGCGGGAATGCCGCCGGTCAGTCCGGTCCGCGCTCATGGGACTGTCCAGCGACCCTCAGGTGGACTCCATTTCCACTAAAAACATGTGGTTAACCAGTCGCGGGCAGCGCGGCAGGAGGCGCTCAGTGGCGTCCCGGGAGGAGTCGCCGACCCTGTCTCAGGGCCATGCATGGCGACGATCGCGGCTCCAGGCGCGCCGGGTGCGACGGCACGCCCTATTAGTTAGACCCCGAGCGTAGGAATGTCAAGTTCAGTTTACGTTAAGCAGAGTTGACAGCTGGGGGGAAGCGGACTAGATTCGTGGGTACACCGAAGGCAGGCTCAGTGAGTGAGAGGGGAGGGTAATGCGTCAGCGTCCAGCGCGGCATGACCGTGGTCAACCGCTGTACACACCGGCGGAGCGGCAGCGTCGCGATAATACCGTCTGGACGTTGGTGCAGGGCGTGTTGGCGCCGTTGCAGTTCCTCGTCTTCCTGGTGAGTCTCGTCCTGGTGTTGCGCTACCTCGCCACCGGCAGCGGCGAGTTCGCGGCCACGGCGTCGGTCGTGATCAAGACGCTGATCCTCTACACCATCATGGTCACCGGTTCCATCTGGGAGAAGGTGGTCTTCGGCAAATGGCTGTTCGCACGCCCCTTCTTCTGGGAGGATGTGTTCAGCATGCTGGTGCTCGCCTTGCACACGGCCTATCTGGTCGTGGTCTTCGCCGGCTGGATGGATGTCCGCGGCCAAATGTGGCTGGCGCTGGCCGCCTACGCCACCTACGTGGTCAATGCGACCCAGTTCCTGCTCAAGCTTCGCGCTGCGCGCCTGCAGCAAGCCCGGGACGCCGCCGCCGGTGCCATGCCCGCCCAGGCCCTCGGGGGCGCCGACTCGTGACCGGCATCGGCAACACCTCCGCCCCGGCTGATGCCGATCAGTGCGCCCCGGCCCGTGTCGGTGACGAACTGCCCCTGCTGCGCGAGCGCGGCCAGCGTCAGGTCTTCTGCGGGCTCGCCGGCATCGTCTGGCTGCACCGCAAGATCCAAGACGCCTTCTTCCTGGTGGTCGGTTCGCGCACCTGTGCCCACCTGCTGCAGTCCGCGGCCGGCGTGATGATCTTCGCCGAGCCCCGCTTCGGCACCGCCATCCTGCAGGACCGCGACCTCGCCGGCATGGCGGACTGCAACGACGAGCTGGACCGGGTCGTCGCCGAGCTCTTGGCGCGCCGACCGGATATCGGCACCCTGTTCCTGGTCGGTTCCTGCCCGTCCGAGGTCATCAAACTGGACCTGGACACCGCCGCCGAGCGCCTGTCTCGCGAGCACGAGGGGCGGGTGCGCATCCTTGCCTATTCCGGCAGCGGCATCGAGACCACCTTCACCCAGGGCGAGGACACCTGCCTGACGGCCCTGGTGCCGGAGATGCCGGCGTCCGACGACCCGGCGTTGCTGGTGGTCGGCACCCTGCCGGACGTCGTCGAGGACCAGTTCCGCCGCCTGTTCGAGCAACTCGGCATCGGCCCGGTCCATTTCCTACCCGCACGCCAAGCCGGCGAGTTGCCGCCGGTGGGCGCCGGTACCAAGCTGCTGGCCGCGCAGCCCTTCGTCGGCGACACCATCGCTGCCCTCGGCAAGCGCGGGGCCGAGCTGATTGCCGCACCCTACCCCTTCGGCATCGAGGGGACCCGCGCCTGGCTGGGTGCCGCGGCCGATGCCTTCGGCGTTTCGCAGGGCAAGGTCGACGATGTGTGCGAGGCCCCCATCGCCCGTGCCGAGCGTGGCCTCAGCCGCTACCGTCAGCAGCTTGGCGGCAGGCGCATCAGCTTCCTGCCCGACTCCCAGCTCGAGATCCCGCTGGCGCGCTTCCTGGCGCGTGAATGCGGCATGGAGCTCGCGGAGGTGGGTGTGCCCTACCTGGATCGGCGCATGATGGGCGCCGAGCTGGAGCTGTTGCCGCGGCCGGAACGCCTGAGCGAGGGCCAGGACCTGGAGGTCCAGCTCGACCGCCTGCGCGCGGATCGCCCCGATCTGACGGTCTGCGGTCTCGGCCTGGCCAATCCGCTCGAGGCGGAGGGGCTGACCACCAAGTGGTCCATCGAGCTCGTCTTCTCGCCGGTGCACGGCTTCGATCAGGCCGCAGACCTGGCCGAGCTGTTCGCCCGGCCCCTCAACCGCCGCGCGCGGCTCGCGTTCTGAGGGCCGCGCCATGCAACTGACCGTCTGGACCTACGAAGGCCCCCCGCACATGGGTGCGATGCGCATCGCCGCATCCATGCGCGATGTCCACTGCGTGCTGCATGCGCCCCAGGGCGACACCTACGCCGATCTGCTGTTCACCATGATCGCGCGCAACGCCAAGCGCCCGCCGGTGACCTACACGACCTTCCAGGCGCGCGACCTGGGTGGCGACACCGCCGAGCTGGTGCGCCGCACCCTGCGCGACACGGTGGAGCGCTTCCAGCCGCAGGCGCTGCTGGTGGGCGAGGCCTGTACGGCCGAGCTATTGCAGGATCAGCCGGGTGCGCTCGCCGAGGGCATGGGCTTCGACATCCCGGTAATCCCGCTGGAGCTGCCTGCCTATACGCGCAAGGAGAACTGGGGTGCAGGCGAGACCTTCTTCGCGCTAGTGCGCGGTCTGCTGCGCGGCAGGCCCGTCCCGGAACGCGGCAACGGCGCACCCAAGGCCAACCTGCTCGGGCCGACCGCCCTCGGCTTCCGCTGTCGTGACGACATCACCGAGGTGACCAAGCTGCTCGACTCCCTCGGGATCGAGGTCAATGTGGTCGCCCCGGCCGGCGCATCCCCGATGGACCTGCTGCGCCTACCCGAGGCGGATTTCAATGTCTGTCTCTACCCGGAGATCGCCCACGACAGTTGCGCCTGGCTGGAGCGGATGTTCAAGCAGCCGTTCACCCGCACCGTGCCCATCGGCGTCGGCGCCACGGTGGACTTCCTGCGCGAAGTGGGCGGGCTCATCGGGGGCGATCCGGCCCAGGCCATTGCCGCCGCGCAGACACGGCTGCCGTGGTACTCGCGCTCGGTGGATTCGACCTACCTCACCGGCAAGCGGGTGTTCATATTCGGTGACGCGACGCATGCCATTGCGGCGGCCCGGGTCGCGACCGAGGAGCTGGGCTTCGATGTGGTCGGTCTCGGCACCTATGCCCGCGAGTTCTCCCGAGAGGTGCGCGCCGCCGCCGAGAAGTATGGCGTCGAGGCGCTGATCACCGACGATTACCTGGCCGTCGAGGCCAAGGTACTGGAACTGGCACCGGAGCTGGTGCTCGGCACGCAGATGGAGCGCCACATCGCCAAGCGGGCGGGCATCCCCTGCGCGGTGATCTCCGCGCCCGTGCATGTGCAGGATTTTCCGGCGCGCCATGCCCCGCAGATGGGGTTCGAGGGCGCCAACGTGCTCTTCGACACCTGGGTCCATCCGCTGATGATGGGCCTGGAGGAGCACCTGATCGCGATGTTCCGCGAGGACATCGAGTTTAACGACGAGGCGGCACCGTCGCATCTGGGGCCCGCGGCAACGCGGGGCGGTGCTGAAGCAAGGGCCGACGCGCCCGCCGGTGATGCGCCGGCGGATGCGAGCGACGACGATCTGACTTGGGACATGGACGCGGAGCGTGAGCTGCGCAAGATCCCCTTTTTCGTCCGCGGCAAGGCCCGCAGAAACACGGAGCGCTATGCCCGGGAGCGGGGTCTAGCGACGATAACGATAGAGACTCTGTACGATGCCAAAGCCCACTTCGGCCGCTGATAATACGCCCGTCAACGTTGTCATCGTCACGCTGGACAGTCACCTGGCCGGCGCAGTCGAGCGTGCTCGCCCGCTGCTGCGCAAGGAGATGCCCGGTCTGAACCTGTCCCTGCACGCCGCGGCGGAATGGGACGAGAGCCCGCACCTGCTCGAGGAGTGCAAGGCCGATGTCGCTCAAGGCGACATCATCCTCGCCAGCATGCTGTTCATGGACGACCACATCAAGGCCGTGCTGCCGGCGCTCGAGGCGCGTCGCAACCGCTGCGACGCCATGGTCGGCTGCATGTCCGCCGGCGAGGTCATGCGCCTCACGCGCATGGGCAAGTTCACCATGGACGGCTCCCAGAAAGGCCCGATGTCGCTGCTGAAGCGGCTGCGTGGCAACAAGCAGGCCAAGGAAAAGAACGCCAGCGACGGCGCTCGGCAGATGGCCATGCTGCGGCGGATTCCGAAGATCCTGCGCTTCATTCCCGGCACCGCCCAGGATGTGCGTTCCTATTTCCTGGTGCTCCAGTACTGGCTGGCGGGCTCGGATGAGAACATCGCCAACCTGGTGCGGCACCTGGTCGGGCGCTTCGCCGACGGCCCGCGCGCCGAACTGCGCAGCAAGGTCAAGGCCGACATGCCGGCGGAGTATCCGGAGGTCGGCGTCTTCCATCCGCGCATGAAGGGCCGCATCAGCGATCAGCCGAACAAACTGCCCAACAAGAAGAACCTCAAGGGCACCGTCGGCCTGCTGGTGATGCGCTCCTATGTGCTTGCCGGCAACACGGGACACTACGACGGCGTCATCAAGGCGTTGGAGTCGCGCGGCCTGCGCGTCATCCCGGCCTTCTCGAGCGGGCTCGATGCGCGCCCGGCGGTGGAGAAGTTCTTCTTCAGGAACGGCAAGCCCTGCGTCGATGCCGTTGTTTCCCTAACCGGCTTCTCCTTGGTCGGCGGCCCGGCCTACAACGATGCCGCCGCCGCGCAGGAAGTCCTGGCCGATCTGGACGTCCCCTACCTCGCCGCCCACCCGGTGGAATTCCAGACGCTGGAGCAGTGGCAGGCGTCCGACCGCGGCCTGATGCCCGTCGAAGCCACCATGATGGTCGCGATCCCGGAGCTCGACGGCTCCACCGGCCCCATGGTCTTCGGCGGCCGCTCCGCCGAGGCGAGCGAGGACCACTCGCGCGACATGCAGCCACACCCCGAGCGCGCCAGCGCCCTGGCCGCGCGCGTGGAGCGCCTCGTCACCCTGCGCAAGACGCCCACGTCCGAGCGCAAGGTCGCCCTGGTGCTGTTCAACTTCCCGCCGAACGCCGGCAACACCGGCACCGCGGCCTACCTCGCCGTGTTCGCGTCGGTGTTCAACACGCTCAAGGCCATGCGTGCCGAGGGCTATCACGTCGACCTGCCGAAGGATGAGGACGAACTGCGCGAGCGCATCGTCAACGGCAATGGCGCCCAGTTCGGCGCCCATGCCAACGTTTTCACCCGCATCTCGACCGATGATCACGTGCAGCGCGAACCCTATCTCGCCGAGATCGAGGGCCAGTGGGGTCCGGCGCCGGGCAAGCAGCTCTCCGACGGCGCGTCGCTATTCGTGCTCGGCGAGCAGTTCGGCAACGTCTTCGTCGGTGTGCAGCCGAGCTTCGGCTACGAGGGCGACCCGATGCGGCTCCTGTTCGACAAGGGCTTCGCGCCGACGCATGCCTTCAGCGCCTTCTACCGCTTCCTGCGCGAGGACTTCGGCGCCAACGCCGTGCTTCACTTCGGCACCCACGGCGCGCTGGAGTTCATGCCCGGCAAGCAGGCCGGCCTGTCCGGGGCGTGCTGGCCGGATCGGCTTATCGCCGACCTGCCGAACATGTACCTCTATGCGTCCAACAACCCCTCCGAAGGCACCATCGCCAAGCGGCGCGCTGCGGCGACTCTGGTCAGCTATCTGACCCCGCCCATCGCCAACGCCGGGCTCTATCGTGGCCTCACGGACCTCAAGGCGTCGATCGAGCGTTGGCGCACCCTGGGGCCGGATGCGCCGGTGGAGGAACGCAACGAGCTCGCGTCCCTGATTCAGGCGCAGGCCTCGGAGGTGGACCTGGCGGAGGTCGCCTCCGAGAGCGAGCCCGAGTGGAACGCCGACTCCGAGGCACGCATCACCCGGCTCAACGAAGAGCTGTTGGAACTCGAATACACCCTGATCCCGCACGGCATGCACGTGGTTGGCGAGCCGCCGAACGCCGAGGAGCGGGTCGACCTGCTCATGGCCGTCGCGGAGGGCATGACCGAAGGCTGCGCCGAGGACCAGGTGAGCCGCGAGGCCATCGCGGCCGTCGTCGATGGAGGTGCACCGGCGCTGGCCTTGCAGAAGGGCCACATGGACGTCACCGACGACAACCTCAAGCTCATGACAAACCTCGCGCAGTACAACAAGCTGATGTCAGAGGATCACGAGCTGCCGGCCATCCTGCGGGCACTCGAGGGCCGTTTCGTACGCCCGGCCCCGGGCGGCGATCTGCTGCGCTCGCCGGAGATCCTGCCCACCGGCCGCAATCTTCATGGTTTCGATCCCTTCCGCCTGCCGAGCGTCTTCGCGGTGCGCGAGGGCGTCAAGCACGCCCAGCTGCTGCTTGATCGCCACCTTCAGGACGGCAATGGCCTGCCCGAGTCCATCGCCATGGTGCTCTGGGGCACGGACAACCTGAAGACCGAGGGTGGCCCCATCGCCCAGGCGCTGTCGCTCATGGGTGCCAAGCCGCGGCTCGATAGCTATGGGCGCATCTGCGGCGCCGAGCTGATCCCGTTGGAGGAGCTGGACCGGCCTCGCATCGACGTGGTCATGACCCTGTCCGGCATCTTCCGCGACCTGTTGCCGTTGCAGACCAAGATGCTCGCCGAGGCGTCTTACCTCGCCGCCACCGCCGAGGAGCCGGTGGAGCAGAATTACGTGCGCAAGCACGCGCTGGCCTATCAACAGGCCAACGGTTGCGACATGGAAACGGCCGCGTTGCGCGTCTTCAGTAACGCCGATGGTGCCTACGGCTCCAACGTCAACCACCTCATCGACAATAGTGGTTGGGACGACGAGGACGAGCTGGCCGAGACCTACACTCAGCGCAAGTGCTTCGCCTACGGCCGTTCCGGCGTCCCAGTGAAGCAGTCCGACCTGCTGAAGAGCGTGCTCGGCGATGTGCAGCTGGCCTATCAGAACCTCGACTCCGTCGAGCTCGGCGTGACCACCGTGGACCACTACTTCGACACCCTGGGCGGCATCAGCCGCGCGGTGAGTTCGTCGCAGGGCAAGGACGTCCCGGTCTACATCGGCGACCAGACTCGCGGCGACGGCAAAGTCCGCACCTTGGCCGAGCAGGTGTCGCTCGAGACCCGCACGCGCATGCTCAATCCCAAGTGGTATGAGGGTATGCTCAAGCACGGCTACGAGGGCGTGCGCGAGATCGAGGTGCACATCACCAACACCATGGGCTGGTCCGCCACCACGGGGCAGGTCGCGCCCTGGGTCTATCAGCGCATGACCGAGACCTTCGTCCTCGATGAGGAGATGCGCGAGCGCCTCGCCGCGCTGAACCCGACGGCGTCCGCCAAGGTCGCCAACCGCCTGCTCGAGGCGCACGAGCGCAACTACTGGCAGCCGGACGATGCGACCCTGGAGGCCCTCCGCCGTGCCGGCGAGGAACTGGAAGACCGCCTCGAGGGCATCACCGAAGGGGTGGCCGCATGATCCTGGACGACCTCCCGACGACCATCTTCGGCGGCGGAGGTGCGGCCGTCTCCGGCGGTGCCAAGGCTGCGCCCAAGGTCGATCCCCGCGTCGATGGCGAGGGCAGCCTGCAGGTGCAGCTCGACCCCGACGTGCGCATCGGCAAGGCCAAGGTCTTCGCCGTCTACGGCAAGGGTGGCATCGGCAAGAGCACCACCAGCTCGAATCTGTCTGTGGCCTTCTCCAAGCTGGGGCAGCGCGTACTGCAGATCGGCTGCGATCCGAAACACGACAGTACCTTCACGCTGACCAAGTGCTTAGTCCCGACGGTCATCGACGTAATGGAGTCAGTGGACTTCCACCCCGAGGAGTTGCGCCTCGACGACTTCGTCTACGAGGGCACCAACGGTGTCATGTGCGTGGAGGCCGGCGGCCCGCCGGCGGGCACCGGCTGCGGCGGGTACGTGGTCGGCCAGACCGTGAAACTGCTCAAGCAGCATCACCTGCTCGACGACACCGACGTCGTCGTCTTCGACGTCCTCGGCGATGTGGTCTGCGGTGGATTCGCGGCACCGCTGCAGCACGCGGACCGCGCGCTGATCGTCACCGCCAACGACTTCGATTCCATCTTCGCCATGAACCGCATCGCCACGGCGATCCTGGCCAAGGCGAAGAATTACAAGGTCCGCATCGGCGGCGTCATCGCCAACCGGAGTGAGCACACGGATCAGATCGACCGCTTCAACGAGGCGGTCGGCCTCAAGACCATGGCCCATTTGCCGAACTTGGACGTCATCCGCCGCTCGCGGCTGAAGAAGGCGACCCTGTTCGAGATGGACCCCTCGCCGGATGTCGAGCTGGCGCAAGAGCAGTATCTGCAGCTGGCCGCGGCGCTGCTGGCGGGCACCGACCCGCTGAGCGTGAATCCGATGAAGGACCGCGACCTGTTCGATTTCCTGGGGTTCGATTGAAGCGCAAGAGCACAGAAGCCATGCCCGGCTCGTCTTATCAAGATCGTCGCAACGAGGTCGAGGCCTACTTCGACCGCACAGCAGCCGAGACCTGGAAGCGTCTGACATCGGACGCCCCGGTGAGCGGTATTCGTGCCACCGTGCGGGCGGGCCGAGACCAGATGCGCGCAAACCTGCTCGGTTGGCTGCCCGAGGATCTCAGCGGCAAGCACCTGCTCGACGCCGGCTGCGGCACCGGTATGCTGGCACTCGAGGCGGCGTGGCGCGGCGCGCGGGTCACCGCCGTTGATCTGTCCCCGACGCTCATCGATAACGCCCGCGAACGCCTGCCTGAGCAGCTGGCCGATCGGGTCGAGTTCGCGGTCGGCGACATGCTGGGCGCTGCTAAGGCTGGCGATACCGAGCGGTTCGACTATGTTGTGTCCATGGACAGCGTCATCCATTACGAGCGCGACGACGCCCTCGGTGCCATCGGCGGGCTCGCAGCAATGGCGCGTGAGCGGGTGCTGTTCACCTTCGCGCCGCGCACCCCGCTGCTGGCGGCAATACACGCGGTCGGCCAGTTGTTCCCGCGCAGCGATCGATCGCCGGCCATCGTGCCGGTGTCGGAGCGCAAGCTGCGCGAGGGCATCGAGGCGACGCTCGGACGAGACGGCTGGCGGGTCGGGCGCACGCGCCTGATCCAGCGCGGCTTCTACACCTCGCAGGCGATGGAGCTGATCGGCGCATGAGCCACGCCCCGGCCAATCCCGCGACCGAGCTTCGCCGCTGGTTCCTGCGGGATATCCTGCCGCGCATCCTGCCGTTCTCGGACGCCGCGACCACGGAGCTGCCGCTACGCCGGCTGTTGCGCCTGGCCCTGTTCCAGGGCTCCGTCGGTATGACCATGGTGCTGCTCTACGGGACGCTGAACCGGGTCATGGTCGTCGAGATGGGCGTACCGGCCTGGCTGGTATCGCTGATGGTGGCGCTGCCGGTGCTCTTCGCGCCTTTGCGCGCGTTGATCGGTTTCAAGTCGGACGTGCACCGCTCCGCCTTCGGGCTGCGGCGTATTCCGTATATCTGGTTCGGCAGCCTGATGCAGTTCGGAGGCCTGGCCTTCATGCCCTTCGCGCTGCTGCTGCTCGCCGAGGGCGGCAATGCCCCGCCCGTCGTCGGTCAGCTCGCCGCGGCCATGGCCTTCCTGCTCGCCGGCGCCGGCCTGCACACCACGCAGACGGCTGGCCTGGCGCTCGCGACGGACATCGCGCCCAAGATGAGCCGGCCGCGCGTCGTGGCGCTGTTGTTCGTGGCGCTGCAGTTGAGCATGCTCGGCAGCGCGCTGCTGTTCGGCCTGTTGTTGACGGACTTCAGCAACATGCGCCTGGTGCAGGTCATCCAGGGCGCCGCGGTCGCCGCCATCGTGCTCAATGTGGTCGCGCTCTGGAAGCAGGAACTCTGGGATCGCAACCGCGCGGCCCAGATGCGCCGCGAGCGCGAGTCTGGCAAGCCGCAGCCGAAGTTCCTGGAGACTTGGCGCGCCTTCATCGAGGCGGGTCGTTCCAAGCGCCTGTTGATCGCCCTCGGGCTCGGTACGGCCGGGTTCACCATGCAGGAGATCCTGCTCGAACCCTACGGGGCGCAGGTACTCGGGCTGACGGTGGCCGAGACGACCCGGCTCACGGCCATCTGGGCCTTCGGCACGCTCGTGGCCTTCGCCTTGGCTGCGCGTTCCCTGACGCGCGGCGCGGATACCTACCGGCTGTCCGCGACCGGTGCACTGGTCGGCATCATCGCCTTCACCGCGGTGGTCTTCTCCGCACCGCTCGATTCCCCGTGGCTGTTCCGGCTCGGGGCACTCTTGATCGGCTTCGGCGGCGGCCTCTTCGCGGTCGGCACCCTCACGGCGGCCATGAACATGGCCGACGATGGGGCTCACAGTGGCCTCGCACTCGGCGCCTGGGGTGCGGTGCAGGCCACCGCATACGGCGTCGCCATCGCGTTCGGTGGGGCGCTGCGCGACGTCATCTCGCTGTTCGCCGCCAAGGGGGTCTTCGGACCCGTTCTCATGGGTCCGTCCGTGGGTTATGCGGCGGTCTATCACCTGGAGATTCTTCTTCTTTTCGCTACCCTGATCGCAATCGGGCCGCTGGTCACCCACGGCGGCGGCAATGGTGCGCGGTCTTCATCGCGGTTCGGTATCGCCGAGCTGCCCTAGCCATCCGGCCAATGGAGGTTTCCAATGCCTGTCGGTGCCATTACCAACTACATCGATGTCGCACAGCTCGTGCTGTGGGTCTTCTGGTTCGCGTTCTTCGCGCTGATCTTCTACATTCGACGTGAAGACAAGCGTGAGGGCTATCCGGTCGAATCGCTGCGCGTGGGCAAGATCGAAATGATGCAGGGCTTCCCGCCGCTGCCGAAGCCCAAGACCTTCAAGCTGCCTCACAGCGGCCGCGTCGTCGTCAAGCCGGGCCCGGAGCAGCCGCAGTACAAGCTCAACGCCGAGCCCATTGCCAACTTCCCCGGCGCGCCCCTGGCCCCCACCGGCGACGCCATGACGTCGGCCGTTGGCCCGGGCTCCTACGCGCTGCGTGCCGACGAGCCGGACTTCACCGAGGCCGGCGAGCCGCGCATCCGCCCGCTGCGTGTTGCTACCCACTTCAGCGTCGCCAAAGGTGATCCGGACCCGCGCGGGATGCCTGTGGTCGGCTGCGACGGCGTGCAGGGCGGCGTCTGCAAGGAGCTGTGGGTCGACACCGCAGAGCCGCAGGTGCGCTACCTCGAGATCGACGCCGGCGGCAAGCGTGTCCTGGCGCCCATGCCCCTGTGCAACGTCCGCGGCAAGACGGGCGTGGTCGAAGTGGCCAGCATCACCGGTGCCCAGTTCAAGAAGGCGCCGACGCTGAAGAGCTACGACCAGATCACCCTGGCCGAAGAGGACAAGGTCGTTGCCTACCTCGGCGCCGGCAAGCTGTATGCCACGCCGGACCGGGCGGAGCCCTTTCTGTGAGTGAGTTCGAAGTCGAGCCGGTTCCCGGCTTGCCGGAAAAGCTCCCCGAGGGGGAGTCTCTCCGGTGGCAGGGCGCTCCCCGCTGGGGTGTGCTCGCCGTGCGGGCGTTCCACGCCCGCACGGTCGCCATCTACTTCGGCATTCTGATCGCCCTGCGCTTGGGTTACCTGATCATGGCGGGCGCCCCCACGAAGGTGGTCCTGCTGTCGGGGCTCTGGCTCGCGATCATGTGTCTGCTGGCGGTGGGCATCCTGACCCTATTGGCTTGGGCCTTCGCGCGCTCCACGATCTATAGCATTACGGATCGACGCGTGGTGATGCGTTTCGGCGTGGCACTGTCCGTTGCGATCAACATCCCGTTCAAGGCCATCGAGAGCGTCGGACTGCGGCGATATGCCGATGGCACCGGCGACATCCCGATGGAACTCGGTCAAGGCCAGACCGTGAACTTCCTGATCATGTGGCCAAACGTCCGCCCCTGGCGCTTCTTCAACGCCCAGCCCATGCTGCGGGGTGTACCGGATGTGGACAAGGTCGCTGAAGTCCTGACGGACGCCCTGCGGTCGGCAACCGCAGCCGATCAAGCCGACGCCACCGAAGCGGCGCAGGCCGAAATGAGCGACCCACGGCAGCGAGGGTCGGATGGGGCCAAAGGCGGATCGACCCAGCTCGGCACAGCGCCTGCTCCGGGTCGATGAGTCTTCGCCTGCCCGCGCTTGAATGGGCGGTGACCCTGCGTCCATCCGGAGGAACCCTGTGAGCGATCCGTTCGAGAACCGCCCCTTCCCGCGGGCGGTGCTGATTGGCGCTGCGTTGCTGATCGGTTTCGTGATCTTGGCCGCGGCCATGGTACGCGTCACTGGTGTTGGCGGAACCGAGACCCCGCTGCCGCCGATCCTGGAGAGTCGGGAATTGCTGTTCATCGAGGATGGACCCAGCACCACCGCAGTCCAGGTGGCGGGCGAGGAGGGCCACATCGCCCGGCTGCACTCCGGCGAGGATGGCTTCGTCCTCGGCGTGATGCGCGGCATGGTGCGCGAGCGCAAGGCCTACGATGCGCCCTTGGATGCGCCCTACGTGTTGTCGCTGCGGCAGGGGGGCGTCCTCCTGTTCGAAGACCCTCAAACCGGGCGTCGTATCGACCTGCGTGCCTTCGGTCCCACCAATACTGACTCTTTCGCGCGCCTGCTGCGCGCCGAGCGCCTCTCGGATTGAACGGCCGCCCGAATAGACTGTCTCGGCGATGTTGAGCTACGGGATCGCCGTCGGCTACGCCTTGTTCCTCTGGTGGTTCAGCACCGGCGTGATTCTCTACCTGGACCAACGTCCAGAGCGGACCTATCCCTGGAGCATGGCGGCGGCAACGCTCGTCATGCTGGCGTCTTTCGGGGTCTTGGCATGGAGCCGCGACATGGGCACCGTGCTCGGCGCCTACGCGTCCTTCACCGCCGGGGTCCTGATCTGGGGCTGGATGGAGATGAGCTATTTCATGGGCTTCATCACAGGGCCGCGGAAGGCTGCCTGCCCGGAGCACTGCCGCGGCTGGGAGCGGTTTCGCCTGGCCCTGGCCACCAGCATCTACCACGAGCTGCTCATCGTCCTGGCCGGGATACTGATGGTCTGGCTGACCTGGGGTGCAGTCAATCCCGTCGGGACTTGGACCTTCGTCATCCTTTGGCTGATGCGCTGGAGCGCCAAGCTGAACCTCTTCCTGGGTGTCCCGAATCTGAACGAGGACTGGCTACCCGAGCGCATCCGCTTCCTGACCACCTATCTTCCGAAGCGGCCGATGAATTTGCTATTTCCCGTTTCGGTCAGCGTTGCCACCGTGATCATGTGCCTACTGGTGGACCGTGCCCTTGCGCTCCCCGCCGATGGCTTTGGCGCGAGTGCGCTGTTGCTCGGTGCGACCCTGCTGGCCCTGGCTATCCTCGAGCACTGGCTGTTGGTGCTGCCGCTTGCCGACGGCGCGCTCTGGAGTTGGGCGCTGGGTACGGGGGATCGAGAGGGCGCCCCGACCACGGTCCTGGACGACAAGGCGCCGATGTTGGAACGCTCATCACGGGCGACCGGTAGCGGCTAGGCCCAGGTCCGTTCGGTCCCGGTGCATCGTCCGACTTTCATCTGCGGACATTGGGGTTTATAGTATAACCCTGCGGGCGATTGCCGATGTCGGGTCGGTCTGTTCTCGGTGCCTCGTCGCCGGTCCGCTAAGCCGTTGATGTGAATCAACGACGCTCTCCCGGCCCTTGTCTAAGTTTAACCAGATGCTGCCGCGGGGCTGATGTGCGGCGCGATTTGGTGATGACGTCGGGTGGTCCGAGTTCAGCTCGGAGCCGACCGGGCTTCGGTCCGGCAAGAGACCGATGAGCAGGCATCGGTCCCGCGGCCTTGCCGACACAATAAGGTGACACGCGGCCCAGCACCGGTTCGGTGGAGAATGCGCCGGTTCTCCTGCATGGATTCTCCGGCTGTAGCCGGCGAAATCGGGGCTGTGGCGCATGAACGCGCACGACAGGATGGAAGCAACCGGGCAGTCGCTTTTCGCCGGCGCAGGCCGGTGGGACCGGTGATACCCCTGACGTGGGCGAAGTGGAGAGCGCGCGCTGGGAAGACGCGATGCCGCGCCCTCGGGCGAGACCCCAAGGCGCCGTGTCAGCCATCCGGAAACCAAAGAGGCGGTCCATTCCATGTCCAACGCTGTGCCCGCATTGCTCTCACCGGACCTAGCCCAGAGGCTGGACGAGAGCGGGAGGCGATTCGAACCCCAGTTTCCGATGCAGGACTGGCGTCGCGGCTTCGAGGCCGCAGCCTATGAAGCCGCACTCGGGGAATTGGCACAGCAGCCGGCGGACAGTCTCTCGCTCTACGTGCACGTGCCGTTTTGCGCCGGCCGATGTCTCTACTGCGGTTGCAACACCACCGTTACCCACGACAGCACCCGGATCGATGCCTATCTGGATACGCTGGAGCGGGAAATGACCTTGATTGCCGAGCGCATCGGCGCCCACCACGACGTGGTCCAGGTCCATCTCGCCGGCGGGACGCCCAACTATCTCACCGAGGCCCAGTTGACCCGCCTCACCGAGATGCTTGAGCGTCGCTTCCATTTGGCCGCAGACACCGAGCGTTCCATCGAGTGCGATCCGCGGCGCGCCTCCGCTGGTCAGCTGGAACTATTGCATGCGCTCGGGTTTAGCATTATCGGCTTCGGCGTGCAGGACCTCGACCCCGATGTGCAGCGCGCCATCGGTCGAGTCCAGTCGGAGGAGCTGATCCGCGACGTCTATTGGATGGCTCGCGAAATCGGCTTCGACAGCATCGCCTTCGATCTCATCTACGGGCTACCCCTGCAGAGCGAATCGACCTTCAATCGCACCATCGACTCCGTATTGGAGGTCGCGCCGGACCGCGTCGCCTGTTTCGGTTATGCCCGCGGCACCGCGGACGGGCCGCATCAGCACGCCATCAATGTGCACGAGCTCCCGGACGACGCCGAACGCGAGCGTCTGTTCCGAAACGCCGTGGCCCGTTTCACCGCGTCCGGCTACGCGTGGATCGGCCTGGATACCTTCGCGCTCGAGACCGATGAGCTAGCGGTGGCGCAGGCGGAACGCCGCCTGCATCGCAATTGCGTCGGCTACACGGCGACCCCCAGCACCCACTTGATCGGCCTCGGCGCAGGGGCCGTCGGTGAGCTGAAGGGCAGCTGCGTCCAAAATCACCCGGACCTCGCCGGCTGGCGGGAGCGGGTCGAAGCGGGCAGGCTGCCGGTGGACCGCGGTCATCGTCTCGACCAGGCGGAACGTCGCCGGCGTGAGGCGATGTCCCATCTCATCTGCAACCTGGAGTTGCCGCGCGACATGGCCTCGGGCTGCCTGGAGGAGGAGTACCGACGGCTCTCCGCCTATGTCGGTGAGGGCCTCGTCGAGGCCATGCCCGACGGCCTGAGGGTCACCCCGGCTGGGCATTTCTTTCTGCGAGAGCTCTGCTGCGAGCAGGATGCCTACTTCCATTGGGACAGGGCCAGATGGCATTTCTCTCATTCCGACTGAGGCACCAGCCTCGACGTCGCCATCGCGCCGACACCGCTGGTCCCTTTGGTCGAGCTGCACCGCATCCGCAGCCCCGCGCGGCGGCCTCCATTACCCGCACGACGGTCCAGCATCGTCGCCATCATCCCGTTAGACGGGCCGGATCTTGATCATGTCCCAGCAGACCACGCCGGTGCGGCTCGCGACCGCTCCGGCGCATGACAGCGCGCCCGCCCGCATCGGCCCCAATGCGATCATCCGTGTCGCCGAATCCCTTGAGGAGCGCATCGGCAACGCGACGGAGATCTTCATCGATGCGGGCCTCGCCCACTACCTTGAGGCCTTGCCCGAGGAAATGGTGGACGAGCGAGAGGTCATGGCGCTGCAGCGTGCCCTGCGCCTGCGGCTCGGCGCAACGGAGGCGCGAGCGGTGTCCTTCGATGCCGGTCTGCGCACCGGCGACTACTTGCTCGCTCACCGCATTCCTCGTCCCGCTCAGCGTGTGCTCAAGCTGTTGCCGGCCAAGCCTTCGGCCAAGATCCTACTCAAGGCCGTCGGGCAGCATGCCTGGACCTTCTCTGGCAGCGGCGCCTACGGCTTTGAAGCCGGCCCCGGCCGTTCCGTGTCGGTGAGCATCGAGAACTGCCCCATCTGCCGCGGTGCCGAGTCCGAGGAGCCCCTATGCGATTTCTACACCGGCTGCTTCGAGCGGCTCTTCCGCACCCTGGTCAACCGGCATACCGAGGTCCGCGAAGTCGCCTGCCAGGCGCAGGGCGCGACGGCGTGCGTGTTCGAGATGCGCTGGTAGGTAGACGTTCGCCCTGAGGATGGTGTCGACGCGTCTGCGGCGCCGGCAGCTGGGCCGATGCGCCCATCGACCTAATGGACGCACTGCTCGTCGACCCAGGTCTGATGCCTTAGCAAGCGAACGGCGGTAGGCCAGTACGACGCATCGACGCGTACGCGACGGTGCCCCTGCCCGATGGGATCGTGTAGCAGCCGCCTTCTGATGCCTCGGGGTTCGGCATGAATGACGATGGCTGCCCGGAGCCTGGTTCAGGTGGCGGATGGTCGGCTATCGGCACAGTGCGCTCGATGCGGCGATCGCGCGCGACATGGCCTCGAGAGGTACCGGAAAGATGGTACCGGGGACGAGACTCGAACTCGTAAGGTGTTACCACCGGTGGATTTTGAGTCCACTGCGTCTACCAATTCCGCCACCCCGGCAATCAACCTGCAATAATAGCGCGATTTGGCCCCGCGGCGATAGCCCTATCGTCGATCCGAGCGGTCACCATCCTTCGCCTATGCCAACTTCCACCATGCGGCGTTCTGATTTCCACTTCGACCTGCCCGCCGAGCTCATTGCGCAGCAGCCGCTGCCCGAGCGCGGCGCAAGCCGCCTGCTCACCCTCGATGGCCCGACCGGGGCCGTCGCCGACCGACAGTTCGCGGACCTGCCGGACCTCTTGGCCCCGGGCGATCTGCTGGTGTTCAACGACACCCGGGTGCTGCCGGCACGCCTGTACGCCCAGAAAGAGACAGGCGGCCGGGTCGAGATCCTCATCGAACGAGTCCTGGAGCCCGGCCGGGCCTTGGCCCATATGCGCGCCAGCAGGTCGCCACGGCCCGGTTCGGCTTTGCAGCTCGCCGGCGGGGAGCGACTGCAGGTGCTTGGGCGGGAGGAGGGGCTCTTCCAGCTTCGCAGCGATGGCGTGGACTTCCATCTGCTGATGCGTCGCCATGGCCACATGCCGCTGCCGCCCTACATCGCCCGCGACGACGACGCGGCGGATCGGGAGCGCTACCAGACCATCTATGGCCGGCGTGAGGGCGCCGTCGCCGCGCCCACCGCCGGCCTGCATTTCGACCAGGCGATGCTGGATCGTATCGGGGCGCTCGGGTTCGAGACCGGCCGTGTCACTCTGCACGTCGGCGCAGGCACCTTCCAACCGGTGCGGGAGGACGACCTCGACAAGCACCTGATGCACGCGGAGTGGCTGGAGGTGGATGAGCAGATCTGCGCTCAGGTGGCGGACACGCGGGCGCGCGGCGGGCGTGTGGTTGCGGTGGGCACCACCACGGTGCGCAGCCTGGAGACTGCCGCGGCCGAGGATGAGTTGCGCCCCTTTCGTGGTGACAGCCGGTTGTTCATCCGGCCGGGATATCGGTTCCGTGTCGTCGACGCGCTGCTGACGAACTTCCACCTGCCCGAGTCGACGCTGTTGATGCTGATCTGCGCCTTCTCGGGATACGACGCCGCGATGGCGGCCTACCGACACGCGGTGGCGGAGCGCTACCGGTTCTTCTCCTACGGCGATGCCATGTTCCTGACGCGCGAGCCCCGCCGGCCTGACGCCGTTGATTGCGGCACCGACCGCGATCTGGATCAAGGCTGAATCTGGTTCGTAGGTATCTGAAAAGATAAAAAAAGCGCGACGTGCGCCGCGCTTTGAAATTACCACCAAAGGAGGATGGAGGAGTGCACTGAAGGACTGCAAACCTTCAGTACATCACCATTTTATTAAATACCCATCCTCCTGTCAAGATCGCTTATCGTTTCGCCCCGTATGGGCTGTCCGAAGCCGGCCGACGCTCCAAGTGGACTGTCCTGTTATGGCGATTCTGTCGCGACGTGCTGTTCAGCCGATGTCCGGGTTGTTGGCCCGCCCTGACGGCTTTGCCATTGCGTCGGCACCGTGGCCCGGAGCGCGTCGGTCGGGCCCGACACTAGGAGGCCCCACAATCAGGCGCTTCGGGCGCCGTGGAGGGACACTCCGCAGGACGGGTTTCGCAAGTTCCATAGCCGACTGCGACACCGCTAACGCACGGCTGGCGCCGCATAGCGCACCCCGCAGCCGCCGTGGCCGCAGTAGCCGCCCGGATTCTTGGCCAGATACTGCTGATGGTAGTCCTCTGCGTAGTAGAAGGTCGGGGCCGGCAGGATCTCGGTCGTGATCATGGCCGAGCGGCCCGCCTCCGCGAGCACCCGCTGATAGTGAGTCAGGCTCAACCTAGCGGCGGTGAGCTGGTCATCGCCGGTGCAATAGATGGCGGAGCGGTACTGGGTGCCGACATCGTTGCCCTGGCGCATGCCCTGGGTCGGGTCGTGACCCTCCCAGAAGGCCGCCAGCAGGTGCTCGTAGTCGATCGCCTCGGGGTCGTAGACCACGTGCACGACCTCGTTGTGCCCCGTCATGCCCGAGCAGACCTCGTCGTAGGTCGGGTTCGGCGTGAAGCCGCCGGCGTAGCCCACCGCGGTGCTGAACACCCCGGGCAGTTTCCAGAAGATCTGTTCCGCGCCCCAGAAACAGCCGAGGCCGAACATGGCCAGCCGCGTCCCTTCCGGGAACGGCGGCTGGATCGGGTGGCCATTGACGAAGTGGCGGTCTGCGACCGGCATGGGCGTGTCGCGGCCGGGCAGGGCCTGACCCGCGCTCGGCATTTCGGTCTTCTTACGGAACAGGAACATGGCGTGTCTCCGGTGGATGAGCGGCTGGGAGGGGGATGACCTGGCGGGCTTTCGCCCCCCACTAGACCCGTGCAGAATTGGGCGCCCGCCCGACATTGCCAAGGCATGAACTCTTGAACCGACCCGAACCCCGGCGGCAGCCCCCACCGCCCCTTCGCCTCATCACCATCGATCTGGACGACACCGTCTGGCCCTGCGCCCCCGTGATCGCCGCGGCGGAGCAGGCCCAGTACGCCTGGCTGGTAGCGTCCGCCCCGCGGCTCACCGCGCGTCTTGGTCCGGATGCCCTGCGCGAGCACCGGTTGGCATTGATCGCCGAGCGCCCGGACATCGCCCACGACGTGACCGCCGTGCGGCTCGAGTCCCTGCGGCGCCTGCTCGCCGAGCACGACTACGACCCCGCCCATGCCGACGAAGCCATGGCACTGTTCCGTGACTGGCGCAATCGCGTCGAACCCTATGCCGACGCCGCCCCGGCCTTACGTCTGCTCCGCGAGCGCCAGCCGGTGGTCGCGCTCACCAACGGCAACGCGGAGTTGCACCAGACCCCGCTGCATGGCCTGTTCCATCATGCCCTGACCGCGGCCGACGCCGGGGCCGCGAAGCCGCACCCGGCCATGTTCGAGCAGGCCATGGCATGGGCCGGCGCGCGTGCCGCCGAGACCCTGCACGTCGGCGACGACCCGGTGCGCGATGTCGAGGCCGCGCGGCGCATCGGCATCAGCGCGGTCTGGGTCAATCGGACCGGTCTCACCTGGCCTGAGGAACTGCCTCCGCCGGTGCTGGAGGTGACGGACCTGCACGCCCTGGTCGCCTGGTTGGATGCCGCAGGAGATCAGCCCGCCGCGCCGGAGGACTCGCGTGCAGTTTGACCTTCTGGCCACCCATGGCCACGCGCGCCGGGGGCGGCTGACCTTCTCCCGCGGCACCATCGAGACACCCGCCTTCATGCCCGTCGGCACCTACGGCACTGTCAAGGGCATGACGCCGGAGGAGCTGACATCCATCGGCGCCGAGATCGTCCTCGGCAACACCTTCCACCTGCTCGCCCGGCCGGGCACCGCCGTCATCGAGGCACACGGCGGCCTGCACGGCTTCATGCACTGGCAGAAGCCGATCCTCACCGACTCCGGCGGCTTCCAGGTCTTCAGCCTGGGCAAGCTGCGCAAGATCACCGAGCAGGGCGTGCACTTCCGCTCGCCTGTGGACGGCAGCCCCGTGTTCATGGGGCCGGAGGAGTCCATGGCCGTTCAGCGGTCGCTGGGCTCGGACATCGTCATGGTCTTCGACGAGTGCACGCCGTATCCCGCCGATGAGGACACCGCCCGCGTCTCCATGGAGCTCTCGCTGCGCTGGGCCGCGCGCAGCAAGCAGGCCCATGCCGACAATCCCTCGGCGCTGTTCGGCATCGTGCAGGGTGGCATGCACCCGGCCCTGCGCTCACGATCCCTGGACGGGCTGGTAGACATCGGATTCGACGGCTACGCCGTCGGCGGGCTCTCCGTAGGCGAGCCGGAGGAAGATCGGCTCCGGGTGCTCGACCACCTCGCCGACCAGCTGCCGGTGGAGCGCCCGCGCTACCTCATGGGTGTCGGCACGCCGGCGGACATCGTCGAGGCGGTGCGGCGCGGCATCGACATGTTCGACTGCGTCATGCCCACTCGTCACGCTCGCAACGGCTATCTCTTCACCAGCCAGGGCACTGTGCGCATCCGCAACGCCGTCCATAAGAACGACACCGGGCCCCTCGACCCCGCCTGCGGTTGCTACACCTGCACCAATTACAGCCGCGCCTACCTGCACCACCTGGACAAGTGCAACGAAATCCTCGGCTCCCGGCTCAACACCATCCACAACCTGGCCTTTTATCAGGACCTGATGCGGCGGCTGCGTGAGTCCATCAAGGCGGGGACGTCGCTGGATCTGTGCGGCGGTTGGAATGCCCCCTTGTCGTGACAACATGCTATAACGTACCAGATCGGTGCGGCTTCGGTGGGCGATGACTCCCTAGCGCACTTGTCGGCTCGGCGACCGGGTGTGCAAACCGGCGCCAGGGTCATCCTTAGGAGGGGTAGGGTATCCATGCCCCGACACCCGCATCTAAGATCCCTGGACATCCGATCCACGGCTGAATGTCGAGGTAGCTTCGGGCGACATGCAAATCACCTACGACCGCCATTCCGGGCGCGCATCATGTCAAGTCTCCTTATGAGCACGGCCGTCGTATCCGAAGGCCCCTCGCATCTGCTCGGCGCCGATTCGGGGGTGCTGCACCATATCAACGAGCCCGATGTCAACATGGGCCTCTGGCAGCGCAAGCCACTCGAGGACGTCGTCCGCGAGGTCTCTCGGCTGCGGGCGACGGATCTGCCGGATGTGCGTTGCCGCACGTCGGCAGCGACATTCGATCGGGATATCCGGTCGCTGATGGCGGGACAGGGCTTGGGCCCGCAGTCCTTTCGCGCCTGGCTCGCCGATCTGCGGCAGCTGTCGGAGCTGTTCTTCGGCGTCTGTGCCGGGCCCCACGCGACCGCGCGCCTGGAGACGACCGTCGCCGACGGCTGTCGCCGCTTCCATGTGGATCGCACCCGGCTTAGGCTGCTGTGCACCTATCGCGGAGCGGGCACGGAGTGGCTGACGGAGGATCAGGTCGATCGCGATGCGCAAGTCAGCGGAGCGCCGAACGAGCGCATCGTACGCTTCGGTGAGCCGTCGCGGTTCGAGCCCTTCTGGGTGGGCATCCTCAAGGGGGACGCCTATACGGGCAATGTCGGGCGAGGCCTGGTGCATCGATCTCCGTCGATCGAAGGCTCGGGCCAGATCCGGCTCCTGTTCTGCCTGGACTTCTGACCTCTCGGGCAAAGGCTAATGGCCGCAACCATGACGACCCCAGGGGCCTCCCGGGCGTCCGCGACGACGTCCGCCGAGGCCCCTCCTGCTGCGCCCACCTGGTTACGGGTGAGCCAGCTCGCCGATCTTGCGGAGATCTTCGAACCGGACGTCCAGGTCTGTGTCTGGCAGCGTGAGGCGGATCCGAGCATCGCGCCGTACCTGGCCGGGTTGGAGGAGGCCGATACTCTGCAGGCAATCGAAACCCTATCGGTGGAGCAACGGCCACGGCTTGCTCGCCTCCCCGCGGGTCTCGAGCCCGTTCCCGGTCGGGCCGCACTGATCGACGATCTGTCGTTTCTGCGGGAGATCACCTGCGAGCTGCTGGGCTGCCCTGCGGTCGGTCTGCGCCTCGCGCGCGTGCGTCATGCCATGTGCCCCGGCTGGCACATCGACCGCGTCGGGCTGCGACTGGTCTGCACCTATCAGGGTCCTGGCACCCGGTGGCTCGCTGACCAGGGCGTCGAGCGGACGAGGGCAAGCCTGCGTCGGACGTCGGATGATCCATACCTCCAAGCAGGAACGGGGGAGGTCGTCCTGCTCAAGGGCACGTTGTGGCAGGGCAACGAACAGCTCGGTGCCATCCACCGCTCGCCCGAGCCCGTGGCCGGTGCCGACATGCGCACACTCGTCACCCTCGACCCCCTTTGGCAGGCCGCGTAGGGCAAGACGCGTTAGCGGCTCCGCCGTCGACGGCTCGCGGGCACCGGCCCCATCGCTCCGTTTAGCCTAGAAAGAGCAGTTGGACGGTCGTCAGGGTGCGTCCCGCGGGCCTGATCCCAGATTGGCCAGCAAGGCACAACGACGCGGAATAGTCACTCTATTCCAAGGAGTTGTAACGCCGCTGGGCGCCGCGCGGGGCGTGCCCTGGCGACCGTAGCGCCGTT
>JANQFX010000029.1 GCA_028277725.1 Thiohalocapsa sp.
CTCCGGTATTGGCGAAGAGGGCGGGGAGCCAATCTACGTGCAAGCTCCGGTGCCAGACCGGGCTTCAGGGTGGAACGGCTTCCCAGGACTCTTCATCAATTCCGTTTATCTCTCCTCCCTGTCAATCCCTGGGAACAGAACATACAAGGGTGGACAAGCGCAGCGCAGTCCACCTTCTTCGCGCGCAAACTTCACTGTAACGACGTACTAGGGCCTGTGACACGACAAGGCCGCCCTGCACCGCCAAACACGCACCATGTCGGCTGGAACAAGCGCAGCGGCTCCACCTCGGGATCAAAACGCCGCGCCCGGATTAGGCAACAGCCCGCCGAGGCGCTATACTGTGTGGTTTCGCTTTGGAGAGGTGCCGGAGTGGGTGAGCCGGGACCGTCTTGACCTAACGTCAAGACGCAGCCCGGTGAACGGATTGCCGGGAGCAACCCTGGGTGCGCGCTGGGACGCTCACAGCGACTGACGTCAGGGAAACGTTGTTTGGAGAGGTGCCGGAGTGGCCGAACGGGCCTGACTCGAAATCAGGTGTACGCGCGAGCGTACCGTGGGTTCGAATCCCACCCTCTCCGCCATATTTCAAAGCAGTGAAACTCAGCTGCACCCCTGCCCGAAATGCCCCATCGCGACTCATCCTTAGACTCACGTCCCCCGCGGCACCACCGAGCCGACCCACGCTACTCCTGATGCTTCTCGAGACGAGGCGCCCATAGCGCTCCGTCCCCTCCCACTTGCCCATCCAAGCCGCACAGCCGTGCCGCACGTCATGGAAGCGGAAACCCCTAAGCCACGCCCGGCTGCGGGCATTGCGGAATCCAGTCGTAACGCTGCGCACGAGCTGCCCAGCTGATCCGCAGATCACCCACACAGCCAGGACGGCCGCGGAGATGAGCGCCGACCGCCGCGCCGTCAGCACCGCCCGAGGATTAGCAGCAAGCCCGTGCGCCCCTGCACCCGCTCTGCAAGCGCAGGCCACACCGCCGCATCCAGCCCAGGCGTCCTCCTCGCCGCTTGGCCTGACCGCGCCAGATTCGCCTGAAGGTCCGCGACGGCGCCGATGAACGCCGCCTTCCCGCCCTCGCCGCCCTCCGTTACCGGCAACGCCAGAACGCCGCCATCAGCCCTCAAGGCCAGCTCGGCGGCGGCAGGCTGTTCGCTGGACTTGGTCCAACTCATAACCCTTCATAGGGATTCGGAACGGCCCAGGGCGTCGGCGTTGTAGAGCTGCGTCAAGCCTCATAACCCCTCATGGAGATTCGGAACTGGGCGATCATGGCTACTTGGCCTCTTTGTAGAAATCTCATAACCCCTCATGGGGATTCGGAACGAGCAGCAGGGACGGCCCCATGCACTGAGGATAGACCTCATAACCCCTCATGGGGATTCGGAACCAGTACCTATGCTGTCGGCGATGTCGTCTCCTACAACCTCATAACCCCTCATGGGGATTCGGAACCGGGCCGACGCGTAGGCTTCGGCCACGGCTTGACTCAACTCATAACCCCTCATAGGGATTCGGAACCCCGTCCAGTCGTCGGGCAATCGTCGGCATCGGGTTTCTCATAACCCCTCATGGGGATTCGGAACCCAACTGTGCGGTTGCGGTGACCGTCGCCGCAGTCGCCTCATAACCCCTCATGGGGATTCGGAACCCGTCCCAGTACGCCCGTTCGGCCTCGCTACGGGCGGCTCATAACCCCTCATGGGGATTCGGAACCCCGAATTGCTCCGGAACCGCGCTGCCCAGTCGCGCCCCTCATAACCCCTCATGGGGATTCGGAACCGGGCTGTGGGTGGAGGCGTTCGGCGAAGATTCGGTCTCTCATAACCCCTCATGGGGATTTGGAACCCTCGATGTTGCCGACGTCATCCGACTCGAGCACGCTCTCATAACCCCTCATGGGGATTCAGAACACGGTGCGGAGATCGACCCCGCTGACGCACAGGTCGACTCATAACCCCTCATGGGGATTCAGAACGCCAATCCCCCGACGCTTGCGGTAAGTATAGCCGATCTCATAACCCCTCATGGGGATTCAGAACCCTCGTTGTTGAGCGCCTCGACGCATCCTGAGTCTAGACGAAGCAGGGCGTGCTAGCAGATGCATCAAGCTTGTGGAGCGTCTGAGAGGGTACTTCGAAACTTCAGCGGCGGTCGAAGTCAGTCACAGGACGTCGAAGTCCGAGCTGTGGCGGTTGTCTTCTTCGCGCTTGACCTCGCCTTTGCCAGATCCGTCCTTGACCAAGTGGACCACATGGACATTGCGTCGGTTGGCGGCGGTGATCTCGGTGAGACGGTCCTCCGGAATCATCGCCTGACTGAGCTCGCGCCGCAACCTGACGGCGTCTGCTTCCGTGATGTCACCGGTGAAGACCGAGTATTGCTCATGGTTCAGGTAACGGCGCAGTAGCTTACGAAATATGCTCGTGCGTGTTGCCTCGACATCATAGGTTATCAACATGAACATTGTTAGACCTTGCGGGTGAAGGCTGCGTATTCTTCAACTTCGAGTACGTGTCGCTCGATGCCCAGCGCTTCGCGGTAGATCCATTCGCGATAGGTCCGATCGGCGTAGACCTCTTCCAGACGCTGTGCGAATTGCTCAGACACATGTCTTCGCCCCGTCTCCGTCAACAGACAGACGCCCTCTTGTCGTTCGAACCAGCTCTCAGCCAGCATCCGCCTGCGGGCCATCCGGAAGATGAGCATGTCGACCACGACCGGTTTGAACGGTTCACACAAATCCAACCCCAAGGATGCGCGACCACGGCCCGGCGCATGCAGGACACTGAAAGTCTGCTCCAAATGGGTCTTACTGGACTCATGTCGAACGACGGCGTAGGCCAACTGGTTCAAGAAGGAGATCAGGCAGTTCACTGGATTATTCGGCGGCCGCCTGACTCTGGGCGTGAAATCGAGCGCGGCATCGATGTGCTTCCACCCGCTGTAGTACCACTCGTGCAGGTTGCCTTCGACGCCCATCAAGACCTCGCTGGACTCCGCGGTTCCGATCTTCGGCATGAGTCTTCGCATGCCGTTGATCACGGCATCCAGCTCCTTGGTGCCTCGATAGTGGTAGTAGCGTAGATTCGCAAGCATATTGTGTGCGGCGCCGCGAACGACCTCCCTGGCCACGGCCATCCGACGCTTGTCGTTGAGGAGCAACTCCGCCTGCTTGAGCTTCACCAAGCCAGCGGGATTGCGTTCGATGGGTTCGAAGGCGCCTTTACAGTAGCCGTAGTAGTCGAAGACCGACACTCGCACGCCGTGCTTGCCGCAGAGCGTCAAGAGTCGGCTGTTCAGACGCGCTTCGCCGAGAAGCACGAGATGACTGATGGACTCAATCGGCAGGGAACGAGTACGTTCATCGATGGTGATCGATAGCGTGTTCTCGCGCTGCTTCAGCCGCGCATCGCGGGTAATGAACAGGGTTTCCATTAGTCGTTTCCGCAGAAGGCGGCCAACGAGCAGCTCGTGCAGAGCCCGATGCGCGGCGCATCAGGTATGCGATCACTCTCGAACAGCCGTTCGAGCCGGAGGCTGTCGTCCCAGAGACCCGACAGCAGTTCGTCCCCAAGCTCAACTTGGCGCCAGCGCCGATTGGTGAGTACCTGGACCCGGCCGGTCCAAGCGCGCCCGGTCGCGATAGAGAGCATCAGTGCATAGAAGCCGATCTGGCGATCCACCGCCCCCGACGCGCCGCCGGTCCCTTTGTTCTCGAACACGATGGCTTGATCCCAGTCGACCCGATCAGGCGCCAGGCCGAACAGGCCGACCGTGGAGCGATCCCGCTGGTAGTGCGTCGCCTGATGCGCAGCCCCGGTCGCGACACGGCTGTTCCACTGCGCGAAGTTGACGCGGTGCAGGTACATCCAGGCTCTGCGCTCGCACAGGTTGACGTGCTGGAAGTGCAACCCGTGCAGTTCGAGACGGTCCACCCGCTCAAAGAATGCAGCTGACCGATTCCACTGGAATTTCTGGGTCATGTCCTGGTACCAGGCCGGTCAGTTGCACAAGCTTCTTGGCGGACTCGAAGGCCTTGGGCTCGTCGTCCCACTCGATTCGGTATTGGTCGACCTCAGCAAGCAACCCACACCAGGCCGACACCAAGCCTTTCACGGGCAGTAGGCGCGTCTCGGCGGTATGCGGGAAGTAGCAGACCCAGGTGCGTTCGGCAGAGTGGTCCTTCTCCTCGCGCCAGTAGTCCTCGAAGTTGCCAATAATGTGGATTTCGTCGCCGTCGTCGCCGAAACGATCAAGGATGGTCGTCTCCCGCCGCAGCCAGACCCGACCGAACTCGAACGCCTCGCCGCGCTCGTTCACCACCCGCACCCGCGGCTCGATGGAACGCAGATCGAAGACCTGCTCACGAAACAGCTTGAGCCAGCGCTCGACGTGCTCCTTGCAGCCTGGCTGCGCTTCCAACCGGCGCACTTTCTGTTCCAGCCGATACAGCGTCCTGCAAGCGTTCGGGCGATGCTCGAACAGGTGCGCGCTTTGGTGCTTCTTGTAGCTCGGATGCGCCATCAGCGCGTTCCAGTAAAGCCCTGCGCAGTAGCCGGCGCGCTTGGAGAGCTGTCCGAAGGTGCCCGGCGAGAGCGGTCCGCTCCCACTGGCCCGGGCAGCCCGACTCAACACGTCCGTCAGTTCCTCAATGCCGACCCGCTCGCCGGCATGCTCCTCGATGAAGGCCCTCACCTTCCGGAGCCAGCCGGCACGCATCTGCTTGTCGCTGTCCAGGCGCAGCATGACCCGACCGTCTTCGCCACGCCGTGCCGCTCAGCCATAACGCTGCAGGAGGTTCATCGGCTCGAGGCCGGGCTCCATGAGCATGAAGTTCGCACGGCGGAAGGTGACGCCCATCTCCACGCTAGCGGTGGCCAGGATGAGCCCGAAGTTGTGCGGATTCTGCTTGCGCCCGAAGGCGAGTCCGGCATCGGTTAAACCACGGGCGACGCTGTCGCGGATGCTGTTGATCACCAAGACCCGCGAAAGATCGATGCCGCCGGCAGCCAGCTTGCGCACGAGCGCGGTCAACTCGCGTTCCAGATTGGCCACAGAATCGAAGATCGCCACCACCTGCCGCCCCCGCTGGAGTTCTGCGGCAATCGCGGGGAGATGTTTCAGCATCAGCGCCGACAGAGTCGGCTCGTCCTCCAACGAGAGCGCGACGTCGCCGTGCAGCGGGCGGCCATCGACCACCAGTTCCTCTTGCAGCACCGACACCTGATTTTCGGGCACGCTAATCTGCTTGAAAGACTCTGATAGATCCAACGGCGTCGCGGACAGAAAGCTCAGCTTGGCGCCTCCGTAGCCGCGAACCCCATCGTCTCGCTCCACCGTCAGCAGCCGAGCGAACACCGCCGCGAGGCCGAAGCCCCGCTCCTCAATGGTGTGGAATTCGTCGAAGACGATGTGATCGAAGTCGTTCAGCAGGTCGAAGACACCGACCCCATCGCTCCCGGCCTGCACGCGGCGCCGGATCAACAGCCCGCTCACCACCTCTGGCACGGCGATGATCATCTCGCCATGTCCGGCATGAGGCGTGAGCTCCTGCATCTGACGCAACCGATGGCCGCTGATGTTGATGACGCCGGCCTCGCGCAAGGCAAGGGTCTGGTCCGAACTCCACAGTGCGACGGCACGCGCGGCACGCGGCTGCGGCCAACCGGCCTCGATCAGCTCCTGCACCAGCGCGCCGGCCAGGTTCTGAGCCAGACGCCGGGTCGGCACGATGAACAGGATGCGCGCATCCTGGTCCAGCAGAGCCCGCTGGAAGGCGTAGCTCTTGCCGGCCCCGGTCGGTGCATCGGCCACCCGGATGGGATGCTCGTCGCGCAGCAGCGCATGCTGCAGCGGTGAGAGACCGTCCGGACCTTCAGCCACACAATGGCGGGCGATGGTCAGTTCCATTTGTTCACCTCATCCGCCGCCTTCTTCAGTGGCATTGGTGCGGTCAATTGCAGCCCGTAGAGCAGGAAGCGTTCGACGGCCAATTCCTGCTCGAACAGCATCGCCGTGGCGGCGTTCAGCCGAACCCCATCGACCGTGCGATCGCGCTCCAGCTTGATCATGCCGTTGCGGTGCAGACCGACGCGGATCACGATCTCATCGGCGCCAACGGCCTCGAACGGGTCTGGGCCGAACAGCGCGCCGCGGAATTCCACCGCCGGCGGCACCTCTTGGATGCTCCAGAACTGCTTCAGGTTGCCCTTGCTCACCACATTCCGGAGTTTCTTCTGAAAACCGCCCTCCTCCTCCAGATTCAACCGCCGGGCGATGGGCGGCAGCAGCCGCGGCTGCTGGGTGGTAAGCACCGAGGCACGCCAGGGCATCGCCGACCAGTCGCGCTTGTAGTCCTTCGGTGGCAGGGCGCACCAGGCGCGGGCGTAGCCGAAAGCGTTGGCCAGGCCGAAGCACAGCGCGTTGTCGCTGATCAGCTCCGGCAGGGTCGCGGTGCCGCCCTGCACCGCCAGAGAGTGGTAGGCGAAAGGCGTCAGCGTCGTAGCCTTGAGCCCAATGACGGCGGTCATTTCTTGCCGCTCTCGAACCAGCCGTCGAACAGTTTGACCATCGCCTTCGCGGCGCCCTGGTACTGCTGTTCCAGCGCCCCACCGGGCGCGTTGAAGCCCTCGATCAGGTCATCCACCCAGGCCTGCACATCAGCGCCTGGAATGACGGTTGCATGCTTGGGTGCGAGCACGCCATCCAGGGCGGCCTTCGCCTGTTCCACGTCCATCGCGTCGTTGCCGCCGACCGTCTTCAGCAGCTCGTAGGGCGAGGTCTCCGCCTTCTCGAACTTGTCCGCGTAGAGGCCGACAAAGTGGGTGCGCACGTTGATGCCGGTGACCGAGGTCTGCCCGCCGTAGCTGCCGGCGAGCCCCACCGACAACAGCAGGTGCTTGAGGCCGATGGGCGGCAGCAGCTTGCCGCGCGTGGAGAGCACCTGCACCAACAGCGCACCGGGGGTGACGAAGTGGCGGCTGAACAGGTTGTCGGTGTTCGTCTTCTTCTCGGCGTCCCAGAGTGTGCCGTCCTCGAACCCACGATTGTGGAAGCTCTCGCCCACGACGTGGTACTTCGGCCGGAGGCTGAGCGCATCGGAATAGTTCACGGCGGCGCGCACCGGCAGCACCTTGCTGTCGTGGTTCGCGGAGTCGCCGAACACCAGCGTATTCAGGTCGAAGGACTCCGACGCCTTCGACCCCTTCGGAATGGCTGTCCGGTTCTGGGGATAGCGGCCGCCGGCGTTCATCGCACGGAGGATCTGCAGGCCGCGGCCGCGCTCCGGGTACTTGAACTTGTTCGGAATGGCACGGACCCAGGTGTCGTCGTGAAACTCGATGTCCGTAATCTCCTGCTCCGCGTTGCGGATCACCAGCGGCGCGATGGCCTCGCGCAGCAGCACCACCGAGACACAGCCGAGGTTCTTGCGCTTCGGATGCAGATAGCTGTCCTTGTCGCCCTGGCTCTCTTCGAGGAGTTGATCCAGTTGGGGCAGATAGTCGTTCAGGCGTTCCATGGTCGGCTCCAGTCAGTCGGCGTTCAATTCAGATTCGGCGTCGCCCTTCGGGCGTGGCGCCATCAGGAAGGACATGCGGTAGATGCCGGCAAGCACGCGGCGGCTGGTCTGCGCGGGTGGCTTGCCCTTGAGTACATCCCGCCAAACATCCTCGACGAAGTGGCGGGCAAAGCTCACGTAGGCTTCGCGCAGGCCCTCGCCTTCTCGCAGTTCCTTGCGGGCGATCTTCTGTTTACGCGCGAGGTTGGTGTCGAGCTCGCCAGCGATGGCCATGGTCAGTGACTCTGTATCCCCTTGGCCCAGCTTCCAGGCGCCAATGGCGGTATCCAGGCTCAGGTTGAAGCACAGTAGCTCCTCATTGGCGGCCGCGTCATAGCCCGGACGGCGTTGGATCCGCGCCGCCGCGCGGCCCAATTCGACCAAGGGTGCTTCAATGTCGCTCATTAGAGATTCCTCCATCAGTTGCTCAAATTCCCGCCGGAAACGACCGCTCCGGTCCGGTTGCCCGCCTTTCGCGTCGTCGTGCAGCTGCGCCCAGGCCAGGCAGACCGCGCCCAAGCGCGTCGCCGGGCGGGCGTAGCGGTCGAACACCTCGAACCCAAGCCCGTTCGTGCTCAGGATCAGATTCGCGGTTTCCAGCCGCTCCAGCGGCGTTGGTATCTGCTCTAGGCGCAACCGGCCGCCACCGATCAGGTCCGCCAGGCGGCGCGGCATAGCGTCGAAGAAAAAGAAGGCCTGTTCATGACTCGGTAAACCCCGGAAGAGGTGAATAGGCCGCCCGAGTCGCAGCGCTGCGCGTAACAGCAAACGCAACTGATCGACTTGGTCTACTGTTCGTTCAGGCATTCGCTCGAAGCGAGCGACGCGATACCGGTGGCGATAAGCGCCAAAGCCTCGGTAGACCCGCCCCTTGGAGACCTGCTCTCGCGCCAAGTCATAGACGGACAAGCTGCCGAAATCGGCCTCATTGGCTAGCGCCAGCGCGGCGAATAGGCCTGTCGTGGACGGCGATGACAGCAAGGTCGGAATGCCATCCGGCTTGCCGCCCGCGGCGGCATGCGCGTACGAGCGGAGCCGATGCTCGGCGTAGGAGACCGGCGACACCTGCGCTTCTCCCTGCGCCGAGTCGATGTCTTCGAGCCGGCCGTCACGACCGGAAAACGCGGACTTCTTGATCTCGTAGAGCTTGTCCGCCGGCGTGACGGTCGCCCCCTGTGTCAGCGGTTGATCGGTGAACAGGCAACGCTTGCTACCGGCGCTATCAAGATGCACCGCCCTGCCCGCAAGCGCGTCGGCGAAGTGCCGCACGACCGCATCTACGATCGGCGCACCCTTGCTGTCGATGCTGTCGCGCAGCCCACGTTCGCCCTCGGGCCCCTCCAGCCAGCGGCACAGCAAACCCTCCTCGCCCCAGACGCGCTCAAGAACCTCGGCATCTTCGCTGGCAACAGCGACGGCCCAAAAGCCCGTGAACACCTGGCGCGAGATACGATCCGCTAGCGCGGCGATCCATTCCGGACGCTCGACGCCAACCGCCTCCAACAGCTGTTGCTCTCGGCTCTCGTACTCTGGCAACTCCTTGACCTGCTTATGGTTCAGCAACACCAACAGATGTGCTGCGCGCCGTAGGTGTAGCTGCGCCGCTTCGGGGAGTTCTCCAGGCGATGGAAACGGCGTGAGGGTCTGACCCGTCGCCTTCGGCCACGCCGGCGATAGTCCGAGCCCGCCGAGCAGTTCGTCCAGGCGCGCGGTATGGGCCTGATCGGCCAAGGTCGCCTTCACCAGGAACAGCCGACCGAAGTCCCGGTCAGGAGACACCTTCTCCACGTACTCGACCAGGCCCTCGTGGTTTGGTTGCGCGTCGAGCAACTCGGGCACCGCTCGCACCGACACGTTGATCCGCAGGTGGAACAGATCCCGAGTCAGCATCCTGCCGAGCCGTTTGATCCCCTCTTGGATGATCGTATCGGCCTGCTCCGCCGGGATCAGCATCACCAACCGCCCATCCTGATGGACCTCGATCAGCGGCGGCACCTGTGCCAACCGTTCGCTTTGCGCGGACAGGTACCGCTGCAGCTCGTCCATCAGGAACGGGTGATGCGGGTCGAACAGATCGATCTTGGCCCAGGACTTGAGGAAATCCGCGGATAGGGCCGCGTCCTTCTGCAGCCGATCCAGCACGGCGTCGATACCCTCTTTGAGCCAGAGCCCATCCAGCTTGTCCGCGAGGGCAACGTAGCGCATCAGGTGCCGAATGGTGCGCGGTGGTGCGGTTACCGCAGGACTGCGATGGACCTGACTCGTCTCGGCATGCTCGATCAGCGCCCGAATCTGGTCGGGCTGCAAGGCGAGCTCAGGCCCGACGAAATCATCCAGACCATAAGCCGACCAGCGCTCCGCAAGCGGCTCCAACGGCAACGCACTGTCGCGGGTCAGCCCGAGGTCCTTGTCCAAGTCGTGCATGAAGGCGATGGCTGCCACGGCACGCAGCTCCGAGCGCAGCGCGTCCCGATCCAACTCCAGGTTCGCGGTCAGCGTATCCAAGGCCGCGAAGGTGACGGCCCCGCGCACCACCGACAGGAGATGGTCCAGCAGCGTGACGTTGGCGCTCGCCGCATAGCTCTGGCGCAGATGTGAGTCAGGAGACCAACCGCCCTTTCCGCTGATGGTCATCAGCCGGACCGGTCGGACGTCGATGTCCCGCTCGGCATCGACCTTCTTTTGCTTCTGCGCGGACAAGGCGCCCACGCGGTCGGTCAGCACATGCTTCTCGACCACCTCGCGCATGAAGGCCTCGTAGACGGCCTTCGCAAGTGCAATCGCTTCCTGCCGGGTATCGCTCATCGTCCAACTCCCTGTTCCGCCAGTCCGAGGCAGCCGAAGCCGTTGCGGGTCTTCTCGCCGAGGCCGGCGTACCAGGCCAACAGCAAGTCCTCTCGGCTGCCGGCCAGCACCAGCGGCGCCTGCATGCCGATGACGAACGCGGCACGCCCGTTGCGCAGGCGTTTCGTGCTCACCAGCACCGAGTGTTTCGGGTTGGCGCGTAGATACAGGCTGTCCGGCTGCACAGTCAGTGTCACCGAACGGCCCGCGATCTTGCTGAGCCTGGCATTGGCCACCGCGGCCAGGTCGACCTGATCCAGCTGCGTGAGCCAACGCTTCTGCTTGGCGCCCGGCTCGCTGATGGCGATGGGCGAGAGGGCCAGCACCCCCAACATGCCCGGGTCGGTACAAACCGGCGGCGGCTCAAGGGCAACGGATGCGGTGGAGAAGTCCAGGAGCTCGCCGGTGGAGGCCCGGGCGTAACGCACGGCACTCGGTTCAAGCGCCGTTAGGTAGGGGGCCAGCACTGAGCTCGGTGTGGAGATAACCAGCCCGTGTACCTGGCCTTCTTGCGCTCGGTGGTAACCGAGGGCCGCGAAGGTCCAGGCCTCGGCTCCGGCGCCGATCACCTGCTCCGGCGTTGCACCGGCCGCGATCAGCGCGTTGACGATGGCGTCGTGCAGCAGGTCCTGATGCTGATAGGTGGCCCACTGCCTGCGCGGCAGCGAAAGTCGAATCCGATTCATGGCGTCCTCGCTACGGTGATTCGGCCTACACTGTAGACTAGTGTGGCGACCTAAACGAGGTAGAAACTGTCATGAAAAATGACACACTCAGGCGATTCGCTTTCATCGAAGCGCGCCTGCTTTGGGCTGGAGGTGTCACCGCAAGAGAGCTCGCGGATACCTTCGGCATCGCACGCCAGAACGCCCAGCAGAGCATCAAGACCTACGACGAGCTGCATCCGGGCCAACTGCAGCACGACAGGCGGCGCCGTCGCCAGGTACCGACCGAGAGCTTCAGGCCTGAGTACGTGCGTGCAGGTGTCAATTGCTTCCTCGACTACCAACGCGCTGCGAGCTACACGGCGCACTTCTACGACGAACCGGGCTGGTCCGATCTTCCCTTCACCGATGCCGACGCCCTCGCCCGCCCCGTCTACGACCAGAATGCAGTCCGGACTGCGCTCACTGCCCTGCGCCGCCGCTCCGTCGTCGTCATCGGCTACTGGGCCAAGTCCGGCGCCCGCACCCGGCGCATCTCACCGCACCATCTCGTCCACGCCGACGAGCGTTACCACCTCCGCGCCTACTGTCACGAGACGCAGAAGTTCCGCGACTTCAACCTCGCGCGCATCGTCACTGCAGAACCTTCCGAAGCAGAATGGGTACCGGACACGACCGACCGCGACTGGCATCGACGCACTGCTCTGGTGTTCCAGATCAACCCCGAACTGCCGCCCGACGCGCGCGCCGCACTACGGCAAGACCACTTCACCCAAGACGAAGAACACCTGACCATCCCCGGCGTGCGCGAAGCGATCGCGTTCTATGTCCGGAGGCGGTTCCTGCGCTTTGATCAGCAGTTCAGGCAACCGCTCTGGCATGAGGTCGCCGCCCAGCCGACCAACGAGTTCGCGCAACGACCCGCCGTCAACATGGGATGAATGCGAAAACCGATGAGCAGGCACCTGGTTGACTTTCCGCATGTTTTGAAGCCGATTTCGCGTGCCCTGGTGTTGTCTCTCACACGCTGACCAACAAACTACCGGCGGAACACAAACGGTTTCTGCCACCGGTGAGCTACCAGAGCGATGTGATGGCTACGAAGCCACATTGGCGGCGATTTGCCCCAGGCCGGCGACGCGGCAGAAGCCAGGCTTGTCGGTGAAGGCGTGGTCGGCATCGGCGATGCGCAGCTGGTGCCCGTGCCTCAGGACGCTCTAGGCGCGCTCGTGGGTGATTTCGTTGACCGCGTCGACGAACAGCACGCGACCCCGGAGTTCGGGCGGCTTGCTCGCGGGACAGATGACGACGCAAGCCTCCACCAGCGAGTTGAGGAACAGGTTCGGCCCCGGGCCCGGCACGCAGTCGAACCGGTCCGGCTTGATGAGCCTCTTCCGGTCGAATCTGAGCCCTTGGTCTCGATGTGGAACTGCAGGTTGGGGTAAATTGGAAACAATGGGGAGTGACCCGACGGTTGCGGACGTCCCCGAGCTGTACAACGCACCTGCCGACCGAGGCAGTGACCGTTCGGGTCTGACCCACCGGGCTTGCGCTTCCCAGCCCAGATCCCCGCTCCGTCGCCGATGCCGTACGCGAGACCCCCTTTGCGCGACGGCGATGCACAGCAGCGGGAGATGACAATGAGCTATCAAGCACTTTGGTTCGGTTGCATGACCAGCAGCGCATTCTTCTATGGCGTTGGGCTGGGCCTACTGATGTCGCCGCCGATCACCTGGGGCATAGGGCCCCATGCCGCACAGACGGCGGCGGATGCGAAGGACGTGCCGCGCAGGAACGCGCTGGTGGGTTGAACAGAGTGACTATTCCGCGTCGTTGTGCCTCGCTGGATGCCCCGCGGGACGCACCCTGACGACCGTCCAACTGCTGCATCTTAGGTTGAAGAATCGGTGTGGGGTCGGGCTGACGGCAACCCGACCCACGCCACGATCTGCGGAGCCCAGGAGGGCTCAGGTGAACAGGATCAGGACACCGGTGTAGCCGTAGAGGCGATCGCGAAAGATCTCGCCGTTGGCGTAGAAGCCGATCAGCGGGAAGTCGCCGAGCTGATCGCGGATCAGGGCCAGCTCTTCGGACTCATCACCGAAGAGATTGGCGCCGCGACCCAGGCAGGAGACATAGACTCCGCCCCTGGGCAGGCCCTTGAGGCGCGAGCGCAGGTGCGCGAGCATGCGGGCGAGGTCTTCCCGCGCGGCGGCTTCATCGCGCCGACAGAACATCAGCTCCTGGCCCTCTTCGACCAGGTCGCCGATGGCGATCAGGTTCTGCGTGGTGTCGATGCCGACAAGGTTGCGCACCAGGTAGTCGCCCGTGTCGGACCCTTGGATGGGCAAACCGGCGAAGATGATGCCGCCAACCCGGGCGAGGTCCGCCGCCAGCTCCTCGCCGACGTCCTCCTTGAACACGTCCAGGGCCGGGCGCCCGTCCAGGGCGACCAGGATGTTGCGCTGGGACTCGGTGATGACGCGGTGCGGGCCGATGGGCGAGCAGCCCTGGCTGAGGTTGGTCTGGATGCCGACTGCTTCGGTTAGCATGACCCCACTGACACCGCCCGAGGTGACGCCATCGGCGATGGTCCGGGCATCGCCGTGGGCGCTGGCGAGGCCGCCCACCAGGAACCCCGTCGCGGTGCGCGCGGCGAGTTGCTCGATGAGGCTTTCGGTTTCGCTGTTCGAGGGATCGCCGTGCACCAGGCCGAGGAAGGGCTCCGCGTTGCCGAGCCACGCCTCCTGGAGGGCATCGTACTCCGCCAGGTCGTCGGTGACGCTGGTGAAGACACGGAAGGAGTCGTCCGGCAGTTCTGCGATCATTGCCGCAATGGCGGGCTGCTCGTAGGTCTCGATGCCGGTTGCGCAGATGCCGATGCCGACGGCCCCCACCCAGTGCGTAACACCGCTGGCATCGCGCAGCGAGCGCAGTACCTCGTCCAGATGCGGGGTCAGCGGATCGGTTGCGTAGACGAAGCCGAGCCGGCTCAGTCCTGGCTCCGGCGCGGGCAGGTCGGCCAAAGGCTCCATGATCTGCGCCAGGGCCTCGCGCCAATCGTCGGCGGCGGCATGGGCATAGGGGAAGGAGTGCATCCGGGTTCCTCTGGTGGTCGGCGGGTGACGGCGGGCCGGGGCAGTTGATTCGGAACAGCGCCCCTGTCGGGGCTTTGGTTCGGCGGCGGTGGCGACTGGTGCGGGATCAGACCTCCGCCAGATCGCCCTTTTCCTGCAGCCAGGCACGACGATCCGCGGATCGCTTCTTGGCCAACAGCATGTCCATCAGGGTGCCACCCTCGTCACCGGGTTCAACCGTCAGCTGCACCAGGCGGCGGGTGTCTGGATGGATGGTGGTTTCGCGAAGCTGCGAGGGGTTCATCTCGCCGAGGCCCTTGAAGCGCTGCACGCTGACCTTGCCCTTGAGCTTCTCGGCGGCGATGCGGTCGAGGAGGCCCTGGCGCTCGGCGTCGTCGAGGGCGTAGAAGACCTGCTTGCCGACGTCGATGCGATACAGCGGCGGCATGGCGACGTAGACGTGCCCCTCCGCCACCAGGCGGGGGAAATGCCGGTAGAACAGCGCGCAGAGCAGGGTTGCGATGTGCGCGCCGTCGGAGTCGGCGTCTGCCAGGATACAGATCTTGCCGAAACGCAAGCGGCTCAGATCCTCTGAGCCCGGGTCGACGCCGATGGCCACGGCGATGTCGTGGACCTCCTGGGAGCCGAGGACCTCGGCCGGGTCCACCTCCCAGGTGTTCAGGATCTTGCCGCGTAGGGGCATGATGGCCTGGAACTCGCGGTCGCGGGCCTGCTTGGCGGAGCCGCCGGCGGAGTCCCCCTCCACCAGGAACAGCTCGCTACGGTCGGGGTCGGTGCTGGTGCAATCGGCGAGCTTGCCCGGCAGGGCCGGTCCCTGGGTGATCTTCTTGCGGGTCACCTTGCGCCCGGCGCGCATCCTGGCCTGGGCCGCACTGATGGCGAGGTCGACGATACGCTCGGCGTCGGCGACGTGCTCGTTCAGCCACAGGCTGAACGCATCCTTGACGACGCCGGAGACAAAGGCCGCGCACTCGCGGGAGGACAGCCGCTCCTTGGTCTGGCCGGAGAACTGCGGCTCCACCAGCTTGACCGACAAAATCCAGCTGGCCCGCGCCCAGACGTCTTCCGGCGCCAGTTTGACGCCGCGAGGCAGCAGGTTGCGGAACTCGCAGAACTCCCGCACCGCTTCGGTGAGACCGCTCCGCAACCCATTGACGTGGGTGCCGCCCTGCACGGTGGGAATGAGATTGACGTAGCTCTCGGTCACCGGGTCGCCGCCCTCCGGCAGCCAGGTGACGGCCCAGGCGGCGGCCTCGTTGTCGGACTCCATGGTACCGACGAATGGCGGCTCGGGGACGCTGGGCAGGCCCTCGAGGGCCTGTTGCAGGTAGTCCTTGAGCCCGTCCTGGTAGCACCAGACCTGCTCCTCGCCGCTCGCCTCGTCGCGAAAGCGCACCGTCAGGCCCGGGCAGAGCACGGCCTTGGCGCGCAGCAGGTGGGTCAGCTGGCGAACGGCGAATTTCGGCGTATCGAAGTACTTCGGGTCCGGCCAGAAGTGCAGCCGGGTGCCGGTGTTGTTGCGGCCGACGCTGCCGACGACATCAAGGTCGCTGCGCTTCTCGCCGCAGGCGAAGGCCATGTTGTACTCTTGGCCGCCGCGCTTGACCCAGACCTCCAGGTGCTGCGACAGGGCGTTGACGACGGACACGCCGACGCCGTGCAGTCCTCCCGAGAAACGATAGCTGCCGGCGCTGAACTTGCCGCCGGCGTGCAGCTTGCTCAGGATCACCTCGACGCCGGGCAACCCCTGCTGCGGGTGGATGTCCACGGGCATGCCGCGGCCGTCGTCGGCCACCTCGCAGGAGCCGTCGGCGTGCAGGGTGACGTCAATGCGCGTGGCATGACCCGCCAGGGCCTCGTCGACACTGTTGTCGATGACCTCCTGCGCCAGGTGGTTGGGGCGGGTGGTGTCGGTGTACATGCCCGGGCGCTTGCGCACCGGGTCGAGTCCGCTCAGGACCTCAATGGCTGAGGCGTCGTAGGTGCCGCTCATCGGCGTTCGGCTGCTCCTGAAAGGCTGGTTCGGATGCGGCGGCGACGGCCCGAGGGCGAGCGTGCCGCAAAATCCCGCTAAACTATCGCAGCTTCCGCCCAGCGCCAAACTGCATGCCATGAGCGACCAACAGAACACCCCCATCACCGACCCGCCGCAGTTCGAGCGCGCGGTCGAGGAACTTGAGCAACTGGTGGACCGCCTGGAACACGAGGACCTGACGCTGGAGGAGTCGCTCGCGGTGTTCGAGCGCGGCATCGGCCTCACCCGCGACTGCCAGAAGGCGCTGGAAGCGGCCGAGCAGCGTGTGCGCATCCTGACCGAGCAGTCCGACACCGCCGAGCCCGAGCCCTTTCCCGCCCGCGACCTGGACGGCGACGCCCCGACCGGCCCCTGAATCCCGCGGCGTCGCCCGCAGCACCCTTATCGCCCGCGGCATCCTTTGGGGAACCGCGCGCTCGACAACGGAAGCTGGATGACCCGACCGGGCACCGCGCCGCCGCCCCGAGAACAGTATCTGCCGACCACGCTATGGACCCTTTGATCCCCTTCGTCTCGCAATGCGCCGAGCGCGTCGAGCAGGTGCTCGGTGCCAGCCTGCCCGCCGAGGAGGCCGAGCCGCGGCGCATGCACCAGGCCATGCGCTATGCCGTGCTCGGCGCCGGCAAGCGCGTGCGCCCCACCCTGGTCTATGCCGCTGGCCTCGCCACCGACGTGCCCTGGGAGCGTCTCGACGCCCCGGCGGCGGCGCTGGAGCTGATCCACGCCTACTCCCTGGTGCACGACGACATGCCGGCGCTGGACGACGACGACCTGCGCCGTGGGCGCCCCACCTGCCACCGCGCCTTCGACGAGGCCACGGCGCTGCTGGCCGGGGACGCCCTGCAGACACTCGCCTTCGACGTCCTGGCGCGGGACAGGCACAGCGACAGCGCCACGCGCTTGCGCATGGTCCGCGAGCTGGCACAGGCCAGCGGCTCCCTCGGCATGGTCGGCGGCCAGGCCCTGGATCTCGCCTCGGAGGGCCTGGAGCTGGACCTGCCGGCGCTCGAGAACATCCACAGGCACAAGACCGGCGCCCTGATCCGCGCCAGCGTCAGGATGGCCGCGCTGACCGCCGACGACCTCGCCGCTGACCGCGCGACCGCACTCGACGACTACGCGACCCGCATCGGGCTCGCCTTCCAGGTGCAGGACGACCTGCTCGACGTGGAGGGCGAGACCGAGATCATCGGCAAGGCCAAGGGCGCCGACGCGGCCCACGACAAGGCGACCTATCCGTCGCTGCTCGGACTCGAAAAGGCACACGCCACCGCCGAACGGCTGGTGGACGAGGCCATCACGGCGCTGGAGCACTTCGACGACGGCGCCGACCCGCTGCGCTGGATCGCGCGCTACATCATCGACCGCGATCGCTGAGTCGGGCCCTGCTCCACCGCGGGCACCGGCAGGGCTTCCGGCAAACGCGCCGCAAACCGATCGCCGCAGGCTGGATTGAGCGTGCGACACCCAGGTCTCCAAGGCCCACAGGGAGCCCGCCGAGCCGCGAACGGAAACGCGGGGTGGGGGCCGAGGGCCACGTCAAACCACGCGCAGGCAGCGGTTTGCCCCGCCTTGGTTGATCCCCGATAATCCCTGACCCTTTAAGTCCTGGGCCGGCGGGACAATGTCCAGAGGACTTTGAGGCTGTCGCGCCGCGGCCAAAGACTCGACGCCCGCCGTCGGCGCGCCATCACCAGTCATCTGAGGAAGTCTCCATGGACCCACGGGTCTCAACCGCCACCGCGGCAGACGGTATCGCCGACGTCCAAGCAAGTGCAGACAGCCGCAAGATCGCCATCGACAAGGTGGGCATCAAGGACATCCGCCACCCGGTCAACATCAAGGACAAGAGCGGCCACGAGCATCACACGGTGGCGACGTTCAACATGTTCGTGTTCCTGCCGCACAACTTCAAAGGAACGCACATGTCGCGCTTCGTGGCCATCCTGAACGGTCACGAGGACGAGATCGGCGTCGGCACCTTCAAGCAGATGCTGTCCGAAATGGCCGAGCGACTGGAGTCGGAAGCCGGTCACATCGAGATGCGCTTCCCGTTCTTCGTCAAGAAGCAGGCCCCCGTCACCGGCGTTCCCAGCCTCATGGACTACGACGTGACCCTGATCGGCGAAATCGCCAACGGCAAGCCCCAGCTGTCCATCCGGGCCGTAGTGCCGGTGACTAGCCTCTGCCCCTGCTCCAAGGAGATCTCGGACTACGGCGCCCACAACCAGCGCTCGCACATCACCGTGACCGCGCGCACCCGTGGCTTCCTGTGGATCGAGGAACTCATCGAGATGGTCGAGGCCGAGGCCTCCTGCGAGTTGTTCGGGCTGCTCAAACGCCCGGACGAGAAGTACGTCACCGAGCGCGCCTACGACAACCCCAAGTTCGTGGAGGACACGGTGCGTGACGTCGCCCGTCGCCTCAACGACGACGAACGCATCAGTGCCTATGTGGTTGAGGCCGAGAACTTCGAGTCCATCCACAACCACTCCGCCTACGCGCTGATCGAGCGGGATAAGGAACAGGGGCCTCGGCCCGGCGACTGAAACCCGGTCCGCATCACACCCGGACTTCTATTCGGCCCATGGGCGCTCTCTTGGTGGTCCGCGGCGATGTCCCTGAACCGGAACGGGAGTCGCGCCTCACCGCAATGGCGCAGCAGGCGCCTCATCGGGGCACCCTGCACAGCCTCCACGGCCCTGGGGTCAGTATCGGCGTCCAGACGAGAGGACAGGAGGCGAGCCTGTTCGAGGACGACGACCTGATCGTCGGTGTGAATGGCCGCGCTTACGATCCGGATGCCCGGCTCCCTTACGGCTCGCAGCCTGCTGCGGCGGAGGTCGCCGCCGGGGTCTGGTCCGGCCCCATGTCGCCCGGCCTGGATCGACTCGACGGCGAGTATGCGCTGAGCATCTACGACAAGCGGCGCCGCGCCCTCTACGCCTGCGTCAGCCTGCTGACGACGAAGCCGCTCTACAGGGTGCAACGGGGCGCGCTGCTGATCCTGGCCAGCGAAATCCGCCAGTGTGCGGCCGGCGCGAAGCTCGGCCTGGCGCTCGACCCCGAACAGGTCGCGCTCAGTTTCTGGCTCGGCGGCCCCGTTCTTGACCCTCGGCGGACTGAATACCGCGACATCGACCGCCTGCTCGCCCCGAAGCTGTACGAGAGCCGCTCCGAGTCGGCAACGACCATCGAGCCCATTCGCGATTACTGGACTCCCCCGCCCGAGGCCAAGGTGCCGGTCGACGACCCTGCCCCGCCCGCCCTGTTGCTCGACGCGCTATCCCAGTCCATTTCTGCGCTGAATGAACCCACGGCCCTCTCTCTCAGCGCAGGCCACGACTCGGGACTGCTCTGGACGATCGCACGCGAGGCCCCGCCTCGGAGCGGACCGCCGCGCAACTACTCCCTGGCATGGCCCGGGCACCAGGACGACGAGCGGGAGTACCTGGACCCCCTTCTGCTTGCCGCGGGCGATTGCACCGAGTATGTCGACGTCGCCGATGCGGGCGCCTTCGATTTCCTGACGGAGCACGTCGACGGCCTCGACCGGATTCCGACCTCACACACGACGCACAACGCTACCCTCCTGGCGCGCAGGATCAGCGAGCAGGGAAACCGTTCGCACATCTTCGGGATCGGAGGCGAGGCGGCGCTGATGATCTCCACCGCTTACATGGGCGACCTCCTGCGTCGGGGCCGGTTCATCGCCCTCGCACAGGACATCTGGCGTTTTCGGCCCTACCTGCGCTCGGCGGGCGCCCCTTGGAAACAGCAAATCCGTCTGGCCCGAGGCGCCATTGCACCCAAGGGCAGCCGGCTCTGGCGGTGGCGCCACCGAAACCGCTTGGCCGGCATCGGTCGCCACTGGGCGGAGTTGTGCGCGAGCGGATTGGAGACCCTGGATGACCTGCGCAAACGAGACGGCTACGGCCGCGGCGAGCGCCTGACGCAAATTGCTTACCACGGTTTGCTCAGCGGCACGGAAACGCTCGATCAGCTCTTCGAGCAACATGGGTTGGAGAACGTCGCGCCCTATACCTACCGACGCGTCATGGATCTCGGGTTCGCATTCCCGCCGCGAACACTGAGCCGGGGCCGATTCGAGAAGCAGACCCTGCGTGAGTGCGCAGAACTGGCGCTCGGCGCTCCCGCACCCTGGCCCACCAGAAAACTCACACCCGCGCCGGTATGGACTCAGGATGAGCGGCTGCTGAGGCACCTGGGGCCTCCGGCCACCTGGCACATGGTCGCCCTCGGAATCATCGACCCAGATGCGGCAGGCGACAACCAACGCCGAGCGTCCCGCTCCGAGCGCCTGCCCGACAACTGGTCGGGCGCCGCCTACTTCGAGCTCTATCTCCGCCGCTTCGGGACTTGACGATGGGCCTTTCGCTGCTCAGGATGTGATCGGTCACACCGCAATCGATGACATCGCTCATGTCCATGAACAAGCCCCAACCGGGGACCGATCGATCGACGACAGGGAAGAAGCCACGCCGCCCCTACGCGCCTCCCACGTTGTCCTTAGTCCCCTTGGACAAGATTGTCTACATGGGGGGTGGCAGCGGACCGGACGCGGTGACGGGCCGCCGTTCCGGCTAGCTGAGCGACTGTGCTGGCGTGGAGCCCGCTCGCGGCTCGCCTCGGCGTGTGGCCCTGGAGGGCGTCGAGTGGTCCGTGCCAATCGACTGGTGGCTTCCCGCGTCCGCGACCTCACCCAAGACCCTGGAGGGCTGTTCGCTCAGGCCGCGAAGTGCTGATTCCGTAGCCCTCGGCGCCGCATACCCGATCGATTCCTGGAGCGGGACGCAAGAACGGCCGGCACGGTTTGGGACAGAGATCCTGACCGGTTCCCCGTACGGGCCGGCCGTCCACTACACCGACGGGGTATTCGTCCCAAGAACCCCACCAGGGCGACCTGCCGTTTTTATCGATCAGAAGCAACCACTGAGCTTACGGGGCGCCTTGGGTGCCTTCTGCATCTGGCTGCTCGTATCCGTGGGGCATTTGGTGCTGCACGCGGCGGCGCTATCCGTGGGGCGTGGGACAGTCCTGGTCTTGGGGCCGAGCGGTTCGGGGAAATCGACGCTGTCCGCCGCATGGCTCGCTGCCGGCCATCGGATCATCAGCGACGACATGATCGTGCTGTCCCCTGCTCCACACGGAGACGGCGGGCCGCTGATCGAGCCCTGGCGTCAGCACCTTGCACTTCGATCCGGCAGCCTAGGACTCTGGCCCCGGCAACTGCAGGGCGCCATGAGCAATGGACCAGACGGTCGGCAGTGGTTACTGCGTAGCGAACAGCCGGCTTTCTACTCGCCCTGGGGTTACCTCAGGGGCTTGGTCATCCTGGCGTCGTCGCCCAGATGCCGATCCTCCTGGTTGCGCCCTGCCAGCCAAGCGGAGGCCCTGGGCGCCGTGCTTGCGGGCAACCCCCACTTGCGTGGACGACTCGTTGCCGACGACCGCGTCGCGCGCACCACCGCGCTCGAGGTCGCGACTGGAGTGCCGGCGAACTGGCTCAGTGTCGGCAGCCGGCTGATGACGGAGCCGCACAGGGAAATCCCGCATATCGAAGAACTCTTGGACATCAGCACCCGAGCCTAGGCTCAAGCATGCCACACCCTGCGATTCCTGACGGCTGACTGTATACTGCTCGTTACAGTTTCGATCACCGCCACCGGCGCAAAGTCGTGCACGACCATACAAAACAATAATTTAGATAATATGGCGCGGATCATGCTTCATGATCGTTCTAGCGCGCGGCACGATCCTCAACTGTAAAGCCCAGAAGCGGCCGCCGGGCGCGCGACGCTGTCACCGAGTTCAAAAGGACGTTCTCATGAGTTGTGCCGCGCAGACCAAGCCATCGCTGAGCGCTTTGCCTCGTGCCCTAGCCGCGGCCGCAACCATGAGCGTCGCATCGGTATCTGCGCATGCCGCGGAACTGTTCGAGTTCGACCAATACGGCGACGAAATCGACAACGGTGTGATCGCGTCAGGGAGTACCGTGTTTCGGAATGGCTGGAGCCCCAGCGCCGCAGATGATTTTCGGATCGGCGACCCCGGCGAACGTCTCGGTCTGGAGCGCGCATCGATTCTGACCCTGGAACCGAATGATCCGAGCACCGGGGACATCTCCGTCTGGGATGGAACACTGAAGTACGCAATCTGGCTGGACAACGGCAGCGGTATGCCCGAAGTCGACGCGATAGCGGTGGGAAACGGTGTGAATGTCGTTAAGGCAGGCACGGGCAGAACCGGAATCCAAGTCCTTCCCGACCCGCCCACCGGACCGGATTTGTACGATCAGTACGAGTACTCCTTCGAGCTGGAGTCTACCGTCGGCCTTTCGGGCGGCAGTCGCTACTGGATGTCGATCTATCTGGGACAGGTCGAGGGGATGACGACGAACACCGCCGGCATCCTATGGCAACAGGTCGTCACCAGCTCCATTCCAGACGGGGTCGGCTTCGCCCCGGTGGTTGCATCCAATGGACTGACGCTCCCTCCAGCGGAGAACTTCTCTGGCGGCATCGGGTGGTACCAGGACAACCCCAGCGCCAGTTCTTTGCAGTTCCGTCTCTACGGCTACGTCCCCTTACCCGAAACCCTATGGCTTGTGCTCGCCGCGCTTGCGGCCATGACAGGCCAACGGAGACTTCTCGGACGCAACGCACCACAACAGCCTATCAGCTGATCCGAGGGTGTTGTGTTGCCTTGGCGCCCGCTCGAACCAGGGCTTGCGATGATCGATGCAGTCCACGCATTCCGCCCGACGCTCACGGCAGGGCGACTGGCAGAGCGAATGAGCGTGGATCAGGCGTTGCACCAACTCCTCTGCACCGCCCGCCCTTGGCCGGTCGCCGTACCAGGGCTGCGGATCACGCGCGCGGTCCACCGCTGCGGACGCTTGGCGGCACAGCTGGGCATTCTGAACAGCTGCCTCTCGCGTTCGCTCGCGATCGCTGCTTTGACCGCGAACCGAAAACGTGTACAACTCTTCATAGGCTTCCGCGCGGACGCTGCGTCAGCGCGTTCGATCCTGGGTCACGCCTGGGTCACCGTCGACGGCCGAAACCTGTCGGATCCTCCGGGCAGCGCGGTCAACACATCGATTTACGCCATTAGCCGCTCCTTTCCCATCAGCTCACGATGACCATCGAATCATCGCTTCCCGACCGGCTGGCGCAGCGCCTTGCGGACTCGGGCATCGAAGTCACGACGCTCCCCGATGACACTGCGGTCCTGCTCGATGTGCCTGGGCATCGCGTGCTGACGCTGAGCATCACCGCGGCGTTCATCCTCGAGCAGCTTCGATCCGGTGTTCTGGACCCCGAGGCGATCGTCCACGCGATGACGGCCGAGTTCGAGGTCGATGCGGCGACGGCTCACGCCGACCTGGATCGCTTCTTGGCCGACATCGCCGGCAGCTTGTTGAGCGACCGCGCCTCAGGCTGAACGGAGGCCGACGGGGTCGTGCAGACCCAACCGGGATGCGGTCATCCGGGATCCGCCAGGAACGACTCTCCGTCCTGGCGCACCTAGGAGCCCCTGCGTGCGCTTGCACCAACCGTGGCTTCCTCCTGACGCGCCTCCAGTTCTTCCCAACGATCGTAGTCTCGAGCGAGCGCCGTCTCGATCTCCGCCATCCGATCCTGTACGGCGCCCACCTCGGCGCCCCCGTCTCGGTACAAGGCCGGATCCGCGAGGCGCTGCTGCAACTCGGCCTGTTCGGTTTCCAACCGTTCGATGCGCGCGGGCAGCTGTTCAAGGTCGCGCTGTTCCTTGTAGCTCAGCTTCTTCGCACTCGGGATCGGACGTTGTTTGGCCGCGGGTTTCGCAGCGGCCTTGTCCACCGCGACCGGTGCGGCGACGGCCGGCGGGTTGGGCCGCTGGCGCAGCCAGTCGGACCAGCCGCCGACGTAGTCCCCCACCCTGCCCTCGCCCTCCAGCAACAGCGTGGAGGTAACGACATTGTCCAGCAGTTCGCGGTCGTGGCTCACCAGCAGGAGGGTACCCTCGAAGCCGACGAGCAGGTCCTCGAGCAGCTCCAGGGTCTCGGCGTCCAGGTCGTTGGTGGGCTCGTCGAGCACGAGCAGGTTGGCGGGCCGGGTAAACAGCCGGGCGAGCAGGAGCCGGTTGCGCTCGCCGCCGGACAGGGCGGAGACGGGCTGCTGTGCACGATCCGGTGTGAACAGGAAGTCCTTCAGGTAGGACAGGACATGCGTGCGTCGGTCGGCGACCTCGATCGTGTCGCTGCCGCCGGCGACGTTGTCGCGCACGCTGCGCGTCGGGTCCAGCTGGGCGCGAAGCTGATCGAAATAGGCCACCTGCAGATTGGTACCGAGTCGGATCCTGCCCGTATCCGGCTGCAGCTCGCCGAGCAGCAGCTTGAGCAGCGTGGACTTGCCAGCGCCGTTGGGGCCGACGATGCCGACCCGATCGCCGCGCAGGATGAGGGTATCCAAGCCTTGGATGATCGGCCTCTGGCCGTCGGTGCCCCCGGCCGCGCCGCCGTAGCCGAAGGAGACGCCCTCGGCCTCCACGACGAGCTTGCCGCTGCGCTCGCCGCCGTCGAGCCGAAGCCGGGCCTTGCCCTGGGCCTCGCGCCGCTCCATGCGCTCCGCGCGCAGCGCCTGGAGCTGGCGCACACGACCCTCGTTGCGGGTACGCCGCGCCTTGATGCCTTGGCGAATCCAGACCTCCTCCTCGGCGAGCTTCTTGTCGAAGCGCGCCTGCGCCAAAGCCTCGGCGTGTTCGCGCTCGGCGCGGCGGCGCAGGTAGTTCTCGTAGTCGCCGGGCCAGTCGGTGAGCCTGCCGCGGTCGAGCTCCAGGATGCGGGTGGCGAGGCGACGCAGGAAGCGCCGGTCGTGGGTGATGAACAGCAGGCTGCCGCCGAAGGCCAGCAGCAACTCCTCCAGCCATTCGATGGTCTCCACATCCAGGTGGTTGGTGGGTTCGTCGAGCAGCAGCAGGTCCGGCTCGCCGACCAGGGCGCGGGCGAGCATGACCCGCCGCCGCAGCCCGCCCGATAGGGCGCCATAGATGGCCTCCGCGTCGAGCCCGAGCCGGCTGATGACCCGCTCGGCACGCTGCTCCATGGCCCAGCCGTCGCCCGACTCCAGGCGCTGCTGCACGGCGGCGAGGCGCGAGAGCTCCGACTCCGTCGGCGTCTCCACCGCCATACGCTGGCTGAGGCGCAGATACTCACCCACATCCGCGCCGAGGGCGCCGAGCCCATCCATGACCACGTCCAGCACACGCTCGCCCGCATCCGCCGGCGCCTCCTGGGCGAGCCGCGCGATGCGCACGCCGTCACCGACACGGACCTCGCCACCGTCCGGCTGCACGTCTCCGGAGATGATGGACAGCAAGGTGGACTTGCCGGCACCGTTGCGACCGAGCAGACAGACACGCTCGCCGCCGTCGATGCCCAAATCGACACCGTCGAGGAGACTCGGCGCACCGTAGGATAGAGAGACACTCTGTAGGCTGATCAGTGGCATGGGTTGTGGCGGAGAACTGCACTCGGACGGGCACAATGCGCAATCGACCCAGCAAATCGATTAGACTGCCCGGTATCGTTAACAACCTGCAATTGTAGCGTCTGAGGTTTCCGAACACCCATGGCCAAACCCGTCACTCTGCGCGAGGCATGGGCCGGCGAGGCCGACTGCAGGAACTGCGCGCTGCGCACCTCCGCGCTGTTCGCGGGGCTGGAGTCAACGGACTTCGACCTGATCCACGAGCCCATCGACCAGTACGACCTCAAACCCGGTACGACGCTCTACAAGACCGGCGACCTGGGCGACTACATGTACACGATACGCTCGGGCGCCATCAAGCTGGTGCAGTACCTGCCGGATGGCAGCCAGCGCATCGTGCGCATCGTTCGCAGCTCCGACGTGCTGGGGCTGGAGGCCCTGCTGGAGGAGGGCTACCACCACGACGCCGTGGCGCTGCAGCGGGCAGAGGTCTGCCGCTTTCCCAGCCGCGTGGTCCGCAGCCTGAGCCGAGACAACCCGAAGCTGCACAAGGAACTGATGTCCCGTTGGCAACGCGCCCTCACCGAGGCGGATGCCTGGCTGACCGAACTCTCCACCGGCTCTGCCCGGCAGCGCGTCGCACGCCTGCTACTGCGCCTGGTACGCGACCGCGAATCGAGCGAGTGTGAGCTGTTCAGCCGCGAGGACATGGGCGCCATGCTCGGCATCACCACCGAGACGGCGAGCCGGACCATTGCGTCCTTCAAACGCGAGAGCCTACTCGTCGAGTCACGCCCCAACAGCTTCCTGCTGGACATCCCCAACCTGCGTCGAATCGCCGAAGACTGAGCCCCATTCGACCTGGAACGGGCCCGGCTGCTGCGGTCACCACGTGGCGAACCCTTTGACGCTTTTCAATGTCCTGGGGCCTGGGCAGCCACTAGTCTTCGGACCTCGTCCGAGGTTGGGATCGCCTGCTGGCGCGGTCCCGGCGCTAGGCCGCCCGTGCTGCGACAGCGGTCGCATTGGCATCGCCACGTCGGTGGCCTACCGACACGCCGAGCCTGATTCCACCGCGCTCGAGCGATCGCCGAATCGGCGTACCCTAGACCCTCGGCGAGTTCACCCGGCCCCATCGCGGCGCCGTCCGATCGTCCATCGAGCCCCGGCATTGGGAGCTGCAGCCCGTGAAGCAGACCTTGCTACTGGAGAAGTACCCGCTGTTCGTTCTGGAGCTGCGTCGGGACGAGACCGATCTCGCGAGCGTCGACGAGATCTGCGCCCACTTCCAGGCACGCATCCAGGCCCACCGCTGCGCAGAATTCATCGGCGTGTTCGACCACTACGCCCATACCTGCACTATCCCGGAGGGCAGCGTCGACGCAACCATTCGCGCGGCCAAGAACGTGATCTTTTGCTTCGGCATCTCCCTGCCTAGCCCGCAGGTGCTGGCCGTGCGACCGCGCTCCATCGGTGTCGCCGAGACGGATGCGGGCTTCGTCGTCAGCTTTATGGAGGCGCCGATGCCCATCGCCAACGCGGCCATGGAGGACTGGGCGGAGGCCCTGCGCCGGGAGCCCGAGCAGCCGAGCCCAATGGCCGAAACCGCGCTGGCCTAGGCGGACGCCCAACGAGTTTGGCGCAATGCGCATCGCAGCGTCATACCAAGAGGCCAGCGCGACACCTCCCTTCCGAAACACCCGGCACGCCGGCGACCGGCTATGACGCCTGCCCGGCGGCCTCGAACAGAAACAAGTGCCCATCCATGCATATCGCAATCTCCAGTCAGAACTACCGCACCATTACCGGGCATGCCGGCAAGACCCGCCGCTTCCTGATCTACGACGTCCAGCCGGGACAAGAGCCGCGAGAGCTAGAGCGCCTTGATCTACCCAAGGAGATGTCACTGCATGAGTACCACGGCGACGACCATCCGCTGTTCAACGCCGGCGTCGATGCCGTGCTGACCGCCAGCGCCGGACAGAACTTCGTCAACCGCCTGGGACGGCGTGGCATTCAGGTGCTCACGACCTCGGAGTCGGACATCGCCGCTGCCCTCTCCGCCCTCAGCAGCGGCGCCCCACTGCCTGCCGCCGCACCCCACGAGCATGGCCACGACCACCACGGTGGACAGGGCCAAGGGCATGGTCATGGACACGGCGCGGGAGGCGGCCAGGGACGCGCACGCGGCACTGCAGTGGTGGGCATGCCGACCGACATGACGGACTGATCTACTCGGGGACGGGCCAAGGTCGACCCCGCGCGGCGCGGCGCGCGCGACGGCACAAGCGCGGCAGCCGAACACTCGACGCCGCGCGAACAGCAGCTACAGATCGATCGGCGGCCGATGTGCTTGACTGCGCCGGCGTTGCTGGTGACCATGCCGCAGCCCTGCCACCCTGCGCCGATCCGACTTCACCCATGCGCCCTACTCCAGCTGCCTCGATCATCCTCGCGTTGCTGCTCGCCGGCTGCGCATCCGGGCCGATGGACACTATTCCTCCGCAGGTGTCCTCCGAGCCGGCCGCCTCCGTCACGGTGCAGCGCAGCGAGTCCCTGATCGGTGCGCCCGCTTCCATGCTGTTCCGGATCGACGACCGCCGCGTCTATGCCCTGCGCTTCGGCCAGCAGTTCAGCTTTTCCATCGACCCCGGCGAATACAGCTTTGGCTACGACCTCGGCTTCAACGAGTGCAGCCAGCGGGTTCTGCTCGACCCCGCGCAGCGCTACCTGGTGCAGCTCACTCCGGTGTGTCGAATCGAGGTGACGCGCCTCGGCCCTTAGCGACGCGGCAAAACCGCGTCGCTTGTTCCGTCCGACAGTCCGGCCCGGGCTCAGCCCGCGTCGGCGACGATGGGCTCGATGGTGATGTCGACGCGTCGATTCAGCGTGCGGCCGTAATCGGTCTCGTTGCTGGCGACGGGCTGCGACTCCCCGAGCCCGATGCTGCTCATGCGCGCCGGGATCACCTGCTCGGCCATCAGATAGGACTCCACGGCCGCCGCGCGGCGCTCCGAGAGCTGTTGGTTGTAGGCCTCCGAGCCGGTGTTGTCGGTGTGTCCGGCGATGTAGAGCCGGGTCTTGCCATACCGATTGACGATGGCACTGATCTTGTCGAGCGTGCTGTAGAAGCCGGGCTTGATCTGGTTGGAATCGACGTCGAAGGCCGTGGCGCTGGTCATGCCCACCAGCAGCCGATCGCCGGCCCCGGGCTCGATCCGAATGTCGCCGCGGGCGATTTCGTCGGCTAGCGCGCGCTCGAAGTCACGCCGCTGCTGTTCCATGTAGTTGCCCACCAAGCCCCCGGCGATGGCGCCGCCCACGGCACCGATCAACGCGCCCTTGCCGGCGTTGGCGCCCTGGGAACCGATCAGCGCCCCCGCGGCGGCACCGGCTGCGGTGCCGATGGCGAGGCCGGCCTCGGTCTCGGTGAGCGGGCGCCGGTTGCCGAACTCGTCCGTCGCGCAGCCCCCGAACAGCAGTGCAGCGGACACCGCGAGCACGACACCCTGAGAACGGGCGGAGTTCGAGGACAGGAAGCGCCTGGAAACGGACAGCTGGGACATCGGCGAATGGACCTCTCTCGACGGTATGGGATCTGGGGGGGTTGCGGTTGACTCGCCGCGGCATGGTAGCAGCGCGCGGTGCATTCGGGTTGTGTTGCCACCGGGGTTACACAATGTTTGTCCAGCCGAGCGGCAGCGCCGCGCCCTGCCCGGCGGCGAATCGCCAAGCCGCACGGCTCGAGGATCACGTCGAGGATCAATGGTGTTCGACCTACACGTCTATGCGAACGGCCTGGTCGTCGCGTTGAGCATCGGTGTCTTCGCCTGGCTGGCCAGCCTTGTGCGCCGGGACCTCGGCTTCGTCGACGCACTGTGGCCACTGCTCTTCCTGGCCATGACCTCCAGCTATATCGCACTCGCTTCGGCCGTGAACGAACGCGCATACCTGTTGCTGTTCATGGTCACGGTCTGGGCCGTGCGGCTAGCGCTCTTCGTCACGCTACGCGGCTGGGGGCATGCCGAGGATCGCCATTACCAGGCGCTTCGTGCGGACAATGAACCTGGCTTCTGGCTCAAGAGCCTTTATCTGCCGTTCGGACAGCAGGCGATCGCTGCGTGGGTCATCTCGCTCCCGCTGTTGGGCGCAACCCTGGGGGGAAACCTACTCGGTCCACTGGACTTTGCGGCGGTCGCGCTCTGGCTCCTGGGTTTCGGCTTCGAGGCTGTCGGCGACCAACAACTGGCGCGGTTCAGGGCCGACCCGGCAAACAGCGGCGGGGTGCTAGAGACGGGCCTTTGGCACTACACGCGTCACCCAAACTACTTCGGAGAGGCGTGCATCTGGTGGGCCTATTACCTGTTCGCCGCGGCGGCCGGCGCCTGGTGGACCGTCGTCGGCCCCATCCTGATGACCTTCATGTTGCTCCGGATCTCGGGCGTTGCGTTGGTGGAACGTGACATCGAAAGCCGTCGACCCGGCTACCGAAACTACATGCGCCAAACCAACGCCTTCATTCCGGGCCCGCGGAGGGCCGTTCCGGCAGAGATCGCGTGATCCCGCCCGGTATCGTCGACCCAACCCGAGCCCAGCTGCGCTCGCCGCGCAGCCAAGCGACTATCGAGACACAACCGAGGTACCGAACCGTGAATAGCAGCCAACTCCGACGCACTGCACCACTCTTCCTCCTGCTGCTTGCTAGCTTGGCAGCCGCGCCGACGATGGCCGAACAACTGCGATTTCAGGTCTATCTGGACGAGCGTCCCATCGGCGAACACAGCTTTCGCATCGCCGACACGGGTCGGATCACGCGGGTGACCAGTCGCGCGGCGTTCGACGTCGACTTCCTGTTCATCAACGCTTACCGCTATCGCCACACCAGCAACGAGACCTTCCGCAGCGGCTGCCTCGCGGAGATCGACGCGCAGACCAACGACAACGGTAAGCGCTACGAGGTCAATGGTGAGGCCATCGGCAACGGCTTCAGCATCCGCTCCAGCGACGGTGTCGAGCGTGAGAACGGCTGCGTCAAGACCTTTGCCTACTGGGATCGCGACTTCCTGGACAATCGCCGGCTGCTGAACCCGCAGACCGGCGAGCTGGAGAGCGTGCGCGTGAAGCCGAAGGGCCGCGATCAGGTGAGGGTCGAGGACGGGAGCAGCGTCCAGGCCGAGCGCTATGCGCTCGAGACCGGCGAGCTGACCATCGACCTCTGGTATAACGACGATCTCGGCTGGGTGGGTCTGGAGAGCGATACCGGCAAAGGCAAACGCATCATCTACCGGAGAGTGATGTAAGGCGCATGCGACGACCCCAACTCGCAGAACGAAACGGTGGCGGCAGCCGGCCCGCGGTGACCTTTCCCGGGCCTCGAACGCTGCTGCTCCCTTGGCTGATATTGGCAGCGCTGCTCGTCGGCGGCTGCGAAGAGGGTGGAGGAGAACCCATGGAGACAGTCCCCTACGTCGACCTCGAGCGCTTCATGGGCGATTGGTACGTCGTCGCCAACATCCCGACCTTCGTCGAGAAGAAGGCCTACAACCCCCTCGAGCGCTACGACCTGAACCAGGACGGGACGGTCGCGACGACCTTCACCTTCAACGAAGGCGGCCTCGACGGGCCACTCAAGACCTACAGGCCCAAGGGGTTCGTGCTGGACAGGGAGACCAACGCCCGCTGGGGCATGCAGTTCCTTTGGCCCATCAAGGGGGACTTCCGCATCGTCTACCTGGACGACGACTACCAAACCACGGTGATCGGCCGCGCCAAGCGCGACTACGTCTGGGTCATGTCCCGCACCCCCGATTTCAGCGATACGGAGTTCGCGCGCATGAAGGCGTTCGTCGAGTCCATCGGCTACGACGTCAACAAGCTCCAGCGCCCGAAACACGGCACGGGCTGACGCGGGCCCCGCCGGCGCACCCGCTGGCGCATGGCGCATCACAGGGGTATCCGGCCCGCAGGGACCATCCCCATCGCCCTCCCCCTGCACCACTCACGTAACAGAACCCAAGAGCAGGGCCGAACCTGGGTCGGCGCGCTGACCAAGGGAGGGTTAGACGCCCGCCCCCAACCTTCATTACACTCCGCCGCGCATCCCTCTCCCCGCTACCGAGATCATCCATACCCATGACCGCCCGCGACCTGCTGCAGGCTCAGCGGCCCCTCGCCGCCCGCTGGCTGAAGCTGACGGTCGGGCTCGGGCTGCTGGGCGGCGTGCTCATCATTACCCAGGCCTGGCTGCTGGCGCTGATCATCGATGCCGTGGCCTTCGCCGACGCCGGGCTCGCCGAGGTGCAGCCCTGGCTCTGGCCGCTGCTGATCGTCTTCGCGCTGCGCGCCGCCGCCGTCTGGGCCGCGGAGCAGACCGGATTCCGCGCCGCCGCGGAGGTGAAGGCCACCCTGCGCGAGCGGGTCTTCCGGCACATCCAGGCCCTCGGACCGGCATGGCTGTCCGGGCAGCGATCGGGCAGTCTGGCGGAGGACCTGACCCGCGGCATCGACGGGCTCACCGAGTACTACGCCCGCTACCTGCCGGCCATGACCCTGACCGTGCTGATCCCGCTGGCAATCCTGCTGGTGGTGTTCCCGCTGGACTGGCTGTCCGGACTGGTGATGCTCTTCACGGCGCCGCTGATCCCGCTGTTCATGATCCTGATCGGCCAGGGGGTGGAGGCGGTCAACCAACGACAGTGGAAACAGCTCGCCCGCATGGGCGCGCACTTCCTGGACGTCATCCAGGGGCTGACCACGCTGAAGCTGTTCAACGCCAGCCGACGCGAGGCGGAGGTCATCGCGCGCATCTCCGACGACTACCGACACAGCACCATGCAGGTACTGCGACTGGCCTTCCTGAGCTCCGCGGTGCTGGAATTCTTCGCGACGCTCGGCATTGCCATCGTCGCCGTGTTCATCGGCTTTCGGCTCTACCAGCTTCAGTTGCCGCTGCCGGACCTGCTGAGCCCGCCGGACATCAGCTTCTTCGCCGGGTTCTTCGTGCTGCTGCTGGCACCGGAGTTCTACCTGCCCCTGCGCAGCCTGGGTACCCATTACCACGGACGCATGGAAGCGGTGTCCTCGGCGGAGCGGCTGGTGACGATCCTCGATACACCCCTGCCCGATCAGCCTGATGCTTCCGGCCCCCGTGCAGGTCCAGCGGCCACACCCGGGGCGTCGGCGAACGACATCGGCGTCGGCGAAGTCCGGTTCGACGATGTCCATTTCTCCTACGAGGAGGGGCGCCCCGCGCTGGCCGGCGTCAGCTTTCGCATCGGCGCGGGCGAGCGTGTCGCACTGGTTGGCCCGAGCGGCGCCGGCAAGACGACGGTCGCGAACCTCCTGCTCGGCTTCGCGCAGCCCACCGCGGGGCGCATCAGTGTCGATGACCGCACGCTGTCCGATCTGAACATCGCCGCCTGGCGAGGCCGGCTGGCCTGGGTGCCGCAGAATCCACGTCTGTTCGCCGGGACCATCGCCGACAACATCCGCCTCGGCGCCCCGGACGCGGACATGCACGCGGTGCGTGAGGCGGCACGCCTGGCCTTCGCGGACGATTTCATCGAGGCGCTGCCGGCGGCCTACGACACCGAGATCGGCGAGCGCGGCGCCGGGCTATCGGGCGGCCAGATCCAGCGCATTGCGCTGGCCCGCGCCTTCCTGCGCGATGCCAGGCTGGTAATCCTGGACGAGGCCACGGCGAGCCTGGACCCCGCCAGCGAGACCGCCGTACAGCAGGCCGTGGACCGGCTGGCCGCCGGCCGCTCCATGCTGGTCATCGCCCACCGCCTGAACACCGTGCGCGACGCGGACCGCATCCTGGTCATCGACCAGGGACGCATCGTCGAACAGGGCGATCACGCCCAGCTCTGCGCCCAGGACGGCCCCTACCGCCGCATGGTGCGCTTGCTGGAGGCGGCGGCATGAACGAGCTACTCCGACTCTGGCACCTGTTCCGTCCCTACCGAACCTGGATGCTCGGCGGCTTCGTCCTCGCACTCGTCACGCTGCTCGCCAACGTGACGCTGATGGCGGTCTCCGGCTGGTTCATCACCGCCATGGCCATGGCCGGTGCGGCGGGAGTGGCGATGAACTACTTCACCCCGGCGGCGCTGATCCGCGGCAGCGCCATTGCCCGCACCGCGGGGCGCTACTTCGAGCGACTCATCAGCCACGAGGCGACGCTACGCCAGCTCGCCGGGCTGCGGGTCTGGTTCTACCGCCACCTCGAGCCGCTCGCGCCCGCGCGGCTGCAGCAGTACCACAGCGCCGACCTGCTCTCGCGCATCCGCGCGGATGTCGACGCGCTGGACCACTTCTACACCCGGGTGCTGGTGCCGATGCTGGTGGCCATCGTCGCCGGCATCGGCTTCTTCGTGTTCACGGCGCTGTTCGATCTCGGGATCGCGCTCTTGCTGCTGGCGATGCTGCTACTGGCGGGTGTGGGCCTGCCGCTGCTGACCCGTCGGCTCGGTAAGAAGCCCGGCCGCCGTCTTGTCGAGGCGGAATCCGAGCTGCGCCGGCTGGCCGTTGACGGCACCCAGGGGCTATCCGAGCTGCTGGTGTATGGCGCAGCCGATGCCCACGCGCGGCGCCTGGACGACGCCAGCCGGGGGCTGATCGAACAGCAGCAGGCGATGAGCCGCATCGAAGGGCTATCCCTGGCGGGCGTCATGCTCTGCGCCCAGCTGGCCCTGTTCGGCGTGCTCTGGATCGGCGTGCCCCTGGTGCAGTCCGACGTGCTGCCGCCGCAGCAGCTGGCCATGCTGGCGCTGTTCTCGCTCGCCGCCTTCGAGGCCGTCGCACCCCTGCCACTGGCCTTCCAGCACATCGAGCGCACCCTGACCGCTGCACGGCGCCTGTTCGCGGTGGTGGACGCGAAGCCCGAGGTCACCGACCCGCCGACGCCCTCCCCCGTGCCCGCGCACAACGGCCTCGAACTGCGCGGGCTGGTCTTCGCCTACCCCGGCGCGGAGAGGCCGGCGCTGGACGGCCTCGACCTGGATCTGCCCGAGGGCGGGCGCGTCGCCATCGTCGGCACCACGGGCTCCGGCAAGACGACGCTGTTCAACCTGCTGCTGCGCTTCTGGGCGCCGGTCGCCGGCGACATCCGCCTCGGCGGCGAGCCGCTTTCGGCCTTCCGCGGCGAGGACCTACGCCGACATATGACGCTGGTGTCACAGCACACCCACCTGTTCGACGCCAGCATCCGCGAGAACCTGCTGATCGCGGCGCCGGACGCCCCCCAGGCCAAATTGGAGCAGGCCTGCCGCACCGCGCAGATCCACGACTTCATCGCCGCCCTGCCGGACGGCTACGAGACTTGGGCCGGCGAGACCGGTGTGCGACTCTCCGGCGGGCAGGCACGGCGCATCGCCATCGCCCGGGCGCTGCTCCGGGATGCGCCCATCCTGCTCCTCGACGAGCCCACCGAGGGCCTAGATGCGGCCACGGAGCGGGCGCTCATGGATGCACTCAAGGTCCTCATGGCCGGGCGCACGGTGCTGATGATCACGCATCGCGCCGCGACCCTGGCGGACATGGATCGGATACTGGTTCTGCGGCAGGGTCGCATCGTCGAGCAGGGCACGCACCGGGAGCTCCTCGCTGCAGAGCACTACCCGCGACTGCTCGGGCTGGACGCCGTCTGAGCGCATCTTCCAAGCTAGGAACGGAGCCTAGTCAATGTCCACCCAACGCTATTCGGTTACTCCCCACCCCATCGATACCTTGCTGGCCTGGGTCAAGTCCGGCGAAATCGCGATTCCAGAAATCCAGCGACCATTCGTCTGGGAGGCGACCAAGGTCCGCAACCTTCTCGATTCCCTTTTCCAGGGCTATCCGGTCGGGTATCTGATTGCGTGGCGCAATCCCACTGTCAAGCTCAAGGACGGCACTTCCGCCGCCGGGAAACGCATCCTCATCGACGGCCAGCAGCGCGTCACGGCACTCATGGCCGCACTGCTAGGCAGGGAAGTGCTGACGAAAGAATACGCAACGGTGCGCATCCGCATCGCCTTCCATCCCCAGGAGAACCGCTTCGAGGTTACGAACCCGGCGATCGCGAAAGATGCCGAGTGGATTCCCGATGTGGCCGAGGTCTTTGCGCCGAGCGCAAGCATCTTCCAGCTCGTAAGCGGTTACTGCGCGAAGAACCCGCAAATCTCCCAAGATGCGATCTTCGCGAGCATCGAACGCCTGCGAAAGATCATCAACAACCACGTCGGTATCATCGAGCTGGCGGACGACCTGGACATCGAGACCGTCACGGAGATCTTCATCCGCGTCAACTCGGCTGGTGCTAGCCTGTCTCAAGCCGACTTCGCCATGTCGAAGATCGCGGTCAACGAGACCTATGGCGGCAACCTGCTGCGCAAGGCCATCGACTACTTCTGCCACCTTGCAGTCGCGCCGGAGTTCCTGCCGCGCATCGAGAAGGCCGACACGGAGTTCGCGGAGTCGGAGTTCCTGCCGCAGATGCGTTGGCTGAAGGACGTCAACGATGATCTCTACGACCCTACCTACACGGACATGCTTCGCGTCGCCTTCACGTCGGAGTTCGGCCGCGGCAAGTTGCAGGATCTCGTCGCGCTGCTGTCCGGGCGCAACTTCGTTACGAAGCAGTATGAGGAGGCCATCGCCGAGGCGTCCTTCGGCAGGCTCAAGCAGGGCATCCTCGCCTTCGTCAAGAAGGCCCACTTCGATCGCATTACCATGATCATTCGGTCGGCGGGCTTCGTGACCAGCGATCTCATCGGCGGCCGTAATGCCGTCAACTTTGCCTACATCCTCTACCTGCGCGGTCGGGCGGAGTCGATGCACCCCGACGACATCGAGCGGCTGGTGCGCCGTTGGTATGCCATGTCCGTCCTGCGTGGTCGCTACTCCGGAAATCCGGAAACCACCTTCGACTTCGACATCCGCCAGATCGAGACCCGAGGCCTTGCTGCTTACGCCGCCTCGGTCATCGAGAACGAGGCTCCAGACAGCTTTTGGACCGGCATGCTGCCGCAGATTATGGACACCTCGTCCGCCCGCAGCCCTTACTTCTTGTGCTTCAAGGCGGCCCAGGCCAAGCTCGGGGACAAGGGGTTCCTGTCACGGGACATCACCGTCCGTGACCTGCTGCTCAACCGCAGCGACGTGCACCACGTCTATCCCAAGAAGCACCTCAAAGACGGTCTCGGCCTGCCCCGAGGACGCTACAACCAGATTGCCAACTTCGTGCTCGCGCAGAGTGAGATCAACATCGGTATCGGTGCCAAGCCGCCGGAGGTCTACTTTGCTGAACTGGCGGAGCAAGCCAACGGCGGAACCAAGAAATACGGCGGCATCGACAACCTGCCGGAGCTGGAGGAGAACCTCCGCGTCAGTTGCCTTCCCGCGGCCATGCTCGCCGGCGAGATACCCGCTTACGACGACTTTTTGGAACAGCGCCGGCGGCGAATGGCGCTTCGAATCAAGGAATGGTTCGACACGCTGTGATGATCACTCATCGCAAACAGCTCCCGAAGTACAGAGGGCCTGGCAACGACCATCCAGCGCAAACTCAGGCGCATGTTGCGAACGGTATCACCGGTGGAGCCGGCGAATGAACGAAGACGATCGACTGCCCGCTGAAGAGGCACAACCGGTCGCCGCCGCGAAGGGCCTCGCCGCCGAGATCGCGGAGCTCATCCAAGATGCCCGCCAGGCCGTTGCCCGTGCTGTGAACAGCGGCCTGACGCTGCTCTATTGGCAAATCGGCCAGTGCGTTCAGCGAGAGCTGTTGAAGGGCGAGCGTGCCGACTATGGACAGCAGATTCTTGCGACGGTGGCGCAACAGTTGACTCGGGATTTTGGCAGGGGATTCAGCTACTCCGCGCTGACTCGCATGGTCCGGCTGTACGAGGTCTACCCAGATCAAGCTATTGTTGCCACGCTGTCGCAAGTATTGAGCTGGTCCCACTTCCGCGAACTGCTGCCCCTCGAACACCCCTTACAGCGGGATTTCTATGCGGAGATGTGTCGGATCGAGCGCTGGAGCGTCCGCACCCTGCGCGAGAAGATCGGCTCCATGCTCTACGAGCGTACGGCTCTGTCCAAGAAGCCGGGGGAGCTTGCTCGGATCGAGCTGCAGGCCCTGCGCGAGACTGACCTGCTTTCACCGGACCTGGTGTTCCGCGACCCCTATCTGCTCGACTTTCTCGGCCTCAAGGACACCTACCATGAGAAGGACCTCGAGGCCGCCATTCTCGCGAATATCGAGTCCTTCCTGCTGGAGCTCGGCGGCGGCTTCAGCTTCCTCGCCCGCCAGAAGAGAATCAGCCTCGACGACGACGACTTCTACCTCGACCTGCTCTTCTTCCACCGCGACCTGCGCCGCCTGATCGCCGTCGAGCTCAAGTTGGACAGGTTTCGACCGGCGCACCTCGGTCAGATGGAACTGTACCTGCGTTGGCTGAACAAACACGAACGACGCCCCGGGGAGGGCGAAGCCTTGGGGCTGATCCTCTGCGCTGGCAAAAAACAAGAGCAGATCGAGCTGCTGGAGTTGGGCCGAGCTGGCATCCACGTCGCCGAGTACCTCACCGATCTGCCTTCCCGGGAAGTCATGCGGAAAAAGCTCCACGAGGCTATCGAGTTGTCGCGGCGGCAACTGACGCGCGCCGACGTGGAGCAATGATCAGCAAAGCGAAGCTCCAAAGCACCATGAACACACCCCACCAGCCCCCGGACTTGTCCGACATCGCCGAGCGCCAGCGGCTGGAGGAGCAGCGTGCCGGCCGCGCGGATTGGCGGCTCTGGGGTCCGTATCTTGCCGAGCGCGCTTGGGGAACCGTGCGCGAGGACTACAGCGCGGACGGCGAGGCTTGGGACTATCTCCCCCACGAACACGCCCGCTCGCGCGCCTACCGCTGGAACGAAGACGGTCTGGGTGGCATCTGCGACGAGGCGCAATACCTGTGCCTGGCCCTCGCGCTCTGGAACGGCCGCGACCGCATGCTCAAGGAACGCGCCTTCGGCCTCACCGGCACACAGGGCAACCGCGGCGAGGACGTCAAGGAGGTCTACTACTACATCAGCGCCACGCCGAGCCACAGCTGGCTGCGTTACCTCTATCGGTATCCACAGGCCGCCTTCCCCTATGAGCGGTTGGTCACCGAGAACGCCGCCCGCGGCCGCGACCAGGCCCCCTTGGAGCTCATGGACACGGGCGCCTTCGATGACGATCGCTACTGGGACGTGGAGGTACGCTACGCCAAGGCGACACCGACGCGCATCCAATGCCGCATCAGCGCCCGCAACCATGGACCCGAGCCCGCTTACCTCCACCTCCTGCCGACGCTCTGGTTCCGCAACACCTGGAGCTGGGAGGAGACGCCGGCGGACCAGGGAGCCGCCGCAGTACGCCCGCTGCTGGAGCAGATCGAACCGCCGGCCGGTGTCGGGTTTGCGGTGCGCGCGAGCCATCCGGTGCTCGGCACCTACCACCTCTACGGCGGCGTCGCCTGCGACCTGCTGTTCACCGAGAACGAGACCAACGCGGAGCGTGTTTGGGGCGGCGACAACCCCACGCCCTACGTCAAGGACGCCTTCCACCGCCTCCTGGTCGACGGCGAGCAGGGTGCCGTCAACCCCGAGCGCAGGGGCACCAAGTGCGCGGCGCTGCATCGTGTCGAGGCCGCCCCGGGACAGGCGGTACAGATCGACCTGGTGTTGTCTGCGGAACCGCTCGAGGCGCCCTTCGGCGAGACCGAGCGCGTCTTCGCGACCCGCCAGTCCGAGGCGACCGTGTTCTACGACCACCTGCTGCCCGAGGCCAGTGCCAACGACGCGCGCATCCTGCGCCAGTCCCTCGCCGGTATGATCTGGACCAAGCAGTTCTATCACTACGATGTCGCGCGTTGGCTCGACGGCGACCGCATCGCACCGCCGGCGCAGCGCCGCGAGGGCCGCAACCGCCACTGGCTGCACGTCAAGGCCCGGGACGTCATCTCCATGCCGGACACCTGGGAATACCCCTGGTTCGCGGCCTGGGACCTGGCCTATCACTGCTCGGCGCTGGCCCTGGTGGACGTCGACTTCGCCAAGGACCAGGTGGAGCTGATGCTCTCGGAGCGCTATCTGCACCCCAACGGCCAGATTCCGGCCTACGAATGGAACTTCGGCGACGTCAATCCGCCGGTGCACGCCATGGCCGCGCTGAAGGTGTTCCGCGCCGAGCGGGTGCAACGAGGCGTCGGCGACCACGGCTTCCTGAAACGGGTCTTCCACAAGCTGCTGCTCAACTTCAGCTGGTGGATCAACCGCAAGGACGCGGACGGCCACAACCTGTTCGAGGGCGGCTTCCTCGGCCTCGACAACATCTCCGTCTACGACCGCTCCAGGGAGCTGCCGCCGGGCTGGAGCCTGAAGCAGGCCGACGCCACGGGCTGGATGGCGCACTTCTCGCTGAAGATGACGCTGATCGCACTGGAGCTCTGCATCGTCGACCGCGACTACGAGGACATCGCGATCCACTGCTACAGGCAGTTCCTCGCCATCGCCGAGGCCATCGCCGGCAGCGAGGAGTCCGGCACACCCTCGCTCTGGGACGACGAGGCGGGTTTCTTCATGGACCTGCTGGAAACGCCCGAAGAGGGCATGCACCGCATCGAGGTCTACTCCTGGGTTGGGCTGATCCCGCTGTTCGCCGTGGAGATCGTCAACCGGCAGATGCTGGAGCACGCGCCGCGCTTCGCGGCGATGCTGCGCGAGCTCCAGGGCGGCTTCTTCCGCGGGCATCCGGTCTGCGCCTGCCCGGAGTGGGAGAACGAGCGCGGCGAGCGTCTGCTCGCCCTGGTGGACCACAGCATGCTGGCACGGGTGCTGGCACGGCTGCTGGACGAGGACCAGTTCCTGTCCCGCTACGGCGTGCGCAGCCTGAGCCGAATCCACGCCACCGACCGCGATCTGGGCTATATCCCGGGCATCGGCGAGGCACTCATCGACTATGTGCCGGGGGAGTCCGTCTCGCCGATGTTCGGCGGCAACTCCAACTGGCGTGGGCCGGTGTGGCTGCCGACCAACTACTCGTTGATCTCGTCGCTGGAGCGCTATTACCGATTCCTCGGCGACGACTTCCGCGTGCCGGTGCCCTGCCTGAATGGCAAGAGGCTACATCTGAGGGACATCGCAACCTTGATCGCCGAGCGCATCTCGGACCTGTACCGCAAGAACGACGACGGCGTGGTGCCGGCGCTCCAGGAACACCTACCGAATTCGGACGAACCCGCTTGGAAGGACCAGCTGCGCTTCTACGAGTACTTCCACGCGGAGACCGGCCGGGGGCTCGGTGCCGCCCACCAAACGGGCTGGACGGGCCTACTCGCCAATCTGGTCATGCGCCGATACCAGCGCGATGTGCGCGGCTGGAGCGGCATCGACCACGGCGACAAGCCCGGGCTCATCGACGAGATCGCCTAATCTCCGTGCGTCGTGCGCGGCACCATGAGCGTGGAACTCAGGTGCTCTCGTACACCAACGTCCGCAGGCACCGCTCCGGGCCGGGCAGGCGAACGATTTCGCCGCTGCGCAGCGGATAGCGACCCTCCGCCCGGTCCCGATAGTAGAGTCTGAGCGTCTCACCGATGACCGGAAAGGCGATCTCCTCCCAGGGGATCTGATCCTCGCGCAGCAGTTCCACCTCCAGGCTCTCGGTGCCAGGACCGAACTCCGGCCGCTCTAGGCGCGCCCGGAACAGCATGTAGACCTGGTTGATGTGCGGCAGGTTGAACAGGGCGTAGAGGGCACCGACGCTGACCTCGGCGCTCGCCTCCTCCAGGGTCTCGCGAGCGGCACCCTGCTGCACCGTCTCGCCGTTTTCCATGAAGCCCGCCGGCAGTGTCCAGAGTCCATAGCGCGGCTCAATGGCGCGGCGGCAGAGCAGGATACGGTCCTCCCACTCCGGGATACATCCGACCACGACCTTTGGATTCATGTAGTGGATGGTGCCGCAGGCATCGCAGACATGCCGCGGCATGTTGTCGCCCTGCGGCACCCTGACCTGGACCGGCTCACCGCAATGGCTGCAGTAGTTCATGTGCTATTCGCCTCGATCGCTGCCTTGCCGCCCGCACGACGCCCCTGGCACCCACCGGCGGACCTGCTCGAACACGGGCCGGCGCCGCCACAAAATGAACATGCGACCGATCCTCAACAGCCGTAACATGGGGGCCGGAACGCGTCGCTGCCAGTGACCCTCTAGCATCAGCCCGCCCGACACCCGGCTGACCTGACTGGGCTGACCCAGCTGGACCGACCCAGCTGGGTAGCCGGGCCGGCCATGGCCCCTCCGATCGGGACTGTCGGCACGTACGGGAGCAGCACAATATAGGCCAGTCCCATGCCCGCACGCAGCTATAGCACCCAACCTGGCAGCTGGGACCTGTCCGGGGCCCGATTCGTCGACGGCGGCGTCAATTTCTGCTGCTTTTCGCGCCACGCGACGGCGGTGGAACTCCTGCTGTTCGAGCAGGCCGCCGGCCCGCGCCCCTTTCAGGTGATCGAGCTCGATCCGCGCCTACACCGGACTTTCTTCTTCTGGCACGTACTGGTGGAGGACTTGCCCGAGGGGACCTGTTACGGCTGGCGCATGGACGGCCCGACGGACACCGCCGAGAGCGGTTGTCGCTACGACCGCGACAAATTGCTGCTGGACCCCTGGGCCACCACCGTCGACGACCGCCTCTGGGACCGTGCCGCAGCGAGCCGGCCGGGCGACAACATCGCCACGGCCATGCGCTCGGTGCTGGTGCGCGACGACTACGACTGGGAGGGCGACCAGCACCTGCACATGCCGCTCACGGAGGCCGTCATCTACGAGATGCATGTCGGCGGCTTCACGCGTCACGCATCTGCCGACACCCCGCATCCAGGCACCTTCCGCGCCGTCATCGAGAAGATCCCGTATCTCCAGTCCCTTGGCATCACCCATGTCGAGCTGCTGCCCATCATGGCCTTCGACCTCCAGGACGTGCCCCCGAAGACCGCGTCACTCGGGCTAGAGAACTTCTGGGGCTACAGCACCCACAGCTTCTTCGCACCGCACCCGCACTACGCATGCGACCCGTCCGGCGCCCGTGACGAGTTCCGCGACATGGTCAAGGCCCTGCACCAGGCCGGTATCGGCGTCATCCTGGACGTGGTCTACAACCACACCGCCGAGGGCGGCATCGGTGGGCCGACCATCTCCTTCCGGGGTATGGGTAATGAAGTCTTCTACCACCTGGACGACGAGGACCGCAGCCGCTACCGCGATTACACCGGCTGTGGCAACACGGTCAACTGCAACCACCCGCTGGTGACCCGCTACCTCATCGACAGCCTCCACTACTGGGCGCACGACATGCATGTGGACGGCTTCCGCTTCGACCTCGCCAGCGCCATGGCCCGCGGCGAGGACGGCGAACCGGAGCGCCACGCGCCGGTGCTCTGGTCCATCGAGCTCTCGCCGGAGCTCGGCCACGCCCATGTCATCGCCGAGGCCTGGGACGCCGTCGGGCTCTATCAGGTGGGCGACTTCCCCGGCTTCCGCTGGGCGGAGTGGAACGGCCATTACCGCGACGTGATCCGCGCCTTCGTACGCGGCGACAAGGGGCTGATCGAGCAGGTTGCGACCCGCGTTGCGGGCTCCAGCGACCTCTACGAAGCGCACGACCGGCTACCGGGCAATTCCATCAACTTCGTCACCTGCCACGACGGCTTCACGCTCTACGACCTCGTGGCCTACAACGACAAGCACAACGAGGCCAACGGCGAGGACAACCGCGACGGCCACAACCACAACCTCAGCTGGAACTGCGGCGTCGAGGGGCCCACCGATGACCCGGAGATCAACGCCCTGCGCCGCCGCCAGGCCAAGAACCTGATGGCGATCCTGCTGCTCAGCCAGGGCGTACCGATGATCCTGGCCGGGGACGAGTTGCTACGGACCAAGCGAGGCAACAACAACGCCTATTGTCAGAACAACGACCTGTCCTGGATCGACTGGCGCCTGGCCGACGACAACCGCGACATGCTGGAGTTCACCCGCGGCATGATCGCCTTCCGCAAGCGGCATGCGACGCTGCGCCGCCGCCGCTTCCTGACCGGGCAGCCGGGTCGCGACGGCGCACCGCCGGACATCACCTGGCACGGTACCCAGCTCCACGACCCGGGCTGGAACGATGGCAACGCCCGCGCCCTGGCCTTCATGCTCGCCGGCTTGGAGCCGACCGACCCGCACCTGCATGTGATGCTGAACATGTGGGACGAGGCGCTGGACTTCGCCTTGCCCGCACTGGATGGCCGGCGCTGGCACCCGGCCGTGGACACCAGCGCCGAGCGGGCCGTGCTGGCGCCGGAGAAGCAGCTGGCGTTGGCGGACAGCACCTATCTCGTCGGCCCGCGAAGCCTGGTCGTTCTCGAGGGCCGCGCATAGGAAAGCCGTGCAGCACGTAGGCGAGGTCGCCTGTGCACTACGACGACGGATACGGATAGGAAATTCAAGCGCCTCTGCGCGCCCAAGGCGGCCTCAGGAAGAGAGGCTAGCGAGGGCCAGAGGGCTGGTCAAGGCTCAACCGAGAGCGGTGCGGACCTCTCTGAGGTGTCGGAACGTGCTTCGGCGGGGTTTGGGGGGAGATTTGAGGCGCAGGGGCAGGTGTGAGATCAGAGGCGGCGGTGCCCGGTGTGGCAGAAGAAGGCCGCTACCAGGAGACACGCTGATCAAACTCGACGTCGGGCGCGGGCTGGGCGAGGAGGTCACAGTCCGGCATCGGCCCGGGATCATCGTCCCAACCGGGTGGTCCGCGGGCCGGTGCAATCGGCGGAGGTTCGTTGGGCTCGCCGATATGTGCGAGGATCCGCTGCACCGGGGCGGCTTCGGTCACGAAAGCGATGATGCGCATGTCCGCGCCGCAGTTGGGGCAGGTCAGCGGCATCGACTCGAACAGCCGCGCCAGCAGCATGGCCCAGAGATAGCGCGCCGGGGAGCGAGCGTTCGGGGCCGGTACGCGACGGGGTTCGGCGAGCTCGGCGGAGGCGCTCGGGTCGTCGGTC
>JANQFX010000025.1 GCA_028277725.1 Thiohalocapsa sp.
CTGCTTGACCAGGAGTTCGAGCGCCCTGAACCGGCGTCCGCCGGCCGGCACTTCGAACATGCCGGTCTCGGCGCCTTTGTCGTCGAAAATGGGCCGCACTGTGAGGCTCTGGAGCAGCGTACGGCAGGCAATGTCCTCGGCGAGCTCTTCGATCGAGACGCCGGCCTTGATGCGGCGGACATTGGCTTGGCTCAGCACCAGCCGGTTGAAGGGAATGTCGCGCGAGGCGCTGAGCGTGATCTTGGGAACGGACTTCGGCATGGATTCTCTCCGCGACGGGCCGACCGAGAGCCTCTCTCTGCCTGCTTAAGCCCGTCACGAAGGCCACGGCCCACCTCTCCCTTTAGGAGCGGCGGGGCCGTGCACGGACGTTTCAGAATGAAGCGGAACGGCTACGCCGCGCGGTCGAGAAGCGTCTTCGCGCGGGTCTCCATAGCGAGGCGCGCGTCCTGTTGCGGCTTCGATCGGGCAACGGCGGTGATGCCCTGCACGAAGTCGAAAACGCTCTCGGGCGGTCGGCCTTCCTCGGCCAGCACCGTCTCCACGATCTTCGCGGTCTCCGCATTGGAGAAGCCGCGCTTGCGCAGGAAATCGGTGCGGTCCTCGTCGGTGCGGGCGACGATGCGCTCGCGAGCGGTGCGGATCCACTGCATGAAGGGCGCGGGCGAGGATTCCGCGAAGCGGGTGAGCGCCGGCGCCGCCTCGTGGACGAAGCGGTTGGCCGCGTATTTCGAGTGCCGGATGCTGATCTCCTGGAAGTCCTCGACGCCCCAGAGATTGCGGTTCTGGCAAACCGCGTGCAGGTAGAAGCTGGCGATGCCCAACGTCTTCGCGCCGACCTCGGAGTTCCAACAGTAGAACCAGCGAAAAAACAAGTCAGTCGAGCCGTCGGGCAGCGTCCCCGCCTCGATCGGATTGGGGTCGTCGACCAGGAACAAGAAAACGTCCCGGTCGGAGGCGTAGAGGGTCGTCGTGTCCTTGGTGACGTCGACCATCGGGTTGTAGACCCCGGTGGACCAGTCGAGCACACCGGGTACCTTCCAGCGGGTGTCGCCTGTTCCGTCGCCGGCGATCCGCTGCACGGCGGAGGCGAGTTCGTGGTCGTAGATGCGGCCATAGTCTGGGCCGGTGACAGCGCGCAGTTCGGTGCGCCCATCCTCCGTTTCCAGCGTCTTGACCTGCTCGGCGCGGTGATTGGTCAGGCCATACTGAAGGTTTATCCCGGCGAGCGGCGCGGGAAGCTGGCGCAGATAAGCCGCCGGCGCGCTCACGAGGCTGGCGAGCTGGCCGAAGATCCTATGGGCTGCGGGGATCGCGAGTCGCTCTGTCAGAGTGAGGTCGCACATCCCCTGAACGATGGAGTCGACCATGCAAGCTTCGCAGCCTACTTCCCTTGAGCAGCCGGCTGTCCTGACTGATCTCGGCGCGATCTTTGTTTCTCTAGAACTCAGTCGTTCGCGTTGGGTTATCACCTCGTTGTCGCCAGGTGGAGGAGGGAAGATGTCCCGTCATTCGGTGCCGGGGGGCGACATTGCGAGGGTGCTCGACCGATTTCGCAGACTGCAGACGCGAGCGCAGGATCGAACCGGGCAAAACCATCCTGTCATCGTGATCCAGGAAGCCGGGCTCGACGGATTCTGGATCGACCGTGTGCTACAACGCGAGGGCTGCGAGAGTCATGTGGTCGACGCAGCTTCCATCGCTACCTCGCGCCGACGCCGACGGGCAAAGACCGACAAGCTCGATGGCGAGGCGTTGGTTCGCGCGTTGTTGGCTCACAAGCGTGGTGAACCACGCGTCTGCTCCAT
>JANQFX010000037.1 GCA_028277725.1 Thiohalocapsa sp.
ATATTGGTCCTATCTCGCTGCAAGAAATCGCTTAGCAACCAGACAGGTCTTCCGTCGGAATTTCCGAGTGTGGCGACCCCGGCAGGATTCGAACCTGCGACCCCCAGATTAGGAATCTGTCTCTCAGGGCGAGAGAAGCGTAATCCGATCAAGGCGTTGCGTCATCTGCAGATTGGCCGAGCACCGGATAAGTACTGAAATGCAATTAGGTCTACCACAGGCCCTGTGGCAGACCGCGAGTCATCGAAAAAAATCAGTCAACTTGAAATTTATCAGATATGTGGTGTTAGTTCTTATTGAGCCTTTTTACGTTGTTTTGGCCGTTTTCTATGCCAGAAACGCGCTGTTCAATCTCACTAATCTTTGAAACAAGAGCATTATTGCTTTGCAGAACGGACGCCAGAGATGCGGATTTTGCTTTTTCTGCTGTCAAATCTGCGTCCGCCTCTAGGCGGGCAATTCTAGTGTGGTGATCAAGCACCAGATCGCTCATTTTCGATATGTCTTCTTTCAGGCCCTCGACGCTGCTAGTGAGAGTAAATACCTTCTCAAGAAGATCAGTAATCGAAGCCATTTCTTAGTCCATAGAATTATCTGAATTTCGTCTATATGCTTTTGAGACAGCGCTATTAATTTTCATTTTCATTAATTCAACACTGTTAATTGCTCTATCCAACGCGATGCAAGCTTCATCAATCATGGCTTGATCAAGGCTGTCTGGCAGCTCATTGGCTTTTCGAGACAGCTTAATTGCTTTTGAGGTTTCTTTTGGAACTTTCTCTCGCGATTTGGCAGGGCGTAGTTTTCTTTCAAGTATCAGAAACGGCAAGCCGCCCTTTGGACACAACGTTACGGTGGACTGGATCTTCGCTGGCACGTCGCCGACATACTCTGGTTGGAAGCGGCGCAGCAGGGTCACCAGCGCCAGGGTGTTCTCGATCTGCGAGAGCTCGTCGCCGATGCAGGCCCGCTTGCCGGCGGCGAAGGGTAGGTAGGAATACTCCACCCGCTTCTTCATGCGTTCGCGCGAGAAGCGGTCGGGATCGAATTTCTCCGGATCCGTCCAATATTTCGGGCTGTGATGCGCGAGATAGACGCCCATCACGATCTTGTCGCCGGCGTGGATCGGGTGTCCCTCGATCTCGTCGTCGCCGGCCGCCACGCGAATGAGCGCCCAGATCGGCGGATACAGCCGCATGGTCTCCTGTATCACCTGGCGCGTGTAGTTGAGCTGCTGGACCTCGTCCCATTTGGGCTCGCGGTCGCCGCACACCTCGTTGGCCTCGGCGCGAATCCTGTCGGCGGCTTCCGGGTTCTGCGAGAGCAGATACAGAGACCAGGCGAGGGTGAGCGCCGTGGTCTCGGTGCCCGCCCACATATATTGCTTCATTTCGTCAACCACCTGCTGGTGATCGAACTCCGGGAAATCCGGGTCGGCCTCCGCCTCCAGGATCATGTTCAGCAGCGTCTTCTCGCGGTGATTGATTGCATGGGAGAGGATGATTAGATCAGGAAGCGCCGCCCATTCTTCCATGGCCTTGGCCGCGGCGGCCTCGGACACTTCCTGCAGCTCACCGCTCACCTTCTTGAGGCGAATCTCCTTGCGATTCATCACATCGGTGTAGGTCTTCACCGCGCCAAAGATGAAATGGGGATTGAACGGCATTTCCCGGTCGAACAGCGCCCTGCAAACCATATCCGCCGCCATGGTCCACGTCTCTTCCACCATCTCGACGGTCTCGCCGGTTCTGGCGATCTCGGCCCAGCGGTCGGCCTTGGAGCGGATCGCCTCCATCAGATAGGGGAAATAGACCTCGAACATCTGCGGATGAAAGGCGGGCTGCTGCGGACGGCGGATCTTCTGCCACAGCGCGCCGTCGACGGTGATCATGCTCTTGCCGAATACGGGTCGCATGCCGTCGAAATATTTGGTGTAGTTGTCGGCGTTCTCGACCAGAACGCGCTTGAAATGGTCCACGTCGGAGAGCAGGACCACGCGCTGGTTCTTCAGATTGATGGGGATGACGCCGCCATACTTGTCCGCGAGCTGCATGAGAACCTGCATCGGGTTCTCGTCCTGCGCCAGTAGCGGCGTCAGTTTGAACCAGATGCTTTGCTCTTCGCCATGCTCGAGGAACTGAGCATAAGCCTCTGACATTGGTCACATCTCGACGTGTTAGACTTCGCTTTTCCAAGCCAAGGATAATGCGCTGAATGATTGAAACCAATCTAAATCAGTGGGCGAAATGATCTTGGGCTTTGAGGAGTTGCCATGATTAGAGGTTGCGGATGCGTCCGGGAATCCACTGTTCAGCAATCAGCTTCACGTCCGGTTAGGGTTATGAGCGGGTTTCCTCCCCAGCCATGCGGGATCTACCCGAGCGGGCAACCCGCTGCTATGTGCCAGTTCGAGCCCCGTAGCTCAACTGGATAGAGAACGAGATTCCTATGTTTATGTCCGTGTGCACCTTGCTAGACGATTTGTCCAGGCAGCAAGCATATCATCATACGTTATCCCGACTACGATCTCTCGGTTTGCGGGATGCCGTTGGTCGTCAAATCGCCTGAGAAGCGCTTGTTCCATTGCGAAGGCATCCCGCGCCGTATCCCAAAGATGATGGAGCCTCGTGCGGTATCTCAGGCCGCCAATCTGCGGGAGCGATGACTGGTTGAATTGCCGCTCTCTGACTTCGTAGTCGAAGGCCCAGCCGATCTTGAACGCGTGTTGCTCCGCGCCTTCCACTTCCATGCAGTACGTGTAGGCAGGAGCCCTGCGCATGTGCATCACGCCGCTGCGCTTCGTTGTGGGCGGTGGTGCGGCACGCCGGCGAGCCGCCTCGGCGCCCTCGACACGAGCGCGGGCACGGACGGGGAGCAGCAGTTCGACCCCGCGACGCCGGAGCGCAAGCACTCTCTCGCCTTCGTCATCGGTGAGTGGGACAATTCCCAATGCGGCGTCCATCGAGAACGTGCGCTCTGACATCTCTTTGAGAAGAGGTCGATCCTCGAAAATCCAGGCCCTCCGGTTTAGCAGCCCGAACGGCCAGCGGTAGTTGCCATCTTCATCGAAATCATGCGGTGCCTTCCTGACGTCGAAGTCTAACGACGAGACGAGTTCCTTGGTTGGTTCCATCAGACCTAGGAGGCGACCCTGCTCGTCCTCGACAGTCGGTGCCTGACGAGTGCCGACCATCGCGACAAGGTCGCCTTCAGACAAAGCCTCGCGCGCCCTGTCTCGCCATCCTGCGGTGCTGAACTGAAGCGGCCCACACGGCTCACCGAAACCCCAGACTTTCGTCATGAAAACGGCCATTAAGGATCGATCTCCAGCGGGGAACTATTTGAGCCAATCCTCGTCATCTTCGATAGGGGGTGCAGATGCCGCGCCCTTCTTCAGGCACTCTGCAAGCCTTCGATACAGAGTAGGATGCCCATTGCGTCTCTCTGGTTCGGGATAACCGCAATATGGAAATTCCGGAGTTCATTGCACGTCATGTGGATGGAACCATCCGTATCAAGCCAAATCCCAATTTCAACATGAACACTTTTGCCGTTCTTAGAAATTCGCATCGGTCTCCCCCATATTCATTGAAATAACTCTAGACGAGAGGGCGGCCGCGTTCATGGGGAAAATCGGCGTTGCACTGCCGCGGTCGCGCGCGGGTTTGATATTGAGCGACAAGGGCCGTAAAGCTATTCCATTCAATGAGTCCCCGTAGCTCAGCTGGATAGAGCACGAGATTCCTAATCTCGGGGTCACAGGTTCGAATCCTGTCGGGGACGCCAGTTCGTTCGGACTTTTCCACCATACCGATTGACTATGTACGCGGATCTCCACACAAGATATGGTGTGGGCGGCCGACAAGAGCTCAAAATAAGGAGGCGGCATGGCAAACTGGGGCAAACACTACGACATCGAAACACCCGAAAAGCCTCGCCCCAGGCGCCGCCTCTCGAAGCCGGTCTATAGGACAGCGCTCGGATCGGTGTACTGCGGTGAATCCGAGAAGGTGCTGAGGACCAATCGGCTCAAGGAGCTGCATGGTCAAGCCCAACTTGTTTTCACCTCGCCCCCGTTCCCCCTGAATACCAAGAAGCGTTATGGGAACAAGCAGGGGGACAAGTACATTCGCTGGTTCGCGGGATTTGCCCCCCTATTGAAAGAATTCCTGACGCCAGATGGCTCGATCGTCATTGAAATTGGCAATGCCTGGGAACGCGGTCGGCCCGTCATGTCCACCACGGTCCTCAAGGCCTTTCTGCGGTTTCTGGAGAGAGGCGGGCTGAACCTGTGCCAGGAATTCATCTGGTATAATTCGGCCCGGCTTCCATCGCCCGTCGAGTGGGTAAACAAGGAACGCATTAGGGTCAAAGACGCGTTCACCCGGATTTGGTGGATGTCTCCTACAGACAGGCCCAAAGCCGATAACCGGCGCGTGCTTCGCGAATATAGTGACAGTATGAAGAAGCTGATCGAGACCGGAAAATACAATGCCGGTCCGAGGCCCGCGCAGCACCACATTGGTGCGGAAAGCTTCAAGACGAATAATAATGGCGCCATTCCGCCGAATGTGCTCGGCTCTGACGAGCTACCGTCTTTGAATGAGCTCGTGACGCCAAGCTCCATTATCAAAGCAGCCAACACTGGCTCACGAGACGGCTATCGTGACTTTTGTAGAGGGCGGGACGTCACGATACACCCGGCTCGCATGCCACCTTCGCTTGCCGAGTTCTTCCTTAAATTCCTGACAGACGAGGGCGACCTCGTGATCGACCCCTTCGCCGGCAGCAATACGACCGGAGCAGTTGCGGAAGAGCTAGGCAGACACTGGGTTTCTGTCGAGGCTAGGTGGGACTATGCAACCCACTCGATAAGCCGCTTTGACCCGGAAGCTATAACAGAGACCTGTGCTGACCTCTCAATAGTCCAGCTTGATCAGGCCGCCGCCTCGTCTTCCTCGGCAGCGCTGCCACTCTTCACCTCCTGAGCCGCGACCATCGCCGCGATGATGGCATGCCGGCAGCGCTCTTGGCGGGTCATCTCTTCCATCACGTCTTCAGGCGCGTCGCCGGGGTCGTCGTTCTCCATCTCCTGGTACATCAGCAGCGAATGCACGGCGAGCCACATCTCGTACCGGTTTCGGAACGATTTAGCCATCGCTTCGTTCTGCATCTCGAATCGCCGGCGCTCCGTGGCGAAACGGGGAAAGGCTTCGGAATAGTAGACGTAAAGCTTCCCTTCGTTCATAACGAAGTTGCTAGCGTGCCGTTCGACACTCGTGTCGTCGGGGTTCTCGCAGATGTATTCCCAGTCATCATCCTCGGGACCAGATATGGCTATCACCTCGAAGTCGGGGAACGTGCTGCTACGCTCGCGTTCCTTCGGCTCGGGAGGCTCGACAATCGCGTAGACCCGCTCATCGCTAAGGGCCGGAAGACCCTTCCGGTAGAGCTCCACGCGGATTGAACCCGCCGCTCCGACAACGACGCTCTCGGCACACTCCAAACCGATTCGCATCCGACCGCCCTTCAAAGGGCTGGTGCCGAACACGGAGAGCTCGTCCCCTACCGCGATATTGATTCGGGACTTCGAGGGATCATCCGCGTCGTGGTAGTCGGAGTTGGCATCAGTCTCAACGCGGAGGTAACGACGCTGACCCGCGTAGAAGGGCAACTCCTCGTCCTCGTCCCAGACAATCTTGATGTAGGTGGGCGGTTCGCTCGGGTTGATCGGTAGCGGCTTGGGACGCGGCGGTCTGGGCTTGACTTCACGGTCCCCGTCTTTCGCATCTTTGGTCCCGCCTACTTCCTGAAGCGCGGCGCCCGCCAGCCGAAGCAACCGGGCTACCTGTCGCCGCATCTGCTGCTGCGCCGTCTCGTCCCGCTCCCTTAGGCTCTGCTCGCGGGCCTCCTCATTGAGGCGCACCAACTCATCGTCCGCCTTCAGCAGCCGGGCCAACTCTTGGCGGATACGCTCCAAGAGAAAGCCCTCCCGTGATTGCTCCCTCGTCGAGGCGAACAGCATGCGCTTGGCGTTCGGGGTGAGCCGGTCGCAGTTGACGTGGCAGATCATGCGGCCCTGCGTTTGGAGGTAGGGCAGGTCGGCATCATCCTTGATCAGGCGACCAGTGATCTCGCCCTGGTTCTGGCCGTTGTGCGACAGCACGATCGGTTTCCCGGCGTCGACGAAGTTGTCTGACGGCTTGGTGCGTCGCTTCTTTCCCTTCTTTCCCTCGGGGCGAGTAAGGACCCAGTATTCCACCCCGATAGCGCCATAGTCACCGAGTGACACATTAAACATCGGAACGTGGTGATCGAGCGCCGGCCCCTTGCCGTCATCTCCCTCGTCCACCGCACCATTCAAGGCGTTTCGCGCGCCCTTAATAGTGCGGTTCCAGCCGTGGACTTGGTTCTCCAGCCGGATCGACGCCACCGGGTCGAAGAGTATGCGGCCAAGGATGCCATAGACGCTGCGCGGGCCGAGGGGCGAGGTGTAGCGGGTCAGATCATAGCCAAAGTGCCGGACTATCGTGCCATGCTCGATGTCTTCATCCTTGGCGTCCACCACGGGGGGGACATCGTTCTTCACAAGATAGACGTACCTGCCCGTCTTGTAGTCTTGGGCTGGCAGATCCTCATACCGGATCACTGTGAACGAGAAATTGTCGCTGCCACGATACCGGGAAGCGATCACGGTGTACTTGCAGAAAGCGAAGGTGCTAGAGCCGCCCTGACCATACGTGCCAGCCAGGTAGTGCTTCTGTATCTTGTTGCTCTCGTTCAGGCTGAGGATCGTTTGTTCCAGCTTGTCTGCCGGGATCCCGATACCTCGGTCGATAACGGAAACAAGACGAGACTGCGTGCCTTCGCCGGGCTCCAGCCGAACCACGGTCGCCGCTGCAAGGTCTTGTCTCTGCTTATTCGTCAGGCCTGCCAAGCCCTCTTTCTCCGGGACGTCGAGCCATGCGGCAGCTGCTTCCCGCGGAGATCGGCACTCTGGTGTTCCGCCGTGGCGTTCGAACTCAAGCTCTAGCAGTGCGTCGTGGGCGTTCGTCACGCGCTCGATCAGCGACCGACCTGGATCCGTAGCAACCTCAATAGCGCCGCGATTGTTTGGTCGCCGGCCGACAGGTACCTCCGAGATGAAGGAGCCGTTCTGACTGGTGTAGTCAGAGATGGCCTTCTCAAGGCTCGCCACGTTGGCAGCCGACATTAGAGTATCATAGAACTCACGAGTATCCATGGTGTCGGCCTCCCTAAAGCCTGAACCTTGCACCGGCCTTACCCTTCGGGGAAGCAAAGCGTGCCTCCACTTCCGACACTGCATCCTTCAGAGCCTTCACGATCTTTCTGACCTCTGAGTCCTCCCACTCGTAAAGCGAGCGATTAGAGAGGTTGCCAATCCTCCCAATGGCATCGAGCGCCTTATTGGTGCGACCTTCGGCCAATTCCCTGAACTTCTCATGCTTCGCGCTTTGTTTCGCGAGCCCTTTGACACTGGCGTCCATGTATTCCTCCGATACTTTGGCGCCTACGATTCCGCAGAACGAGCGCATCCGTGCCGGAGAATGTGGGATTAAGGCGGAGAATGTCAAGACATAATCGAATTTATTCTGCAGATAATGATTAAAATAGGATAGCTAAAGGCCCACTCAGCGACGAATATGTGTGCAAATAATTGACGCGTATGCAGCGCCGGCGCGTCCATCCAGTGGGCTCAGATGTCGGGGAATCTTGGCCGAGAAGGCTTGGACAAAGCTTGATCTATGACATCCACCGGCGGGACGATTGGCCGGGGGCGATGGAGGGTCCCGAGCTCCCCTCGTCCTAACCAAAGCCGCTCGACTAGGCTACCAAGCGAAGCTGCCTGTCGAGTTTGCTTCTGTCGAAGTGGGCACCTGATAACCCCTAGAGCGAAGTCGAGTGCGATAACACCTAATGGTTTCGGGGGCCGTTTTCGCTCAAGGAAAATAGCCCATCACCACCCAGAGGGCTTCCTCGTCACTCGCGCCTTTGATGATTTGACCCAAGGCTACCAGGCCGTATCCGGGCTGAAGTTGGCCGATTCTGAGGGTTAGAGTGGACAGGATTTGAGGTTCAGTCTTCTGGGCCATCCATTTTGTCGAGCGGTACGCCTTCGACAATGCCCTCTTCCCGCATCAATTCCGCCGTCACACGCTTGAGAAAACGCTTGTGCCGACCGTCGGGCGCGAAGGTGGCGGCCAGCATGTGGTCGCCGATCACGGAAAGCGCATCGGAGCCGTAATAGGTGCGGTACTGTTCTGCAGCGTGCTGAACGTCATGTTCAGTTGGCTCGGGCGAGCGCCGCAGCAAATCGAGGCAGGCCGCGCTGATGCCGCCCACGATCCCGAAGGCCACCAGCCCGATCGTCCCGATAGCTATCCACCAGGCCGCACTCAAGACTAGTTCCATCGATCCCACCCGCTGGCAGGATGTAGAATATAGTCAACAGACGGGTTCGCGAACCGGGAATGTGTATCTGAGTCCGTAGACGATGAGTCCACATCTTGCGCTCATGCGCGGATGAGGGACTACCGGAAAATCCTGGGGCAGAACGTCCGCGAGGCGCGCAAGGCGGTGGGAATTTCCCAGGAGGCCTTGGGCATGGAAGTGGAGATCGACCGCACGTACATCTCAGGGATCGAGCGCGGCGTCCGGAACCCGTCCCTTGACGTAATCGTAAAGATTGCTGAGAAGCTGGGGGTCAGCCCCAGCGAGCTATTGGCGGCCGACTAGCGGACCCTAGCCCGTTCAAATGTCCACTGTCTGCGCTGCCCTTCAGACAGCGAAATCCGCGTTCGTTGGCTGGCCGACTTGAAGACGGTAAGCGTCGTCGATGTTCGCTAGGATGCTCCGACCCATGTCGGTCATGCAGGCGCGCGCATAGGCGGCCTCGAACGTCTCGTCCGCCTTGCGGATGCTCTGCGCGTACCTGTCCATCAGGTCCTCGGCCGATTTCCTGATGACTGCGGGGCTCTCGCTCAGCTTGGCCAGCCTCGCCTCAAGCTTGCGCTGCTCCAGCTCGGTTTCGAGTTCGCCCACCTCAGCTTCAAGCTGCCGGACGCGCTCCTTGTCTTCCTCAGCCCTGTACAATGCTCCGATCTCCTCTTCCAGTCTGGCCTTGCGCTGTTCCAGTTCCCGTATGCGGGCCAGTTCCTTGCGGTTTGCCTTCATGATGAGTGCGAGGGCGCCTTCCTGGGCGGGGCGGTCAACGCCGCTGATCTCGTTGATCCTGAGCGCCCTGATGATCCTTCGCCTGAGCACGGCTCACGTCCCGTCGAGCCGCGGAGTGCTGCTCGCATTGAGCTCGGCCAGGCTCTTGCGCCGGCGCCCGTTGGCGAAAGGAACGCCCATAAGATCGGCGGCGGTGTCGGCCGAGCGCCATGCCGCCCAGCGGAGGTTCTGGCTCGCGGCGCGCGATATCCTCCCCGCCTCTGGACAACCTGCCGCGCTCATGGCTTTCGCTAGGTCGCGGCCCAGCGCCTCATGCTTCGTGACCGCCGCTTCCAGCGCAGAAAGCGCCTGATCGACGACCCGCGCAGCCTGAATTCGCTCGGCGGCGATACGCTTCGCCTCTTCCCGTGCCGCACGCTTGCGTTCGGCTTCGGCGTCTTCGTCGACCTTCCGCTTGCGGTGCGACAGGCACGCGATGGCATCTTCGATGTCCCGCACCTCGCCAGCTGCCCGATCGCGCAGGCGCCGCCGCGCCTTGAGCTTGGCTTCCTCGCCGTCGAGAAGCAGCTCGGGAACCTCGGCCGCCGCTGTATCCCGCTTCGCTCTCGCCTTGGCCAGTCGCTCCTGCAGCGCTTCCAGCATGTTCGGGTCCCTCGTTCGTCATTGCTTTCGCTATCGTGACGCGCGCGCATGCGTGTGCGGACCAGCGTTTGCGGTCTGCAGAGAAACGATGGAGCAGCAAACCTGGGATTGTCTGCTCTACAGGCGATCGATCAGCGGCAAAGAAGGGGTTAGCCGGCGCCGGAGTCCGCAAGGTCCGTGACACTCACCGTGCGCGCGATGGGAAGCGAGCGAACGAAGGCCTTCAGCTCAGGATTGGTGACGCAGGCGAGGACCATTCGCCTCGCTTGATCTCCCGCAAGGGGCGTGCGCACGCCGCGCTCGAACTCGTCGTGGAGGGAGCCTTCTCCATTTCCTGGGCCGGCGCGAATGCGCAGGCCCTGCTTACGATAGGTCCCGTCGCTTGCGACGAACTGCACCCTAACCGTCTCCATCGGCTTCCTCGAACTCCGCATCGATCACTTCGCCCTCCGGCGAATAGCAGACGACCTTCACCTCGTGCTCGGACCAGCTCGTAACCGCCGTGCGCTGATCGACCCGCCGTATTTCGTCCCTCATGGTCTTGTCCATGAGCTTCATCAGGACCCGAGCATCGACGTTCTGCGTGTTGAAGCGCATGACCGGTTCAAGGTTGTCGTCCAGTTCGGGCTCCCCCGTAATCGGATCGATCACAGGGACCCACTCACCGATGCCCAGAGCGCATGCCGTCTCCACGACGCGCTCCCTCAATCCGTCTCGCGCTGCATCGAGCGCAGCGTCCCATCGGTCCGCGAACTCGGGGTCATCGCGCCATGAATAGGCGGTCATCCTGTTGATTCCGAGCCGGCGCGCCGCCTTCGACACGTTGCCAGTCTCCATCAGGAGGACAATGAACTCGTCTTTCACAGCGGTAGGAAGCATGACGTTTCATCCCTCTGCTGTGCCTGATCCGGTGCCCGGTCGCGGCAACACAACCCAAGCGCTTGGACGGACTCGTGTTCAGGGGGAGCGCTTCCCCGATCAATAGTCTGATGCTCTGTCGTTGAAGCCACCAGAAACTCAGGCACAGCTTCTCGCTCGTTTCGCGCTCATAGTGCGCTGTCTCTGGCCCTGAAAGATGCCAGTGCTGTTTGTTTTGATCGTTTTTCCCTGAAACCAAAGCGAGGGGTCACATCGTTATCTGATGTTGTCATGTGACGGCCAATGGTTTGATATTGTTATATTTTCTCAGGCTTTCCTACTGTCACATGAAAATTATGAAATATCAAAAACGCAAACTGCAGAGTAGAGGCGCACAAGCATATATTCGCGCGCTGCGACTTTACGCAGTGTCATTTGACGTGCGGGATCAGCCCGAATTTGACATTTTTTACAATGACATCAAGGCATTGAGCGTCATGTGAGGGACTGTGACGCCTTGATCCTATTCGAGGCCGAAACCCTCCTCGTCCTCGAATGGCAATATCACTTCCGAGACGCCTGCGAGACCGTACACCTGTTTTCCATCCCGGCGCCTCTGTGTGTAGCGAATGCCAGGAAGCGCGGTCCGGATGTCGTGAGCGAGGTCTGTCTGACTCCGCAGTTCATTCCGCTTCAGACCTTCGTCAATCGCCCAGTCTCTGTAGGAACGGAACACGGCAGCCATAGGCGTAAAGTCCTGATTATCTCCAGTCACCGTCAACCTGGCCTCGGCAAACCTCAACGCAGGCGAATGCGACCGAGCGGCATCCTCGACCTCCGATCGGCCGAGTTCACCGACCGTGAACCGGAGATCGTTATCGCGCAATTCCAGCAATCCCTCGAGTGCCCAATTGGCAATACCGCTCATCTCGGCCTTCAGCCTCTTACCCATATTTCTGTCCTCGCGACCCCTGAACGACCTGTCGAAGCGGACCACGATCATACGCGCCGCCAAGGCGCCGCTCTCGTCTATGAACTTCGGCAGCCGGTTACAGGTAATCACAATGCGTGCCCTCAGCCTTGCGTTCACAATGGCGAGGTGTTTGCGGTTGATCGAGACTTCATCACCGCCAGTGATGCTCTTGATGCGTTCTAGCGCCGCGGCTCTGTTCCTTGTAGGCGCGTCATGGGCATCGGGGATGATGACGAGCCGTTTGTCGAGTAGGCCCTGCATACCGAAGTCCGAGCCGAGGTCCGGCATCATCGCCGAAGCCGCGTGCTGCGGACCGACGAGGTCGCGAAGTACATTATGCGCCGTCGACTTGCCTGAACGCGTGCCGCCCAGAAAATTCATGAAGTGGTGAGCGCGTACGTCCGGTGTCAGGCAGTAGCCAAACCACTGCTGCACCGTTGGATGGAACGAAGGATCGAGCGCCTCCTCGAGCCAACCCATCCATGTCGGACATTCTGCAAAGGGGTCGTAATCATGGTCCGGCAGACCCGTCGCAAAATAACGGCCATCATGGGGAATCAACTTGCCATTAGTCACGTCCAGCAGGCCGTTTCGAAAGAGGACCAAATCCTCAGTCGCCGGTTCGCTCCCGGTTGCCGCCAGCCATTCGAATGGGCGCGCCTGAATGGCGGTAAGCTGGTGGACGCCGCGTACTACCTTCCTGACGTTATCGACATCAAGCGCGTCCCTTGGATCGGTCGCACGCACCTCCGTTTCGAGCCGTTCATCAGACGTCTCTGCCCATATGCCATCTTCGAATGAAAACGGTATGCCTTCCCAGGAGATAATGCGGCTGGGGCGCTGTTTGAGGAAGAAGCGGGCATTCCTTGCTCCGTGTTTTTGCTCATATAGCAGTTCGACTGGCCAAGGTTTTGCGGCTGCCTCTTCCTCGTAGCGAGCGAGTGCGTCTTGCCTTGGGCGTGCAGCCCAGGCTTCGAGTTCGTCAGCTCGCTCTTCCAGGTCTTTCACGACCATTGCGATCCGATCGGGGTGGTTTTCGGATAGTTCAAAATCGAACGCCAGGTTCCTATGCCTCTCGGCCTCGTCCCGCGCGATCTGTCGAAGATCGTCTGCGGGAGTGGCTTCCTCCCACCATTTAGCCACCTCCCCATCAAGCTCATAGGGCTGGCGACCGGCAAGGACCAGGCCGCGAGAAATGAAGTGCATGGTCATGGCCTTACCGCCATCGACGCCCGCTGTCGCCTGACGGAGTGACCGCACCAGACGCTCGTAGCCCACGCCATATGGATCAACCAGCGTCAGGAAATCGTACACATCGTGACCATCGTAGGTAAGCGGCTCGGACGGATGATCATTCATTTATAGCCTCCCTATCTTGCTTATGAGTTGCAACTCGATCCTGACGGTTCTTTTTTTGGAACCGCGTAAGTATTCCGTACAAACAGCTCGGATTTTAACGGACATTTCGATGACATCCCTCAATTACTTCACTATATGAGCGTTTTTGTTGCCGTTCGTCTAGGTTTGGCATGGATGCGGCACTACTGAGCCTCGCCATTGAGATAGCTGTCGAGCTGATCGCGCCGATAGCGCACCGCACGGCCTGCCTTGTGGTAGCGGGGGCCCTTTCCGATCGAGCGGAACGTCCTGAGCGAGCCAGGGCTCAGGCGCAGATAGTCCGCGGCCTCGTCTGTCGTGAGCCACTGACGTTCAGGGATGTCAGATGATTGGATTTCGGTCACCTATTCCTCCTTTCCAGACAGGGTTGCGCTGCTTCGCGTGTCACAAGGCGCACGAGTGCACATTGTGAAATCGCGTGCTGTTTCACTGTCTGGAATGGAGGCCGACGACCTCTTTCAATACGATGCCCACTGGCGCTAACCGGTGTCAACCAACACTTCGCGTCACTGTCAGGTGGACGCGAAAATGTGGTCCTCGAACGCCTGGGCGTGAGGCCGCAACGCTTCCACCAGATGCTCTGGATGTACGTACCCGCCACTGGCACCCGGCAACTTGTGCCCAAGCAGGAGTGCACTTTCGGCATAAGGCACGCCCGCGGCAATCATAATTGTGCGCGCGAGGTGCCTGAGCTCGTGAGGGCTCGGAAGTCCGACACGCTTCGGCTCCCGAATGCGGCCCAAGCTGCTCGTGCGAGAAGGCCAGAGCCAAGGCGAGTTGAGCATCTCATCTTTCTCCATTCTCCTACGGAGAATTTCGGTCAGGCGATGTCCCATAGGGAAAATCAGCTCCCCGCCCGTCTTCATGTGCTTGAAGGTGAGGATGCTGCGCTCAAGGTCCACATGCTCGCGGCGAACGGTAAGCATCGAGGTCCGGCGGGCTCCCGTCAGGAGGAGAGCTCGGTGAACATCACGCATGAGCGATGTGAGACTTCCCGTTTTCGCCCACCAGGCCTTGAGGTCGATGGGCTCCACCTTGCGCACAGGCGGGATGGGTATCCGCACCGCCTCAGTCGCGTTGCGGAGTATCGTCTCATCGATCCTCATCGCCGTATTGATGACAGCGCGCAACGTCCGCATCGCTGAGGCTGCGGTGGTCCTACCATGACGGCGCTTCATTGATTCAAACTGGTCCCGGCAGTCGTGGCGCGAGATGTCAGCGATCGCGCGGCTCCGAAAGCGGGACAGGTATTTGTGAATGTGAGCCCGGTATTCCCTCAGCGTCGTCTCCGCCAGGTCTCGCTCAGCGATATGCGCATCTAGCGCTTCCGCCAGAGTGATGCCCGTCTCTGGAGGCCCCGCAGTCGGATCGATACCAGACTGTATCTGGGACATCAGCAATTTCGCCCTTCGCCTGGCCTCGGCCAGGCCGATGCGATCGGCCCGATCTATCTTCGTCCTGACCGTTCGGACGTGCCTGCCATTGCGGCGCACGTCGCCTTGCACCGCATACGTCTTTGTCGATTTGTGGCATATAACCATCAGGCCCTTGACCGTCTCGTCCCGGTGGATGCCAGAGCCGAATGGAAGAGACGTGATCCTGGCCTCGGTCAGCTTCATCACCGCCATATCTCACCTCATTGAAAAGCACAGCCGCAAGCACCGGACGGTCATCGCTTTCTGTTGACGACCGTCAGCGCGTATTTGCGGATTATGTGTCGTAAGGTGTTGGAAGTACGCCGTTATTTAGCGTCGGTTGATTTTGGTTGGCGTACTGAGGCGGGGTTAGGAATCTGGTGCTCTATCCAGCTGAGCTACGGGGCCGTGCGGCGCGGCGCGCCATTCCGCGCGGGCGCTGGCGCCGCAGGCCTTCTTATCACGAGTGGAGCGCCCCTGGACACCGGCAACCGCCGCCTCGCAGGGCGCGTCAACCGCCCAAGACGAGCTGCGTCAGGAGATAGCCGAATGTGGCCGAGGCGCCGGTGAGGGCGGTGCCCCAGGCGATGTCGACGACGGCGACCGAGACCGACCAGCCCTTCAGCGTGGCCAGATTGGTCATGTCATAGGTGGCATAGGCGAAGAAGCCGAACAGCGCCCCATAGACCAGCGCCGTCGTCCAGGACTGCGCCTGCAGCGCCGGCACCACGGCGAAGATGACGATGCCGATCAGATAGACCGCGTAGAAGCCGGAGGCCGCGGCCAGGTTCGGCTTGTCGCGCAGCAGGCCGCCGAGCCGGCTCCAGTAGAAGCTCTTGGCCACCTTGGCCAGCCAAACGAAATCGATGGCGAAAAACACCACCGCCGTCGCGATATAGGCGATGAGATAGTCCATTGAATGCTCGTGCCCGATCCTGCCCGTCTCTTCATACGGACCAACGCGACCCGCGGTTCACCGGGTCGTGATCGAAGACACATGCAGGGGCGCCCTGCCGCAGCGGCGTCAAGACGGAAGCGGTCTCATTTGGGTTAGATTTGGCACAATGGCTTATATCCGCTGCGCCGTGCTGATCTTGGGCTTTTGGGCGTGCCCGCTGCCGGGTGCCGCCGCGCCCGCCTGCGATCTGGCGCCCGAGAGGTCGGGCAGCGTGGCCCGGGTTCTCGACGCGCAGACCCTGGTGCTGGAAACGGGCGAGACGGTGCGGCTGGTCGGCGCGCTGCCTCCCGAGGCGCCGCCCTGGTGGAAGGAGCAGCGGCCCTGGCCGCCCGCCGTGCGGGCCAGGAACGCGCTCGCCCGTCTGGTGGTGGGCCGCGCCGTGGCGCTGGCCTTCGGCGCGCGGAAGCGGGACCGGCATGACCGCCTGCTGGCGCAGGTGTTCGTGAGCGACGGGCCCGAGCAGCGCTGGGTCCAGGGCGCGCTCATCGAGCAGGGCCACGCCCGCGCCTACTCTTTCCCCGGAAACCGCGCCTGTCTGCGGGCGCTGCAGCGGCGCGAGGCCCAGGCGCGGGAGGCGCGCGCCGGGCTGTGGCGGCTCGACGCTTATGCGGTCCGGGCCGCAGACGACACCGCCGCGCTGCTGAAGCGGCGCTATGCCTTTCAGATCGTCGAGGGCAGGGTCCACGCGGTCGCGCGCCGGCGCGCCTGGACATTCCTGAATTTCGGTGCCGATTACCGGCAGGACTTCACGGTCGCCGTGCGGGCGCGGGACCGCAAGCGGTTCGACAAATCCGACGTGCCCCTGGCGGCGCTCGCCGGACGGTGGGTGCGGGTGCGCGGCTGGATCGAGGTCTGGAACGGGCCGGTCATCAAGGCGACGCACCCCGAGCAGATCGAGCTGCTCGATGAGGCGCCGGCCGACGCGCAGGACTCCCCCTAGAATCTCAGCCGCTGCGCCTGCATCACATGGGGCAGCTTGCGCACCTTGGACAGCACCTCGTCGCTGATCGGCGTGTCCACCTCAATGAGCGCGATGGCGTCGCCGCCGGGCTTGTCGCGCCCCAGATGGAAGGTGGCGACATTGACCTCGTTCTCGCCGAACAGCGTCCCGATGGCGCCGATATAGCCGGGCTTATCCGCATTGGTCGTGTAGAGCATGTTGGGGCCGAGCTCGGCCTCCATGTCGATGTCCTTGACCTGGATGATGCGCGGCTTGCCGTCGGAGAACACCGTGCCGGCGACCGAGCGCTCCTGGCGCTCGGTGAGCACGGTGAGCCGCATATAGCCCTCGTACGCCCCTTCCTGGTCGCGCGTCACCTCTTCGAGCGCAATGCCGCGCTCGCGCGCCAGCACCGGCGCGCTGACCATATTGGCGTCCTGCAGGATCGGCCTCAGCACCCCGGCCAGAGCGGCGGCCGTCAGCGCGCGCGTGTTCAGCTCGGCGATGTCGCCGGTGAATTCGAGGCGGATGCCCTTGAGGCCCGTCTCCGTGAGCTGCCCGGCGAAGGAGCCGAGCTGGTCGGCGAGCCTGATGAAGGGCCGGAGCCTGGGCGCCTCCTCCGCCGTGATCGAGGGGAAGTTGACCGCGTTGGTGATGGCGCCGGTCAGGAGATAGTCGGCCATCTGCTCGGCCACCTGCACGGCGACATTCTCCTGCGCCTCGGTGGTGGCCGCGCCCAGATGCGGCGTGCAGATGACGCCAGGCATGCCGAACAGGGGGTTCTCGCGGGCCGGCTCGTCGGCGAACACGTCGAGCGCCGCGCCGGCCACCTGTCCCGATTCAAGGGCCGCCTTGAGGTCCGCCTCGACGATCAAGCCGCCGCGGGCACAGTTGACGATGCGCACGCCCTTCTTGGTCTTCTTCAGCGCCTTCGCATCGATGATGTTGCGGGTCTTATCGGTCAGCGGCGTGTGGAGCGAAATGAAGTCGGCGCGCGCCAGCAGGGTGTCGAGCTCCACCTTCTCCACGCCGATGTCGGTGGCCCGCTCCGCCGACAGGAAGGGATCGTAGGCGACGACCTTCATCTTCAGGCCGAGCGCCCTGTCGGCGACGATGGAGCCGATATTGCCGCAGCCGATGATGCCGAGCGTCTTGCCGGTGACCTCGATCCCCATGAAGCGCGACTTCTCCCATTTTCCCGCCTGGGTGGAGATGTCGGCGGCCGGGATCTGCCGCGCCAGCGAGACCAGCAGCGAGATCGCGTGTTCGGCCGTGGTGATCGAATTGCCGAAGGGCGTGTTCATGACGATGATGCCGCGCGCGGTCGCCGCGGGTATGTCGATATTGTCGACCCCGATGCCGGCGCGGCCGATCACCTTGAGCTTGTCCGCCGCGGCGATGATCTTCTCCGTGGCCTTGGTCGCGGAGCGCACGGCAAGTCCGTCATAGTCGCCGATGATCTCGGCCAGCTCGGCCTTGTCGAGGCCCACCTTCACGTCGAACTCGATGCCCCTGAGCCGGAACACGTCCTCCGCCAGCGGGCTCAATTGGTCGGATATCAACACGCGTGGTGCCATGGTCCCTCTCCTGTGAGCGCGGGCCGTCTCGGTCTGCCGCGCCTGGTCTGGTTGTGTGGAAATGCCGCTCAGGCGGCCTCTGCGAGTTGGGCGCGGGCCGCCTCGTAAGCCCAGTCGAGCCACGGCATCAGCGCTTCCAGATCGGTACGCTCGACCGTGGCGCCGGCCCAGATGCGCAGGCCCGGCGGCGCGTCGCGATAGGCGCCGATGTCATAGGCCACGCCCTCTTCCGCCAGCAGCCCCGCGATCCGTTTGGCGAAGGCGCCTTGCGCTTCGTCAGCGAGCGCGGTGATCGCGGGATCGACGATGCTGAGGCACACCGAGGTGTTGGAGCGGGTTTCCGGCACTGCGGCGAGGAAGTCCACCCAGGGGGTGCGCGCCACCCAGTCCGCGATCGCGCCCGCATTGGCATCGGCGCGGGCGATCAGCGCTTCGATCCCGCCCAGCTCTTCGGCCCAGGCAAGGGCGTCCAGCCAGTCCTCGACGCACAGCATCGACGGTGTGTTGATGGTCTCGCCGCGGAACACGCCCTCGATCAGCGCGCCCTGCTTGGTCAGCCGGAAGATCTTCGGCAGCGGCCAGGGCGGCGTGAAGGCCTCCAGCCGCTCGACGGCCCGCGGGCTCAAGACCAGCATGCCGTGCTGTGCCTCACCACCCAGTGCCTTCTGCCAGGAGAAGGTGGCCGCATCGAGCTTGGGCCAGTCGAGGTCTTGCGCGAAGGCGGCGGAGGTGGCGTCGCAAATGGTCAGCCCGTCGCGATCGTCGGCGATCCAGGCGCCGTCTGGCACGCGCACGCCCGACGTGGTGCCGTTCCAGGTGAACACCACGTCGCGGGCGAAATCGACCTGGCCCAGGTCGGGCAGGGCGCCGTAGCCGGCCTCCAGCACCCGGACATCGGGCAGCTTGAGCTGCTTGACCACGTCGGTGACCCAGCCCTTGCCGAAGCTCTCCCAGGCCAGCACGTCGACGCCGCGCGCGCCCAGCAGCGACCACAGCGCCATCTCCATGGCGCCCGTGTCGGACGCCGGGACGATGCCGAGCCGGTAGCCGTCGGGCAAACGCAGCAGCGCGGCGGTCCTGTCGATGGCCTGCTTCAGGCGCGCCTTGCCGTCGCCCGCGCGATGGGAGCGGCCGAGAAATGCGTGCCTGAGGTTTTCCAGGGAATGGCCGGGCCGCTTGGTGCAGGGGCCGGAAGAAAAGCGCGGATTGGCCGGCCGCGCGGCCGGTTTTGCAGGTTTCGTCATGGCGTTCTACCCTTCCAGATAGCCGCCCCTCGTTGGGGAGGGGTGTCCCACGGGCGGCACTACGCGGGCGACGCGCTCAAGTCAATGCGCATTTCGGACGCAGGCCTGTTATCCACCGACCGCTCGACGCCGAGCTTCGCCGGGGAGAAAAGAAAAACCGCCCGCCGACGCGCGGCGGACGGTTTTCGCGGAACGAGCCTGAAAGGGAGGCCGACTACTTGTAGGGCGGGGGCGCGTAGACCGGCGGTGGCGGCGGCGGTGCCGCGCAGCACTCCTCGCCCAATGTCCAGCGCAGGCCGACCATGATGTCATGGGAGACGATGTCCTTCAGCTCCAGCGGGCCCGGAGAGGCGGTGCCGTCGTAGGTCTGGAAGGTCCCGGTCACGCCGTCGCCGAGATTGAGGTAGCGGTAGCCGAAGTCGAGCGTCAGCGCGTCGCTGACCTCATAGGCGAGACCCGCATGCAGCGCCCAGGCGAAGTTCCATTCGGAGTTCTCGGCGGCCCAGTGGTGGCCGCCAGTCCGCTCGTTCGTGTCTGTGAAGTTGCTCAGCGTCACCTCTGCGACGCCCGCACCCGCGCCCACATATGGCTTCACGCCGTGGAAGTCGCCGAAGTCGAAATAGGCATTGGCGAGAAACAGCCATTCCGACTTGAAGCCGGAGTAGTCGTTCGACGACTGCGCCGTGTTGTTCTTGTCCAAGCCGTGGAACGTTGCCCTGCCGCGATACTCGCCGGTCACATCGAAACGCAGCTTATCGCTGTGCTGATAGCCGACGCCGAGGCCGACGAAGGGCGCGCTGTCGAATTCCTTGTTGAAGATCGTGAAATTGCCGGCCGCGATGATGTCGTTCGTGAACTCGTCGACCTCCTGGTTGCTGACACCGACAAAGGCCTTGAAATACCAGGTCGCGTCACAGCACGGCACGGACACAGGAGCCGGCACCGGCACCGGAATCGGCTCCGGAATGCCCAGATCGGCGGCGCTCGCGGCAGCGACCGGGCTGATCGCCAGCACCGATGCCACAACGATTGTCTTGCTCAGTTTTCCCATCTCAGTCACCTTTCCGCTCAGATCGAACACGCTCGCCCGTTCACGGACTCGATTCTTCCGATCTGTTTCGTTTTGGAACTATGGGGGGATTTATTTAATAGACGCTTAACCGTAATCGCGCCAATTCGACTTCCGCGGTGCCAAGTATTTTTAACTTTTCGATAATTCTTTATTAAGGAGTCGTTAAGGAACGCGCCCGCAGGGTTCGATACGGGCGGCCCATCTGCGGCGCAATCGGCTCTCGAATAGACTCAGGCCTGTCCATCGAGCCGCTTGCTGGCATCTGAACCGCCCGTATCGAACAGAATTGCATGACATTTGTGGGTCCGGACCCTAGGGTCCGGACCCTGGAGCGCATTCCGAAAAGTGGGAACCGATTTTCGGACAAAATGCGCGACAATACAAAGAACCGGAACATCGATCCGATTCGATCAGATCGGATCATGCTCTAGTGGTCCGTTTGCAGGGGCTCGCGTTGCGGCATCATGCGGCGGGGAGGTGCACCCGTGTCGTTCAGGGGTCTTGCCTGTGTTCTGTTCGTGGTTCTGAGCGGGTCCATGCTGGGCCCGGCCCCGGCGCGCGCGACGGACGGCGACTTGCCCGTTGCCATGCCCTGGGACGCCGAGCGGCCACGGCCTCAGGTCGTGCCGCCGCCCGACCGGCGCCCGCCGCCACCGCGCCGCGTGACCTTGCCGGACAGGAAGCCGACCGAGACGCCGCCGCCGGCGCAGGCATCGCCGGAGGCCGCGCCGCCTGCCGCGCCTGTCCCGGAGTCCGAGACTGGACGCCCCGATCCAACCGCTGCGCCCGCGGTACAGCCGGTGGGCGAGACGGGCGCACCGACGCCCGTGAGACTGCCGGACACGCCGGACCGGGTGGCGGACCCTCAGCCGGATGACGACGCGGCCCCGCCCCGGCCGGCGCCCGACCGCGCGGTGCCCCCGGCACCGGCCAAGCGGCCGGCTGCACCACCGGTAGAGAAAGCGGCCGCGGACCCGGCGCCGCGTGAGCGCACATCTGTGCCGGTTCCGCATAAGAAGCCCGCCGCGCCGCAGGCCAGTGCCGCCGTCGACGCATCGACCTCTCCCGACCAAGCGGGTGTTCCGCTGCCCCGGCCTCGGCCCGCGCCGCGCGCTGCCGCTCCCGATCAGCCGCTCAGTGAGGCGACCGCGCCAACGGCGCCGACTCGTGCGCGCGAGAGAACACCGCAAGCGAAAAAGGACCGCCCGCGCACTGCTGAGGCCAAGTGCGCCGTGCTCGGCAAATGCCGCGACGCGTTTTCCCGCTGCAAAGCGGAGTACATCAAGAAGGAAGGCCGCTGGGACCTCGACAAGGAGCCCTGCGGGGCGAAATACGCCCAGTGCATTCGGCAGAATTTCCAGCCTGGCGAGATGTGGCTGACGCGCTGGTTCTGGCCCTACGAGAACTGCCCCTGACGCCTAGCCCTTGCGCGCGGCGAGCGTCACGCCGGCGAGGATCAGCACCAGAGCGAGCGCGTGATAGGCGCGCGGCTGCTCGCCGAGCAGGCCGATGGCGAGCGCGGCGCCGAACAAGGGCACCAGATGCATGAACACGCCGGCCCGGTTGCCGCCGATCAACTCCACGCCGCGGTTGTAGAAGATATAGGCCAGCACGCTGGGGAACACGGCCACATAGGCGATGGCTCCCACGGTCTGCAGGGTCGGCTGTAGCTGCCAGCCCGACAGATGCTCGATGGCCATGAGCGGTGTGTTGACCAGCACGGCAACGCCGAAGGTCACGACCGTGAAGCTGAGCCAGTGCATCTCGGGCCGCCGGCGCAGGAACGCCGTATAGACGGCCCAGGTGAGCGCGGCGGCGAGAATCCCCAGATCGCCCGCATTCAGGGTCAGGCCGCCGAGCACGGCAAGGTCGCCGCGCGCCACCATCATCAGAACGCCGATGAACGACAGCGCGATGCCGACCCCCTGGGCCCGCGAGACGCGGTCGCCGAACAGCGCGAAGGTGGCCAGCACGATCAGCACCGGGCCGCTCGACTGCAGCACCAGCGCGTTGAGCGCGGTGGTGTGGTTGAGGCCGATATAGGCGAAGGTGTTGAACAGCCCGGCGCCCGTGACGCCGAGCAGCGCCAGGATGCGCCAGTGCTCGCGCACCACCGGCCAGTCGCGCTTCAGATGCGGCCACGCGAAGGGCAGCACGATCAGTGTGGCCAGGAACCAGCGCCACCAGGCGAGCGCCACCGGCGGCACATGGCCGTGCACGCCGCGCCCGAGGACGAAATTCCCGGCCCAGAACAGCGCCGTCAGCGACAACAGCAGGAAGGCGTTGGCGTAGAGCGCGTGGGCGAAGCGGCGGGGCACGGGTGCGTTCGGGACTCTGGTCACTCGGAAGGACAGGGTGGCGCGTCCGCCGAAAGGCAGCCTTGGTCGGAAAGGGCGCGCCGCGGGGAGCCTTGTAACACACTCGCCGCCGCTAACCGCCCACTTGTCATCCCGGAAGGCGCGTCAGCGCCTATCCGGGACCCAGGGGCCAAGCGCGTCGGCCGAGGTTTCTTGCCCCTGGATCCCGGCTCTCCCGATGGTCCGCCGGGATGACAAAGAGAGAAGATCGCGCCGTGTCCGACCCCGACGATCCCGCTCGCCTGTCCGCGCGACTCGGGCTATGCTGGCGGACGGCCCCGCACGGCGTGCGGGGCCGTGTGATGTAGCGGCCACAGCACCGCCCGGACAGGACACACGCTCATGGCCAATGTGGTGGTCGTCGGCTCGCAATGGGGCGACGAGGGCAAGGGCAAGATCGTCGACTGGCTGTCGGAGCGCGCCGACGTCGTTGTGCGCTTCCAGGGCGGCCACAATGCCGGCCATACGCTGGTGATCGACGGCGTCACCTACAAGCTCTCCCTGCTGCCGTCGGGTGTGGTGCGCCCGGGCAAGCTCGCGGTGATCGGCAACGGCGTGGTGATCGATCCTTGGGCGCTTGCCGAGGAAATCGACACGCTGCGGGCGAAAGGCGTGGCCATCGACCGCGACAATCTGCGGATCGCGGAGAACGCAACCCTGATCCTGCCGCTGCACCGGGAGCTGGATGCGCTCAGGGAAGCGGCCGCGGGGGCGGGCAAGATCGGCACCACCAAGCGCGGCATCGGTCCGGCTTACGAGGACAAGGTCGGGCGCCGCGCCATAAGGGTGATGGATTTGCAGACCCTGGACACGCTGCGCCCCAAGGTCGAGCGCATCCTCACCCACCACAATGCGCTGCGGCGCGGTCTTGGCGAGCCGGTCGTCTCGGCAGAGGAGCTGTACGCGCAGCTCGAGGAGATCGCGCCCAAGATCCTGCCCTTCGTCGACACGGTCTGGGCGCTGCTCGACTACCACCGCCGGCAGGGCAGCCGCATCCTGTTCGAGGGCGCGCAAGGGGCGCTGCTCGACATCGATCACGGCACCTATCCCTTCGTCACCTCCTCCAACACGGTGGCCGCCCAGGCCGCCACGGGCTGCGGCATGGGGCCCGGCGCCATCGGCTATGTGCTCGGCATCACCAAGGCCTACACAACGCGGGTCGGCGGCGGGCCGTTCCCGAGCGAGCTCGAAGACGAGACCGGGCGGCTGCTGGGCGAGCGGGGCCGCGAGTTCGGCACCGTGACGGGCCGCGCACGACGCTGCGGCTGGTTCGACGCCTGCCTGGTGCGCCAGACCATCAAGGTGTCGGGCATCGACGGCATCGCGCTGACCAAGCTCGACGTGCTCGACGGCATCGAGGAGCTGCAGGTCTGCACCGGCTATCGGCTGGACGACCAGGCGTTCGACCATCTGCCCGCCGCGCAAGGGGCGCAGGCGCGGGTCGAGCCGGTCTACGAGACGCTGGAGGGGTGGACGGAGTCCACCGCCGGCGCGCGCTCCTGGGCCGATCTGCCCGCCAACTGCATCAAATATGTGCGCCGCCTGGAGGAGCTGATCGAGGCGCCGGTGGCGCTGCTCTCCACCAGCCCCGAGCGCGACGACACCATCCTGATGAAGGATCCCTTCGAGGACTGAGGGTCTAGGTCGTCCGAAGGCAGAGGTCAGAGGTTCGAATCCTCTCGGGTGCGCCATTTGTGTAACTGCTACAGAGATGTTTTGAGGGCGGTCGTCAGAGGCATCTTTCGAGCCGAGTCCTCCCTCTGCCTCTGTCGGACCTATTGAGGCTCAGCCTTGTTGCGCGCAGCAGCCAGTTTCTTCATTGCTTCCGAAATCGGTCGAAATTGGCCCTCATTGAAATGCATGTAGCGCTCTGCGCGCTCCATCTTCCGGTTCCGGATCAACACGTTTGTCCAATCATCAAGCGGCTTTACAGGAGCAGAAGGCAGAGGTCGCGTGAGCGGCCTTTGTCATCGCTAGAGTTTGTTAATATGCCAGAAATGGCTTTTTAAGTGATTTAGCGCGTTCAATATGCCAAATATGGCAGCTTGCTAGTTTGCCTCATTGTTGCGTTAATATGCCAAATATGTCATATTAAATATTGAAAGCCCCCCTGAAGCGACATAACTGGCATGTTATGAAATTTCTTGATGAAAACTCGGATAAGGCGACTCTTGGGGAGCTCGGTGAGCGTATCTCACGCTATCGCTTAAACCGGAATATGACACAAAGCGCGCTCGCGGATGAAGCCGGGATTTCGGAGCGCACGATGATCAGGCTGGAGAACGGCCAGTCTTCCCAGCTTCAAAATTTCATCCGAGTACTACGGGTGCTGGATTTGCTGGAGAACCTGGAGACGCTTGTTCCCGAGCCGCCGCTTAGTCCGATCCAACAGGCAAAAATGCACGGCAAGCAAAGGCAGCGTGCATCATCATCATCACCGACCATAGTCGAAACAAAAGAACCCTGGTCGTGGGGGGACGATGAATGACAACCGCGACCGTCAGATTATGGGGCAAGGATATCGGTGCCGTCAGCTGGGACGATGATCGAGGTTATGCAAATTTTGAGTACGATTCCGCATTCATCCATAGCAGTATCGAGGTCTCGCCGGTACGCATGAAGTTGTCGAACCGCATCTATTCCTTTCCGGCATTGCCCAAAGAGACATTTCACGGCTTGCCCGGATTGCTGGCGGATTCATTGCCGGACGATTTTGGTAATGCGCTGATCAATGCATGGCTGGCCAGAGAGGGCCGTTCGCCGGATAGCTTCAATCCAGTCGAGCGCCTTTGCTATACGGGTGATCGCGGCATGGGGGCATTGGAATATGTCCCGTCGCAAGGTCCGTCCGGTTCACGCTCAGAGGCAGTCGATGTCAAGGCGCTGGTCGAGCTGGCCAGCGAGATACTGACAAAGCGCAATCAAATGGAAGGATCGTTTGCGCCTGCCGACCGCAAGACCTCATTGCAGGAAATCCTGCGCGTCGGCACATCGGCGGGGGGCGCGCGCGCCAAAGCGATCATCGCGTGGAATCCGCAAACCAATGAGGTCCGTTCCGGGCAGGTCAAGACCAACTCCGGATTTACCTACTGGCTCCTGAAATTCGACGGGGTGTCAGGCAACAAGGACAAGGAGTTGGAAGACCCGGCAGGCTACGGACTGATCGAATACGCCTACTACAAGATGGCACTGGAAGCAGGCATCGACATGAAAGAATGCAGGCTCCTGAAGGAGAACGGGCGCTCGCATTTCATGACCCGCCGTTTCGATCGGACCGACAATGGCGGGAAGATTCATATGCAGTCTTTTGGTGCAATCGAGCATTTCGATTTTAGGCAAGCCGGGGCGCATTCCTATGAGCAGGCGCTCAAGACCATCCGCAAGCTGGAATTGCCGATGGACAGTATCGAAGAACAGTTTCGCCGGATGGCCTTCAATATCATCGGGCGCAACCAGGACGATCACGTCAAGAACATCGCATTTTTGATGGGCCGGAATGGAGACTGGTCTTTGTCGCCCGCCTTCGACATGACCTACAGCTACAATCCGAGCGGTGCCTGGACGAGTTCGCACCAGATGTCGATTAACGGCAAGCGTGACGAGTTTGATATCGAAGACTTCAAGGCTTGCGCAGCGAACGCCTCAATGAAGCGAGGACGCGCGGAAGAGATCGTTAAGCAGGTCCATGATGCCGTAAAGAAGTGGGAGTTATTTGCCGGAGAGGCAGGAGTTCCAAAAGGCGTGGCCAGTGCCATTACGAAGGCGCAAAGGACAAATATCCTGCAATAACGGGCCCATCTGGCACAATCTTGGCCCACTCGGGAGTGAATTAGGGCGATCTGTGCCGAGGGTGGGCGACAACAAATAATTGAAAATACTTAATTATCTAATCTCCTCAGTGGCCCGGATTGCCCTCCGAAGGCGCGTGGGTTTTTCCAGCGGCACTTGAGCCTGACCTCCGTCGTCACCGCCGGATTTATTCCGGGGGTCAATTCCATTGGCTTCTCAATTCGCTGAGACGTAACGGAATGGATGCCCGGAACAGGCCTGTGCCCGCGAAAGCGGGTATCCGGGCATGACGAGTCAAAGACAGTGGTCGTCGGTATTACTTCTCCGTCAGCTTCAGCTCGATACGGCGGTTGCGGCGGAAGGCCGCCTCGTCGTCACCCGGCTCAAGCGGCTGGAACTCGCCGAAGCCGGCGGCGACCAGACGCTGCGGCGGCACGCCTTGCGCGATCAGCCGCCGCACCACGGAGATGGCCCGGGCCGCTGACAGCTCCCAGTTGGAGGGGAACTGGGGCGTCGCGATCGGGCGCGAATCCGAATGGCCGTCGACCCGGAGCACCCAGTTGATCCCCGGCGGGATCTGGCGGGCCACGTCCTTCAGCGCGCCGGCCAGCTTGTCGATCTGCGCCAGGCCCTGGGGGTTCATCTCATCGGAGCCCGACGGAAACAGCACCTCGGCCTGGAACACGAAGCGGTCGCCGACGATCTGGACGTCCTCGCGCTCGCCGAGGACCGTGCGCAGCCGCCCGAAGAAGTCGGAGCGATAGCGGGCCAGCTCCTGCACCTTGCGGGCGAGCGCCACATTCAGCCGCTTGCCGAGATCGGCGATCCGGGTCTGGCTTTCCCGATCGCGCTGCTCCGATTTCTCCAGCGCTTCCTCCAGCGCCGCAATCTGACTGCGCAGGGCGGCGAGCTGCTGGTTGAGCAGCTCGACCTGGGCCAGCGCCTCAGCGCTCAGCGTTTTCTGTTCATCGAGCGCGCCCTGCAACGCGGCGGCGCGGGCCGTCGCGGCGTCCTTTTCGCCGTCCTGGGTCCCGAGCAGCCCCTGCAGGCGCTGCTTCTCCGCCTTCTCGCTGGCCAGCGTCGCCGTCAGCCCGAGCATATTGTCCTCAAGCGTCTTCTTCGAGGAGCGTTCGAGCGCCAGCAGCTCGGTCAGCTGGGCGATCTGCGCGTTGAGGCGCGACAGGGCCGTGTCCTTGCCGCTCGATTCCTGGGTGACGAAGAATTGCACCACCATGAACAGCGACAGCAGGAAGGTGACCACCAGCAGCAGCGTCGCCATGGCGTCGACGAAGCCCGGCCAGTAGCCGGTGCCCTCGCTGCGGCGGCGGGTCCGCGCCAGGCTCATGTCGCCTTGTCCTTGGGGCCGCGGGGCGGCGGCTTGGGCGTGCCCGACAGGCTCTTGAGCACCCGCGCCAGCTCCTGCTGCTGCTGGGCCTGCTCGTCGGCCCATTCGCGCACCACCTGCTGCTCGGCGCGCATCTGCTCGATCAGCGTCTTGACGCCGTCGGTGAGGTCCTTGACCGCTGCGGTCGAGTTGTCGCTCAGCGTATCCTTGTCGAGCTTGCCGCTCAGCTCGCCGACCGATTTTTGCACGTCGAGCAAGGCCAGGCGGAGCTGCGGCGGCGTGCCGCCGGCCAGGGTCTCGCTGAGCTGCAGCTCGGTGATGCCGGACAGCCAGTCCTCCAGCTCGTTGTAGAACCGGTTCTGGGCCTGGCTCGCCTGCAGGTCGAGAAAGCCGAGCACCAAGGAGCCGGCAAGCCCGAACAGCGACGAGGAAAACGCCGTGCCCATGCCTTTGAGCGGCGCTTCGAGGCCCGCCTTCAGCTCCTCGAAAACGACCAGCGCGTCGGCGCCGTCGGTGCTGAGCGCCCCCACCGTCGTGCCGACCGAATTGATGGTCTCCAGCAGGCCCCAGAAGGTGCCGAGCAGGCCTAAGAAGATCAGCAGGCCCACCAGGTAGCGGGAGATGTCGCGCGCCTCGTCGAGCCGTGAGCCGATCGAATCGAGGATCGAGCGCATCGACAGCGTCGACAGCGACACATGGCCGGTGCGGTCCCGCAGCATGGTCGCCATCGGCGCCAACAGGACGGGGAGCTTCTCCGTCTTCAGCCCCGGGTCGGCGATGCGGAAGGCATTGACCCAGCGTATCTCGGGAAACAGCCGCAGCACCTGCCGGAAGCTGTAGGCGATGCCGATCAGCAGCACGAACACGATCAGGCCGTTGAGAGCGGTGTTGGCCTGGAACGCCCTGAAGATCGGCTCGTAGAGAATGGCCCCGATCAGGCCGACCAGCGCCAGGAAGAACAGCATGTTCCAGACGAATCTGTGCGGCCGGGAGAGCTGAACGTGAAGGGTTGGGGCGGTCATGGTCGGTTTCGATGCCTGTTCGAGCGCGTCGCGCGACGCTGCGGGCCAAGACTAGCCGATTAGTTTGACGTGAAAAACGGCAGCATCATGCCGCAGACGCGGGCCCGGCTGCTCAGGCGGCGGCTGCGCTTTGCCGCAGCAGGGCGAGCAGGCCTCGCTGCACGGCCTCGTTGCCGGCCAGGATGGCGCCGGTGTCGAGCATGCGCTGGCCGCCGTCGAGGTCGCAGACGAAGCCGCCCGCCTCGCGCACCAGCACGATGCCCGCCGCCACGTCCCAGGCGCGCAGGTTGCGCTCCCAATAGCCGTCGAAGCGTCCCGCAGCGACCCAGGCGAGATCGATGGAGGCCGCGCCGGTGCGCCGCAGGCCGGCGACGGTCTGCATCACCGTCGCGCACTCGCTCAGGAACAGCTCGTGGTCCGGCCGCCCCCGGTGCGGAATGCCGGTCACGATCAGGCTGCTCTGCAGCTCCTGGCGGCCGGCGACGCGGATCCGCCGGTCGTCGAGAAAGGCGCCTTTGCCTTTCTCCGCGGTGAAGGTCTCGCCGCTCGCCGGGTTGTAGATCAGGCCGGCGATCAGCTCGCCCTCCCGCTCCAGGGCGATCGAGATGGCGAACAACGGCACGCCGTGCAGGAAATTGGTGGTGCCGTCGAGCGGGTCGACCAGCCAGCGGTGGGTCTTGTCCGGCCCTTCCACCAGGCCGCGCTCCTCCATCAGAAAGCCGTAGCCGGGCCGGGCGCGCGACAGCTCCGCATAGAGGGTCTCCTCGGCCCGCCGGTCGGCGGCGGAGACGAAGTCGGCCGGACCCTTGAGCGACACCTGTAGCTGCTCGACCTCGCCGAAGTCGCGCACCAGGCTGCGCCCGGCCTTGCGGGCCGCGGCGGTCATGACGTTTATGAGAGCGGAGGCTGGCATTGCGCTGTTAGCCTAATCGGCGCGGCGCACATAGGTGAGTTCGTTGGTGTCGACGACGATCCGCTCGCCGGTCTGCACGAAGGGCGGCACCATCACCCGCATGCCGTTTTCGAGCACCGCCGGCTTGTTGGAGGAAGCCGCGGTCTGGCCCTTGACCACCGGCTCGGCCTCGACCACCTCGAGCGTCACCTGATCGGGCAGCGAGACGCCGATCGGCTTGCCCTCATGGCTTTCCACCACCACCGTCATGCCGTCCTGCAGGAAGGCGGCGCGCTCGCCGATGAAATCGGCCGGCAGCGAGATCTGGTCGTAGCTTTCCATGTCCATGAAGGTCAGCATGTCGCCCTCGGCGTAGAGATACTGATGCTTCTTCTGCTCCAGGCGCGCGCGCTCCACGGTCTCGGAGGCGCGGAAGCGCTCATTGAGCTTGGTGCCGTCGACCAGATTCTTCAGCTCAACCTGATTGAAGGCGCCGCCCTTGCCCGGCTTCACGGCCTGGATCTTCACCGCCACCCACAAGCCCCCCTTGTGCTTGATGACGTTTCCGGGGCGGATTTCGTTGCCGTTGATCTTCATGCGGGTCTGCTTCGCTTGTGTACGGGGCGACGACTCGGTGCCGAGGGGCAGGGATAGATCATGCGCGTGCCCCGGGCAAGAAGTGCGGTGGGCATCGGCGCACCACCTCACAGCGGCGTGGCGCTCCCCGCTTTCCGCCGCATGGCGTAATAGGCCCACAGCGCCCGCGCCGCCACGCCGCGCCAGGGCCGCCAGATATGTGCGATATCGGTCATTTCGTTTGCATCCGGCAGCCCGTCTCGCCGGGTCGCATCGCGCACCGCGTGGCGCAGCGCCAGGTCGCCCGGCGCCCAGGCGTCGGCGCGGCCGAGGCAGAACATCACATAGATGTCCGCGGTCCACGGGCCCACGCCCTTGAGCGCGGTGAGGGTTTCGTGGATGGTCTCATCGTCGGCGCGGGCCAAAGCGGCCAGATCGAGAGTGCCGTCGTCGATGGCGCACGCGACGCCCCTCAAGGTCGCGATCTTGCCGGCCGAGAGCCCGGCCGCGCGGAGCGTCTGCTCCCGTTTCTTGAGGAAGGGACCTGGCTCGAAGGGCACAACGGCCCGCTCCAGCCGTCCCCAGATGGCCGAGGCGCTGGCCACCGAGAGCTGCTGCCCGGCGACAATGCGGGCCAGCCCGGCGAAGCCGTTCTCGCGCCGTCTGAGCGGCGGCGTTCCGACCGCGTCGAGCACCGCGCGCATATGGCGGCAGACCGCGGCGAGCGCGGCGGCGCCTTCGGCGATGTCGGCTTCGGTCCGGATGATCCGGCAGGTCATCGAGGGGCTCCTGGCTGCGCGCAGGCTTCGGCTATATGGAGAACACTCAAGAGTAAGCAACGCCCGCAGCCATGCCGCAAGAGATGACCGCCCCCGTGTTCCGTTTCGCGCCGAGCCCGAACGGTGCGCTGCATCTGGGCCACGCCTATTCCGCGCTCGTCACCCACGACATGGCGCGGGCCGCCGGCGGGCGTTTCCTGCTGCGGATCGAGGACATCGACCTGACCCGCGCCCGCGCCGAGTACGAGGCGCAGATCCTGGACGATCTGGCCTGGCTGGGGCTGGAGTGGGGGCGGCCGGTGCGCCGGCAGTCGGAGCATTTCGCGACCTATCGACAAGCGCTCGATCAGCTTGACGCTCTGGGCGTGCTCTATCCCTGCTTCGCGACGCGCAAAGAGATCGCACAAGCGGTCACAAGCCCAGCCCATCCGCTCGACCCGGACGGCGCGCCGCTCTATCCGGGCCTGTGCAAGGGGCTGCCGGAGGTGGCAATAGAGACGCGCAAGGCCCGCGGCGCGCCCTTCGCGCTGCGCCTGGACATGGACAAGGCCCTCGCTTTGGCGCTGGAGAGGAACGGCAGCCCGCTCACCTTCACGGAGATCGACGGCGACCGCCAGGAGGTGATCCAGGCGGACCCGGCGCGCTGGGGCGACGCGGTGATCGCCCGCAAGGAGGTGCCGACAAGCTATCATCTGGCCGTGGTGGTCGACGACGCGATCCAGGGCGTGAGCCACGTCACGCGCGGCCGGGATCTCTATGCGGCCACCGACATCCACCGGCTGCTGCAGGTGCTGCTCGGCCTGCCCGAGCCGCTCTACCACCACCACCGCCTGATCACCGACGCGCAAGGACGCAAGCTCGCCAAGTCGCAGCGCGACACCAGTCTCGCAGCGTTGCGCGCGGATGGCCTGACCCCGGCCGACATCCGCCGCCTGGTGGGGCAGGCGATTTGAGCGGGGCCCGCGCGGGGCGTTAGCCTTTCGTTAACAAAGGCGACGGGATACTCAGGGCCCACCCAACCAACGCCGCACGCCATGGACGCCCAGCTTTCCGCGACAGACGACGCTGCCGCCCGGATTGAGCAGCTTGAACGCGCGCTCAAGGCCGAGCGGGCCGCGCGCGACGAGGCCGAGCGGGCGAGCCGGGCCAAGGCGGAGCTGCTGGCCACGGTCAGCCACGAAATCCGCACGCCGCTCGGCGCCGTCATCTCGATGGCCGAGCTGCTGCTGACCACCCCGCTCGACGACCGGCAGCGCCAGTTCGCCGAGACGCTGCGTCAGTCGGGCCGCGGCCTGGTGACGATTCTGAACGACCTGCTCGACCATTCGAAGCTCGCCGCCGGGCGCTTCCGCTTGGAGTCGGCCCGCTTCGACCTCGCCGCCATGATGCGGTCCCTCGCCGAGGCCCTGCAGGCCCGGGCCGCGGACAAGGGCCTTGCCGCCCGCGTCGAGCTGGCGGCGGGCTGCCCGAAGGATTTCGTCGGCGATCCGGCCCGCATCCGCCAGGTCCTGGACAACCTCGTCGACAACGCCCTCAAATTCACCGAATCCGGCTCGGTCCGGGTCCGCGTCGCCTGGGCCAAGGACGAGACCGGCACAACGCTGCGCTTCGAGGTGCGCGACACCGGCATCGGCATCGCCGAGGCGCAGCGCGCGGCGCTGTTCGAGCCCTACGCGCAAGGGCACGCCTCGGTGGGCACCCGATATGGCGGCACGGGCCTCGGTCTCACCATCGCCCGGCAGCTCGCGACGCTGATGGGCGGGGAGATCGGCTGCAAGAGCGTGGAGGGCCGGGGCAGCCTGTTCTGGTTCACGGTGCGCGTCCAGGAGGCGGGCGGGGCCGGCACGCCGGCGGCATCGGACACGCGCGCCGCGCCGGGTGCGGGCCCACCGCTCTCGGGGCGCGTCCTGATCGTCGAGGACAATGCGACGAACCAATTGCTGATCCAGGCCTTCCTTGACAGCTTCGGTCTGGCCCACGCGACCGCCGCCGACGGTAAGGCGGCGCTGGAGGCCCTGGAGCGCGACGCCTTCGATCTGGTGCTGATGGACATCATGATGCCGGGGATGGACGGCATCGAGACCACGCAGGCCATCCGGGCGCTAGACGGGCCGGCGGCGAAGCTGCCGATCGTGGCGCTCACCGCCAATGCCATGACCGGCGACCGCGAGACCTATCTCGCCGCCGGCATGGACGGCTATGTGGCGAAGCCGGTGAGCGCCGCCGAGCTGCATGGCGCCCTGGCGGCGTTCCTCGGCGGGAACGCGCAGTCCGAGAGCCAATCCGCCTGACGCCCGCGGCGCCGGCGGCCCCGCTCACTCGCAGGCCTGGACGCAGGTCAGCAGATCGTCCTTGTTGGTCTGTCCCGGCACGGCAAGGGCGTCGGCGCAGGCGCTGGCGCAGGTCCCTGCCGCTTCCGCATAGGCCGGCGAGGACGCCTCGGTGACGCAGGCCTTCTGGCACGCCGTATCGCCCTTCTTGCAGCCGATCAGACACTGGACCATCGCCTGCAGCTTCTCCGGCGCGGGCTTGTCAGCCGCCTGCAGCGGCGGGGCAAAGACCAGCAGGCAGACGGCCGCGAGCGCGGCCAGGAAGGCCGAGCGTGAGCGAGAGGAAAGAGTCAAACCCTGTGCGACAATCATGGATGTGTCTCCTTGCCAAAGCGCATTCCGAAAAGTGGCAACCGGGTTTCGGATAAAATGCGCGACAAAACAAAAAAGCTGGAGCATCGATCAGATTGGATCATGCTCTAGCGGCAGCGGCCGATGACGGTGCGCTCGACGAACGACCCCTGGGGATCGAGCTGGATCCGCACCCGTTTGCCTTTGCGGCATCCCTCGACGAAGGCCGTGGCGCCGCGCACCCCGTCCTTCTCGAGCTCTCTGAGAATCTTGCGCACCCGGCGCGAGCGGCACTCGCCCAACCGCTGTTCGCTCAAGGTCTCCCCATAGCGGGTCAGCTCCAGCCGGAGCCGGGTGCCGTCCTCGCACACCTCGGCGACGAAGCCGGCGTCGGAGTGCTCGACGATGCGCACCGGGTGGTAGCCGATGTCGCGCAGCCGCGTCTCCATGGCGGCGACGCTCAGGCGCGGCTGACAGCGGCCGATCGACCGTTCGCCGACGATCTCACCGAAGCGGTTCAGGCTGATCTGGAGGCGCTCGGTGTCGCGGCAGGCGTGGGCGACATAGCGCGGCAGCCGTCGGTCGACGATCTCGATGCGCGTGAAGCCATAGCGGGCGAGCACGGCGGGAATGGTGGCGGGATGGATGGGCGGATCGCAGCGCCCGATGCGCCGCTCCTTCAGGATCGCGCCGTCGTGCCCGATCCGCAGCGCCACCCGATCGTCGCCCCGGCAGGCCTCGGCCGAGAACTGCCCCCGGCGCACGCGCTTGGCGTCGATCCGGCTGTAGCCTTGAGCGTGCAGCAGTGCCGCGATGTCATATTGCGTCAGCACGCCGCCGCAGCGCCCGAGCAGCGTCTCATGGTGGATGTCTCCGAACGGGTTCATGGCGACCCGAAAGCGGCGGTTGCCGCGGCAGGCGGTGGCCACGAAGCCCTGTCCGTCCGACGCCATCTGGATAGCGCTGAAGCCCTGGCGCCGCAGGATCTGGCGCGCCACCTTGGCCGTGATGACGGCGCGGCAGTCGCCGATCGGATTGGCCCGCCGGATGCGCCCGTCGAAGGCGACCTCCACATCCCACCGCTTGCCGTCCTTGCAGGCCTCGGCCCGGGCCTTGGTCAGCTGCTTGCGCGTGATCTTGATGTCCGTGTAGCCGTTGCGGGACAGTGCGCTCAGAATTCGGCCGTCGGGGATGCCGAGCTGCAACTGAAGTCCCTGGACGCGCAGCGCCGGCGTGCCGACGCCGGCAAGCTGGGGCAAGGGCCCGAGCGGCGCGGCGGCTGCCGGGCCGGCGGCGAGCATGAACAGGAAGGCGACGGCAAGTTGGATGGACCTCTGCACGGGTGACCTCCTGATCTGATCGGGCCGCTCAGGCTGAGCATTGGACGCTGGTGAACCGGGCTCCGAGTCGACCACAAAGCTCAGAACCTTATACGCCCAAATGGGCCGAAGTCCGTTCCTCGATTGGCGCGCGCCGACCGGGCCGGTCCGAGTCTCGGGTGGAATCGTGCCTTTTTCGCCACATCCGGCAGGATTTGACGGGCCGCGCGTCGGTTTTCGCATGCGGATCGGAGCGTTCATCGGACAGAA
>JANQFX010000039.1 GCA_028277725.1 Thiohalocapsa sp.
CTTGATGAAGCGGCTGGTAGTAGGGTTCTTGCTGGATCAGGTACTGCGCTTGCTCGTGCTCGGTCATGGTCACCGCCTTGTCGGTCGCGAATCGGGACAGGCTTCCATGCATCGCTGCAGATGAAAAGCCCCCGGTGGAACGGGGGCGTGCATTGGACAGGTCGGCGGCCTACTTGTGGGCCGAAGCACCGAGCTTGTCGCGCCAGCCTGGGAAGATCGCGTCGGCATCATGCGGGAAGGACTCGAACGCCCGAGCGAATTCCCTGTGCTCCTTGGCCCACTCGATGGGATCGGCGCCCGCCTTCCAGCATTCGTAGGCCTGACGCAGCGAGAGCGCACCGGCGGCCGGGCTGTCGATGTGGCCGTAGGAGCCGCCACCGGCCGTATTGATCACGTTGGCATGGCCGAGGTTCTCGAAGAAACCGGGCAGCCGCAGGGCGTTCATACCGCCGGATATGATCGGCGTGGTCGGCTTCATGCCGAACCACTCCTGATGGTAGGCCGGGCCGGTATAGCTGTCGCGCTCGATGATGTAGGCGATGTTGCGATCGTCCTTGCTGCCTTCCATCTTGCCGTAGCCCATGGTGCCGACATGGATACCCGACGCGCCCTGCAGTCGGGCCATCTTGGCCAGCACATAGGCGCTGTAGCCCCGATTGGAGTTCGGCGAGGTCACGGCACCATGCCCTGCACGATGATAATGCAGATACTGGTTGGGATACTGCCGGCGTGCCGTGGTCACCATGCCGGGGCCGCCGACATAGCCGTCGACCAGGAAGGCCACCTTGTCGGCGTCGGGGCCGAACGCCTCGAGAATGAAGTCGGCGCGCGCGCACATCTCGACGTGATCGTCGGCGGTAATGTTGGCCGAGAACAGCTTGGCCTGGCCGGTCTCGTCCATCGCCCGCTTCATCGAATCATAGACCAGCGGATAGACCTTTCTGGCCGGGCAGAAGACCTGATTGCCCTGCGGCTCGTCGTTCTTGATGAAATCGCCCCCGAGCCAGAACTGATAGGCGGCGGCGGCAAAGGGCTCCGGACGCAGACCCAGCTTCGGCTTGATGATGGTGCCGGCAATGTAGCCGCCGTCCTTGATCGGGCGGCCGAGCATGCGCCACATGTCCGAAATGTCCTTGCTTGGGCCATCGAAGAGCTGGATGGCGCGCGGCGGCATGAAGAAGTCGTACATCTTGGAATGCAAGATGTCACCCATGCCCTGATTATTGCCGATGGTCAGGGTGAGGAAGGACACCAGCATCATCCGACCATCGGTCATGTTCCGATCGAACAGGTCGATCGGATAGGCGATGCGCATCTCCTCGGTGGCCTCGTCGATATGGTAGACGATGGCGTCGAAATTCTTGGTGTAATCGTCGGTGGTGGAGACCTCGACGTTGGTGCCGGTCGAGGATTCGGCCGCAAAGTGGGCGGCGGCTTCCAGATAGCCGTAGCCCGTTTGCGGTTTCATCTTATAGGCGCACAGAATGTGCTTGCCACCGGAGATCAGGTCATCTTCGCGCAAGCTGAGATCGCTATAGCGCACGGATTGGTCAAGTGCCATTGGGTTGTCTTCCTCGTTGTCGTCTTATTGCCGGCTGTGGTCGCACGCGACAGCAAAGCGGCTAGTAGTGAACTGGACAGGATCCCGGTCGGCCGGCTGCCCGGCGCGCGAGGGCGCCGCGCGCGGCGGGGCCAGCAGCAGTGCCGACGGGGATCAGCACTATAATCCATGCTTCTGCTAGGGTTGTCGACATCATCCGTCAGTCCTGAAGCCCCACCGTCGCCTTTGGTCTTTCCCCGCATGAGCGGTGTTCCGTCGACGTTTTAGCCTAGATGGAGTAGTTGGACGGTTGTCAGGGTGCGTCCCGCGGGCCTGATCCCAAATTGGCCAGCGAGGCGCAACGCCGCGGAATAGTCACGCTATTCCAAGGAGTTGTAACAGAGCTGGGCGGCCCGCGGGGCGTGCCATGGCGACCGTAACGCCCATCACCTACAGGGTGATGTCGGATTCTCCATGAAACCGGAAGCAAGTCAGCGCCTTACATGGAAGTCGGCGCGGTCGACTGCTCCATCTAGGTTTAAGGCTGACTCCGCCCAGCGTTCCCCGCCCGCTGATGGTCGCGAACCCATGATCCTGGGATGATGCCCCTATCTTCGGCAGGTTCGAGTTCGGCGCGGTTGAGGTCGAGCCCTCAAACGGCTTCGACCCCGCCGATCAGGTCGCGAAGGCCGGCGATGCCGATCAGGCGGCCATTGGTCTGTGGCAATCCACCTCACTAGCGCGCTTGCGGCACCGGCTCGCATCCAGAGTGACGTCGAGGGAGTCGCGTCGAGCCGGCAGCCAACCCGACCCTCAACGTGGCCGGGCGCGGCTGCGCCCGATGCCCATCGCCCGATCACCGTCTCGACGATGTCCGGCATGGCTTCTCCTCAGACCGACGAGTGGTGATCGTCGCGCTGGCTCGGACCGACCTCAGTGCTTAGCGGCAGGGTGCTCGGTCAGCTTGACCCGCACCGCGTCATAACCCTGTGCTGCCGCGACCGCCATGGCCTGCTCGTAGGCCTCGGGCTCAATGCGCGGCGCGCGGGCGATGAGCCACAGCCGCTTGCGGCTCGGCGTCCCCATCAGCGCCCAGCGGTAGTCCGGGTCCAGGCCGATCACCCACAGATCACCCCGGATCAGCCCGAAGAATCGCAGGATCAGTTTCGCCCCGCTCTCGTCCGCCGGCTGCACCCTGCCGTTGACCTCGGAGCGGCGCATGCGCCCCTTCGCGTTGCGGGAGGCCGTCTGCACGGTGATGCGTCCAGCGGCGTCCTGCGCATAGGTCACCGTTACGTCCACGCTGTCTGTCCAGGGTCCGTCCGACTCCAGACTCGGAAGCCGCGCCACCTCGTACCAGGTGCCCAGCAGACGGTCCAGGTCCACCCGCGCGACGGTTGCGGGCGGCGGGCGACGCTGGCCGGGACCGCCGGGCAGGAGCCGGCGCAAGACCGGCGAAGACGTCTGCATTCTGTCACCCTCCAAAATCGATCACCAATAAGCCGAAGCTCAAGAAGCTCGGTAGGACAGGTCGGCGGAGCACATCCGCCGTCGCAGCCCTGTCCCGCCTGTGCCGGGCCGATCCTGTCTATGCCTTGCGCAGCCGCCGGAACGCGCCGAAGGCAATGAGGAAATTGCTGACGGACAGCAGCGCCTCGCTGCCGCCGTGCAGCAGATCGGCGTGGGACAGGCTGGCGAGCCCGAGCCGGTGGGTCGCCACGTGCGTCGTGGCGATGGTCACGGCGACGAACACCAGCAGGAACCAGAAGCCGAACACGGTGATGGGCGAGAACAGCACCGGGTCCTGCCGCGCGACCACCACCAGCACCACCAGAAACGCGAGATAGGCCAGGTTCGCCAGCGGCAGCATCGAAGGCATGCCGTCGCCGAGCACCCAGCCCGCAATCCCGGCGAACAGTCCGGCCACAAGCACCACTCCGGCGAGCAGTCCAGGCGGCACCCGCGTCGATCGTAGCAGCAAGAGACCGGCCGCGAGCAGGCACAGACTGCCGCAGAAGGTCGCCACCCGCGACGCCTCCAGCAACCAGCCGGCCCGATCCCCACTCGCGTGGAAGGCCAGCACCAGCGAGCCCGCCAACAGGTGCGGCAGCATGGCAACGGCGAACAGCCGCAGCCGCGGCCGTTCGATCCGCCGAGCATAGCGCTCGATCAGCAGCATCGCCGCCAGCCACTCGCTGACGGTCAGCAGATGGATGATCCAGGTGGGCAGGGACAACAACATGGTGGGGTTCGGTGAAGGTCCGTCCGCGAGTGTTCGTGCCATTCTCTCGCGCCGCTCCCTCGTTTCGAAGCCCCTCCGTTATCCCCGCATTGCACAAATGGTCCTTTGATCGCTAAGAGGCAACAGGCCCGCACCCCGCTTGCTGGTCGCTGCCTTACCGCCAGTCCAAGACCGCGCGATCGTCCCAGGATCCAGAAACCCGCCACGGACAGCCTCGTGCTTCTCGAGCGACGAGAACGACCACATCGTCTATCGCAAGCGCCTCGCCGATGACGGGTCCGCCGCCGCTTGGCTTTCGACACTGCTGCGCCTGGGCGTGTTGCGGGGATTGTATGGCTCGAACGGGCCTGCGATAGGCAATCGCGGCCCATTCCCCTCCGGGGTCGGCGCCGCGCTCACCCCGAGCATTGGGCGGCCGGGGAGGTCCCCGGCCGGTTTCCGGTTGCACCGGAGGGGTCAATCGACAAGGTGCTCTAGCCGGTCTTCCGCGGCCACCAAGAGCACGACGAAGCCGCCGCTGACGAGCGCGGAGGCGATACCGGCGATGGACAGGAGATCGAAGCTCATGGCAGGAGTCCTCTACAGCTTGGTTGCGACATTCCCGAAGCGGCGGGAGCGTCCCGGTGCCTCGGACTCTGGGTGCCATAGTCCGCCAAAGGCATTAACCAAGTGTTTCGGTGCGGCGCAGGTTTGCAACAAGTTGTGACCAGAACGCATCATCAATGTTGCCCAGGAACAACAGCTCCTCGACGAAAGCGCGCCGAGCCCTCGGGACCGCCGCGTGCCTGCCAGCCCGGCGGCGTCATCAGCATCAGCGAAGTCTGATATGCTGATTCGTTATCCGACCGTGACAATCAGGTTAAGCGCCCATGCGTTTCCAAGTCAGCCCAGAAGAGATCAAGCGCGCCAACGTCCCGCACGAGATCTTTCTCACCAACCTGATCGGCAACCACATCCTGATGGCCGTGGCCGCCGGCGGCGTCGCGGGCAGCTTCCCATGGGTCATGGCACTGGTTCCGGCCATCTCGTTCGCCATCCTTAGCTACACCCTCTGGCGCGCACGGCGCGCTGTCGGCCGGGACCCCTGGTACGTCATGTGCCACTGGCAGGTCTGCGCGCGACGCAGCCGGATCTTCATTCTGATGCTCTCGTTGCTGCTCGTGGCCATCGGGCTGGCCTGGACCGCCCACGTCTACGGCGGAATGATGAAAGAGGCGGCCATCGCGCTCGTCGCAGGCGGTGGCATCCTGCCGGTGATGGTCACCGTGCTGGTGCTGATCATCGTCGAATCGGACGCGCTGTATCACGCCAACCAGGCAAAGCTGCCCGATTGGGTCGTCGAGCGATTCCCCAATCCGGATGCCATCGTGATCGATGAGAACGCACCACAGGCCGTATCGCAACCGTCGTGACGGTGACAGCGCCCTCGTGCGCTGAGGCGATTTCTGTCATGAAACACCCCACCCGGCTTGTCTTCTCGCCCGCCGACCTTGTCGCGCCGACCCCCACATAGAACGACTATGCGGGGGTCGGCGCTTCGCGGAGGCGAACGAGAATCCGGCGCCGTGCGGTATGTTTCATTCCGACAATCGCCTGAGTGGATAGACCGCACAGCTGAGCACGGGCGACGCGCTAGAACCAGACGCCGACGCCACCTCCGCTCCAACCGCGGCCACCTCCGACACCGACGCTGATCCAGGGCCTGACCCGCGCGCGGTCGCTTGCGTAACCCCGGTCGCGCGCCGGCCAGACCGTCGGCCGTGAGTCCTCGACGACCGGGAAGCGGTAGGCCGCGTCACCGATGCGCCCCTCGACGCTGTCGATGATGCGCCCGCTGGCCGTAATGCTACGGCCCGGCCGCAGCTCCGCGGTCTCCAGATAGCCCGGGCTGCGGATGATGAACCGCCCACGAGCCGGCTCGTCGATCAGCGGACGGCCGCAGTCGCTGAGGGGATAGGCGAGGACTTCGAGGTCCGTGGCGTCCACCCGATTGCGCGCCGAGACCAGGGTCCCTCCCCAGGTGACGGGTTCGCCGACGCGCCCCTCCGATACGGCGGCGACGGCCGGCGTCAGCGCGCGATCCCCCACCGGCGCACGGCAGTTGTCGGATGTGGAGGCGCAGCCCGCGGCGACGATGCTGAGGACGACTGCAATGGCGGCGATGGGTCGGTGCATGGGCGGCGTCGATCCGGTGGACCGCGCCGAGGGAACTGAGACCCCCGCTCGGTGCGGTTGGTGTTGGATGGGGCATTCTATCTCGGCACCCGGGCGCGGAGCGCCAGCGTGGGACATCATGCAACGGCAACACTTCCAGCGCGACTAGCCGGCATCATGGTGTGCTAGACGCACCGTCGCGCCGCCGGCCGCGGCTCCTCCAGTCGCGGCGCCATTCGCACCTACCCGGATGTCCATGCCCTTCGAATCCGCCATTCTGTCCGCCCTCGTCTTTGGACTCATCAGCGCCGCGACGCTCCCGCTCGGCGCCGTTATCGGTGTCGTCTGGCGCCCGCCGGACCGCGTCATGGCGTTCCTGCTCGCCTTCGGCGGCGGAGCACTGCTGGCGGCGCTGACCATCGACCTCATTGCACCGGGCGTGGATCGCGGCCATTTCCAAGACCTGGCGTTGGGCGCCGTCGGCGGCGGTGTGCTATTCAAGCTGTTGGACTGGGCCGTGAGCCGACAGGGCGGCTACCTGCGCAAGCCCTCGACGGCCTTGACCTACTGGCGTAACCAGGGACGCCGCCGCTTGCGCCGTGTGCTGGCCGGGCTGCGCCGGACGCGTCCCCTCGGCCAGGTATCCACCGAGACGCTGGACCGCCTCCTCGGCATCGTGCAGATCCAGGACGTGCCGGCCCATAGTTGTCTGTATCGGTTCCAGGACCCTCCCAACAGCGCCTATGTCGTGCTCTCCGGACGCGTGGAGCTGAGCGACCCGGCCGCGGACGGTCGGGTGTTCGAGCGCCTCGGCCCCCAAGACACCTTCGGGCGCATGAGCTTCGTCTCCGGCATGCCGCGAGCCACCGAGGCCCACACCAGCGCCGACACCAAACTGCTCGTGATTCCCCGCGCCGAATTCATGGATCTGCTCGCGGACTCCGCGGAGCTCCGAGAGCTGGTGCACGGGCTGCTCGACGGCGACGAGCTGGCACGCTATCTCGAAGAACGCTACGGGCTGGACCGGGTACGTATCGATGACTGGCGCCGGGATGCGGCGGAGGAACTGGACACCGAAGGCGCCTACGATCCCCCGGTGGAGCCGAACACCATTGCCGAGGAACCGGTGGAACTCATGCGCGACGAGCCGCGGCTCGGGTTCTTTCCTGGTCTGTCGGAGCCCACCCTGGAGCGCATCGCCGCAAGACTGGTGCACAAACACGCCGAGGACGGCTACAACTTCTTCCATAAGGACCAACCCGCCGACCGGCTATACCTGCTGCGCAGCGGCACCGTCTATCTCTTCAACCAGGATGAACACAACCGCCGCCCGCAGGTGGTCGAGGCGGGCGAGGGCTTCGGAGGCTTCGCCTTCTTCACCGAGGGCATCCACTCCGCCACCGCCGTCGCCCACGACGACGTGGAGGTCTCGGAGCTGCGTCGCCGCGATTTCGAGCAACTCATCGACGAACTCCCGGAACTGCGCGAGCGCCTCGCAAGCTACCTCAAACGCAACCCGCTGCGTGACTACCTGACCGAACACCAGCACCTCGACGCCAAGCGTGCCGCCGCCTGGGTGGATCGCGCCGCCAAGCGGGTCGCCGGCGGCCAGCTGATGCCGTCACTGGCGGACATGACCCGCCGGGTTGCCGGTCACAAGGGTGCGGCCATCGCGATGTTCCTGGGCATGACCCTGGACGGCATCCCGGAGTCCTTCGTCATCGGGGCCAACGTGCTCACGGATGGCGGCATCAGCCTGTCATTGCTCGGCGGCCTGCTTCTGGCGAACCTGCCCGAGGCCCTGTCCAGTGCGGCGGGCATGAAGGAGCAGGGCCTCAAGGTGCCCCGCATCCTCATCATGTGGACCAGTCTCATGCTGATGACCGGCGTCGGTGCGGCCCTCGGTGCCGTCGCGCTGGTGGACGCCTCGCCCGAGCTGTTCGCTCTCATCGAAGGGATTGCCGCCGGCGCCATGCTGACCATGGTCGCCGAGACCATGCTGCCCGAGGCGTTTCACAAGGGCGGCGGCGTCGTCGGCCTATCGACCCTGGCCGGCTTCCTGATTGCGATCTACTTCAATACGCTGTGACTTGCCGTGCCCCTGGGGCAATGGCGTGGCGAGACGACGCGACAGCACCATGGCGATCCGAGGATTCCCGGCGTGATTCCTCCGACTGGACCCCAAAAAAAAGCCCGGCGGGGAGCCGGGCATAAGAGTGTCTCATGAGAGAGACGAGGAGGACTCGTTGTCGGGTGCGGGGTTATGGGCCACCCCGCGACCCGCGAATTGGATCAATGCATGAACAGGCCGCCGTTGACGGGCAGGTTGGCGCCGGTCACGTAACCGTTCTCGTCCGAGACCAGGAAGGAGACGGCGCTCGCAATCTCTTCCGGCTGGCCCATGCGGCGCATCGGCACACCGGAGACGATGGCCTCGCGCACGTCGTCGCGCATGGCCTTGGTCATGGCGGTCTCGACGTAGCCAGGCGAGATGGTGTTCGCCGTGATGCCCTTGGCCGCACCTTCCTGCGCCAGGCTCATGGTGAAGCCGTGCATGCCCGCCTTGGCGGTGGCGTAGTTGGTCTGGCCGAATTGGCCGCGCTGGCCATTCACGGAGGAGATGTTGACGACGCGACCGAAGCCCGCCTCGAGCATGTCTTCCCAGACGTTGCGCGTGACGTTGAAGACGCTGTTCAGGTTCACGTCGATGACGGCGCGCCAGGCGGCCTCTTCCATCTTCTTGAACGTCTTGTCTCGGGTGATACCCGCGCAGTTCACCAGAACAGAAACCGGGCCGTGCTGCTGCTTGATCTCCGCGATCATGCGCTGGCTGTCCTCGAAAGAGGAGACATCGGCACCGATCGTGCCTATCGCCAGACCTTGTGCGGTCTGTTCCTTCTTCCAGGCGTCAGCGGCGTCCTGCTCCGACGGATGATGGTTGGCGACGACGGTGAAGCCGTCACGCGCCAGGCGCTGGCAGATGGCGGTGCCGATGCCGCCGATACCGCCCGTAACTAGGGCGACCCGAGCTGCTGTCATGATCTACTCTCGCTGTGTCTGCTTGGGGCCTGCTGCTCTCACCGTCGGTGCGGGCACGCTAGGGCCGGTGGATGCCGAGGCGGCGATGGCGCCGCCCTTCCCGACACCCGCCGGCGACTCGCCGGCGGGCGCACGAGCAACCTTAGGCAGTAACGGCGTTGCGCACTGCGGTGTTGCTCTCCTTCAGGTCGGTCATCGCGGCGTCGAACCAACCACGGTAGTCGTCACGGATCTCGCCGGCCAGGGTCAGGTTGGCCTTGGACTCGGCCATCAGCTTCTCGGTCATGTCCTTGGCCATATCGACCTGGCCCTTGTACAGCTCGCTGTAGCCCTTGGCCTCGGTGGCCAGCTTCATCATGCGGACGCCCTGCTCCAGGAACAGGTTCATGGCGTCCATCTGACGGGTAGCCATCTTCTCGGCGACCTTCAGGCTCAGCTCGCCCAGGGCGTTCGCGCGCTCGACGTTCTGGTTGGTCAGCTCGGTGTAGGTGTTCATGACGTCTTGGTTGCTCATTTGGATTCTCCAGCTCGTGTTGGGGCTCGCTTCGGGATCGATGCTGCGCTGCAGCATTTGTTGCAGTGCACAATAGTCGCCTCTCCCCGGCTTGTCAAGCCCTGTTGAACAGAAAAATGTGAGCATCCCAAGGATCACAGCGTCCGACCATGCCACGCTCAGCGTTCCGGCGTCGGCAGCGGCGACATGATCGGCGGTGGCTGGGGCGGCTTCGGCTTGGGCAGCGTACCGAGGACCGCCGCAACGTCGCGGCTGAAGTCCCCCAAGCAGCGGCTCATGGCCGCGACGATGGCCGCATTGCGGGCGGTCGCGGCGGCCCCCGCATCGCGCCCTGCACCAGCGCCAACCGTCGGGCTTGGGGTGATGGGGCAGCGGTAGGCGTCCTCCCTTGCGACGAAACTGCGCGTACGTCGCTCGTCGGTCACCGTCCAGCGCACCTTGAGGACTGCCTCGCTTTGCGCCGTGCCCTCGAAGGCGATCACCTCCGCCAGCACGCGGAAATCCAGCGGCATGCGCGATTCGGACGGGAAGAGTGCGACCCGACTGGTGCCGAGCAGAGCGCTCAGGTTCTCACCCCAGACGCGCAGGAAGTCGTCCTGCACCGTGCCGCCCCAGCGGTGGAATTCATCCACTGTCAGCTGGTTGGTGCCATCGCGGGTGACCAACTGCGGGCGGTCGAGGAACTGCGGGAAGGTCACCGGCCCCAGCCCGACGGCGATGCCATCGGTCGCGATAGTGCCGGCGCGCCCCACGGCGTCCGGGATCGGCGTCAGTGTATAGAAGTGCGACGGCGGCGTGCTGGCGCAGCCGACCAAGATCAGCGCCGCACCGATCCAGCCGATCCAGCCGCGGGCGCCGCTCGACCGGGCCGACGCCCGTTCCGAGGTGGCCGATTCACCCTTGAGCCGCGGCCTCGTCGATCTCCAAACCAGCATCAGCGTCCGCCTCCTTTGCCCTGGATCAGGGCCTCCGGATGTCGTTCCAGATAATCCGCCATGACACGGATCGAGCGCGCCGCCGCGCTCACCTCTTGCATTGTACGCACCGCCTCGGCGCTGAGCGGCGCATCCGGCGCGATCAGCGCGTTGGCGTGGCTGAGGGTTCCGGCGGCCTCCTGCAATACCAGCCGCAACCCGTGCAGCGCAGCATCCAGATCGGGCATCAGCTCGGCGTTGGCATCCGCGGCCAGGGTTCGGACCTCGCCGAGGGCGGCGGCCAGTTCGGTAATGGCGCGGCGTAGATCCTCGGAGTCCGCGACGGCACGCACGCCGGACGCTGCGGCGCGCACGTCGTCGCCGATGGCCTCGATGGGCAGGTCGTTCACCTTGGCCAGGATGGCCGCGACCTGATCCAGGATATGGGCCGCCTTGTTGGGGATCTCCTCCAGCGGCATGGGCAGGGTCGGCACCAAGCGGTAGCCGTCGCGCTCGTACTGGGTCACCGGCGGGGCGTCCTTGTGGAAGTCCAGGTCGATATAGAGCGAGCCCGTGAGCAGACTGCCGGTCTTGAGCTGGGCGCGGAGCCCCGCATCGATGAGTCTGCGCACCATCTCGGAGCGCTCCGCCTCGACCTCTTCGCGCGAGCCGACGAAGCCGATGCGCTCCGGCTCGATCTCCACCAGCACGGGGATATAGAACTGGAGCTTGGCGTCGTCGAACTTCAGGTGAAAGTCCAACACCCGGCCGATGGGGATTCCGCGCATGGAGACCGGCGCGCCGACCTTGAGCCCGCGCACGGACCCCGTGAAGATCATCAGATAGCGCTCCTTGTGCAGATAGACCTGCTCGTTGGCGGCGGCCCGGCTGCGGTAGAGCGGAAAGAACCGATGAGCGCGCGCCGGCTCGGCATCGGCATCGAGGTCATTCGGCGTGTTGAAGGCGACGCCGCCCACCAGAACCGAAACGAGCGACTCCGTATCGATGCTGACCCCATCGGCACCGACGGAGATATCCACCCCGCTCGCATTCCAGAAGCGCGTGTTGTTGTGGACCAACTTATGGTGGGGGCTCGCGATGAAGACGTCGATGGTCACCGCACCGCCGTCTTCATCCAATTTGAAACTAATGACCTGGCCGACGCGGATGCTGCGGTAGTAGACGGGCGAGCCGAGATTCAAGGAGCCGAGCGATTCCGAGCGTAGCCGGAAGCGACGCCCGGGCCGGTCCGTGGTGATGACCGGCGGATCGGCCAAGCCCTCGAATCTGCGCTCACCGCGCTTGCCGCTACCGGGATCCACGGCGACATAGGCGCCGGAGAGCAGGGTCTCGAGCCCCGAGATGTGGCTCACGGTGACGCGCGGGCGCGCCACCCAGAACTTGCTGTCCTCCGCCAGAAAGCCCTCACTGCTCTTGCGCAGCTCCGCGGTCACGATGACGTGGCTCAGGTCCGGACTGACGTCGATATCCGTCACCGTGCCGATGTCGACATCCTTGAATTTGACCTTGGTCTTGCCCGCCGCGAGCCCGGCCGCGGAAGGGAAGGTGATGGTGATGGTCGGCCCGCGCTCCGAGATCGTCTTGAACAGCAGCCAGCCGCCGATGGCCACCGCCAGCAACGGCAGCAGCCAGACCAGGGACGGGCGCTCGCGCTGGACGACGCGCGCGTTGGGCAGGGCGTCGCCGTCATCGCTTGCCGCGTCGGCCGCCTCCGCCGAGGCGGAAGCCGCCGCGGCGCCCGAGGATCGCTCGTCCCGGGGCGTTCGGGTCGATGGGTCCGACTCAGGTGGCCGCGACTGACGGGGACCCGCTCCGGGCTCCGACATGATCCTGCTCCATAGCATCCCAGATGAGCCTGGGGTCGAAGGACATGGCCGCGAACATGGTCAGGATGACCACCGCGCAGAAGAACACGGCGCCCGCCTGCGCCTCGATGCTGGCGAGGTTCCCGAGCCGTACCAACGCGACCAGGATGGTGACCACGTAGACATCCACCATGGACCACCGCCCGATGGCCTCCGTCACACGATACATCAGCGTGCGCCGCCGCGGTTGCCACGACGACTTGAAGTGGACCGATAGCAGTAGGAAGAACAGAAGCAACAGCTTCAACAAGGGCACGAAGATGCTCGCCGTGAACACGACGATGGCGAGCGGCCACATGCCATGGTGCAGCAAGAAGAGTACGCCGCTCAGGATGGTGTCGGCCTGCGTCTGCCCGAGCGAGGTCACGGCCATGATCGGGTAGAGGTTCGCCGGCACATAGCAGATCGTCGCGGCGATGAGCAGCGCCCAAGTCCGCTCCAGACTGCGCGGCTTGCGTCGATGCAACACATCGGTGCAGCGCGGGCATCGCGCACGGCCCTGGCGGTCGATCTTCGCCGCGCCCGCCGGAACCACCAGTTCGCAAACGTCGCAGCCAACGACGACCTCGCCGCGAGCCGGCGGTCGCCGCGCCTCCGGCGGCAGCGGTACGCGCTCCCAGACCACGTCCGGCGCCAAGGATGCCTGTGCCGCTGCAAGCACGAAGATCAGCACAACGAAGGCAAACAGCGATAGCCCCGGCACGATGTTGGCCATGTCCGTCAGCTTCACGACCGACACCAGGATCCCGATCATGAACACGTCCATCATGCCCCAGGGCACCAGGCGCTTGAACCAGCGAAACAGGGTCGGGAAGCCGGGAGGCAGCGGGCGGCCCAACTTCAACGGCGTCAGAACGATCAGGAGCAGCAGCAGTTGCAACCCCGGCGCCAGGATGCTGGTGAAGAACACCACCGCCGCCACCTCGCCCTTGCCCTGGGCTGTGAGGTCGACCACGCCTGTGATCAGGGTCGTCTCCGTGCTGCGCCCCTGCATCTCGAAGGAGAGAAAGGGAAAGCTGTTGGCGACGATGAACAGCACCAGGCCGGTCAGGGTCAGGGCGAGGGTGCGGTTGACGCTATCCGGCTGATGCCGATGCAGTGTCTTGCCGCAGCGCACGCACTGGGCCGACCCGCGCGGCGGCAACCGCGGACTCTGCTGCAGCAGACCACAGTCGTCACAAAGGGTCAGGGTGCCGGCGGACATGTGGCCGGAGTATACGCCCGATACCCTGGGCCAGACACCGACCCTGCGCGCGATCAGCGCGCGGCCTGTCCCGGCGACCATGGCGAATTGGCTAGTACAGCGGCGCCGAATGACGACAAACACCCAGTTGTGTTCGTTGGCGGGATCGGTATCGGGATCGATGACAATACCGATACCGATACCGACGGGTGCCAGGCAGCCGATTGATTTTGCGTACGAGACTTGGGCGCAGCTGTACTAGTTGGTGTGGCCCGCCGAATCCTGGCCCCTGGGATCATCGCCCCCGTCCGCCGCCCATAAGGCCGGAGAGGCTGGCTGGTTCTCGACCTTCGGCGAACAGCGGTCTCCCGCTTGACGCCGCGGTGCGTGTGGGCGCGCAGGATCGCGCCGGCCTGGAGCGGCTGCTGCGCTACTGTGCCCGCCCGCCGCTCGCGCTTGAGCGTCTGGAGCTGCTCGACGCCGCCCATGTCGTCTACCGGTTGCCCAAACCACAACGTGACGGCACCACGGCGCTGGCGCTCACCCCACTGGAGCTGATCGACCATCTCGCGGCACTCATCCCGCCGCCCCGGCGCCACCGCCATCGTTACCACGGCGTGCTCGCGCCCAACGCGCCGCTGCCATCGCCTTCGGCCGTGAGGTGGCGGAGGCAACAGACTCACCGACCGCGGTCAGTTCGCCGCCCCCGACGCCCGTCAGCCCCGCTGTTCGGCGTTGCCCACACGTCCCGCCCCCAGCTATCGTCCTCTTCCGAGCCTACCTGGACGCTCGGGGTCGCTTGGATTTCCTATCCGTGCGGGAGACGATGGTTTGACTGTTCACGGGCTGTCGAAGGTCGATCTCGGGTTTGGGGTTCCGGTGGCCAGCGCCTCGGCATAGCGGCAAAAGGCGCATAAATTTACGCGCCGACGTCAGATTTTTGCGCCGGGCACATAGTAGGACGCCTTCTTATCTCCTTTTTTCTCAATCACTTGTGCATCATGCAGGCGGCGCAGAAGCTTATACGCCTGATCCGGCGTCAGGCGGCAGAGTTCCACCACATCTTGCCGTCGGATACGCCCGTGCTCACGCACGTAGGTTCGCACCATCTGCTCCTGCTGAATGGCATCGAATCCTGCCTGACGGGCGTACTCGGCGGTGTTTCCCATGGCCTGATAGACCGACGGCGACAAGGTGTAGCTGCGTCCCTTGGTCGATCCGTGGGCCTGGAGCAACCCGCTCTCCACGAGTGATTCCAGCACGAGCCCGACGGCGACGGCATCCTTCTGCATCTGTTCGGCCAGCTCGGCCTTGTTGACCCGCTTGTGGCGGCGGAGCAGCGACAGCACGATCAGTTCGTCCAGGGACAGACTGTTGGACCGCTTCTGCTCCACCTCCAAGATGAAGCGGAGGAAGTCCTGGTCCGCGTCGGCCAAGCTCAACCGCACAACCACGGTGTGTGCGTCGGTGCGGCCATAATCCGGTGGATGCCGGCCGTAGCGCAGCAGGCCGCGGTAGATCAGGTCCACGCCGCGCCCGGTGCGCTCCACCAGCCCGATGCGCTTGAAGGCATCCGCCAGGGCAGGGTTACGCGGCCTTGGTTCGGTGACCAGCAGATTGCCCAGGGTAACCCCTTCCACCAGCCCGCCCGGATTGCTGATAGAGAGCGTGTCGTCTTCGAGGCGCAGATGGACGGCTCCGAGGCGGGCATAGTCGCGGTGGGTTACCGCATTTGCCAAGGCCTCACGGAACGCGCGCGGGTCCAAGCGGGGGACGGGGACGCGGAACAGCCCATCCTGAAATTCGGTTTCCGAGTTCAGCGGCTTGAACAGGGTCTCCACCCGTTCCAGGGCCGCGAGCAAAGGTGCGCGGAGGAACTCGTTGAGCCGCACCGCCTCCTGATCGAGCACCTGGAAAGCGATTTCGTGGGCGGGTACCAATCGAGCCAGCGCGTCCTCACGACCCAAGAGCAGCAGCCCCGTGAGCGTCGGTAGACGTTCACCCGAGGGGGTGCGCAGCGTCAGCCGCAGCGCGCCGTCCAACCCGGCGTCATCCAGCGCGAGCAACGCTCGGTCACCGTTGTACTGCTCGATAAACCGGCGGAGTCGGATGCGCTCCAGGACATCCAGATCCTCCAGTGTAGCGCCCTGCACCGGCTGGGCGCTCGTGTCCATCAGCCCCAGGTCGGACTCGCGGGAGGCAAACTCATGGGGCAAGAAGGGCACGCATTCGGGCTGGCCGTCCGGCCGCAATCGGCGGCGTTTGATGATGCCGTCGCTGGTCGCCGTGATCTGGCGTGCCTTCGGGACGTGGATGCGCAGGACGAGCAGATCGCCCGTCTCGATGGGCTCCACCTGCACGGTCAAGGCTGGCGCGGTGCGATTGCTGATCAGCGCCGGCAGGCCGGAGCAGTCCCGATGGGCATCATGGACGCCGGTGGTCGAGCCGTCGTCCTCCACACCGAGGTACAGATCGCCGCCCTCGCTGTTGGCCAAACAGACCACCGCCTCGATCAGCTCCCGGTCCGGTAGACGGCGCCGGTCGCTCTTGAACTCGACGGTGAGGGATTCCCGGTCTTGGATGATGTTAGATGTCACCGGGTCAGGCCGTTCTGAGAATGTCGTCTATCCATTCCTTGTCTTCGTCTCGCTGGCCGGCGATGACCTGTCGAGCGAATACCGACAGCTCCACCTTTTCGGAAATCGCATCACTCAAACCCCTGATCAACTCACCAAAGGCCCGGTCGATCGCTGGATCGCCGGTCTCGCAGCGGTCCACCAACTCATCCGCTCGCTGAATGCGTTCACGGATTTGCGCCCCAAGGACGCGTCGCTTTTCGACAAGAGCCTGATGATCCAGGTGGTAGAGCTTGATCGAACTGTCCGCCCGACGCTTCTTGATCTCATTTTGGGGATAACGCGCCCTTGGACGACCATCATCCGCATCGAAGTCCAACAAACCGGGATCTTGGGTCTGGAAAGGGTCGAGCAGCAACGGTGACTCGCCGCTTTCTTCACCGGCGTTGTTCGCCTTCTTGCTCGGATCGAGCAATGGGAAATGGTCGCCCTTTCCCTCCATTTCACCAGCACCCGGGTTCCTGCGGAGGCTGTTGCAGAAAGTGCAGGCGTAGCGGAAGTTGGAGACTTCGAAGGCCAGCCACCTATAGTGGTCCTTGGGCCGGAAGTGATCGACATTGTTGTCCGAGCGCTCCTGGACGATCTCGCAATACCAGCACTTGTCGTGAGAACGCTCGGCGAGCGCGTCCTTCAATGCCTTCCAGATCGTGCTGAGTGCACCCGGCTCGACCTCGCCACTCGCGACCTTGCACTTCGCATCGTCGCATCGCGTCTGCCAACCCTCCGGGAGTGGAATTCCTAGGTTATTGATTCGCCTCACTTCTCCTCTCCGTGGGCGTTTGCTGGACCAGTCGTAGAGCCTTCTGTCGACGCTGCTGCTGCGGCGGCAGACGATCGACTTGCTTTTCGTCCGGGGCGGCTTGGTGCCAGAGGTATCGAGCCTTGAGATACTCCGCGTAGACCGGATCCCTGGTCTCGTAACGAAACCCGTACTCCTCCAACTCGGTGTTGATCTGGCCGAGGCGGCTTCGCTCTTGCTCCGTGAGTTCGTCCTTGTTGGTGAGCTGACGCTTCTCTTCGAGCAGGTCCTGTGTCTGCGTATCGACTGCGGCGGCTAAGCCGAACATATCGCTGGTGATGATCCCGGCGATGCCCAGTCCAGCGCTGAAGTCCAGGGCGGCAAGGTCCTGGATCAGCCACCCCGCCAACCTGAGCTGGCCTTCGATCCTCGCCCTTGCCTGTTGTTCCGGTTGCATCCTCAATGCGGCCCCGTCGTTAGCTTTTGCACCACTATCACCACGACTCTACACGCCACCGCACGGACTGAAAACAGGGCCTTGCCGTCGCTACGACTTAGACCACGTCCGCTGCTGCCTGCGTCAGACTCGCGCTCGACCAGCCGCGCACGAGAAGCGTCGATCAATCAGCGCTTCCCTAGACGAGGGACCTTCCGTCGCCCAAGGAGTTGAACTTCCGGAAGTCGCACCGATCAAATGTTGCAGTGCAACAATTTCTGGCCGGAACATCCGAGCCCCGGGGGCACGACATGCATCAAGTCGCAGATTCCGAAGTGCGCTCGCGCTCCAGTCCGCCCGCGCACGACCCCTTAGGTCCCGCCACCGACGCCAGCCACATCGAGTTTGAGCTGCGGGATGGGTCCGTGTGCCGAATCCGCCCGATCCACCGGGGCGACCGGCGGCGACTGGAGATGGCATTCGAGCAGCTCTCGCCGGATTCCCGGCGACTGCGCTTCTTCGGTGTGAAGAAGGCTCTCACCCCGGCCGAATTGGACTATCTCGTCAGCCCTGACGGCCAGGACCATATCGCCTACGGCGCCGTGCGCCTGGACGCACAAGGGAACGAGCTCGACGGACTCGGTGCGGCGCGCTGCATTCGAGTTGCCCCTGACTCGGACACCGCCGAGGTGGCCATGGCCGTCGTGGACGCGGCACAAGGCGAGGGCATCGGCGGCAGATTGCTACGGCAACTCGTGACGGCCGCTCGTCGTCGGGGGATACGTCGGCTCCGTTGCGACGTGCTGGCCGAGAACAGCGCGATGCGGGCCCTCGCGGTCAGCATGGGCGGTGAATTGCGGCGGGCGGACGAGAACATCGTGGAATACGAGTGCCCGCTGCCGGACTCTGAACTGGGCAATGACCCGCTCGGGCTCGCTATGCTCTACTCAGCCGTTCAGGACACGTTGGAGCTCGGTTTCCACCTCGTCGATAAGACCGCGGAGTCCGTCACCGAGCTGCTCGATTCTTGGACACTGCGGGAGGTTTGCGCTCCCCTGCAAGCGACGGGGAGCATCCCGTCCAGGAGCATGCCGCCCAAGCCGAGCCCGCTGCTCGCCCGGGCCCAGCGATCATCACGACGGCATCCGCGCCCAAGCATCTCCCCGGCCTGAGCCGCTCCGAGACGGCTCGGCGCCGACCGGGGACCTTCGACTTGGTCGATCCGACCGGCTTAGCCTCGGAAGTCGGCCACCAGTTCCATCATCGCCCGCGACTTGATCCCGATCTCGTCCCATTCGGCATCGGGGTCGGAGTCCGCGACCAATCCACCGCCGGCACGGAAGTCGAAGCGGCCGCCGGCGATGCTGGCGGTGCGGATGGCGATGTTGCTGTCCATGGCGCCGTCGCGACCGATGTACCCAATGGCCCCGCAATAGACACCACGCGGCCTGCCCTCCAACTCGTCGATGATCTGCATGGTGCGGATCTTGGGAGCGCCGGTGATGGAGCCGCCGGGGAAGCAGGCGCGGAGCAGACCGAGGGCGTCGGCGTCGTCGCGCAACCGGCCGGTGACGCTGCTCACCAGGTGATGAACGCCCGGGTAAGACTCGACCCGGAACAGCTCCGGCACGCGCACGCTGCCGGTCTGGCAGCAGCGGCCAAGGTCGTTGCGAAGCAGATCCACGATCATGAGGTTCTCGGCGCGGTCCTTGTCGCTGGCGGCCAGGGCCTCGGCGAGGGCGTGATCCTGCCCGGCGTCGGCATGCCTAGGGGCGGTGCCCTTGATGGGGCGGGTCTCCACGCGGCCGCCGCGCACCTCGAGAAAACGCTCGGGGGAGGCCGACAGGACCTGCGTCCCCGGCGTGTTGAGGTAGGCGGCGAAGGGTGCCGGGTTGATGGCCCGCAGCCGGCGGTAGGCCTGCCAGGGCTCGCCCGCCACGGGCACCGACCAGCCGCGGGAGAGATTGACCTGGTAGCAGTCACCGTTGCGGATATAGCGCTGCACGGCGTCGAAGCGGCGCCGGTAGCCCTGTGCGTCCATGTCGCCGACGAGGTCGCCGAGCACTCGAAATCCACCTTGGGCGACGCGCGCAGAGCCCTTCACCAGCCCCTGCGCCAACCCCACCAGCCGCCGCCGGCGCGGGTCCGACGGGTCGCCGCACCCGACCACATAGGCGACGCGCGTCTGGTGGTCCACCAGCAGCACCCAGTCGTAGAGGCCGACGGCCATCTGCGACTCGCCGGCGCGGAGCTCGCTCATGGGGCCGAGACGTTCGAAGCGTCGCGCGAGATCGTAGCCGAACCAGCCGACGGCGCCGCCGATGAAGGGCAGGCCCGCATCCGCGGCCCTATCGTCGCCCGTCGCGCCGGGATCGAGATGCCGCCGCAGCAGCGCCAGCGGGTCCTCGGTGGAGTGCCAGACGCCATTGCCCGAGCGAATCTCGGTAAGGTCGCGAACGGTGCGCAGCGTGACGCGCGGCGCCGCGACCAGGATGTCCCAGCGGCCGCCGGCCGACGAGCCCGCGTTGCTGTCCAGCAGCATGGCCCAGGGCTCGGCGGCGATGGCGCCGAACAGCTCGGCGGCGTCGCCCGGAAACGGCAGGCGTTCCAGGTGCAGTGGCGGACGGCGGGGGAGATTGGGCATCGAACGGTGCGGGCGGCAAGCCCGCCGCCAGGGCTGGCAGGGCATGCAGGCCGTGCCTGCGGATGTCGACCCGCCGTCGAGGAGACGGCAGGCGGGCGCTAGGCGCGGATATGGTCGTAGATGTCGAGGTAGTGCTGCCCGGGATCGTTCCAAGAGTGGTCCTGGAGCATGCCGTTGACCCGCAGCTGGCGGAAGTACTCGGGAAAACGCTTCCAGAGCCCGACAGCGCGACCGAGGGCCGATTCGAGCCCGGCGTAGGTCAGGTCGTCGAACACATAGCCGTTGCGCTGCTCGAAGGGTCGGTCCGAGTAGTTGGCATCGAACACCGTGTCCGCGAGGCCGCCGACGCGCCGGGCGATGGGCACACAGCCGTACTTCATCGCGATCATCTGCGTGAGGCCGCAGGGCTCGTAGACGCTCGGGATCAGGATCATGTCCGCACCGGCGTAGATCAGGTGGGCCAGCTCCTCGTCGTAGCCGAGTTCCAGGTGGCAGTCCGGGCTCGCCTCCATTTCGTGCTTGATATGCCAGAAATCGGCATTCACCGCCGGGTCCGGCGCACTGCCCAGCAGCACGAATTGGCAACCCTGCTCCAGCGCGTAATAGATTCCGTGACGGATCAGCTCGACGCCCTTCTGCCGGTCCAGCCGGCTGACCACCGCCACCAGCGGCTTGAACACGTCCGTGAGCCCGGTGCGCGCGCGTAGCGCCGCCTTGGAGCGGGCCTTACTAGGCAGGGTCTCAGGGCCAAAGGGGGTGGGGATGTGCGGGTCGATTTCCGGGTTCCAGGTGTTGTAGTCGATGCCGTTGAGCACCCCTCCGAACTTGCGGTCCTGCGCCTGCAGCACGCCCTGTAGGCCCATGCCCTGGTCCGTGTGCTGAATCTCCCAGGCGTAGCGCGGCGAGACGGTGGTGACGAAGTTCGAGAACACGATCCCGCCCTTCATCAGGTTCACCTCCGCCGGGTTGCCTGGCGCCTGCATGCGCTCAGGTACCATCAGCCGGCCCGCGTCCAGGCCATTCATGTACAGCACATGCGGCCCGGCCCAGCCCTGGTGACCCATGTTGTGCAGCGAGTAGCAGACACGGGTGCGGTCCATGCCCAGACCAGCGTAGATCTCGTAGAGCAGCACCGGCATCAGGCCCGTATGCCAGTCGTTGCAATGAATGATGTCCGGGCGCTTACCGGACTTGTACAGGAACTCCATCACCGCCCGCGAGAAGAACGCGAAGCGGTCGGTGTCGTCGGCGTCGCCGTAGATCTTGCCGCGGTTGAAGTAGCCGTGCTGCGAATGCGCGTCGATGAAGTAGCACTTGAGCCCATCCACCTCGCCATACTCGACATCGCAGTGGATGGCGGTGTCGTAGAAGGGCACCCAAAGGTCCATATGGCACTTGTGCATGCCCCAGACGCGGTCGAAGCGCAGGCTGTCGTACTTGGGCAGCACGATCTCCACGTGGTTACCGCGGATCGACAACTCCCGGGCGAGGCCCTGCACGAAGTCGCCGAGGCCACCGGCCTTGGCGACCGGGGCACATTCGGGGCTGGCCATGACGATATACATACGGCGGTCCTGGGCTAAAGCTGGGACTGGAGTCCGGTCTGAAGCCGGACTGGACATGACCGGGACTCGCGGGCTGAACGACGCCTGCGGCAAGATCCGGTCCAACGGACGTCTGGTCGAGGCCCTGCCGTGGGCCGGGCGATCCGGGGCGTTGGCGCGGGATTATACGCAGCGCGAAGCTCGTTGCCGGAACGTGACGCCGAGAACGCACCGCCGCGGCCATGCCGACATGGGCCCGATGAGCGGCCCGGCAGCAAAGGCTTGGGCTCAGTCCGAGTCGCGATCGACGACCGGCAGCCCGGGCAGGGTCGAAAGCAGCCGCCGGATCAGCTCCCGATCCCGCACCGGCACCCGCAGCTCGAAGCGGCCGCCGGGCCCGACCCGATAGGGGTGGCCATTGAGGTCGAACACTGTATGCGGCGGTGCGCTGCCGCGCAGCACCAGCTCCGCGCTGAGGCTTAGATCCGAAGCGCCATGCTGCACCGGGCCGCTGCCGGCGACGGGCACCGTAGCAGCGCCGGCAGCGGCCTGGGAAGGCTCGGGGCCGCCAGGCGTGGTCTTCCCCGGCGTCCCGGACGTTACAGGCCCCGGCTCGGTCGGGGACTGTCCCGAATGGCCAGCCTGGGGCAACGCGCCCTCGGGCCCCGTGCGCTGCAGCCGCGGGACGACGACGCCGGACGGGGTTTCGGTCGAGTCCGTTGCGGTTGACTGCTCTGAGCCGGCCACAGGCCCGGACAGGGCAAGGGACCCTGCCGGTTCCAGACCGGATAGCTCAGGCTCGACGAGCGGAAACGCCTGGTTGGACGCGGCCGGCGAACCCATCGATTGCGCCGGCGAATGCCCCATGCGAAGTGGAGGCTCGACGGCCACCGCCGGCGATTCCCCGTCGTCCAAGGCGACCTCGGGCCAACCCGCATCGGCTTGCCCTGCGTTGGCCTGGCGCGGTTCGACGGACCAGGCGTCGCGGACGAAGGCCGCCCCGACGGGCGCCGCCGCGGACAGGTCGTTGGATCGCGCGATCAGCAACCAACCGCCATCACGCGTCGCCAGGCCGATCTCGGCGACCAGGCGCCCCTCCGCATCCTCGCCGCCATAGACGGCGAGCCCGCTGGCCGCGGCCGCATCGTCGTTGAGATCGGCATCCGCAAGCGTTCGCGTGCTGCCGTCGTCGCCACCGAAGAGCCGCAGGCGCAACAGGGGTCGCGCGGAGGCGTCGGAGACGACGCGCCGGGCCTGGGCGATGGCCGCGGGTGCCAGATGCCAGCGGAGCTCGACGCCCCCGTTTCCGGCCTGGTAGAGCACCAGCTGGGTGCCGCTCGCGGTGTCCGGAAACTCGCCTGTTGCTTCGGCGCCGTTGCCATCGGCGTCGCGGAGCGTCGGATCGACGGCCGGCGGTGGCGACACCCGGTCCTCAGCGCTCAATACAGCGTCCCCTGTGTCGGTCGGCCGAAGCGTGCAAGATCAGGAGCTCTTCCTCGGCTTCTTCGTCGACTTCGACCTGACGCCCTTGGGAACAATGGGCGATTGGGTGCCCCCCGCCTTGCTCGTGGTGCCCGTGGTTTCGGCGGGCGGCCCTGGCGAGGCTGATGGATTGGACGTCGTTCGACCGGTCTCGGTTTGCGCGGCAGGGGCGGCGGTGGACCGAATCGGCTCGGCCGGCGACGTCGGCTCCGCATGCGGCTCGGCCTCGGGTTTCGCCGTTGAGTCGGCCCTGGTCTGCTTCGGCCCCTCGAATGGCGCCGATTCCGGAGCGCTTGCGGGTGCGGGCACGGGCACAGATTCCATGCTCGACAACAGGGCTTCCGCGGCGTCCGTCAGCACCTTGAGCTTGGGCAGCCAATCGTCTCCCCAGAAGAGGTAACAGCTAGTCTCGGCCTCCAGCACCAGGCGCCGGACCTTCGCGAGATCGGAGTTCGGGCCGGCCCTGTCGGTGCTCATGATCTCTCGCTGCGCCCACCAGCGGCGGCTGAGATCGCGCACGGTATCCACCGCCTGGCGCTGGCGCTCGGACCCGGCCCACTGGCTGAGGTCGAACCCGGACGTGGAGCCGACGTTCCAGGCCCCGGTCTGCACATGGGCGCCGACCGCCGGCGGGTGCTCGGCCAGGTAGGCGCTGAGCCCGACGGGGCGAATCGGGTACTCACCGCCGCGCACGTGCTCCATGTAGGGCGCGAAGTAGTGGCCGAAGAAGCCGGAGCCCTCGTGGGTCTGCCGAAACCAGCCGCCGTTCTCGCCGTCGGACCAGGTGGTGCAGAGCCGAGGCTCGTCCGGGCGCGGCGAGAAGCGGCAGCGGTGCGTGACCTCATGCGCGAACCAGCTGGCGTCGAGGCCGCTCTCCTGGGCGTTGGAGACGTCCCGATCGCGCGGCACGACGGTGATGCACTCGCCGTCGTAGCAGGCCAGATAGGGCCGGAAGACATCGGTAACGCCGTCCGCCGGGTGCACATGCACGCCGTCGACGACCACGTACTCGTAACCGGTACGGACCAGGGCGGGGATCATCTCCATCGAGAAGGCCATCTCTGGCGGCCAGAAGCCCTTGGGCGCGCGGCCGAAGACCTCCTGCATCAGCGCGCGACCGCGGCGCAGCTGATCCTCCCAGTCCGCCGGCGGAATCAGTGGGAAGATCGGGTGGAAGTAGCCCATGCCGATCAGCTCGATATTCGGCGTGTCGCGATAGGCGTCGAGCATCGCCGGAATGTCGATGATGTGCCGATAACGGTCGACGATATCCGGCTCGAGGAACTGCTCCAGCAGGATGCCCGAAAAGCCGATGTGCAGCTGGCCGACTTCGGCGTACTGCCGCGCGTAGCGGATCGGACGCTCGTAACAGCGGATGATCTGCTCCGCCTCCCAGGGGTTGGCCTCGATCAGCAGGGCTAGATTGCCCGGTGGCTGATGCATGTGCAGGCCGAGGGCGTGAGAAATGTTGGTATCGAGCATCACGGCGTCGACTAGGCGTGGTACAAGCCGCAAATTGTGCCCGATCCGGCGGGAGCTTGGCGAATTGACCGAGCGGCGATGATTTCATCCAGCCGCTCAGGGGCGTCGGCGCCCTAAGCTACGCGCCGAGCATGTAGCTCAGATCCAGCTCGATCTCATCGAAGGGCGGGATGCGCACGCGCCGCTGCTCGCCCGGCGCGAGGGTCCTCCGTGGACGCGACCCTAAGCAATCTGCAGACTCGAGCGCATCGTTACCTGCTCGAATGCCCCTGCGAACCACGCACCTCAGCAGCCGTTCCCCGGCCTACCCTCCAACACCATGACGCTGCGCGCCCCGAGTCGCCAGCGCCGGGCGCCGATGGTGCGTTGCTGCTCGGGCTCGATCAGGTCGCGCGGCGAGGTTGCGGACGTGTCCACGGCAATGGCCCAAGACCGGTCGCCGGGGGGTGTCGGCAGCAGGCAGGTGCGGTCCTTGTGGCCGAGGTTGATCATCACATGCAGTGGCGGCTCGTCGCTGCCGCGCCCTTGCAGCGTGAACGCGAGCGCGCGGCAGTCGGGGTCGTCCCAGGCCGGCTCGCCGCCGTCGAGCGCCCGCCAGACGATGTCGCCGTCGCGCAGGAAGTGCCGACGCCGCAGGCTGTGGTGGCGTTTGCGTAGCGCGATGAGTCCGGCGGTGAAGCGCACCATGTCGGCGTTGCGCTCGGCAAGCCGCCAGTCCAGCCAGCCCGTGGGGTTGTCCTGACACCAGGTATTGTTGTTGCCGCCGGCGGTGCGCAGGAACTCGTCGCCCGCATTGAGCATCGGGATGCCCTGGCTCAGCAGCAGCAGCGTCAGGAAGTTCTTCGCCTGGCGGCGGCGCAGGGCCAGGATGATCGGGTCATCGGTGTCGCCCTCGACGCCACAGTTCCAGCTGTGCTCGTGGTCGCAGCCGTCGCGGTTGCCCTCGTGGTTGGCGGCGTTGTGTTTGTGGTTGTAGGCGACCAGGTCCGCGAGGCTGAAGCCGTCGTGGCAGGTGACGAAGTTGATACTGTTGATGGGGTGGCGCAGACCGCCCTGGTAGAGATCGCTACTGCCGGCGATGCGCGTCGCCAGTTCCGCCACCAGGCCGGGGTCGCCGCGGACGGCGCGGCGCAGGCTGTCGCGGTATTTGCCGTTCCACTCCATCCACCGGTATCCGGGAAAGCTGCCGACGTGGTACAGACCGGCGGCGTCCCAGGCCTCGGCGATGATCTTGCTGCCGGCGAGCACGTCCGACAGCTCGATGCCCCAAAGCACCGGCGGATGTTCCATGGGTACGCCGTGGGGGTCGCGCGCCAGGGCGCTGGCGAGGTCGAAGCGGAAGCCGTCGACGTGCATCTCGCGTACCCAGTACTCCAGGCAGTCGATGATGTAGCGGGCGACGAAGGGGTGGTTGGCATTGACCGTGTTGCCGCAGCCCGTGAAGTCCATGTAACGGCTGCAATCCGTCGGGTCGAGTATGTAGAAGGTCTCGTTGCCGAGCCCCTTGAAGTGAATAGCGGGCCCGCCCTCCCCACCCTCGGCGGTGTGATTGAACACCACGTCCAACAGCACGCCGATGCCGGCGCGGTGCAGCGCCTTGACCAGGTCGCGGAACTCGCGCCGATGCCCCTCCGGTGGACCGACGCAGTAACCCGGATGCGGCGCGAAGAAGCCATGGGTGCTGTAGCCCCAGAAGTTGCTCAGGCCCGCATCACCGGTGCCCGGCGGCACGTCCTGCGGGTCGAAGGCCATCACCGGCAGCAGCTCCACGTGGGTGATGCCGAGGCCCTTCAGATACGGGATCTTCTCGATCAGTGCGCCGAAGCTGCCGGGCGCGGCCACGCCCGCGCTCGGGTGGCGCGTAAAGCCACCGACATGCAGCTCGTAGATCACCATGTCCTGGGACGGCACCGGCAGGGGTTCGTCGCCCTCCCAGTCGTATGGATCCGCGAGCACCACGCCGCGGATGCCGTCGCCCGATTCGGGGCCGTCGCCGCAGCGCCGCGCACGGTCCCAGTGGCTGTCATCCAGCGCCCGCGCCCAGGGGTCCAGCAGCTCGACACGCGAGTCGAACATCCAGCCATGGCCGGCCAGGTCGTCGGGGCCGTCCAGTCGCCAGGCATAGCGGGTGCCCGGGGGCAGGTCCACCACCTCCACGTGCCAGCTGAAAAAGCTGTGGTTGACCTCCGGGTCGAGCTCGACGACCTGGAACGGCGCCGCGTCGCCCGGCGCGTAGAGCAACAGCGTCGCGCCCGTGGCGTGACGGCTGTAGAGCGAGAAGTTGATACCCTCCTCTTGAATACTGGCACCGGGCGGATAGCGTCGCCCGGGGCGGATGGGGTACTGGGGCATGACGACGCGGGGCTCGGCTCGGATGCAGGAGGCGCTCCCCGTGCAGGTCCCGGCACGGGCCTGGCCAGCGGTTGGAGCGCCCCGGCATTCTATTCGGAAATGCTCGGGCAACAAGCCCGTTCAGGCGCCGCCGCGGACAGCCGAGCTGCGCCCCGCGGCAGCGAATACCATGGCTCGAACTGATCGACCGCCCCCTCCCGATTCAATCCAGGGCAACCCTGCTCAGCGCCTCCCGATCGAGTACGGCCACACGGGCACCGTGGACCTCGATGACGCCGTCCTTGACCAGTTGCTTGGTCACGCGCGAGAAGGTCTCGGGCTGGATGGACAAGCGCGAGGCGAGCACGCCCTTGGACACGTCCAGCACCAGTTCGCGCCGATCCGCCGGGCAGCGCTCCAGCAGCCATCGCGCGACGCGCCCGCTGGCACTGTGCAGCGTGAGTTCATCGATCTCGCCGATGAGCGCGCGCAGGCGCTGGCTCAGCGAACCCATGACCACGAAGCAGGTGTCCACCGACCCACGGAGCATGGCCGCGAAATCCTTGGCGTCGATGGCGATGAGCCGTGTTGGAGCCAGCGCCGCGGCGCCGACGGGATAGCGCGGCGACTGGAGGAACATCAACGCCTCGGCGAAGGTCTGGCCCGGCGAGACGATCTCGATGATCTTCTCGCTGCCGTCCGCGGCCAGCCGAAACAGCCGCACCTGGCCCGACTGCACCAGATAGAACCGCTCCGCCGCGTCGCCCTGCGTGAATAGCAGTTCGCCCTCGTCGAGTCTGCGCTGCACCGCGCCCCGGCGAATCCGCTCCAGCTGCTCATCGCTCAGGCGGGACAGGAGCGGGGCATTGCGCAGGTCATCGATCATGGCGGCTCGGCGTCGAAGCAAGATGGGGCGACCGCGCATTGTAGGCGGCCAGGTTCGGCCGGCGCCAATCGCCCGCTCGATCCGCCACCCGATCGGGGTCCGGTGATCCTGGTAGGCGTGACCGTGACGACTCCCGCGGTGCGCATACCGGCGGAGGGCAGCCCGCAGACGGCGACACGCCCACCGTCGGTCGTTTGCAGCTCGAGCGCATCGGCGCTATCGAATCGGCGCCGGCGCCCGCGGCTGACCACCAGGGAACGATCGCCCTGCTCGCCCGGCCAAGCGACGTTCTCTTCCGTGGCGATACCGCGATCCATCACCACCAAGGCCCCAGCCGGCGCCCCAGGATCACGCCGACAACGGCGGCACGTTGCGGCCTACTCAGCCCCAGCCGCCGAGGATCTCCTATGGGTTAGCCACCGTCTGTCACAGGGGAAAGCAGCCCCTCTCGTCTCCCAGCGCCACGCTGGCCGCAGCCGGTCGGCGAATGCGGATATGGCACCTCCGACCTCGGCACCCGCACCAGCCCCGCCTGCAGTGCAAGACGGTACAGCGCCGGCGTGAGCCAGGCCTCGATGATGTTCACGCGCTCGCCATCACGGCGTGTGATGGCCGCAGTCTCCGGCGCGAGGCGGAGATCGCCCAGGGCCGCGGCCGGAATCCACTCGCCGGGTGAGCGCGCCGCAACCAGCGGCAGCGTCGCGAGCACGGTTGGGTCATCGCGCTGCTCTGCGTCGTAGCGCACGCGCACCGGCAGGTCCCGCACGTCCTCCAGCACGCGCCCGCCGACGGCACCCTCCAACGCGGTGCGGTATTGGGTCGCGATCGCTCCCAAGCTCAGGCCTGCGAGGGCGGCATCGCGTTCATCAGCGGCGATGGCAAGGGTCTTGGCGTCTGGACCGATACTCGCGATGGACTCGGTGACCTCCGGCAGCCGGTGCAGGATGCGCCGCATCTCGTCGCCGAGTTGCTGCAGTACCCGCACATCCGGCCCCATCAGCCGCACCGCGATGGGGGCCGAGATGGGCGGCCCCTGGCCGAAGCTGCGCACGACGATGCGAAGCGCAGGGAAGCGCTCCGGGAGGTGGCGCTGCAGCGCGCCGACAAGCCGCGCCGCCTCCGCCTGGCTCGTGGCCTGCACGGTACCGCGGGCGTAGGCGGCGTTTCGGTCCTGGTTGCGCAGTTGGTTGTAGTAGACCGGCGGCGAGCTGCCGCCGGCCACCCAGAACACGCTTTGCACGTCGCCGGCGGCGCGGATGGCCGCTTCCACTTCCAGCACCGAGGCCGCGGTGCGGCTGACCGACGACTCCTCCGCCGCCCACACCTGCACCTCGAACTGGTCACGCTCCGCCGGCGGAAAGAACTGAAGCCCAAGCTGCCCCGCGGCGGCGAAGCCCGCCACCGGCAGCACCAGGCACAACGCCGTCGTGAGCATGGGGTGCCGCAGTGCGGCCCTGAGCAGGACACCATAGGCGCGTCCGGTGCCTGGGCTCGTTACCCCCTGCTGCCAGAACCCCCGGCCCGGCGGCGCGGCGACGAGCCCGGCCAGCGCCGGGATCAGCGTCATCGAGATCACAAAGGACGCCGCGAGCGCCAGCATTACGGAGACGGCGATGGGGCCGATGAAGTCTCCGATATTGCCCGGCAGCAGAAAGATCGGCATGAAGCCGAGCATGGTGGTGAGCGTCGAGGCCGCGAGCGGCACGCCGAGATGGCGCACGGAGTCCGCCACCGCCACCTCCGGCGCCGCGCCGGCAGTGCGCCGGGCACGCACCGCATCGCGCGTGCGGATACCGAGCAGTATGACCCGACGGCCGTCGGCCCAGGCGATCTCGGTCGGCGGCTCGCGGACACCGCGGCTCACCGTCGCGATGTCGCCGACGGCAACGAGACCGTCCGTCGCCGTCACCAGCGGCACGGCGGCCACGCGCTGCATGGCGTCCAGCTCGCCGTCCACGGTGATGCGCAGGAGCTGGGCATCGGAGTGCAGCGCTCCGGCCGAGTCCTTTGTGTCCGCGCCGGCGAGCCGCGCCGCGACGTCGTCGATGGTGAGCCCGAGCGCCGCGAGCTCCGCGAAGATACGCTCGTTGTCGGCGGCGGTGACGGTGTCGTCGAGCTCGATGTTGACGATGGACACGCCGCCACTGGAGGTGGACTCCAGCGTCTTGACCTCGGCGACCTCGCGTAGCGCGTCCTCCAGCTTCTTGGTCACGAGCGCTTCCACGCGCTCGGCCGTGGCGCCAGGCACCACGGTGACGACCGTTGCGTTGCGGGTGGTGATGCGCGGGTCCTCGATGCGCGGGAGGCTCTGCCAGGCGGAGACGCCGGCGAGCAGCACCAGCGCCAGGGTCAGCAGCAGCAGGTGCGTGTTGTGCAGCAGGCGGCGGGCGAAGGCGGCCATATCAGCGCTCCCCGAAGGCAAGCTGGCGCACCGACGCGGTTGTGACGCGCACGAGCTGGCCCGGGACGACGCGGTGCAAGCCGGCGGTGACCACGGGCTCGCCGGGCGCTATGGCGCCGGCGACGTAGGCGCGCTCGCTCTCGAGCTGGAGCACCTGAACCGGGCGCGCCTCCAGGCTGTGACTCGGTGCGGTCGGGCCTTGGCGGGCCGCAGCGTCGGCCGGTACCGCCACCAGCGCGCGCCACAGCCCACGCTCGCCGGCGCTCAGTGCGCTGATGGGCAGCCATAGACCGGCGGCAGCGCGGTGTTCGTGCAGCTCGAGACTCACCAGCTCGCCGGGGCGCGGCGGGGCGCCCGTTGCCACCGACTCGAACAGCGCATCGACGGTGCGACTCGTCTCGGCCCGACGCGGCAGCACGGCGCGCAGACGGGCGCGAAGATCACCCTCGCGGAGTTCCAGCGTATAGACCCCGCCCGGCGCTAGCCCTGCGGCGAGGCGATCCGCGATGCCGATGCGGATGTCCGGCGGTGCGCCGTCCTGTAGCTCCAGCACCGGCGTGCCGACGCCGAGCACCTGGCCCTCGTCCGCGAGTCGCGCGGTGATGACGCCGGCGTAGGGCGCCGCGAGGTCAGCCTTCGCAAGATCCACGTCCACCGTCCCGATGCGCGCCTCCGCGAGCCGCAGGTTGGCCGCGGCGGCGCGCGCACCCTCGACAGCCTCATCAAGCGCTTGGCGCGTCACGGCGCCGTCCTCGACGGAGTCGCGAAAGCGTGCGGCCGTCGCCTCTGCCAGCGCGAGATCCGCCTCGGCGCTCGCCTGTGCAGCCGTCAGCTCCGCGCGGCGGGCCAGCAGCGCCGCCCGGTCGAGCCGCGCGAGGACAGCACCGGCCCGCACGGTGTCGCCCTCGCGCACCAGTACCTCCGCGAGCAGCCCGGGCTGCTCGAAGCCGACGCGGCTCAAGCGCCGGGCCTCGACACGGCCGGTGAAGGTGAGCACCGAGTCGTAGCCGTCCTCGAGCTCTGCCGGCAGCACCGGCACGGCGATGGCGGGCTGCGGCTCGACCGCCGGGGCCGGTGGCGCTGCCGGCGCACCGGCGGTGGTTGCAAGTGCGAGCGCAACCGCGAGGAGTGTGCGACGCGTCGGCGGAAGTGCTGCATCCCTGCTGGCCAATGGCGCCGCGTGCCGGTCGCTCCGTTCCACAGGTCGGCGGCGATGCCGCGTCGGCCAGGGAGTCCGCGAGATGAGTGCGGCGGCTGCCACCATCGCCGGGCGTCCGGGCCGGCCGAAGAGCGAGGAGAAGCACGCTGCCATCCTGCAGGCCGCGAGCCGGCTCTTCCTGGAGCGGGGCCTCCAGGGCACCAGCATGGACCAGGTTGCGCGGGCCGCCGGCGTGTCGAAGCAGACCATCTACTCGCATTTCGACGGCAAAGAGGCACTGTTTCGCCGCTGCATCCGCTGCAAGGTGGAGAGTTACGGCTTCGACGGTGTGTCGGTGCCGGCCGGCGACGAGGCGCGGGCCGTGCTGTTTGCGGTGGCCAAGCGCTTCATGGGGCTCATCTTCGACCCCGAAGTGGTGGCCATGCACCGGGTGGTGATGGCCGAGGCTGCGGCGCATCCGCGCATCGCCGCGCTGTTCTTCGAAAGTGGCCCGGCCGCGACGCAGCGCACCGCGGCGTCGGTGCTGACCGAGCTGGTGCGTCGCGGCATGCTCCGGCCCCACGACACGGACGCGGCGTCCTGGCAGCTGCTCAACCTATGCTTCGGAAGCTTCCAAATGCGGCTCTTGCTGCACCTGATCGACAGCGTACCGCCGGCGGAGCTGGATGCGCACCTCAGACGCGCCATCGCCGACTTCGTCCGCCTGCTGCACGGTGCGGAGTCCCCGGCCGACACCGGGCCATCCGACCCGCGAACCAGTTTCGGTGGACTCTTGCTGGTCGGCCGCCGAGCGCCGCAGGACCGCTTCCTGGACTGTTGTCGACGCTCCCTACCTCGCGCCTAGCGACAAGTCTCGACCCAGTGCGGTGTAGGGCATCGGTTGCGGAGCTGTTTGCTCCTCACGACAACCGAAACGATGGTCGAATCGGTGCGATCCACGCAGCGAGTCCGGCGCTGGACAAGTGGCCGCCGCGATCTCTGTCGGCCGTTAGGTTGACGCATAGGGTCCCATGTGCTGCCCGTTGCCTCCTCGCCAAGGGCAGGCAATGCCGCTATCAGGTCGGCGGGACCGGCTCGCGCTCCAGCCGCGCGCGGTCCCAGCCGGCCAGGTCCGCGGCCGCCTCATAGGTGGACTGGAGGAAGGCGAGCAGCACCGCGTCCGGATCGGCAGCGGTGCGCACGACATCGTATGGGAGCAGGAACTCGCCCGCCGTCTTGTGGAAATGGGCCTCGGAGGGCTGAACCTCAGCGTCGCCAAATCCAGCAGGGGCCGGATACGCGTAGGAATAGAAGGCCGCATGGTCGATTGGCCCGCCGCCCGGCCAGAAACCGGCGCTACTGACCTCGTGGCTGTACGCCTCACGCGTGACCGGGTCCGGCAGATGGGGCACACCGCCCGGGTGCTCCGGTGCCGGGCGGCCGGAGAATCGCGTCACCGCTAGGTCATTGCTGCCCCAGAAGAAGTGCACGGGGCTGCACTTGCCGATGAAGCGGGCGCGAAAGGCCTGGAAGACCCGGTCCGCCTGCAGCAGCACCCGCCAGTAGCGGTTGGCGTACTCGGCATCGTAGGCGGCGTGAATCCGGTCCTGGCTGAAGGGGATCGGATCCGGGATCTCGTTGGGCAGTCCGTGGATCTGCACCGAAATACCGAGTTCGGCAAGAACCCCCATCAGTTGTGCGTAGAAGTCCGCGACAGACATCGGAACCAACGGCAGGACCCGCGTCTGACCGTCACTGACGGAGACCAGGAGCCGGTGATCGACGAAGTCGAAGTCGATCTGGAACTGCCGCTGGCGATCCGGTATCGGCGAGGTGCTTAGGCCGCGCGCGGTGACATAGAGCGTCACGTGCCAGGAATGGTTGATCCAGGGTGAATTGGCCAGCCGGACCTTGCCGACCAGCTGCGTCCATAGATGCAGGGTCCTGCAGGTATCCGACCAGGCCGCGTGGGGAAGCTCTGGCCAAGCCGCTGGTGACAACTGGGTCTCGGTGCTCATGCAGGCCTTCTCGTGTTGTTGCGACCAAGTCAGAGGCTCGAGTCCCTGAAGCTAAGGTCGAGATCAGTTCGGCGACCGTCCGATGAAGCTCTGTCACGCGGGATCATAGGGTGTAGTGCATCGTCGAGGCCATGGCGTCGAGCAACAGGTGAACTGCCTCGTGACTGTCGGCTCGGAACCGCGTCCACGCGCTCAGCGGGCGCAGGCATCGTTCTACGGCAAGTCTGCGAGTGCCCGCAGGATCGCGGCGGGTTCAACCCGCTCGCGGTAGTTCGTATCGGCATACGCAAAGCGGACGAGGCCAGCCCGGTCGATAATGTAGGTCGCCGGCACCGGCAGTACATAGCGGCCCTCGCCGTTGTACTCGGCCAGATCGAGGTCGAAGTTGCGCTTGTAGACATCGACCAGCTCGGGCGGCACCTCGAAGTAGAGTCCGTACGCCTGCATGACCGAGCTATCCAGGTCGCTTAGAATCTCGAATGGATAACCGTCCTGCTGTACTTGTTCCAGCGACTTGTCAGGAGTCTGCGGGGTGATCGCCACGAGCCTTCCGCCAGCCTGCTCTATGGCCGCGAGACTCTGTGACAGGCCACGCAGCTGCAGGTTGCAGTAGGGACACCAGGCTCCGCGATAGAACGTGAGCACGACGGGGCCGTCGGCGAACAGATCCTCAGACCGAACCGTTTCGCCCTTCGCATTCGTCAGCGCAAACGCCGGCGCTGGGTCACCGACTGCGAGGCCGGGTTCCGACATGGCCGCAGCGAGCTCTTCTGTCGCGGCGGCCATGACCGCTCTGTCCGCGTCGCTGATGGCCGGGCCTTTGCCCGAATCGCGCTCTGCCATGAAGGCCGTTTTCGCGGCCTGATAGCTCGGGATCGCAGCCTCGTCTGCCGCGGATACCCACATCGCCGGGCCCAGCAGGGCGGCACCGATCATCACGGGCAAGTGCGTTTTTGACACGAGGCCTCCTGAAGCAGTGGGTCTGACATGGTCGTAGGAAGTGAGATACCAATCCGGACCGAGATGAGGTCGAGGATCTTTCGCGGTTGCTGCGATCGCAACGGAATCGTCACAGTCGCCCAGTATGTTGATGCGCTGACCGCTCCATGCCTCATCGAGAGTCCCTTTGGCCTGAACAACGAGAGATGCTGCCCATGAGCCGCTCGGTACCCGATTCTTCCAGCCGCGCCGAGTACTTCGAGGCGCTTGAAGATACGTCCGTGAACCCGTCCGATGCACCGACCTTGGGCGACCTGATACACGCCCGGCTGAGCCGCCGTGGCCTGCTCAAAGGTGCCCTCGGCCTGACCGCGGTCGGCGCGCTGGCGGCATCGCCCTTTCCGCTGCCGGCCGCCGAGGGCGCTGAAGCCACCGCTGACGCTCCGAGCACCGGCGACGCCGGCGGCGATCGCTTCGGCTTCGACGAGATCGCCCATGGCGTCGATGAGACCCATCACGTGGCCCCCGGCTACAGCGCCGACGTCCTGATCCGGTGGGGCGATCGGGTGCTGGCCGATGCGCCGGAGTTCAGCCCGACGGCCCAGAGCGCTGACGCCCAGGTCAAGCAGTTCGGCTACAACAACGACTTCATCGGCTATGTCCCGCTGCCGCCGGGCTCGGACAACGCCGAGCACGGCCTGCTCTGCATCAACCACGAGTACACCAACGAGGCGGTCATGTTCCCCGGCCTCGGCGACTATGCGGAGGACTTCAGCAACGCCCGGGCCGAGCTCGCCGAGATCGAGATGGCCTGCACCGGCGGCTCGATCATCGAGGTGCGCAAGAAAGGCGGCAAGTGGACGGTGGTGCCGGACAGCCGCTATGCGCGCCGCATCACGGCCCTGGATACGCCGATGCAGTTGTCCGGGCCCGCCGCCGGCCACGAGCGCCTGAAGACCAGCGCCGATCCGACCGGTACCCGGGTCGTCGGCACGGTCAACAACTGTGCCGGCGGCATCACACCCTGGGGCACCTACCTGATGGCCGAGGAGAACTTCCACTACTACTTCATCGGCGATGTCGAAGGCCATCCGGAGCAGGCCAACTACACCCGCTACGGCATCCCCGGCAACCGCTTTCCCTGGGGTCGATTCGACCGGCGCTTCGACATCAATGCGGAGCCCAACGAGGCCAATCGCTTCGGCTGGATCGTCGAGGTCGACCCGCTGGATCCGGCCTCCACCCCGATCAAGCGCACGGCCCTGGGGCGCTTCAAGCATGAGGGGGCGGAATCCGTGGTCAACAAGGATGGTCGGCTCGTGCTCTACTCCGGTGATGATCAGCGCTTCGAGTTTCTGTACAGGTTCGTGACCAGCGGCAAGGTCGACCCCGACAACCGCGAGGCGAACAAGGATCTGCTCGACGACGGCACGCTGTCTGTCGCCCGGTTTGCCGAGGACGGCACCCTGACCTGGCTGCCGCTGGTGCACGGACAAGGCCCGCTGACCGCCGAGCATGGCTTCATCTCGCAGGCCGATGTCCTGATCGAGGCCCGCCGTGCCGCCACCCTGCTGGGCGCCACGCCGATGGACCGGCCCGAGGACGTCGAGCCGAGCCCGGTCAGCGGCAAGGTCTATGTCATGTTGACCAACAACAGCAAGCGCGGCATCGAGGACCAGCCGGGTACCGATGCGGCCAACCCGCGCGCGGAAAACCTTTGGGGCCATGTCCTCGAGATCACGGCCGCCGACGGCGACCACGCCGCCGAGACCGCCCGCTGGGAGATCATGGTCCGCGCCGGCAACCCCGGCGACGACGCCGTTGCGGCGCGTTGGAACCCGGCGACCAGCGAGAACGGCTGGTTTGCCTGCCCAGACAACTGCGCCGTCGATCCGGCCGGCCGGCTCTGGGTCAGCACCGATCAGGGCAACAACTGGAAGGCCGCCTCCGGCACCGCCGACGGCGTGTGGGCCTTGGAGACCGAAGGCGCCCGCCGCGGCACCGGCAAGATGTTCTTCCGCGTGCCCGTGGGCGCGGAGATGTGCGGCCCGCGCTTCACGCCGGACGGCAGGACACTGTTCGTTACCGTGCAGCATCCGGCGACCGACGGCACCATCGACTATCCCGGCTTCGCGCGTGCCTCCACCTTCGAGGACCCGGCAACGCGCTGGCCCGACTTCCAGCCCGAGATGCCGCCACGGCCGTCGGTGGTTGTCATCACCAAGGACGACGGTGGAGCAATCGGCGGCTGAGGACTGGATCGCCCCTGTTGCTGCTGGCGGGGCCGGCGGCTCATTTCTGTGGTCTGTCACCCAATGCGGCATCTTCGCCTGAGGTATCGCAGGCTTCATCGCCGCGCAGGAGCTGCTGAACAAGCCGTAGCAGGTCGGCCGCTCTTCGGTCGATGAGGGCCCAGCCGTGGCGGCTTGTGCGCTGCGGTTGGCCGGTCGATAGGTCCGAGGTCCGCAGCTGGTTCAGGCGCCGGCTTCATCGAACCGAAACCTTGTGGGGATAGACTGCGGACGCCGATCCTCGACCTAGGAGCGCAGCCATGAACATCCGCGCCGCAAGCCTGGTAACCCTTGCCCTGCTGCCTTTGACGATAGGCCCGACGCCGGCATCGCCGACCTTGGTCGGCTTCGCTTCACTGCCGGCGGATAGCTTCATCCCCGGCCCGACCTCGGGCCGATTCCTCACCGGACGGGAGATCAACGATCGGCCTATTCCCTTCCCCGGGCAGCAGCCCGTTCAGGGCTTCTCGGCGATCGTCCAGGGCACCGACGGCCGTTACCTCGGCATGTCCGACAACGGCTTCGGCGCCCAGACGAATTCGGCCGACGCCCTATTGCTGGTCCACGAACTGGACATTGACTTTCGCACCGAGAACGGTGGAAGCGGCACCGTAAAACGGTTGAACAGCACCCCGCTGTCCGACCCTCGCGACCTGATCAACTTCCCCATCGTCGCCGAAGGGGCCGCCTATCCCAACGGCGCCAACGACATCCCAGTGGACCCGGCCGTCGCCAACGGGAGGCTGCTCACCGGGGCGGATTTCGATATCGAGTCCTTCCGTCGGGACGGTGACGGCAACTTCTGGTTCGGCGACGAATTCGGCCCCTTCCTGCTGCGGACCAATGCAAGCTTCGAGGTGATCGCCGAGCCGTTGCCGACGCCCGGGGTGCAGTCACCCCAGAACCCCTTCCTTGGCGCAGGCACGCCCAACCTCCCCGCCAGCCGCGGCTACGAGGGAATGGCCATCAGCCCGGATCTAAGCACTCTGTATCCGATGCTGGAGGGGACGGTGGACGGCGACCCCGCTGGCACACTACGCATCCAGCAAGTGGACGTGGCCACCGGTGCCTTCACCGGCAAGCAATGGCTGTATTCGCTGGACCCCGGGGGCGTAGCCATCGGCGACTTCACCCGGGTCAACGACCGGGCGTTCCTGGTCATCGAGCGCGACGGTAACCAAGGCGCTAACGCGCGGCACAAGAAGGTGTATTTGGTGGACTTCGGCCGGGTGGACGACAACGGCCAGCTCATCAAGACCGAGCTGGCGGACCTGCTGGCCATCAATGACCCCTTCGACCTGAACCGAGACGGCAACACCCTATTCCGCTTCCCCTTCGTGACCATCGAGAGCGTCTTGCCCATCGACCCCTTTACCCTGCTCATCTCCAACGACAACAATTACCCGTTCAGCATCGGTCGCGGGTCGGACATCGACAACACCGAGTTCATCCTGCTCCGAATCGACCGACCCCTGAGCCTACCGCTGCCGGCAACGCGATAGCTGCCCCGACGGTCTTGCCAACGTCGACTTGGTCGTGATCCGCTAGCCCGAGCCGCCAGATGGGAAGGTCTCCGACACGGAACCCGGCGTCTCCGTCCTCTACGGCCGCTGCCTGCACCGCGGCGCCCCACTCTCCGACGGCCATGTGCGCGGCGATGACCTCATCTGCGGCGTGCACAACTGGGACTACCGCTACCGCACCGGCATCAGTGCCTACAACCCGGAGGAGCGCCTCGCCCGGTTTACCGCCTGGGTCGACGACCACCAGGTCTGGGTGGACGCCGACGAGATCGCAGCCTGGGAGCGCGACAACCCGCAGTCCTACAACCGGGATGTGAGGTTGGATTGAGTGGGGCAGCCGCCGAGCGTTCACGCCAAGGTGCAACGGCCGACGACGGTCCGAGCCTGGTGGAGATCCGCTCCGACTCGGAGCTGGTATGACGGCCTTGTGCCTTGCGCCCAGCGTCCGACACCGTTCCGATCCGGCCTCTTTGGTGCCTCATCCCAAGGCGCAACAAGCCAGCCGGCGACCCTGGACGTCAGTATTTCTGAGGCACATAGAGGTTGTCCGGCAGGGTCTTGCGGTCGTAGTCCGGGTTGAAGACGCGATCGGGCAGGCTGACGGTCTCGCCGGGGATGTCCTCGTACGGGATCTGATCCAGCAAGTGCTGGATGCAGTTGAGCCGGGCGCGCTTCTTGTTGTTGCCCTCGACGATGAACCAGGGCGCCTCGGGGATGTTGGTGCGCTCGAAGATCTCCTCCTTGGCCTTGGTGTACTGCTCCCAGCGCACGCGTGATTGCAGGTCCATCGGGCTCAGTTTCCATTGTTTGAGCGGGTCGTGGATGCGCATCAGGAAGCGCAGCTGCTGCTCCTCGTCCGTGATGGAGAACCAGTACTTGATGACCCTGATGCCCGAGCGCACCAGCATGCGCTCGAACTCCGGCACGTCCTGGAAGAACTGCTCCACCTGGTCGTCCGTTGCGAAGCCCATGACCCGCTCGACGCCGGAGCGGTTGTACCAAGAGCGGTCGAACAGCACGATCTCGCCGCCGGCGGGCAGGTGCGGCACATAGCGTTGGAAGTACCACTGGGTCTTCTCGCGGTCGTTCGGCGCCGGCAGCGCCACCACGCGCACCACACGCGGGTTGAGGCGTTGGGTGATGCGCTTGATGACACCGCCCTTACCGGCCGCATCCCGCCCCTCGAAGATGACCAGGATCTTCTCGCCGGTGACCTGTACCCAATCCTGCAGCTTGATCAGCTCCGACTGCAGCGTCAGCAGGGCGCGGAAGTAGTCCTTGCCATCGATACCCGACGGGCGCTTACGCTTGTAGATCTTGCGCAACTCCATGGACAGCGCCGGCTCGGAGATCTCGAGCTCGTAGTCCTCGTCCAGGGTGTCCTCCAACTCGGCCTCGAGCCAGTCCTTGATGTCGGTTCTGTCGTCTGCATCGCTCATGGTGCGCGGTCTCCGGCTGGGCTTGGCGTCTGCGGCGCCGCGGGCTCGCCCAGGAACGAGCCCCGCCGCGGATCGGGTACCCTTGAATGCTAACACCGCCGAATCGGCCGGGAATGACGGTTTGGTTGCCCGATCGGCCATGATCACGGATGCCCAGCAGCATGCCTGCCGCCTGTTGAGCCGCCCGAGCCGACGCTTGTTGCGATGGCGCGCGCCGAGACGAGAGGACGCTGGCGCGGGCACAAAAAAAGGGGCGCCGAAGCGCCCCTGATCCTCGACAGGCGGCCGCGGGGGCCGCGCTCGATCAGTTCACCTTCGGGTCGAGTTCGCCCTTGGTGTAGCGGTCGGTCATGGCATCCAGCGACAGCACGCGGATCTTGCTGGCGTTGCCGGCGGTGCCGAAGGCCTCGTAGCGGGCCTTGCAGATGTCCTTCATGGCCTTGGTGGCGGCGTCGAGGAACTTGCGCGGGTCGAAGTTCTTCGGGTTCTCCGCGAGGTGACGGCGAATGGCGCCGGTGGAGGCCATACGCAGGTCGGTGTCGATGTTGACCTTGCGCACGCCGTTCTTGATGCCCTCGGCGATCTCTTCCACCGGCACGCCGTAGGTCTCGCCCATGGCGCCACCGTACTGGTCGATGATCTTCAGCCACTCCTGCGGCACCGAGCTGGAACCGTGCATCACCAGGTGGGTGTTGGGGATGCGCTTGTGGATCTCCTTGATGCGCTCGATGGCAAGGATGTCGCCCGTCGGCGGACGGGTGAACTTGTAGGCGCCGTGGGAGGTGCCGATGGCGATGGCCAACGCGTCCACTTGGGTCTTCTTGACGAAGTCGGCGGCCTCCTCGGGATCGGTCAGCAGCTGGCTGTGGTCCAGCGTGCCCTCGGCGCCGATGCCGTCCTCTTCACCGGCCTGACCGGTCTCCAGCGAGCCCAGACAGCCCAGCTCGCCCTCGACAGACACGCCGCAGGCGTGCGCCATGTCGACGACGGTCCTGGTGACGTCGACGTTGTACTCGTAGCTGGTCGGGGTCTTGCCGTCCTCGCCCAGGGAGCCGTCCATCATCACGGAGCTGAAGCCGAGCTGGATCGAGCGCTGGCAGACGGCCGGCGAGGTGCCGTGGTCCTGGTGCATGACCACGGGGATGTGCGGCCACTCCTCGATGGCGGCGAGGATCAGGTGGCGCAGGAACGGGGCACCGGCGTACTTACGGGCGCCGGCGGAGGCCTGCACGATGACCGGCGAGTCGGTCTCGTCGGCGGCCTCCATGATGGCGCGCATCTGCTCCAGGTTGTTGACGTTGAAGGCCGGGACGCCGTATTGATGCTCGGCGGCGTGATCCAGCAGCTGGCGGAGTGAAATCAAGGCCATGGGGGCTCTCCTGTGTCGCTAGGTTGAAAGTGGGGAGTGAATCGGTGCGGGCCGGGCTCAGTCGCCGGCCAGCCGCTTGTGCTCGCCGACGCGCATGATCTTCATGATGTTGGTCTGTCCCTCGACGCCGCCGCGGTCGCCCTTGGTGATGATCACCAGGTCGCCGTCGACGACGGTGCCCTGGCGCAGCAGCTCTTCGATGACCTCGCGATTGACCTCGTGAATGTTCTGGTTGCCGACATCGAAGTTTATCGGGTAGACACCGCGGTAAAGCGTGACTTTTCTGCGGGTATGTACGACCCGCGTCATGGCGTAGATCGGAATACCCGTGTTGAGCCGGGACATCCACTTGACCGTACTGCCGGACTCGGTCAGCGCGGCGACGGCCTTCACGCCGAGGTGGTTTGCGGCGTACATCGCGGACATGGCGATGGCCTCATCGACACGCTCGAAGCGCGTGTCCAGCCGGTGATTGGACTTGCGCCGGTAGTTCTCTGACTCGGCACAGATGCGGGACATGGCCGCAACCACCTTGGCCGGATACCTGCCGACCGAGCTCTCGGCCGAGAGCATGACCGCGTCGGTGCCGTCCAGCACGGCGTTGGCGACGTCGAACACCTCGGCACGGGTCGGCATCGGGTTGTCGATCATGGACTGCATCATCTGGGTCGCGGTGATGACGATGCAGTCGAGGTCGCGCGCCTCGCTGATCAGGCGCTTCTGCACCGCGGGCAGCTCCGCGTCGCCGATCTCCACACCGAGATCACCGCGGGCGACCATGATGACGTCGGACGCCTTGATGATGTCGGTGTCGTGCTCCAGGGCCTCGGCGCGCTCGATCTTGGCGACGACGCCGCCGTTGCCGCCTGCCTGCACGAACAGCTGGCGGGCGAGCTCGACGTCCTCGGCGCTGCGCACGAAGGACACGGCTAGATAATCCGCCTCCACCTGGGCGGCGAACTCGATATCGGCCTTGTCCTTATCGGTCAGCGCTGGCGCCGACAGGCCACCGCCGCGCTTGTTGATGCCCTTGTTGTTGGACAGCTTGCCGCCGATCAGCACCTTGCAGTCGATGCAGCACCCATCGATGCCGGTGACCTCGAGCTCGATGGCGCCGTCGTCGAGCATCAGCAGGTCGCCGGCCATGAGGTCATCGGCGAGGGCGCCATAGGTGCAACCGACGCGGGTCTGGTCACCGGAATCGAGCGGGCAGTCGAGGTCGATGGCGAAGGCGTCGCCGACGGCCAACGCGACGCTGTCCTGCTCGAAGCGGCCGATGCGGATCTTGGGCCCCTGCAGATCCACCAGCACGCCGAGGGGGGTCTTCATGGCCTTGGCCACGTTCCGCACCCGCTCCACCCGCTTGCGCTGGCGCTCGTGGGTGTCGTGACTCATGTTGAGCCGGGCGACGTTGAGACCGGCGGCGACCATGTCCTCCAATACGCCCGGGGCGTCGGTGGCGGGGCCGAGGGTGGCGACGATCTTGGTACGGCGGGGCATGGCATTCTTGTCCGAGGTGCGGCGGATCGAATCCGCCGGAGTCCGTTGTTCGGGCGGGTGGACGGCGCTTCGCTTGTCCACCCTATGCGTGCATGTCACTCACGCTTGGCAGACGCCAAACGCGATCATGGCGGGGCGTCCGGCCACGCACGGGAAGCGCCGATGACTCAGCGCATCCCCGGGCGCCGGGTTCAGTCCTTGGCGCGGGCTTCGAGCATGGCAACCGCGGGCAGGGTCTTGCCCTCCAGGAACTCCAGGAAGGCGCCGCCGGCGGTGGAGATGTAGGACACCTTGTCGTAGATGTCGTACTTCTGGATCGCAGCGATGGTGTCGCCACCGCCGGCAAGCGTGAAGGCGTCGGTCTCGGCGATGGCCATGGAGATGGTCTTGGTGCCCTCGCCGAACTGGTCGAACTCGAACACGCCCACCGGGCCATTCCAGACCACCGTACCCGCGTTCTTGATGATCTCGGCCAGCTCGTTGGCGCTGTCCGGACCGATGTCGAAGATCATGTCGTCGTCGGCAACCTCGTCGGCCTTCTTCTGCACCGCAGGCTCGTTCTCATCGAACTTCTGGCCGACGACCACGTCGGTGGCGACGGGGATGGTGGCGCCGCGGGCGGTCATCTTCTCCATCAGGGCCTTGGCGGTGTCGACCAGGTCGTTCTCGCACAGGGACTTGCCGACGTTGTGGCCGGCGGCCTTGATGAAGGTGTTAGCGATGCCGCCGCCGACCACGAGCTGGTCGACCTTCTCGGACAGGGCCTCCAGCACCGTCAGCTTGGTGGAAACCTTGGAGCCGCCGACGATGGCGACCATCGGGCGCTTCGGATCGGCCAAGGCCTTGTTCAGTGCGTCCAGCTCTTCGGCCAGCAGCAGGCCGGCGCAGGCGGACGGGGCGAACTTGCCGGCGCCGTGGGTGGAGGCCTGCGCGCGGTGCGCGGTGCCGAAGGCGTCCATGACGTAGACGTCGCAGAGGGCGGCATACTGCTTGGACAGGTCTTCGTTGTCCTTCTTCTCGCCCTTGTTGAAGCGGACGTTCTCGAGCAGCACCAATTCGCCGTCGGCGACCTCGGGGGCGGACTCCAGGTAGTCCTTTACCAGCCGCACCTCGCGGCCCATCTTGGCGCCGAGGTCGGCGGCGACCGGCGCCAGCGAGTTCTCCTCGGAGTAGACGCCCTCCTCCGGGCGACCTAGATGCGACATGACCATGACCTTGGCACCTGCCTTCAGGCAATGCTCGAAGGTGGGCATGGAGGCGGTGATGCGCGCATCGGAGGTGACCTTGCCGTCCTTGACCGGGACGTTGAGGTCGGAGCGGATCAGCACGCGCTTGCCGGCAAGGTCGAGGTCGATGAGCTTGGTGAAGGACATGGGTTCTGCCTCGTTCAATGGTGTTGTGGTTTCAAGCGATCTGGAAAGTGCTTACGCACTTTCCAGATGACTCGGATCATCGTTGTCGTTGTCGTCGCTATCGTCGTTGTCGCTATCGTCGTCGAGCATGCACTCGATTACGAAGACGACAACGACAACGAAGGCGAGTGGGCTCAACCCACCCGCCGTTGTCACCAGCCGCTTACTTCGCGACGTGCTCCACCATGCGCAGCATGTTGCAGGTGTAGCCGTACTCGTTGTCGTACCAGGCGACGACCTTGACGAAAGTCGAGTCCAGCATGATGCCGGCGCCGGAGTCGAAGACCGACGGCGTATTGGCACCGCGGAAATCGGTGGAGACCACCTTCTCGTCGGTGTAGGCCAGCACGCCGGCGAGGTCACCGGACTCGGACGCGGCCTTCATGGCGGCGCAGATATCGTCGTAGGTGGCTTCCTTGTTGAGCTCGCAGGTCAAATCGACCACGGAGACGTCGGAGGTGGGTACACGGAAGGCCATGCCGGTCAGCTTGCCGTTCAGTTCCGGCAGCACCTTGCCGACGGCCTTGGCGGCGCCGGTGGAGGACGGGATGATGTTCTCCAGGATGCCGCGGCCGCCGCGCCAGTCCTTCTTCGACGGGCCGTCGACGGTCTTCTGGGTGGCGGTAGCGGCGTGGACGGTGGTCATCAGGCCGCGCTTGATGCCCCAGGTGTCGTTCAGGACCTTGGAAACCGGCGCCAGGCAGTTGGTGGTGCAGCTGGCGGCGGAGACGATGGCCTGGCCGTCGTAGGTGTTGTGGTTGACGCCGTAGACGAACATCGGCGTGGCGTCCTTGGACGGGGCGGACTGGACCACCTTCTTGGCGCCGGCGGCGATGTGCTTCTGGCAGGTCTCCTCGGTCAGGAAGAAGCCGGTGCACTCGATGACCAGCTCGGCGCCGACCTCGTCCCACTTCAGGTTGGCCGGATCCATCTCGGCGGTCAGGCGAATCGACTTGCCGTTGACGATCATGGTGTTGCCGTCGATGGCGATGTCGCCTTGGAAGTTACCGTGGACCGAGTCGTACTTGAGCATGTACGCGAGGTAATCGGGGTCCAGCAGGTCGTTGATGCCGACGACCTCGATGTTCGGGAACTCCTTGCTGATCGCACGGAAGGCCATACGGCCGATGCGGCCGAAGCCGTTGATGCCAACTTTCAGGGTCATTGCTTGCTCCTCAGGATTAAAGAGACGACGAAGGATGAGTACCGCGGCGCGGATCGGGCGAGGGGCGCCCGGCCCCTGCCCGCCGCGTCATGGGACTCGCTCATTACAGAAGGCTGTTGACGGCCTCGGCGACGGCCTCGGCGGTGACGCCGAATTCCTTGTAGACCTCGGGGGCCGGGGCGGACTCGCCGAAGGTGTCCACACCGATAATCTTGCCGTGCATACCGACGTACTTGGGCCAGAGGTTCGAGACACCGGCCTCCACGGCGACGCGCGCCTTGACGGCGTCGGGCAGCACCGACTCCTTGTAGGCGGCGTCCTGGGCGTCGAACACGTCCATGCTCGGCATGGAGACGACGCGGACCCGCTTGCCTTGACCGGCGAGGCTGTCCGCCGCCTGCATGGCAAGGTCCACCTCGGTGCCGGTGCCGATGATGATGGCGTCAGGCGTGCCGTCGCAGTCCTTGAGCACATAGGCGCCCTTTTCGATGGCGCGGATCTGATCCTCGGACCGCGTCTGATGCGGCGCGCCCTGGCGGGAGAAGATCAGCGCGGTGGGGCCGCCCTGGCGCTGGATGGCGAACTTCCAGGCGACGGCGGACTCCACCGCATCGCAGGGCCGCCAGGTGGACATGCGCGGGGTAAGACGCAGGATCGAGACCTGCTCCACCGGCTGGTGGGTGGGGCCGTCCTCGCCGAGACCGATGGAGTCGTGGGTGTAGACGAAGATCGGGTTGATCTTCATCAGCGCCGCCATGCGCACCGCGTTGCGGGCGTACTCCATGAACATCAGGAAGGTGGCACCGTAGGGCTTGAAGCCGCCGTGCAGCGTGGCGCCGTTCATGACCGCGGACATGCCGAACTCCCGCACGCCGTAGTAGACGTAGTTGCCGGAGGCATCGTCGGGGCCGACGCCCTTGCAGCCGGACCAGAGCGTGAGGTTGGAGCCGGCGAGGTCCGCGGAGCCGCCGAGGAACTCCGGCAGCATCGGGCCGAAGCCATTGAGGGCGTTCTGCGAGGCCTTGCGGGTAGCGATCTTCTCGCCCTTCTCGTTCACCGACTGGATGAACTCCCAGGCCTTGGCGTCGAAGTCCTCCGGCAGCTCGCCGGCCATGCGGCGCTCGAACTCTGCGGCCTCGGCGGGGAACGCGGCCTTGTAGGCGGCGAACTTGTCGTTCCAGGCGCTCTCGGCCGCACCGCCGCGTTCGTTCGCGTCCCAGGCCTGGTAGACGTCGTTGGGGATCTCGAACGGGCCGTGGGTCCAGCCGAGATTCTCGCGGGTCAGGGCGATCTCGTCGTCGCCGAGCGGGGCGCCGTGGCACTCCTCCTTGCCCTGTTTGTTCGGCGAACCGAAGCCGATGATGGTCTGGCAGCAGATCAGCGACGGCTTGTCGGTGACGGCGCGGGCCTCTTCGATGGCGGCCTTGATGGCCTCCGGGTCGTGGCCGTCGACCTTCGGGATCACGTGCCAGTTGTAGGCGTCGAAGCGCTTGGGCGTGTCGTCCAGGAACCAGGCGGGTGTGTCGCCGTGGCCGCGCACCTCGCCGTCGATGGAGATGTTGTTGTCATCGTAGAAGGCGATGAGCTTGCCCAGGCCGAGGGCACCGGCCAGCGAGCAGGCCTCGTGCGAAATGCCTTCCATCAGGCAGCCATCGCCCAGGAACACGTAGGTGTGGTGGTCGACGATACCGTGACCGGGCTTGTTGAACTGCGCCGCCAGTACCTTCTCTGCCAGCGCCATGCCGACGCCGTTGGTGATGCCCTGACCGAGCGGACCGGTGGTGGTCTCCACGCCCGGTGCATAGCCGTACTCCGGATGACCCGGGGTCTTGGAGTGCAGTTGACGGAACTGCTTGAGGTCGTCGATGGAGAGGTCATAGCCGGTCAGATGCAGCAGCGAGTAGATCAGCATCGAGCCGTGGCCGTTGGATAGCACGAAGCGATCCCGGTCGGCCCAGTTCGGGTTGGCCGGGTTGTGCTGCATGAAGTCGTTCCAGAGCACTTCAGCGATGTCTGCCATGCCCATGGGGGCGCCCGGGTGGCCGGACTTGGCCTTCTGCACTGCGTCCATGCTGAGCGCCCGGATGGCGTTCGCGAGCTCTTTGCGTGAGGACATAGGGTCTCTCCTCGATCTGGTTGGGGATTCGATGTGGCGAAAACTGCTGCGTCCGCTAGGACGGGCCGCCCGTCGGGCGACTCGCGGACGTGCTGAATGGTGAGCGGCGACAGACCTCGCGGTGGCGCTGCGTTCAGGTCCGCGGCAGGGCGCAGGGCGCCAGCCGAACTCTGAACCAAGGCGTTGACTGAAGAATCGGGCGCATCAGTGACTCCGACGCGCAGAAGCGCCAACAGGCGGGCGCGGTATTCTTGCGCAACTCGCGCGGTTGGGCAAAGCAGTCGGCCGGAATTGGGCCACGTGTGTCATAACTTTCTAATATTAAGGATTTCGACTAGCTATAGGCAAGCCGAATGTGCATCGTCGGCCGCGCGGCCCTGGCGGCAGCCGCCCTGGGGCGGGCCGGCGACCCCCGCCCTGGACCGGCTAGGGGCCCGGTCAGCAGCCCCGTCGAACGAGTCGAGCATGCTCGTGGCAATTCGGCGCCGCTGTACTAGGGCTACTGATCGCGCCACTTGATGGAGCAGCCGATGCTCGGGATCTGGTCGGCCGGCCCGCCACCGGTCTCGGCCACCTGTTGCATGCCGAGGAACAGGTCGCGGCGCACGTCCGCGGGCGCGGCCTCCTTGCGGCTCTCGTCGAGGCGGCCCCGATACTGGAGCTCGAGCGCGGCGTTGTAGCCGAAGAAGTCCGGCGTGCAGACGGCCCCGAAGGTCTTCGCCACCTGTTGCGTCTCATCGAGGAGGTAGGGGAAGGGGAACGCCAACTCGGTGGCGATCTTGCGCATGTTCTCGAAGGAGTCCTCCGGATAATCCGCAGGGTCGTTCGACATGATGGCGACGGAGCCGATGCCGAGGCCAGCCAACTCGCGCGCGTCACGGATGATGCGATCGCGCACCGCCTTGACGTAAGGACAGTGGTTGCAGATGAACATCACCAGCAGGCCCCTGGGTCCCGCACAGGCATCACGGGTCCAGGTCTTGCCATCGACGCCGGGCAGGGAGAAATCCGGTGCGGGCTGGCCGAAGTCGCAGACTGGGGTTTCGAGGGACACCATCGCGGCCTCCAAGTCAAAATGTCGCTGGGAAACGGTCGGATATGGTAACCCAACGCAGCAACGGCGCAGTGGACGCCTCAGCGGACGTCCCAGGACACATCGCCCTGCGCCGGCGCCTATTCAACGTCATGTGGGTTCGCTAACATGCGCGATGCTCCCGCTGCACTCCCACGCGGCAACGCCTAGGCTCCACCCACAACCGTCCAACCAAAGCGCGCCCAGGGCGCCCCGATACTGCCATGTCGAACGAATTGCTCTTCACGTCCGAATCCGTCTCCGAAGGCCATCCGGACAAGGTTGCGGACCAGATCTCCGATGCCATCCTCGACGATATCCTGGCCAACGACCCCAATCCCGGCGCCGCCCGCGTCGCCTGCGAGACCATGATCAAGACCGGCGCGGTCGTCGTCGCCGGCGAGATCACCACCGACCACTGGGTGGACTTCGATACCCTGGTGCGTGAGGTCGTCAACGACATCGGCTACGACAATTCCCACGTGGGCTTCGACGGCAGCACCTGCGCAGTCATGTCGCTCATCGGCAAGCAGTCCGGCGACATCGCCCAGGGCGTCGATCGCAAGAGCCCGGAGGAGCAAGGCGCCGGCGACCAGGGCCTGATGTTCGGCTACGCCACCAATGAGACCGACGTCCTGATGCCGGCGCCGATCACCTACGCGCACCGCCTGGTGGAGCGCCAGTCCGAGATGCGCAAGAGCAACGTCTTGCCCTGGCTGCGCCCGGATGCCAAGAGCCAGGTCAGCATGCGTTATCGCGACGGTGAAATCGTCGGCGTCGACGCCCTGGTGCTCTCCACACAGCACGACCCGGACGTGGATCAGAAGCACATCCATGAGGCGGTGATGGAGAACATCATCATACCCGTGATTCCGACGGAGTGGATCCACGGCGACACCAAGATCCACATCAACCCCACCGGCAGCTTCGTCATCGGCGGGCCGGTGGGCGACTGCGGCCTCACCGGGCGCAAGATCATCGTCGACACGTACGGCGGCATGGCCCGCCACGGCGGCGGCGCCTTCTCCGGCAAGGACCCGTCCAAGGTCGACCGCTCCGCCGCCTACGCAGGGCGCTACGTGGCCAAGAACATCGTCGCCGCCGGCCTCGCCGACCGCTGCGAGATCCAGGTCTCCTACGCCATCGGCGTCGCCGAGCCGACCTCCATCTCCATCGAGACCTTCGGCACCGCCAAGATCGACGAGAACCGCATCGCCATGCTGGTGCGCGAGTTCTTCGACCTGCGCCCCTACGGCCTGATCCAGATGCTCGACCTGGTCAAGCCCATCTACCGCAAGACCGCCGCCTACGGCCACTTCGGCCGCGAGTTGCCGGAGTTCACCTGGGAGCGCACCGACAAGGCCGACGCACTGCGCGACGCGGCCGGGCTCTAAGGCGATTTCTGTCAAAGAACATGCCGCCTGGCTTGCCTTCTCGCCCGCCTTCGGCGTCGCGGCAGCGGGCACAGAGTTCGACTATGCGCCCGCTGCGACTCCTTGAAGGCGAACGAAAATCCGGCGCCATTCGGTATGTTGTTTTCCGGCAATCTCCTAACGCCTCGCCGTTGCGGCTTCGTGGCTCCCGCTCGGGTTTGTGGACCCGGGCGAGGCCGCAAAGGCGCATTCGGAACTCGTCGAGATCGAAGTGCGCGACTGCATCGTTTGGGTGGAGGAGGAACTGCGCCATACGCGCTCACGCACTTCACCAATCGGCCAACCACTCACCTTGGGCCGAGGGCATCGTGACGGAGTCGGGATGTCCTGCGACGACGGCGCCGCTCGATCGGCCGACTGGAGGCTAGGATGTCCGCCTGCGTTCCCCTGCTCGACTGCACCCGACCCGGTTTTGTCGGTCTGCCCCTGTCTCTCCTCGCGTGGCTTCTACTCGCGTGTTCCCTCCTCGCGTGCGGAGCCGCCCAGGCGGAGCCGGGCTTCGAACCGAGCCCAGCACCGGCGGGCGACGGCGACATCAGCTACACGCGCGACGTTCAACCGATCTTCGACCGTCGCTGTATCGCCTGCCATGGCTGCCTGGGCTCGCCCTGCAATCTGAAGCTCGACAGCTACGCCGGAGCCGCCCGCGGCGCCTTCGGCATGAACCCCTACACCGACCATGTCTCCGCTTACCCGCGCACCGATATGGACGCCGCCGACTCCTTGGCGCAATGGCGAGAGCTCGGTTTCTGGCCGGTACTCTCACCGGAGACACCCGATGACGCCGCGCAGACCGAGCCACGGGACAGACGCGACGGCTCGCTGCTCCTGCGCTTCCTGGAGGCCGGCAACGCCCATAATCAGCCGGGCTTTCCGCGCGCGGCCCTCGCCTCGGCCTATGCCAAGCGCTTCGAGTACGCCTGTCCCTCCACCCCCGATGCCGCCGAGGCGTTGCTGGCCAAGAACCCGGCCATGGGCATGCCCTTCGGGCTGCCGGCCATCGATGCGGACGACTACGCCACCCTACTGCGCTGGATCAGCGCCGGCGCCCAGGGCCCCAGCGCCGAGGAGCTGCTGGCCGCCGCCGAATCGGTGAGGCCCGACGAGGTCGCGCACTGGGAGGACTTCTTCAATGATCCGGACCCACGCCATCGGCTGGTGGCGCGGTTCATCTTCGAGCACGTCTATCTGGCCACCATCGTACTGGCGGAAAGCCCCGACGAGCGCTTCCGGCTGGTGCGATCGAGCACGCCGCCCGGGGAACCGGTGGACGTCATCGGCACCGACCTGCCCTACGATGACCCGTACGCCCACGCCGACGTGGAGCGCTTCTGGTACAGACTGCAGAAGCTCACCCAGGCACCGATGCAGAAGAACCTCTTCCTATGGCGACTCGCGCAAACCGACCGCGCCGAGCTGGAGCAGCTGTTCTTCGGCGCCGAGGGACCGGGGGCCAACTGGCCCGAGGCGGCCCCGCTGGACCCGCCCTGGGGCCTCGGCAACCCCTTCAGCGTCTTCCGCACCATTCCCGCCGAGGCGCGTTATCGATTCCTTCTACGCTACGCCGAGACCATCACCTCAGGCGTCATCTACGGCCCCGTGTGCAACGGCCAGACCGCAACCTATGCCGTGAAGGACCACTTCTGGGTCTTCTTCGTCGATCCTGCCGCAGACCCCTCGGTGCAGGACCCGAAGCTGGGCCTGGACAGCTGGGACAAGATGATGGACCGCTCGGTATTCGGCAACGCCACCTACGTGGAGGCCTACAACGAGGCGCTGGCCGGACTCCGCCCGCAAGGTTGGGACATCGATGCGATCTGGGACGGCGACGGTGACAACCCCAACGCCTGGCTCACGGTCATGCGTCACGACACCAACGTCTCGGTGATGACGGGCGGCCGGGGCGGCACACCGCGCACCCTCTGGCTGATGACCTACAGCGGGCTCGAGCGCATGTACTACGACACGGTCGCCGACTTCGAATACTGGGCCGGCGACCCGTCCAAGCTCGAGACGCTGTTGTTCTTCAACTACCTGCGCCAGGAGTTCGAGGACAACTTCCTGATGCTCCTGCCAGCGGGCGCACGCGAGGCCGTCCGCAACACCTGGACCCAAGGGATCGGTCGACTCGGACTCGAGCTCATTCCCTTCGATGCCGACCAGGATGCGGCAAGCAACGCCGGCGCCGAGGCAGACCCCCAACAGGCCTTGCGACAGGTCATCGACGCGGTAGAAGCGCGCTTCGCCCCTGCCATCGCCGGGCCGCCGGACCGCCTGAATCCCGACACCAAACCGGACACCGACCCGACCGCCCGGATCGCCAGCGTCGAGGACTGGGAACGGGCGCTGTCGACACTCACGGTGGTCCAGGGCCAGCCCTTCACGCGCTTCATGCCGAGCGTCATCCTGCTCCGGCTCGATGGCGACCAAAGCGCACGGGTCTACTCCCTGGTCGTCAACCGCGTCTACGAATCCCAGTACACCCTGGTCTTCCAGGATGGCCAGGCACTGCCGGAGCTCTATTCGCTGAGCGCCTATCCCACCATCGTCAATGGATTCCCGAACCTGTTCGTCCATTTGGACCTGGAGCGCGCTGGCGCCTTCCTTGCCGATCTGCGCAAGGTCGACAGCGACGAGGCTTGGGAGGGCTTCAAGGCCCGCTACGCCATCCTGCGCAACAGCGCCGAGCTCTGGCCGTTCTACGACTGGATCACGGACTGGAATCTCGGCCACCGGCGGAGCGCGGCCGGCTATCTGGACCTGAGCTACTACGACCTACCGCGACGGGCGGCGGACCAATAGCGGCGCCCGCAACCGACCGAGTCGGCACCCGATCCGCCCGCCAGCGCCGGCATCTTCCATTCGAGGCCCGATCGACCGACCAGCAGCGCCTCCGGCCGAGGGACCTGCGACCGAAGGGCCTGCGGCCGTAGGCGCCGCGGGCCGTCCGGCGACGACTGACTGCCACGCCCGAGGCTTCGAAACACCCTTGAGCGGCGGCGGCCTAGGCGAATCTCCGCTCCTCTCCAGCACCCACCACGTTTTCCACGCAACGCCCGCATAACTCCGGGTGATCGGCGTTCGCACCGACGTCGGCGCGGTGGTGCCAGCAACGGGTGCACTTGGGGTGCGGACTGGCGCTGATCTGCACGGCGAGGCCGGCGAGGTCGGTGTCGGCGGCGGTCTCCGGGCGCTGCTCCAGCGGATGGACGCGGGCGCCGGAGGTAATCAGCGCGAAACGGAGCTCGTCGCCGAGCTTCTGCAGTGTCGCCGCCAGCTCCGGCGTGCAGTAGAGGTCCACCTCCGCATCCAGCGCGGCACCGATGAGGCCGTCCTTGCGCGCGGCCTCCAGGTGCTTGGCGGTCGCCGTACGCACGGCCAGCACCTGGTCCCAGGCAGCGCTGTCGAGCGCGGGGACGTGGTCGGTGTGCCCCTCCAGCGCGAACAGGCCTTGGTACCAGGTGGCGGTGAAGACGTGCGGGTCGCGCTCGCCCGGGATGTGCTGCCAGATCTCGTCCGCGGTGAAGCTCAGAATGGGCGCGAGCCAGCGACTCATGGCCTCGACGATGTGATACATGGCCGTCTGGCAGGAGCGCCGCGCCAGGCTGTCCGCCCGGGTGGTGTATTGGCGATCCTTGATCACGTCGAGGTAGAAGCCGCCGAGGTCCACGACGCAGAAGTTGTGGAGACGGTGGTAGATCAGGTGGAACTGGTAGTCGCGATAGGCCGCGACGAATTCCTCCTGCAGCCGCCGGGCACGGTCCACGGCCCAGCGGTCGAGCTCGATCATGTCCGCCGCGGCCACCCGATGCTCGGCCGGGTCGAAGCCGTTGAGGTTGGCGAGCAGGAAGCGTGCCGTGTTGCGGATGCGTCGGTAGGCATCGGCGGTGCGTTTGAGGATCTCGTCCGAGACGGCGATCTCGGCGCGGTAGTCGGTGGCCGCGACCCAGAGCCGAATGATGTCGGCGCCGAGCGTCTTCATGACGTCCTGGGGCTTGACGACATTGCCGAGGGACTTGGACATCTTGCGTCCCTGCTGGTCCACCGTGAAGCCGTGTGTCAGCACCTGGGCGTAGGGCGCGCGGCCGTGCATAGCCACGGAGGTGAGCAGGCTCGACTGGAACCAGCCGCGGTGCTGATCGGAGCCCTCCAGGTACAGCTCGGCGGGGGCCGACAGCCCGGGCCAACCGTGCTCGGCATCGTTGCGCTCCAGCACGCAGCTGTGGGTCACGCCGGAGTCGAACCAGACGTCCAGCGTGTCCCGCACCTTCTCGTAGCGGGCGCCCTCCTCCTCGCCGAGCAAGTCCGCCGGCTGCAGCTCGAACCAGGCGTCGACGCCCCTCTGCTCGATGCGCTCGGCGACGGCCTCGATCAGCTCCGCGGTGCGTGGGTGCAGTTCGCCGGTGTCCCTGTGGACCAATAGGGTGATGGGCACGCCCCAGGTGCGCTGGCGCGAAATGCACCAGTCCGGGCGGTTGCGGACCATGCCGTCGATGCGCGACTCGCCCCAGTCCGGCATCCAGTGCACCTCGCCGATCTCGCCGAGGGCGGCCTCGCGCAGCCCGGCCTGATCCATGCTGATGAACCACTGCGGCGTGGCACGGAAGACGATGGGGGTCTTGTGCCGCCAGCAGTGCGGGTAGCTATGCCGGAAGCGGCGGGCGAGCAGCAGGGCACCGCGTGCCTTGAGCGTTTCGACGACCTGCCCGTTGGCGTCCCAGACCGACTCGCCGGCGAACAACGGCGTGTCCGGCAGGAAGCGGCCGTCGCCGCCCACCGGGTTGTCGACGGCGAGACCATAGCGGCTGCCGACCACGTAGTCCTCCAGGCCGTGCCCGGGGGCCGTATGGACGGCGCCGGTACCCGCGTCCAGGGTGACGTGCTCGCCGAGGATGACGGGCACCTCGCGGTCGTAGAACGGGTGCTGGAGCTTCAGGCCCTCGAAGGCGTCGCCGCGGCCGTAGGCGATGACGCGGTGGTGCTCGATGCCCCAGCGATCCATGGTGTCCTTGAGCAGGCCTTCCGCCACCAGCAGCCGCTCCGGGCCACGCTCCGTCGAGCCCTGCCCGTCGGTCTGCACCAGGGCGTACTCGAGCTCCGGGTTCAACGCCACGGCCTGGTTGGCCGGCAGGGTCCAGGGCGTCGTGGTCCAGATGACGACGGACATGGGGCCTTCGCCGTGCCCTTCAGGCACCGAATGGCAGCGGGCGAGCAGCGCCTCCTCGTCCAGCACCTCGAAGCGCACGTCGATGGCCATGGACTCCTTGTCGGCGTACTCGACCTCCGCCTCCGCCAGGGCCGAACCGCAGTCGATGCACCAGTGCACCGGCTTGCTGCCCTTGTGGATGTGCCCGCGCGCATGGATGCGCCCGAGGGCGCGCACGATGTCCGCCTCGAAGCGGTAGTCCATGGTCAGATAGGGCTTGTCCCAATCACCGAGTACGCCGAGGCGCTGGAAATCGTTCCGCTGGCCGTCCACCTGGCGTGCGGCGTACTCCCGGCAGGCGCGGCGGAACTGGGTCTCGCTGATCTTGCGACCGGGCTTGCCCTTCTTCTTCTCGACCTGGAGCTCGATGGGCAGCCCGTGGCAATCCCAGCCCGGCACATAGGGCGCGTCCAGCCCATCCAGGGTGCGGGACTTGACGATGATGTCCTTGAGCACCTTGTTCACCGCGTGACCGATGTGGATGTCGCCGTTGGCATAGGGCGGGCCGTCGTGCAGGACGAAGCGCTCGGCGCCCTCACGGGCGGCGCGCACCTGGGCGTAGACGTCGTCCGCCTGCCAACGCTTGAGCATCTCCGGCTCGCGCTGGGCGAGGTTGGCCTTCATCGGAAACCCGGTCTTCGGGAGGTTCAGGGTGTGCTTGTAATCGGTCACTGCTTGATTGGTCCGGAAAGATGGCGAGGCCGCGCGCAAGCGCCGGCGGCGGCTGTTGGAATGAGGGTATCAAAGTCCATGCAATCTCGGGGTCGATGATGGCGAGTGGGTCGCATCCTGGGCCAGCGCGGCTCCAAGCCCCTTCGAAACGCCGATCCGGCCACCGCAACCGAGGTGCTCCGCGGACCACGGCGTCGGCCATTATGCAGTTACGCAATAGTAACAAAAGAACCCATTGGCTGGTTTCCAGCCTCTCCGGCCAATACCCTAGCGTCATGCTGCGCTGCACCAAAATGCGCCCGATGGGTGTGCATTCGCTTGCGGCGCGTCTCCCATCCCATGCAGCCCGGTTCGGGCTCGGAAGTCGAGGAGCCCAACCATGACGGCATCCACCCACTACGATTGCATCGTTGTCGGCGGCGGCGTGAGCGGCACCGCCCTGCTCTACGAGCTGGCACGTTTCACCGACCTCAAGCGGCTGCTGCTGCTGGAGCGCCGCGACCGCCCCGCGCAGGTCAACTCCCACGCGCACAACAACAGTCAAACCATCCACTGCGGCGACATCGAGACCAACTACACGCTGACGAAGGCGGCGGCGGTGAAGCGCACCGCGTCGATGATCGTCAACTACGCCACCAAGCTGCCGGCGCGCGAGCGCGACGGCATCATCCACCGCATGCCGAAGATGGTCCTGGGCGTCGGCGAGCGGGAGTGCAACTACCTGCGCAACCGCTACGAGACCTTCCGCGAGCTCTACCCGCGCATGCAGCTGCTGGAGCGCAGCGACATCGCCGACATCGAGCCGAATGTCGCGCTCACCGACGGCGCCTGGCGTAAGGAAGAAATCGTCGCGACCGGCACCCCGGACGACTACTGCGCGGTGGACTTCCAGGCCCTGTCCGAGTCCTTCTCCGCCCAATGCGTGCAGATGGACCGCACCGGCGACAAGACCGTCAGCCAGCTCTATGGCACCGAGGTCACGGACATCAAGAAGGACGGCTCGGACTATGTGCTCCAGACCAGCCGCGGCCCGATGCTGGCGCGCTCCGTGGTGGTCTGCGCCGGCGGCCATTCCCTGCTGATGGCGCAGAAAATGGGCTTCGGGCTGGAGTACTCCTGCCTGCCGGTTGCCGGCTCCTTCTACTTCGCGCCCGAGGCACTGAACGGCAAGGTGTACACGGTTCAGAACCCGAAACTCCCCTTCGCCGCCGTGCACGGCGACCACGACATCGTCACCGAGGGCAAGACGCGTTTCGGGCCCACGGCCCTGATGCTGCCGATGCTGGAGCGCTACAACAAGTCCACCATTCGCGACTTCTTCCAGGTGCTGAACCTCGATCGCGACGTTATCGCGACGCTCTGGGACCTGATGAAGGTCTCGGACATCCGCAACTATGTGCTGCGCAACTTCCTCTACGAGGCGCCCTGGCTGAACCGGCGACTGTTCGTGCGCGAGATCCAGAAGATCGTCCCTGACTTGAGTGCCCGCGACATCGAGTACGCCCACGGTTACGGCGGCGTCCGACCGCAGCTCATCGACCGCAAGGCACGTGAGCTGAAGATGGGCGAGGTCAAGATCATCGACGGCCACGGCGTCGTCTTCAACATGACCCCGTCCCCCGGCGGCACCAGCTGTCTCGGCAACGCCGAACAGGACGTGCGCCTGGTCGCCGAGCACCTCGGTGCACGGGTCGATTGGGATGCGTTCGAGCGCGAGCTGCTCTGCGGCCACGAGGACACCCGCGGCGTGTCGGCGCCGGTGCTGGCCGCCGTGAGCTGAGCACCGTCGGACGGGCCCCGGCCACCGGACGCCTGCCCACGAGGCCCCGCGCGAACACGATTCGATGCGACTCGCACAAGTACGAGACATAGGCTCGATGCCTGAACCGGTGCCGGGAGCGCCCGACAGCCGCTTGGTGGTCGACCGTCGCGGGCTGGCGCGCCACCGACACGCCAGGGCAGACGGAACCACCGCTCGTCGGTTAGACAGGGTTGGCGGCTGGTGGTCGACCGGAACGACCGAGCACCACCCTACTCTATCTGCCTCTGCTTGCCAGGCGTAACACAACGGACCAGACTCCGAGGTGTGATCCAGAGTTTCAGACACAAAGGCCTCGAACGCTTCTTCCGAGCGGGTAAGCAGTCTGGCATCCAAGCCCGGCATACCAAGCGGCTACGCTTGATTCTCGGCCGGCTGAATGCCTCCGCCAAGCCGTCGGATATGGACCTGCCTGGCTTGCACCTACATCAGCTCTCCGGCGACCGGCAAGGAACCTGGTCGGTCAAGGTAAGCGGCAACTGGCGTATCACGTTCAGGTTTTCCGGAATGCACGCCGAGGTCGTCGATTACGAAGATTATCACTGAGCGAAGATCATGCAGATGCACAACCCGCCTCATCCCGGTGAAATCATCAGAGAGTTCTGTCTCGAACCGCTCGGCCTATCCGTTACCGACACGGCCGAGGCGCTCGGTGTCAGTCGCAAGACGCTCTGCGGCATTCTCGACGGCAAGGCCGGCATCAGCCCGGAGATGGCCGTGCGCCTGTCGATCGCGTTCGACACCTCGGCGGAAAGCTGGCTAAACCAGCAAATGCAATACGACCTGTGGCAGGCGGAGCAACACCGGGATGAGCTTCAAGTCAAGCGTTTGTCGGCCGCATGACCACTTTGGGAACCTTCAGCCAGAAAGGGCCGCTCACCGCTACGAGAGCTGGCCAACCTGCTCCATCAGCACATGGTAGCTCGCCATCGGCACCGCGTCGGCCTTGGCAACATCTAACTCACCGACCTGTTCGGCCAGCGCCGGCGACAACTCGCACCTGATCGCCCACATCAGTCAGTACGCCGCGGGTCCCGAGTCCAAGAGCGGAACCTACGGCGACACCAGCCGCCAGCCCGCATCACGGCAGCATTGCAGCCACCGAAGGACCTCGGCGTTGCGCGCGTCGACATCGGAAAGCACTGCGCAGCCACCCGCACACACCGACCGGGCTCCGCGGGAGCGGCATTCCCGCCGCAACGAGCTTGTGTAGGCGCTTTCGGAAGCTGGTCATGATCAGGAGGCCGCTCCCAAGAGGTGCGCTTGAGGCAGCTCAGGCGAAGTCGTAGTTGCAGATATCCATCACCCGCCGGCAGATCTCGCGGCCGTAGTCGGTCCACAGGCCCTGACCCCAATAGCGGTAGCAGCTGGTCTGGCTGGCCATGAGGTGGAACAGGGCGTTGCGATAGCGTTCGTCGTCCGTGGACGTGCCGGGCGCCAGCACCTTCTCGTTGAACATCACGCTGGCCTCTTCCATGGGGCCGAGGACGTTCTCGTAGCCCTTGACCCAGGACAGGTCGTTGGTCCAGCTGGCGCCATCCATGTGGAACTGGTGGTCGTCCTTCTTCAGTGCTTCGATCACCTTCGCCAGCTTCTCGGAACCGTCGCCGGGCTGCATGCGCGCCCAGATCTTGCCCTGCTGCACCGGGCGGATCTCGGTAAAGTCGCCCTCCTTGATGCCCAAGGCAAAGAGGTGCTCGAGGTACTCGCTGGCGTTCATCAGCGGCGTGTCGGTGCCCGAGGCGTTGTTCACGACCTCGAAGAACTTGGACGGGAACTCGTTCATCATGACGCCGCCGTTCTCGCCGTCGGCGATCTGCGTCACCAGCGGCGGCACGGACTTGCCGGCCAGTTCCCAGCGCTCCAGCCCCTTGGCCTCGTACCAGGGCTGCATCTGCGCCACCAGCTTGGTGTCGGAGCCCTGGGTCTTGACGATGGCGATGATGCTCGCGCTCTCGCCCTTGGAGTTGGTGCAGGTGAGCCGATGCGGCAGGTGCGGGCGCTGCGGATGCCAGCCGTTGTCGGTCTGCTCGACGCTATGCTCCTGCACCAGGACCCACTGGTAGCCGCAGTCCTTCAGGGTCTTGACGAACTCGTAGGCGACGTCCGGGTGGTTGGGTAAGGCCATCTCGGAGGGCGAGAAGCCGCGCACCCGTTCCAGCGCCTCGAAACCGAAAATGGCCGCGAAGTGGTGCTGGAAGGCCTGCACATGCAGCCTGTAGTCCTGCACCGGGGTGGAGGGCGCCACCGCATGTCCCCAGGGCATACCGAGCCACTCCACGGCCCAGCTGAACTCGGGGTTCATGGTGATGCCCTTCAACGCATCCACCACATGGCCCTCGCCCATCTGACGCAGGCCGTAGAGCAGGGTGCCGGAGTACTCCAGCATCACCCGCGGCGACTTGCCCTCGTGGATGAGCTGCGGAATGAACTCACCCATGCGCTTGTAGCACCAGACGAAGGCCGGCGCGTTGTAGTTATCGCCGATGCCCTGGTGCTCCATCATGTACTGCAGGTTGCTGATGATGGCGGCGGTCTCGAGGTCCTGACCGCCGGCGGGAATCAGCGGCTGGTGTTGGTGTAACGCGATGGCGCAGGCGGCACGGATGGCGCCGGAGTCGACACCGCCCGGGGAGTCGGACAGGCGCTTGTCCCTGCCCCGCGCCATGGCGGCGGCGACGTCGGCCTCGTGCCCGGCGATGTTCGGTAGGCCGTCGATCTGTTCGGGGAACTCGGACATGTGGGTCTCCTCAAGGGACTCAGAAGCGTTCAAAGGGGTTGGGTATCGATCCGACTCGCATCAACAGGACATGGCCCGGGGAACACGGACTGGTGTCGCGCGACGGGTCAGGAGGCCGCCGCGCCCAGGCGCGCCTCGGCCTCCGCCAGCGCGTGCTCGCTCGCATCGAGGTCGGAGATTGCCCGGTCCACCCAGGCGTCGCCCCAAAAGACGTTGCAGCTGGTTTCTGCTCGGAGCAGCCGCCAGCGAGCCTCCTCGATGATCGCGGCCAATGCGTTGTCGTCCGCCGCAGTCTCCGCGGCCTCGGCCGTCGCGGCGTGCAGCCTGGCGCTGATGTGGGCGCAGCGGGCGATGGTGCGGCGCTGGGCATCGGAGCCGGTCCATTGGGTGAAGCCGCGCCCGTGATGCCAACCGGTGTTCCAGGCGGCGGTCTTCACCGTCACCTCTCCGTGGGCGCCGTAGCGGTCCAGGTAGTCGTGGATGAAGGTCGGGCGCACGCTCGCCGCGTCGTCGCGGATGCGCTCCAGCCAGGGCAGGTAGAGGGCGCTCCAGTAGTTGGCACCCTCGGTGACGTTGCGAAACCAGCCGCCGTTCTCGCCGTCAGTCGCAGTGGTCACCAGGGGCTCGAAGTCACACCAGCGCGTGCGGTCGGCGACCTCGGCAAGGAACCAGTCCAGGTCCATGCCGGACTCCTGGGCGTCGGAGAGTTCGCGGTCGCGCACCACGACGGTGATCTCCTCGCCACCATGGCGCGCGATGTGCGGCCGATAGCGCAGCTCCGACCAGGTCATCTGGCCCACGGGCTCCACGTGCTCGCTGTCCACGACCACATAGCGATAGCCGAAGCGCTTGAGCAGCGGGATCAGCGCCATGGAGAAGCCCATCTCCGGCGGCCAGAAGCCCTGGAATCGATCGCGCCAGAACAGGTGTCGCGCCTGCGCCTGCCAACGCTCCAGGTGCAGGTCGCGATCCGCCGGTGGGATGAGCGGCAGCACCGGGTGGTAGTAGCCGGTGCCGAGGATGTCGAAGAGCTCGGTATTCTGCAGGTGCCAGAGCAGTTTGCCGCAGTCCACCGTGCCATAGACCCGCTCCTGGAAGCCGGGGCTGGACAGGGTCTCGAGCAGGGTGCCGGACATGGACAGGTGCACTCGCGCCAGATCCTCCTGGCCCCAGAGGCTGCGCGGGATGCGATCCAGCGCGAACAGGATCTCCTTGGCCTCCCAGTCGGCGTGCTCCAGCAGGTGCTCCAGGTTGCCTGGCGGTTGGTGCAGGTTGAGCACCAGGGCGTGATGGGCTGGCATGGCAATAGGTCTCGGCTCAATGCTGCGGCGCGGACACCGTCATGATAGCGGAAGCCGTGGGGGTTCCGACCACCGGCGCTCGCAACGCGTCGGGAGGCCCAGGCGGGCTCGAAAACACACCCCAGCACCCGCCACAACGCTTGAGCCCACGCGCCGGGAGCGCAACCTTCTTGGGTCGAATGTCCTCGATACCCAGCGCCCCCATGCAACGCGTCATCATCGATCCCGAATCCAAGTCCCTCGACGAGCGGTTCGCGCTGGTCAAGGCCGCCAATCGCCGCCGCGGGCGCTTCCCGGAGGCCTGCGTGACCCTGGTCGAGTCCGAAGAGGCGGCCCGCGCCGGTCGCGACGATGCGGGGCAGGTGCACCCGGCGCTGGTCTACGGCCCGTCCAGCTCGTCCGAGGGGCAGCGGCTCTACTACCTGGTGCGCTGGCTCTGAACATGGACGCGACGACCACAGCGGCCCTGGCCGTCGAGGGGCTGGGCAAGTCCTACGCCGAGGGCAACCAGCGGCGCACCGTGCTCGCGGACGTCAGCTTCGAGGTCGCTCCGGGGGAGTGCGTTGCGCTGCTCGGGCGCTCGGGCTCCGGCAAGTCCACGCTGCTGAATCTGCTCGCCGGCATCGACCAGCCCGACGCGGGCGACGTGCGCATCATGGGCCAGAGCGTCACGGCCATGGGAGAACCTGCGCTGACGCTGCTGCGGCGCCGGCACATCGGCTTCATCTACCAGTTCTTCAATCTGATCCCGACCCTGACCGTCGCCGAGAACCTGTCCCTGCCGCTGGAGCTCAACGGCGCCCGGGCGGCACGGCGACGCGAGCGCATCGCCGAGCTGCTCGGCAAGGTGGGGCTGGACGGCCGCGAGGGCGCCTTTCCCGACCAGCTCTCCGGCGGCGAACAGCAGCGCGTGGCCATCGCCCGCGCCATCATCCACGAGCCCGCGCTGGTGCTGGCCGACGAGCCCACTGGCAACCTGGACGCCCAGACCGGCCACCGGGTTCTGGAGCTCTTGGCGCACCTGTTCCGCGACGAGGGCCACACGCTGATCCTCGTGACCCACAGCCGGGAGGTCTCCGAGATCGCGGATCGCATCTTCGCGGTGGACCAGGGTCGGTTGTCGGAACACACCGAGTCGCTGTCGTGGTGAGGGGCTGATGGTGCCGAACGCGCACTGGTCGATCCCGCTGTTGCCGGCGGCGCTGATCGCCGCCAGCCGCCGCTACCTCACCCGCCACCCCTGGCAGACCTGGTTGTCGATCGTCGGCATCGCGCTCGGCGTCGCCGTGGTCATCGCCGTCGACCTCGCCAACGAGAGCGCGCGGCGGGGCTTCCGCCTGTCCGTGGAGCAAGTCGCCGGCCCCGCGACGCACCAGATCGAGTCTGCGGACGGGCGCATACCGGTTGCCATCTACGCGCGACTCCGCCTCGATCACCGCCTGCGGCTGGCCACGCCGGTGATCGAGGCACCCGTGCGCATCGGCGAGCGCAGCATCACGCTGCTCGGGCTGGACTTGATTGCCGCCGCACCCATGCGGCCAGCGCTCCTTGCCGGTGCCTGGGCCGGCAACGCGGCCGGTCCCGATGGCGCCGTGGACCTGGCGGCGACGCTGATCCGGCTGCTCTCGAAGCCGGACACGTTGTTGCTATCGGCGACGGACGCGGCGGCCGTCGGCGCCGAGCGCGGCGACCCGATCGAGGTCGAGATCGGCCGCGACGCCGTGGCCATGCACGTCGCCGGCGTGCTGCCGGACCAGCAGGGCCAAACCTTCGGCGGACTGGCCATCGCCGACATCGCCACGGCGCAGGCCGTGCTCGGCACGCCCGACAGCGTCGAGCGCATCGATCTGATCCTGACCGACGCCGAGGCGACCCGACTCGCCGCGGCCTTGCCCGAGGGGCTGCGTCTGGCCACCACCGCCCAGCGCACCAACGCCCTGGCGCAGATGACGCGCGCCTTCCACACCAACCTGACGGCCATGAGCCTGCTGGCGCTGCTGGTGGGCGGCTACATCGTCTACAACACCATGACCTTCGCGGTGCTGCAGCGCCGATCCCTGCTCGGCACCCTGCGCATGCAGGGCGTGACGCGCGCCCAGCTGTTCGCGCTGGTCCTCGCCGAGGCCCTGGTGTTGGCGGCGGCCGGCGCGCTGCTCGGCGTGCTGACGGGCATCGCCGTCGGCGCCGGGCTGGTGCAGCTGGTGACGCGCACCATCAACGACGTCTATTTCCAGCTCAATGTGCGCAGCCTGCACCTGGATTGGCTGTCCCTGTCCAAGGGCATCGGGCTCGGCATCGGCGTGACCCTGCTCGCGGCCCTGGGCCCGGCGCTGGAGGCGGCGCGCTCGCAGCCGCGCGACGTCATTCGCCGCACCCTGGTCGAACAGCGCGGCCGGCGCCTGCTGCCCTGGCTGGCGGCGGGCGGCGTCGCCGTCATCCTGCTCGGCCTGGTGCTGATCCCGCTCTCGGGGCGGTCCATGACCTGGGGCTTCGCGGCGCTGTTTCTGGTGATCGTCGGCGCAAGCCTCTGTATGCCGCTGGTGGTGCGGCTCATCGCCGCACTGACCACGCCCCTGTTCGGTGGCCTGTTCGGCAGCGTCGGACGCCTGGCGGCGCGGGGCATCACGGCCAGCATCACCCGCTCCGGCCTCGCGGTCGCGGCGCTGGCGGTGGCGGTGGCCGCCACCGTCGGCGTCGGCATCATGATCGGCAGCTTCCGCGCCAGCGTCTCAGACTGGTTGGAACACACCCTCTCCAGCGACATCTACATCGCCACCGACGACGGCGGCGGCGCCGGCTCCGACGCCTCCCTGCCGACCGGCCTGCACCAGCGCCTGCTCGCGCTGCCCGGCGTCGAGGCCGTGAGCCGCGGCCGCTCGCGGCGGGTCGAGACCCCGGATGGGCACATGCGTCTGCTGGCGCTGACCTCCAGCACCGGCCAACCGCGCGGCTTCGAGTTCCGCGGCGAGCCGGCGCCCGAACTCTGGGCGCGCTGGCGCGCCGGCGAGTTGGTCCTGGTGTCGGAGCCCTATGCCTACCGGCAACAGGTCGGCGTCGGCGACAGGTTGCGCCTGTTCAGCACCGCCGGCTGGCGCAGCTTCGAGATCGGCGCCGTGTTCCAGGACTACGGCAGCGACAGCGGCACCGTCATCCTGCCGTTGGAGCTCTACGCCGAGCTCTGGAACGACACCGGTGTGTCATCCATGGGCCTGGTGCTCGCCGACGATACCGACCCTGCCCGGGCCGAGGCGGCAGTCCAGACCCTGGCCGCATCCCTGAGCCCACCGGCCTCGGTGCAGACCAACCGCGGCATCCGCGAACTCTCGCTCGAGATCTTCGACCGCACGTTCACCATCACCGAGGTGCTGCGGCTGCTGGCCATCGGCGTCGCCTTCGTCGGCATCCTCAGCGCGCTGATGGCGCTGGAGCTGGAGCGCTCTAAGGACTACGCCGTGCTTCGGGCCACGGGCATGACGCGGGGCCAGTTGCGGCGGCTGATCCTGCTGCAAACCTCCCTCATGGGCATCGCGGCCGGTGTGCTGGCCATCCCCCTGGGCGTCGCGATGGGGGACCTGCTGATTCAGGTCATCAACCTGCGCTCCTTCGGTTGGCGCATGCCCCTGCAGGTGACACCGGGCACGCTCGTCTCGGGCGTGCTGCTGGCCTGGATCGCGGCCGTCATCGCCGGGCTCTACCCGGCCCTGCGAGCCGCCCGCGCCGCTCCCGCACGAGCGCTGCGTGAAGAGTAGGCATGCGGCGCCTTTGCGGTTCGGCTCGGCTGCTTGCTCGTGTATTCTCTCCCCAACGACGGCGGCGCAACTGCGGTGAGTCCCTCCCGGTTCTTCAACAGCGCCGCACCGAGCTTTTTATCCAGAACCCAAGGCGAGTGAGCGACGATGGCACAGGGCAAGAAGGTCGTAACCAAGAAGACCGCGAAGAAGACAGCCGCCAAGGCGGCAGCAAGCACAACGGAGGCCACTGCCAAGCCGGCACCTGCCGCCCGGGCCAAAACGGCGACACCGGTGACCAAGAAGTCCGCCGCGAAGAAGACCGTCTCCAGGAAGACCGCCGCCCCGAGAGCAGCAGCGAAGAAGACCGCCGTCGCGAAGAAAGCCCCGACCCAGAAGAGCCCGCCCAAGGAGAGCCAAGCGGCGAAGCGCGCGAGCAAGCAGGCTGCGCCGTCTCACCAGCCGCTGGAGGATCGGGCCGTAACCCTGAAACCGGTGCAGAGTGCGTCGCCGGAGGAACGCTACCGCATGATTCAGGAAGCGGCCTATTACCGCGCCGAGAAGCGCGGCTTCGCACCCGGCCACGACGAAGAGGACTGGGCCGAGGCGGTCACGGAAATCGACGCGATGCTCGCGGGCAAGCACTGACGGGCACCATTGGCGAGCGGGCGCGGGCATCCGTGGTCCGGACGGCCCCTTTTGCAGCGCCCGGTACATCGCCACGTTAGGGGCTCGGCCCAGCAGCAACGAGCCCGCAGCCTTGACTGACAGCTTCCTCAAGACCCCTGACCAGACCAATCCCGACCCGAGCACCCTGCGAGAGCGCTTCATGGCCCAGGGCCTCGACCGGGGCGACCTCGACGCCGACCCCATCGGCCAGTTCCATGCCTGGTATCAGCAAGCCATCGATGCGCGATTGCCTGAACCGAACGCCATGTCCATTGCCACCGTGGACGCGGACGGTCAGCCGAGCCTGCGCACCGTGCTGTTGAAGCTGTTCGACGCCGACGGCTTCGTCTTCTTCACCAACTACGAGAGCCGCAAGGCACGGCAAATCGACGCCAACGACCGCGTCGCGCTGCTGTTTCCCTGGGTGGCGCTGGCACGGCAGGTGAAGATTCTCGGCCGCGCGTCGCGTATCCCGACGGCCGAATCCCTAAAGTACTTCCTGACCCGAGCACGCGGCAGTCGCATCGGCGCCTGGGCGTCGCCGCAGAGTCAGGTGATCACCTCCCGGTCGCTGTTGGAGCAGAAGGTTGCCGAGGTCAAGCGCCGCTTCGGCGACGGCGATGTCCCGCTGCCCGATTTCTGGGGCGGCTATCGCGTCGTGCCGGCGAGCATCGAGTTCTGGCAGGGGCGCGAGAGCCGGCTGCACGACCGCTTCCGCTATACCCGCACCACCACCGAGGGCGGCGACGGCTGGCACATCGAGCGACTGGCGCCCTAAGCAAGCTGCTGCCCCCTTTGAACGGGAGCGGCAACAGAGTCGACGACCGACCCGCCGGCGGTGCCGAAACGGCCGAGGTCTTTCGATTGGGACGCGACGGCGCGGCCGAAGGTCACTTTCAACTGAGTCAGACTCCTACGAGAAGGGGCCTGCGCCTGCGGTGTGTCGAGCAGCCCGGCTGCGGCGGCCTGCGCGCAGCAAGCCGGGGAGCCAAGCTCGGGTTTGGGGTTGCAAAATAGTTTAGGTAGTATACTATTAAGCACCATGGATAGCCGAACACACGACTCGGTCGACGCACTGATCCGCCACCTGCTGCGGCTGCTCAACAAGCTCGAGCGCATCGAGAAGCAGCCGATCCGGGTCGCCGACGGGCTCGATCTGAGCACCAAGGAGATCCACACCGTCGAGGCGATCGGCGAGCGCGGGACGATGAACGTCACCGAGGTCGGCGCCCACTTCGGCGTCACGAAGGGCGCCGCCTCGCAGCGGATCAGCCGGCTGGTCGAGCGCGGGCTGGTCAGCAAGCGGGCGGCCGCACACAGCAACAAGGAGTTCGAGCTGAGCCTGACGGAGCTCGGCTGGCGCGCCTTCCAGGCCCATGAGCACTTCCACGGCAAGGCCAAGGCCGAGCTGATCGAGCGACTCCGCGCCCTCCCCCGCGAGCAGCTCGAGGACGTGGCGGTGGTGCTCGGCATCATGGAAGGCGTGATGAACGAACGGCTGCACGAGCAGTGATTTTTTTTGCGCACAAAGTTTAGGACCTAAACATTTTGCGCTGGAGAACCCCAACCATGACGATCATAGGCAAACAGACGGCAGCGGGACTGATCGGGCTCTCGGCGCTGGCAGCGCTGGCCCTGCCGCTGCCCGGGAGCTGGTCGATGGACGAAACGGCACCGCCGACCGTCACCGAGGTGGTGCGCCCGGTGCCCACCGCCGTCGTCACCGGCTATACGTCTTGGGTGACGCGGGACTTCCCGGGCAGCGTGCGTGCCAACCGGCGGGTGGAGCTCGCCTTCGACCTCGACGGCCTGCTCGTCGAGCTGGACGCACGCGAGGGCCACGCGGTCAGCGAGGGGGCGGTCCTGGCGCGCCTCGACGCCCGCAACGCGCGCAATGCCCTGAGCGCCGCCCAGGCGCGCTTCGACGACGCGCGGCGCACCCTCGAGCGTGCCCGCGAGCTGCGCGAGCAGCGGATGGTCTCCGAGTCCGAGTACGACAAGGCGCGCGCGGCCCTGGACATCGCCCGGGCCGAGCTTCAGGCGCGGGAGAAGGCGGTCGCCGACACCGTGCTGCGCGCACCGTTCGACGGCGTCGTGGCGGCGCGACACCTGGAGAACCACGAGCGCGTGACCGCCGGCCAGGCGGTGATCTCGCTGCAGGACACCTCGCGCATCGAGGTGGTGATCCAGGTGCCCGAGCGGCTGATCGCCCAGGGTGGTCTCGAGGCGCTGCGCAACCCGCGGGTGCGCTTCGACGTCGAGGGACAGCGCTGGCTCTCCGCGCACACCCGTGAGTACCGGGTGCAGCCGGACCTGGCCACCCGTACCTACGACCTGACCATCGCCCTCGCCCCGCCACCGGGGATCAACATCCTGCCCGGGATGAACGCGACCGTGCGCACCGACATCGACGCGCCGCCGCTGGCCGCCGGGACGGGCAACGACGAGATCACCCGGGTCCCGGCCGAGGCGGTGTGGAGCGACGGCGCCGGGGCCTGCTTTGTCTGGGTCGTCCCGGAAGCGGGCGGAACGCCACGCCGCGTCCGCGTCGAGCCCGGACCCCTGCGCGACGGCCAGATGCTGATCTTGTCCGGTCTGCGTGCCGGCCAGCGGGTCGCCGTGGCCGGGTTGCGCGCGCTGCGCGAGGACCAGCCCGTGCGCCCCCGGCTGGCCGGTCAGCGAGGGCTCGAAGGATGAACCCGGCCGGCATCGCGATCCGCAACGGGGCGGTCACCCAGCTGTTGTGCATCCTGCTGCTGGTCGGCGGCCTGCTCTCCTATGCGAGCATCGGCCGGCTGGAGGACCCGGAGTTCTCGATCAAGGAGGCGCTGATCGTCACCCACTACCCCGGCGCCACCGCCGAGGAGGTCGAGCAGGAGGTGACCGATCCGCTGGAGACGGCGATCCAGCAGCTCAAGCAGCTCGACGAGGTGCGCTCGATCTCGCGCGCGGGCATGTCGATCATCTTCGCCGAGATCCAGGAGACCCACGACAAGCACAGCCTGCCCCAGGTCTGGGACGAGCTGCGGCGCAAGGTGCGCGACACGGCCGGCGCCCTGCCGCCGGGCAGCGGCACGCCGGTGGTCAACGACGACTTCGGCGATGTCTACGGGGTCTTCCTCGCGATCACCGGGGAGGGCTATTCGAAGTCCGAGCTCAAGGAGGTCGCCGAGGACCTGCGCAAGGCACTGCTGACCTGCACCGACGTCGGTCGCATCGACTTCTGGGGCATGCCGCACGAGGCCGTCTACATCGAGATCGACCGCACCCGGCTGACCCGGCTCGGTCTGCACCCGCGGGCGATCTTCGACGCCATCGCGCAACAGAACAGCGTGACCAGCGCCGGCGAGGTCAGGGTCGGAAGCCGGCATGTCCGCCTGCGGGTCACCGGGGACTATCGGGACATCGACGAGCTTGGCGAGCAACTCGTCGAGGGCGGCCATGGACGGCTGTTCCGCGTCCGCGACATCGCGACTATCACGCGCGGCGACATCACGCCTGCCACCCAGCTGCTGCGGCGCAACGGCCAGGACGGCGTCGGTCTCGGCATCTCCACCGTCTCCGGCGGCAATGTCATCGCCATGGGCGAGGCGATCGACCAGCGCATCGCCTCGCTGCGCGCGCGCATCCCGGCGGGCATCGAGATCCACCCGATCGCCCACCAGGGCGACACCGTGCGCGACAAGGTGCAGGGCTTCGTCCACGGCCTGATTTCGGCGGTGGTCATCGTCATCCTGCTGCTGGTGGTCTTCATGGGGCCGCGCGAGGGGCTGATCGTCGGCGCGGTGCTGCTGCTGACGATCATGGCGACGCTGCTGTGCATGCGCGCGCTCGATATCACCCTGCAACGCATCTCCCTCGGCGCGCTGATCATTGCGCTGGGGATGCTGGTCGACAACGCCATCGTCGTGACCGAGGGCATCCTCGACAAGATGCGCACCGGCATGGACCGCGTGCGTGCCGCCGAGACCACGGTCGCCGAGCATCAGTGGCCGCTGCTCGGCGCGACCGGGATCGCGATCCTCGCCTTCGCGGCCATCTCGCTGTCCGACGACATGACCGGCGAGTGGCTGCAGAGCCTCTTCCAGGTGATCTGCCTGTCGCTGGGACTGAGCTGGCTGCTGGCGATCACCGTCACGCCCTATCTATGCGCGCGCTTCCTGCGGGTCGGACACGGCGGCCGGACGGGCAGCGTCACGGATTCCGCCTTCTATCGCCACTATCGGCGACTGGTCGCCTGGTGCCTGGGCCACCGGCTGGTCTCGCTCGGAATCACCGTCGCCGTGCTGGTCGCGGCCATGGCCGGCTTCTCCAAGATCCAGCAGGACTTCATGCCTGACATGAACCGCGACCAGTTCATGGTCCAGCTGTGGCTGCCGGAGGGCACGCACATCGACCGAACCGCCGCCACGCTCGACATCATCGAGCAGCACGTCGCCGGTCTCGACGGCGTCACCAACACCACCGGGTTCGTCGGTGCCGGGTCGCTGCGCTTCCTGCTGACCTACGAGCCGGAGATGACCAACAGCGCCTACGCCATGCTGCTCATCGACGTCGACGACTTCCGCGCGATCCCGGCGCTCGCGAGCGAGGTGATGACCCACGTCGAGCGCGAACACCCCGACGTCACCGTCACCGCCGACGCCTTCAAGCTCGGCCCCGGCGGAGGGACCGTGGAGGCACGCCTGATCGGTCCGGAGATCCCGGTGCTGCGGCACCTCGCGGCGCAGATCGAGGACATCATGCGCCGCGACGACAACGCCCGCACCGTGCGCACCGACTGGGGCGAGCCGGTACCGGTCCAGATCATGACCATGGCCGGATCCCAGGCCCAGCGCATCGGCATCACCCGCCCGGAGATCGCCGAGGCGGTGGCGATGAACTTCTCCGGCGTGCGGGTCGGCACCTACCGCCACGGCGACGACCTGCTGCCGATCCTGGTGCGTCCTCCGGCCGAGGAGCGCGCGCAAATCGACACCCTCGGCAACGTCCGCGTCTGGTGCGAGACCAGCGACCGCTGGGTCCCGCTCGAACAGGTCACGACCGGCACCACCACCGGCTGGGAGGACCCGGTGATCCGCCGCCGCGACCGCGAGCGCACCCTCTCGGTGCTGTGCAAGCCGGTCTCGGGTACGACCGAGGCGCTGTTCCAACGGCTGCGGCCCCGAATCGAGCAGCTCGACATCCCCGACGGCTATCGGCTCGAATGGGGCGGCGAACACGAGGCGGCCACCGAGGCCAACGCCAAGCTGATGTCCAACTTCCCCATCGCCTTCATCGCGATGTTCGTGATCTCGGTGATGCTGTTCAACTCGCTCCGGCACGCGACCGTCATCTTCCTCGGCCTGCCGCTGGTGATCGTCGGGGTGGCACCGGCGATGCTGCTCGCCGGCAAGGCGTTCGGCTTCATGGCGATGCTCGGCTTCCTCAGCCTCTTCGGCATGCTGATGAAGAACGAGATCGTGCTGCTCAACCAGATCGATCTCGAGCGTGCCGCCGGCAAGCCGCCGTATCGCGCCATCCTCGACGCGGCGGTCAGCCGCGTGCGTCCGGTCACGATGGCCGCCTTCACCACCGTGCTCGGCATGACGCCGCTGCTGTGGGACGCCTTCTTCTCGCCCATGGCGGTCACCATCATGGGCGGGCTGACCATCGCCACGGTCCTCACCCTGGTCGTCATCCCGGTGATCTATGCCAGCGTCTTCCGCATCGATGCCGCCAGCGACAGAGTCCCTCCGCCGCTTCCCTCGGAACCGGTCACCGACCGGTCGCCGACGGCGGTCATGGAGACTTCGTGTCCATCGGCGTAGAAATCGAAGACCTTGATCAAGGCCGGATCGAATGATCCGACCGGACCGCATCGTCGTCACCTAACATCGCTTCGATGGCGAATGATGCGCTGGCATTTCCGCGAATCCAGCGCGTCGCGATGCGGCTGGGCGAAGCGACCCTTGTCGTTGTCGAAATACTGGCCGGAAGCCGCCGCGAACGCGTCTTCGAGCGCTGCACGGACCCGGATCTCCGCGCCGATGCGGACATCGCCACCGGCCACCCCAAAGCCCTCTTGCACCATCTTGGTGCCGAGCATCGACCCCGGGTTGACCGCGATGATCGCCGGGCCATCGGCGCCGAGCGAAAGCGCCAGAGCACGCGACCACATCGTCAGTGCCAGCTTGCTCTTGCCCAGCTCTATGTCGCGCCCATCCTGCCCGAGTTCCTGGCGCTGCATCCCGGTATCCGTCTGGACCTACGGCTCACCGACATGGAGTTCGACCTGATCCAGGGCAGCTTCGATCTGGCGCTGCGCAATACGGCGATCGCAGACAGCAGCCTGAAGGGACGTAAGCTGGCGAACGACACGCGGATCCTCTGCGCATCCCCGGAGTATCTGGATCGACACGGCACGCCCACGGATCTCGCTGAACTCGCGACCCATCGGTTGATCGCCTTCAAGGAGCAGTCGCCGATCCAGCTGGTCGGACGCCACGGCCGAACCGGGCGCTTCCATCCGCGTCTGGCCGGGTGCCGGCTCGTCGTCGACCACGGTTTGAGCCAGAAGGTCGCAACCATCGCCGGGGCCGAGATCTCGATGAATGCGCTGTGGAGTGTTCACCGCGAGCTCCCCGAAGGATCGCCGATACGTGTACTTCCCGACTACCGGGTCGACGATGAGACGGCCCTGTGGCTGGTCTATCCGAAGTCGAATGTCCTGACCGCGAAAGTCAGGATCTTCATCGATTTCTTGTTGGAGAAGATCGGCAGAGCCCCGGTCTGGACCGAGGCGGGCGTGCGTTCGGCCCAAGCGCGGGACGCGGACGTGGCTATCGATAGTAGATGATGTCGATCGTGGCCTGGACTTCGTCTCCGCTGACCTGCAGCTTGGCCTGCTCGAAGCTCGGGACCGCGGTTGCGCCCACGTTGTTCGAGTACCCGTAGCCCTCCAAGGGCTCGAGACCCTCCTGGTCGAGCTTGGCATTGCCGTTTTCGTCATGGATGACGGCGACCGCATAGGCACCCTCAGGGAGTCCGCGCAGGGTGAAGGACAGCCTCCCCTCGCGGGCCGGCATCTTGACCATGGCCGCGGTCTCCATGTCCTGCTGCTTCGTGAAGGCAACCGCATCGTCGTAGATGGAGACCCAGAGATCACCATCGGCATTGCGCAGTCCCTGGACGTTCAGCGTGAAATCGGCCGCGTTGGCGGTGACCGCGAGCAACGAGGCGAGGACTGTACCGGCGAGACCAGCGTTCTTCATCGAATATCCTCCGAAGCCATCAGACCATCGAGGTGACGACATACCCGACAAAGCCGAGTGCCATCACGCCAAGAAAGAACATCTGCCAGAATCCGGCCGCGCCGCCGAAGCACACCAGCTCCAGGATCACGGTACCGACCGCACCGATGCCGGCCCAGACCGCAAAGGCGGTACCCCAGGGAATGGCGATCGTCGCGCGCTCCAGCAGCAGCCAGCTGAGCAGCAGCAGATTGAAGAAGATCACCGTCGGCCAAAAGGCACCATGGCCCTCGACGAAGCGGGCAGCGGTGGTCATGCCGACGGCGAGCAGGCCGGATGCGATGAGATAGGCCCAGTAGATCGTCATTGCGCCGACTCCGACGGCGAGAGTCCGTGCATCAGGGTCCTGAACACCAACCCCGCGGCGACCTCGGCGCTGATCCCGTCGTCATTGACGGCTTGCCAGGCCGTGTAGATGAGGCCGTTGAAGACGCTGACGGCCCATGCGGCGGGTAACGTCGGGTCCAGGCCGCCTTCCTGTTGGGCAGCCTGGATCAGGCTCGACAGCTCGGCGTCCTGGCGGCGCAGATGCCCTTTGATCTCCGCATCGTCGAGCTCGGGTAGACGAGCGAGGAAGCAGAAACGGTCCCCGAGCGGCACCATGGCCTCGGCCACCAGGCGCAGGGCATCCGTCGCCGACCGGGCTTCGGCCATGACCCGGGCACCGGCCTCGTCCGTTGCGCGAATCGCCTCCAGGCTCAGCTCCCGCAATAGGTCCTCCCGTGTCGGGAAGTGTCGATACAGGGTGGCACGCCCCACGCCCGCGGCCTCGGCGACCTCGATGAACGAGGCCCCTGGATTATCGGCCAGCAAGGTCGTCGCGGCCCTCAGCAGCGCCTGACGCGCGGAAGTCTTGGTTCTGGGCATGACAGCGGTGGTTGCCGAACGTGGACAGGAACGATCCAACAGCGTAGCTGGCGACTGCACGTAATGATACATTTTTGTCTTATTATCGCAAGTGCCCTTTATCCCAAAAAGATCAGTCGGCCATCAGCCTGGTTTGCGAAGATCCTGCCGGCAACGGCAGGATCACCCGGCGGGTGATTGGCCAAGCGCCTCCCGACAATCGTCAAGCCCCTGGGCCGGAAGCGCTGACCGCTGATGGCTGACCACGCCATTTGAGTTGATGCCACCCGGCCGGGTGGAGCCCGAAACGCATCCGCCGGGGGCCGGCCGTCCAAGCGCCGGATCTGGAATGATACAAAAACGTCTTGCAACAATGGGACAATTATGTATCATAATCCACATGGATGGTCACCCGGGTGAGCACCTTCGGCGTACCACCGAAATCCTCGATCCGCAGGAGCCTGTCATGATGTGGTCTCTCGAACCCCTGATCCGGCTGGCGATCACAGGCGGCGTCGCCTCACCAACCCTGACGCGACCGGGCGGCGCACCCGCCCACTCCCCGCGGCCGCGCCTGGTGGGCGGAAACCTGGTCGTCCACCGGAGGGGCAACAGATGAAGGTCTGTCTGATCAAGGCGTCCGCACAGAGCGGTTTCAAGCGGTACAAGCAATACCAGGGGTCTCCGCCCCAGAGCATCTATGCCGTGGCAGCGGCGACACCCGACGATGTGACCTACGAGCTGGTCGACGAGACGGCCGGCGAGCAGGTCGGACGGGGCACGGACGCGGACCTGGTGGCCCTGTTCATGTCGACGCCGGACGCCTGGCGCGGCTACGAGCTGGCGGACCGATTCCGCAGGCGAGGCATGACGGTCGTGATCGGCGGCCTCCACGCCAGCTTTCTTCCCGATGAGGCGGCCCAGCACGCGGACGCGGTCATCGTCGGTGAGGCGGAAGGCGTCTGGGAGCAGCTGCTGGACGACTATCGCGGCGGCCGGCTCCAGCCGCGATATCGCAACCCGATCCCGGTGAGCCTGGCGAGCTTGCGGCCCTTTCCCAACCATCGCGCCAATCTCCAGCGCTATCAGGGGATGGGCACGGTGCTGGTCTCCCGGGGCTGCAGGTTCCAGTGCTCCTATTGCACCGTTCCAGGCTTCTTCAATCAGTTCCGTGCTCGGCCGGTGGGCGCGATCCTGGACGAGATCCGCAGCTCGGGCCTGAAGTACGTGGAGCTTCACGCCGACAACCTGATCGCGGACCGGGACTACGCCCTGGAGCTGTTCACCGCGCTGAAGCCGTTGAACATCCACTGGGCCGGGGAGGCCACGATCAACATCGCCCAGCACCCGGATGTTCTGCAGGCGGCAGCCGACAGCGGCTGCTTCTACCTGGTGGTTGGATTGGAGACGGCCAGCCAGCCGGCCCTGAGGGCGGCGGGCAAGGGCTTCGTGGTCGTGGACCGGGTCGAGGAGAACATCCGTCGCCTGCACGAACACGGTATCGCCGTGGACTCGGCCATGCTCTTCGGCTTCGACCAGCACGACGCGTCCATCTTCCAGGAGACCCTTGACTGGGTGGACGCGGTACGACTCGACGTGGCCCACGCGGTCATCCTGACGCCGTTTCCCGGTACCCCGCTGTTCCGTCGCCTGGAGCAGGAGGATCGACTGCTGACCCGAGACTGGCGCCTCTACGACTGCGAGCACGTGGTCTTCGAGCCCAAGCAGATGAGCGCAGATCGACTTCGCGCGGGCCGTGATTGGTTCTACACCAAGCACAACAGCCTGTTACGCTCGATCAAGCGTCGGCGTCACCAGCCGGCTGTGCTCAAATGGATGGGCCTCGGGGCCTGACTCCCGCGCATCGATGATCCGGCCTCAGATCCACCGCCGGGTCTTCTGACAATAGGCTTCGTAGGCGTCGCCGAACGTGACCTGCATGGCCCGCTCCTCGACGCGGATGTACCAAAGGTCGCAGGTCATGGCGAACAGGGCGGCGACCACCAGCGGCGCCAAGGTACCCATCAGGACGCCGGCCCCGACCAGCATCAGCACGAAGCCCAGGTACATCGGGTTGCGGCTCCAGCGGAAGGAGCCGTCGGTGATCATCCCGGTGGGCCGGCCGAAGGTGTCGATGTTGGTGCCGGTGCGGTGGAACCGCAGGGCATTGCCGACGTTGAGCCAAGCGCCAAGCGCGAGCGGGACCAGGCCCAGCCACGACAGCGGATCAGTCAGCAGCGTCGGTCCCGGCAGCAGGCTCCACAGCAGCAGCATCGCGATCAGACTGATCAGGAACAGTTTCGGTGGGCGAAACGACATCGGGGTCTCCAGCGAGAGGGATGAGGACGAGGCGGTTCAGGGCGGTCGTCAGGGCGCGCAGCGAGCGGTCGTGATCCGCGCCGGCGGCGATGGCATCGGCCGTCTCGTGGATCATCGCGAAGACCAGCGCACCGGTCGGCTCGGGATCTACCGGGGCATAGACACCCGCCGCCCGACCGGCCTCGAGCAAGGCGCCGATACGGGCCGCCGGTCGAGCGGCCGGGGGCAATGGGTGACTGACGTGAAAGGTGCTGTGGAACAGCACCTCATGCAGTTTGTCGAGGTCGAGGATGAAGGCGATCAGGGCGTCGGCCAACCGTGGCAGCAGGGTCCGCCAGGCCTGGGGCGTGGCCGGATGCAGGAGCGGGGCGATGCGCTGTTCCAGCGCCGCCAGGCGGCGTTCCCGTACCGCCACCAGCAGGTCCTCCCAGGTCTCGAAGCAGTTGTAGAAGGTGCCCTTGGCCGCACCGGCGGCGGTGGTGATGTCCTCGACGCGAAGCGCCGCGCCACGCGCACGCAGCAGCGGGTCTGCAACGTCCACGAGCTCTGCGCGGCGTTGGCTCGGGGTCAGGCGGCGTCTGGTCATCGGACCTCCTATTGACTGTTGGTCATTATATTAATGACTGACGGTCAGTAGTCAAGACCCGGCACCGATGCGGACCGCCGGTCGAGCGACCATAGGCAAGGGACAGCTGATGGGAAAGGCGCTGTGGAACAGCGCCCCAGAGATGGCTCAGGTCCGATTCCGGCTCAGCTCGATGACATCCGCCAGCGCCCGCACGCGCGTGGATCTCACCCGGACGGCGGCATCGGCGGTCCCGCGGGTCACCTGGAGCAGGACCTCGCGCCGCTCCTGCAGGCCGTCCGGTCCGATGACGGAGTCCCACATCATGGTATAGAGCCGCAGGCACGCGGCCATTGGCGTCGGGGCGCGCTGCCGCTCCATGTCGACCCGGAACTGCAGCCCGCGCAGGCGCTGCCGGCGGTCCTCGGAGGCACGACTGATCAGTTCCTCGATCGCCAGGCGGCGGCGCTCCTCGAAGGCGTCGGGATCGGTGCGCGCCAAGCGCTCCCACTCGTCGAAATCGAAGGCCGGGGATACGGGTCGCCCGCCGCTGATTCCCTTGGTCATGGTCCGGTCCCGCAGACTGGACGCCAACCGGAGTACCGACCGACGTCGTGGGTTGAATCGCCCCTGCTCCGCTCGCGCTGGACCTACCGACGGCTCCCGAAACCAACGGCTCCTCGAACCATTGCGCTGACCAGCCGGCGGTGTAAATGGCTAATGCGCCGCGGTCTCTCGGGCGATCGGGACGCTCGGGGCCTTGATCCGAACATAGACGCTCGCGAGAAACAGCAGCACATTGATGACGCCGACGACGACGAACGGCGCCCGCGGGTCGATCAGGTCGAACAGCTGCCCACCGCTCGAGGTGATCAGCAGAATGCCGATGGCCCCGGAGACGTTGAAGGCACCGAGGATCGAGCCGCGCTTGCGGGTCGGCGCCTCCTGGCCGATCAGGGACTGGCCACCGAGATAGACGCTGATCTGGCCGATGCCGAGCAGGATGAAGAAGATCAGGCTGCCGTCCGCGAGCGGATCATCAGAGCAGCAGCAGGGACAGGTTGCCGATCGCGGCCAGCACCATGCAGATCGCCAGGGCCGTGACACGGTCGAGCCGGTCGACGATCGGCCCCATCACCGGCGCCCAGAATAGGGCCGCGATCTGGGCGATGACGAAGATGATGGTGCCCTGCTTGACCGCCTCGGCGTTGTCCATGCCGGCGACGATTGGAGCGCGATCTTGCCGGCAACGAAGGCGGAGCTCCAGATGATGCAGAAGACGAGCGCGAGCCCGAGGATGTGGAACATGCTCGTCGAGACCGCTTGGTCGCGTGGCTCGAGACGTCCTCTGGACGGAACGTCCATCGCGATTGCCTTCTCGGTGTCGCTGCTGTTCATGGTCGTCGGCGGATGTGCTCGTTAGGTGGCGCAGCAGGGTAAGTACCCGGCCTTCATGAGGGAAAATGAATTCTCCGGAGCAAAAGGGATAAGCAATCGTTATGGGTGTCCCGAGCCTCAACGTCGAGCTGCTGAGAACCTTCGTCACCGTGGTCGAGGCGCAGGGCTTCACCCAGGCGGGCGCGCATCTCCATCGAACCCAGCCCGCTGTGAGCATCCAGGTCAAGCGTCTGGAGCAGCTGGTCGAGCGCCCGTTGTTCGTGCGTCGCAAAGGCCGCCTGTGCGGCCTGACCGAGGCGGGCGAGGTCCTGCTGGGATACGCGCGTCACATGCTACGGCCAGGGCCTGTATCGGAAGCCGTTGCACTGGGTCGGCAGCCGCATGTGCCCACTGATCGAGACCGATCCCCTGCCCCTGGCGGTGTTCCCGGAAGGATGCGCCTACCGGGCCCATGCCATCGACGCACTCGCGGCGAGCGGACGCGCCTGGCGGCTGGCCTACGTCAGCCCCAGTCTCGTCGGCGTGCAGGCCGCCGTGCTGGGCGGGCTCGGGGTCTCGGTACTGCCGGACAGCTCGTTGTTGCCGGGCCACCGGACATTGGGCATGGCCGAGGGGTTGCCCCCCTTGCCGAGCATCGAGCTGGCCCTCGAGATCGCCCCGGCCGGACTGTCGCACGCCGGGGAATCCCTCGTCGACTACATCCTGGGGCGGGTCGAGGACGGATTCGAATCGCTCGCCCCGGTGAGCGATGAACAAGCCTGCGCGAGGGTGCGAGTCGAGGGCGGCTGAGCGGGACCTTCCGTCCGTTCACCGGTCCCGGCGTAACCATCGTAACCACCTCAGTGCCGCGCCCAGAGGCGCTGCTCACCCCTTCCCTGCACAGCGTCCGATCACCGCCGAGCAGCGCTTGATGCTGCCGAAGCCCCAGCCGGCGCGGTTGTCGCTGGCGACGGCGACGACGCGTCCGTCTCGCACGTGAATGTCGAAGACACAGGCGCGGGCGTCGGCCTCGGCATCCGGGGCCGGGCTCGCGCGCAGCAGACCGTCGGCGCCGCGTCCCTGCGCCGAGGAATAGTGGCGCAGCGTGACGCCCGGCTCCATAGCCGGTCGAGTGACCGACAGCGGCTCGCCGATACAGTGCGCAAGCCGCTCGACCTCGGCGCCGAGCAACCGCTGTTCGGCCTCATGGACTGCGCGCAGGTGGGGCGCGCCACAGCCACTGCTCGACAACAGCGCGAGAACGGCGACCGACAGGACGGGACGTGAAGGAATACGCATGATGCTCGCCTCCTTGACGGATCAGGTCCGCGCCGGCTGGTGACGCAGCCGACCACTCAGCCGCAAGCCGTCGCGCAGGCTCGCCCCGAGCAGCATGACGTTGACAGCGCCGGCGACCAGCTCCAGCCCTTGCACCGCATAGAAGACCCTGTCCAGCTCCCCCGCCCCGGCCTTGGCAGCGAGGAAGAAGGCACAGGGCACCAGCACCAGCAGACCGTTGGCGGCGATGATTGGCATCCGTCGGCGCTTGAGCGCGACCAGCACGCCCTGGCGACCCCGCGCGAGCGCGAAGCCGGAGCCACCTGCAGCCGCGAGCGCCGGGATCAGCACCAGCAGACCCCAGGGGATGGCGGTCTTGACCGCGACGATGGCCGCCGGGGCGCCAAGGGCCTCGACGCTCACGGTGGCGAACCAGAAACTCAGGATGGTCAGCAACGCCAGCACGCCGGCCAGGGGATGGATCAACTTGGTCATGACGATCTCCGCTCCAGGGTTAAACATAGCTTGCTATATAGCATTGCATTGCAAGCTATACAAGTGCTATCAAGACACCATGACCTTCAGCAGAGATGACTCGGCGGGCTATCTCGCCAACCACCTGGCGCGGCTCTTCGCGCGCGAGCTGCAGACGCGGATCAAGCCATTGGGCCTGAGTATCGGCACCTTCCCGGCGCTGCTGGTGCTGTGGGAGGGCGACGGGTTGACCCAGCGCGAGCTGATCGCCGCGCTCGACATCGAACAGCCGACCATGGCCAACACCCTGGCGCGGATGGAGCGCGACGGCCTGATCCAGCGTCGGCGCGACCCGGAGGACGGGCGCGCCCAACGCATCTGGCTGACCGAGACCGCCCGCGCCCTGGAAGGACCGGCGACAGCGGCGGCTACGGCGGTCAACGCCCGCGCCCTCGCCGGACTCTCGGCCACCGAGCGCGCGACCTTCATCGCGTTGATGCACAAGGTCGTCGTGGGGCTGCAGCCCGGCGACGAGACCGCCGCCTGAGCTCCTTCAGTCGCGCTCGCCCTCCAGCGCGCCGAGCCAGCCGAGGTCGTCGAGAATGGCGTAGAGCGTGGGCACCAGCAGCAGTGCGGCAAGGGTCGCGGTGGTCAGCCCGAAGGCCAGACTGGTGGCCAGCGGGATGAGGATCTGCGCCTGCAGACTCTTCTCCAACAGGAGCGGGGTGAGCCCGGCGATCGTGGTGATCGAGGTCAGCAGGATCGGGCGGAAGCGCGCCCGCGCAGCCTCTGCGGCGGCCTCGACCACCGCTACGCCACGTGCCCGCGCGGCGCGGATGAAGACCACCAGCAGGATGGAGTCGTTGACCACCACGCCGAACAGCGAGGCCATACCGGTAATACTCGGCATCGCCATGTCGATACCGAGCGCGAGATGGCCGAACACCACCCCGATCAGGGCCATCGGGATCACCACCATCACCGTCAATGGCGCCAGGTAACCACGGAACTGCAGCGCCAGCAGCATATAGACCCCGATCAGGCCGAGCGCCACGTTACGCGCGATCGACTGCCCGGTGAGCCGCGACTCGCGGATCTCGCCATGGAACTCCACCCACAGCTCCGGGTAACGCGCCTGCAACTGGGGCACGAACTCGGAGCGGGCCAGTGTGAGCAGCTCGCGGGCATTGACCAAGTCACGATCGACCTCGCCCTGGATGGTCACCGCGCGACGCCCGTCGATGCGGTGGATACGCGCCCAGCCGCGCACCTCCTCGACCTCGGCCACCAGCGACAGCGGCACCAGCACGCCGTCCGGGCCGATCACCCTGAAGTCGTCGAGATCGTCCAGCCCCATGCGGTCGGCCGCCACCGCCCGAAAATTGACCTCGTAGCGCTCGCGTCCGACCTGGAACTCGTCGACCTCCACCCCCTGGAAGGCGGCGCGCACTTGATCGGCCACCGCGCGGGCGTCGAGTCCGAGCACGTCGGCGCCGGGCTTGAGCCGCAGACGCAACTCGCGCTTGCCGGGGCGCAGGTCGTCGCCGAGGTCGAGCACGCCGGCATGTCGCAGCAACCAAGCCTGGAACGCATCCGACGCCGCGCGCAGACGTTCGAGGTCGTCGCCGAGCAGGCGGATGTCGATCGCCCGCCCCGCCGGACCGACGGTCGGCTCGGTGAACTTGATGTTGATGACGTCGGCCAGCGAACCGGTCTCCTCGCGCCAAGCGGCGAGCAGGTCGTCGAGAGCGAAGGCGCGCCGTTCGGCCGAGAGCAGGTCGGCCACCACCCGGGCGACATGGGCGCCGCCCTCGTAGGCATCGGGGTTCTGGCCGAACATCACCGCGACGTGACGCACCAGCGGGCCGTCCGCCGACGACTCCGGGGCGAAGCCCGCCGCCGCGCGTTCGAGCGCCGCCTCCAGCGTCGCCACCACCGCCTCGGTACGCGCCAGCGGCGTGCCCTGCGGCAGCAGCACCCGCGCCTCGATCACGTCACCGTCGAGCTCAGGGAAACCGACGAACTTGAGCCGCCCGCCGGCGAGCATCGACACCGAGACCAGGAGTAGCATCAGCGCCAACCCGAGGGTGAGATAGCGCCAAGCCAGGGCACGATCGACCAGCGGGCCGAAGACCCGGTCGCGCAGCCTCGCGAAGCCGTGCTCGACGCCCTGGCGCAACCGCGAGGGCGGACGATCACGCTCGCGCGCCAGGGCGTGGTCGAGATGGTGCGGCAGGATCCAGAATGCCTCGATCAGGCTCACCGAGATCACCAGCAGCAGCACCACCGGCATGATCCGCAGGATCTGACCGAGATCACCGGCGATGAACACCAGCGAGCCGAACACCAGGGTGGTGGTGACGAAGGAGGCCAGCACCCCGGGCAGCACCTCGCGCGCGCCCTCGATCGCCGCCTCGGCGGGGGCGGCGCCACGCGCCAGCCGGGCGGCGATGTTCTCGGCAATGACGATGGCGTCGTCCATCAGCAAGCCGACGCCGATCAACAGCCCGACCATCGAGATCATGTTCATGGTGATGCCGAACAGCGGCATCAGCACGAGGGCGCCGAGAAAGGAGACCGGCAGGCCCATGGTCACCCAGAAGCTGTAGCGCGGCCCGAAGAACAACCAGAGCGCGAGAAACACCAGGGCCAACCCCTGGAGACCGTTGCGCATCAGCATCTGCAGCCGGTCGCGCACCATCGATGCGACGTCCTGGGTGAGCGCGAGCGCGACCCCGGCGGGAGCGCGGGTCCGCTCGGCGGCGACGAAGTCGCGCACCGTTTCATAGATGTCGAGTACGTCCTGGTCGAGGGTCTTGCTCACCACCAGCAGCGCGGCGCGGCGCCCATCGAAACGGACCTGGTCCTCGGGGCGGTCGAAACGGTCGGTGATGGTGGCGATCTCGCCGAGACGGATCTGTGCCCCGGTCTCCCCCGAGACCACCACTAGGCCGGCGAAGTCGGCGGCGCGCTTGCGCTGGTCGTCGAAGCGCAACAGCAGGTCCTCGTCCGGTCCCTCGATCCAGCCGAGCGGGGTGCCGACGCTGTGCCGGGCGACGACCTCAGCGACCTCGGCGGCGGACAGGCCGTACTGGCGCAACCGCCAGGCCGGGAGCTCGATGCGGATGTGATGATCGGAGAAGCCCTGGATCTCGATCTGCGCGATTTCCGTCTCGGCCAGCATGCGCGCCTCGAGGTCCTCGGCATAGGCCTTGAGCGCCACCGGGTCGTCGGGGCCGGTCACCGCCACCGCGATCACCGGGTCGGTGCGCCCGAGTTCGGCCACCACCGGGCGGTCGGTCTCGTCGGGGAAGTCGTCGATGGCATCGATCTCGGCGTTGACGTCGTCGAGGAAGCGCATCATCTCTGCCCCCTCGCGCATCACCGCGACCGCCACCCCCTGCCCCTCGGTGGCCTCGCAGCGCAGCTCGTCGAGGTCGGTGACTGCCTCGAGCGCGTCCTCGATACGACGACAGATCGCATCCTCGACCTCGTCCGGGGTGGCGCCCCGATAGACCACCCGCACCTCGACTTCGTCATTGGCGACCTCGGGCAGGGTCTCGCGCTGCAGCGCCGGCAGACTCGCCAGGCCGAGGATCATGATCGCGGCCATCAGCAGGTTGGCCGCGGTCTGGTGACGGGCGAACCAGGCGATCACGGTCGCACCTCCTGGGTCCGCAGGATCCGTGTCAGGCGCTCATCGGGCTCGACGGCCAGCCGCATACCCTCGACCTCCGGCACCAGGTCGGAGACCACCACCCGCGCCCCCGGCTCCAACCCTGCGGCGATCACGCTCAACTCGCCCTGGGTGTAGCGCACCTCGACCGGACGACGGCGCAACCGGTCCTCGGCGTCGGCCACCAGCACCGCGCCGTCGCGCACCGCCAGGCGCGGCACCACCAATTGCTCGCCAACCGGACGACCGCGAAGCACCACCTCGACGAACATGTTCTTCGACAGCGGTGGGCGATAGCCGGGGCGGATCTTGTCGAAGGGGCGGTCGACCGCGACCACCACCCCCATGGTACGGGTCCGCGGGTCGACGGTGTCGTCGAAGCGCACGAACTCGGCCTGCCACTCGGCCACATGGTCGCCGAGATCGAGCCTGACCCAACCCTCGACCCCGGTGACCGACTCGACCAGCTCACCGAGCCGGGTGAGGTCGACCTCGATCGCCGGTCGATCGAGGAACAGCCGCCGCAGCGACGCCAGCGGCACCTGTGCCTCGATCTCCATGCGCTCGACCATGTCGCCGACGAACAGCTGCTGGCCAGCGCCGACGTACTGCTCGGTCTCGACCGCGAGGTCGGCGACCCGCAGATCGAAGGGGGCGGTGATGCGGGTGTGGGCGAGATCGCGTTCGGCGCGGCTCGCCTTGGTCTCGAGCTGGGCGCGCCGGGCGGGGATCAGCGACAGGGTGTTCTCCAGTTGCTGTACCGCGACGCGACTGGCGAGCAACGCCTGCTCCGAGTCGTCGACCACGCTCTGCGAGGTCGTGCCCTGGCGGATCAAGCGCTGGTTGCGCACCAACGCCGCCTCGGCCAGCTCCAGGTTGCGCCGCTCGATCACCAGCAGCGCCTCGGCGTTGCGCCGCTGTACCTCCAGGTCGGCGAGCTCGGCGCGCGCCTGCGCCAACAGCAGCTGATAGTCGACCGGGTCGATGCGCAACAGCTCGCCGCCGGCGGCATGGATCTCACCCTCACGCAACCTCGGGTGGACCCACACCACCCGTCCGGCGACCTGGCTCACCGCCGCCCACACCCGCTCAGGTCGCACCGAGCCGTACCCTTTGGCGCTGGGCGCGAGCGCCACCAGGCTGGCCTCGACCACCCGCGCCGCGCGCACCGGCTCGACCGGGTCGACCAACGCCGGCGGCTCGCGCCCGCGCACCATCAGCACCAGGATCAGGACGCCCAGCATCAGCGGGGGGAACAACAGCAGGCGGCGCCAATGACGCGGCGGAGCTACGGGCATGACTCGTCTCCTTCGATACGACCGGCGAGGGCGCTCTCGGCGAGCGCAGCAACCACCCGGCGGATTTGGACGAGGTCGCCCTCGTCGAAGCCCTCGCGATCCATGTAACGCAGCAATGCGGTACGACCGGCGCGGAAGATCACCGCCTGGCCGATCAGCGCATGGGCGATCACCTGGGTCTCGTCGTCATCCGCCGGGCGCCCGCGTGCACGCCCGATCAGTTCACCGAGCACGTGGTGAACGGGACCGAACAGGGTCTCGTAGAGGATCTCGAAGGCCTCGGTTGGTCGCCCCTGCTCGCGGATGATCAATCCAGGCACGTGACGACCGAACTCGTCGCCGAGCAGACGCGAGGCCAGGCGCCCGATCAGGTCACCGACCAGCCGTCGACACTCCTCGGGGCTGGCGTCGGCATAGGCGGTGCGGATCCACGACAGATCCTCGTGCAACAGCGCACGCATGCGCTCGCCGAGCAGCCGCGCAGTGGCCAGATAGAGCCCGTGCTTGCCGCCGAAGTGATAGGAGATGGCGGCGAGGTTGACCCCGGCGGTGGCGGCCAGCTCGCGCGTGCTCACCGCATCGTAGTCACGCTGGCCGAAGGCCTCGAGCGCGGCCGCGAGCAGGCGCTCGCGGGTCTCCTGGGTAGAGGGTCTGGTCGTCATCGCAAGGGACTCGCTGATCGGGGACACATCCCCAACATAGATCAAACGAACGTTTAATTCAAACGATCGTTTGACATATTGCTCAGCGCAGCACAGGCAGATCGCCGGCAGCGTTGATCCGGGTCACCCCGGTGGCGATCTCGTCGACCACGCGCTGGCGCGCATCGCGGCTGGCCCAGGCGATGTGGGGGGGGGACGATCAGGTTGGGGATGACGGAATCGAGTCGCGGGTGGCCCGCGCGCATCGCCTCGGTGAGCGGACCGTGCAGACTGCGCACGTCGACCCGCGGTAGCAAGGCATCCGGCGCCAGCCGCACGACGCTCCGCCGGTGCCTCCCTCGACCGGCACCTCCATGATCACTGCTGCGTCATCGACGGGGTCTTCGAGCCGGTCGACGAGGCCGGTGATGTCACGCAATCCCTGGGCTTTCGCCCCACCGCTGACCTGACGCCGCAGGCGCTCGGTGCCATCGCCGAGCCGGTGCGCGTGCGGGTGCGGGTGCTGCATCGGTTTGCCTGCAGCGGGGGCGGCATGCTCATCGGGGCGCGGCCACTGCCGGGCCCGGACGTCGCGCGAGCCCGGCCCCGGGGCGTCCTGGCATGCGCCCGCTCAGGCATCGAGGTACCGCCGCCCGCCATCTCCCGCCGCGGCGACATGGCCCCCCGCGATGGCCATCGGACGCGTGGCCACCTCCGGGTGCAGCTCGTCCATCGGGGTCGTCAGCCCGTTCGGCTGCACCACATGGGCGTGGAAGCGGCGCAGCTCGCGGGGACTGCGCACGCCGCAGGCATGTGCGATCACGCCGACCTCGCGCTCGATGTTGCGCGCATAGGCCGTCACACGCTCGGCCTTCAGCGGCGGATGCAGGCCCTTCTGGAGCTTCGGATCGTGTGTCGTGATGCCGGTCGGACAGGTGTTCTTGTTGCACTGCAACGCCTGGATGCAGCCCAGCGCGAACATGAAGCCGCGCGCCGAGGTCACGAAGTCGGCACCGGCACACAGCGCCCAGGCGACGTCCGCCGGCGTCACCAGCTTGCCCGATGCGATGACCCGGACATGCTCCCGCAGCCCATACTCGGTGAGCTTGTCGACGACCCGCGGCAGGCTCACGCGCAACGGCAGCCCCATGTCGTCCATCAGCGGCATCGGCGCCGCGCCGGTGCCACCATCCGCACCGTCGATGGTGATAAAGTCCGGTGCCGACGTCAGGCCGCGGGCATGGATCAGCGCCATCAGCTCATCGAGCCAGCCGTAGGCGCCAAGCACGCACTTGAAGCCGACCGGCTTGCCGGTCACGTCCCGCACCCGGGCGATCAGGTCCAGCAGCTGCCCGGCATTGTCAACGTCCGGATGCCGGTTCGGGCTGATGCTGTCGACGCCAGGCGGGATCCCTCGGATCGTCGCGATCTCCGATGTGACCTTGGCGGCCGGCAAGATACCGCCCTTGCCGGGCTTCGCCCCCTGACTCAGCTTGATCTCGAACATCCGCACCGCGGCGTGGGCGGAGACGGTGGCGAGGCGCTCCGCGCTCAGACGGCCGTCGGCATCGCGCACGCCATACTTCGCGGTCCCGATCTGGAACACCAGGTCGGCGCCGTGCTTCAGGTGCTCGGGCGAGAGTCCCCCCTCGCCCGTGTTGAGCCAGCAGCCTGCCTTCGCCGCCCCGGCCGATAGCGCCTGCACCGCTGGCCTGGAGATCGCGCCGTAGCTCATACCGGAGATATGGAACAGCGATGCCGTCGTATAGGGGTTGCGCGTGCCTGGACCGATCGTGATCGGCCACGGGGGGACCGCATCCTCGCCGAGGGTCGGAAAGGGGCAGTTCACGAAGATCACCTGGCCCGGCACATTGAGACTCCGCGTCGAGCCGAAGGCGACGGTGTTGTCGATGTCCTTCGCGGCGCGATAGACCCACGAGCGCTGGGCGCGGTTAAACGGCAACTCCTCGCGATCCATCGCGAAGAAGTACTGCCTGAAGAACTCCCCGAGCCGCTCGAAGAGGTAGCGGAAGCGCCCGATGACCGGGTAGTTGCGGCGGATGGCGTTTGCCCGCTGCGTCCTGTCGACGATGAAGGCGTAGAGAGCCCAGAGTGCCGTGAGGCCGACGACGAAGATGAACAGCGTCGACATCAACTGCAATGAGGTCATCAGGAATGCCTGCGTGGAATCTAGGGTCATGGCAGCCATCCGTACCGAGGTTGAAGGAGATCGCCGTCATGGTCGCCCACCGCGTCGCAAGACGGTCCCAATGTCTGGACCAGGCTGGCTCGGGATATCTTTCCGCCGGGCCGGGTCGCCGAACGGACACCTATAGCTGGTCTCTGGCCGCTGGCTCAGCGCCCCCACGATCGCGAGGCAGGTCTCCACCGAGCGATGCAGCATGGCTGCGCAGTCGGCGGCGCGGATGGCGATCAGCCGGGTCGGCTAGCGCCTGGTAGCCGCCAGCTCCGGCGCAAGGCGGTGCCGAACGCCCTTGCCTTGCCGCCGTCCGGCACGACCCCGAGCCCCCAGCCGTGCGCCGCTTCGACCTGCACTGCAACGCGCATCGCACCAGGTCCCTCCGCCATGTTTCCGGGCCTTGACCTCAGATCACTGTTACCCTCGCTAGCGCTGCTGGCCCAACCCGACGGCCAGCGAGAAGCCCATGGGGATAGCCCGCTGGCGGGGAATGGAAACCCGGTTCTGGGGCACCCTGGGGCTAGGCTGGAAGCCTGATGATCGCCGGCCCTCGGGTGCACCAGTCAGCGAAGAACTGAGCGTTGTTCAGATGTGGCATGCGCTCCCGACATCACCTTATTTGCTCGGCATCCGCTGGAGTTTCTGAGCATGGCTGCACGCGACTTCGAGATGCTCGCACAGGATGTCAGAGACTGTCGGATCTGCGAAGACCACTTACCGTTCGGCCCTCGCCCCATCTTCCAGGCGCACCCCGACGCTCGAGTGCTCATTGTGGGGCAGGCGCCGGGGCGGCGTGTGCACGAGTCGGGCAAACCGTTCAACGACCCCAGCGGAGTGCGCTTACGCAACTGGCTGGGCATGGACGAAGAGACCTTCTACGACGCCAGATCCGTTGCCCTCTTACCCATGGGTTTCTGCTTTCCCGGAACCGGGTCCAGCGGCGATCTGCCCCCGCGCCCCGAATGCGCTGCCGAGTGGCGAGGACCTTTGCTCGAGCATCTGGGCAACATCCGTCTGACCCTGGTGCTGGGCCGCTACGCCATGGCCTGGCATGTACCGGAAGCCCGCGGCACCCTTGTCGACATCATCGGGCAATGGCGGGAGCGTGCCCCGAAGCTCTTCGTTACGCCACACCCGAGCCCACGCAACCAGCGCTGGTTGAAGAGCAATCCCTGGTTTGAAGACGAGACCGTCCCCGCTCTGCGCAAAGCGGTCGCCAGAGCGCTACGACAGGGTTGAGGCACGATCTGTACGCTGTCGCCCCGCCGCCGACCTGATACCGCAGCCCCTCCAGCGCGCCACTTCGACCTGCATGGCGACGCACGTCGCGCCAGGTCCCTCCGCCATGCTTCGGTGCCTTGACCTCACATCCAGGCTCGACTACCGTCCAGTCTCACCGCCAGGCTGGACCCTTGCGGCGGCTTGGATTTCCTATCCGTCAAGAGCACGCGAGGGGTCGCATGGACGCAGCCGTTAAGACCAAGGAGTTCAGCCTGTCCACGGGTGAGTACCGACGGATTCAGCGTCGCACCCACCTGCGGCGCAATGCGGTATTTCTGCTGTTCGTCTGGCTGACGGTCGCTTTTCTGGTACTGGGCGGCGCGACCCAGGCCGGCGACCGGCCGATTTGGTTCTGGCTCGGCGCTTCCGGTCCGCTACTGCCGCTCGCCCTGGTGTCGACGTTCTGGATCCTGTTCGTCGCGCCCTGGCGTGCGTCGGTCAGCCGCGGCAGCCGGATGCTCTTCGAAACCCATTGCTATCGTTTCGATGCCGACGGCATCCACCTCGCGCTGCGGGACGGCAGCCGCGTGAGCCGTCCATACGGCGCGATCCTGGCGGTCGAGAAAACGCCGGGGCTGATCCTGCTGCACCAGGACTCCGGCCAGTGCTTCATCATCCCGCGGCTCGCCTTCGCGGACAGTGGTGAACTCGATAGGGTCTTGGCTCGCATGGGAACGCCCGGCGATGGTGCATCCCGGTTGCCGGCCGCGGACGCTCCGGCTCCGACTTGGATCGCTGCCCTGGCTCGCAACCTGTGGGCCGGATTGCGCCTGGCTGGCTTCCGCGCCGTGCGCCCGGTCGACTTCAGCGCATCGTTCACCCAAGTGTTGCTGCTCGGACTGCTCGCGGTCGCGCTGGAGATCGCCTTCGGGCGACTCGACGTCGATGGACCGGCCGACTTCTCGTCCTATGCGCTGTCAGAGGCCGGAACCAGCTACCTGCTGCTGGCGATCGGGGCCTATCTGCTCGCCCTGCGTGAAGGGCGTCCCGCGCTGGTGATTCCGCTCCTGGTGGCGCTGCTCAGCGTCGAACCCCTGTTCGCGGTCTTGTTCGGACTGTCCTGGACCCAGCTCGACCTCGACAACGGATTCGCCGTCTGGGCGCTGGTCCTCGGCATGTTCCTGTGGAGCATGGCGGTCTGGTGGCGGGCGGTGCGCGGCCTGTTCGATGTCGATGGTGCGCGCGTGTCGGCGGCCGTTGCGCTGTTGTTCGCCATTGCCGTGCTGCCGCAGTTCTGGCTGCCCAGCAGCGACTACTGGTATGGAACCGAGGTGGAATCGGAGGTAGAGGTTCCGGAGAGGATCAGCGCCGAGGACGTCTTCTATGCGCAACCACGCATGATCGAGACGGCCCTGGATGGGCTCGCCAACGAGCGCCCGGGACTCGTCGATCTCTACCATATCGGATTCGGCTCCTACGCCGACCAGAACGTGTTCCGCCGCGAGGTCGAACATGTGCGCGACATCCTGGATCGGCGCTTCGACACCGAGGGGCGCTCGATGCTGCTGGTCAATCATCCATCGACCGTTGAGCAAGAGCCGATCGCCTCGGTCACCAATCTGGAAGCGGCCCTGCGGGGCGTCGCCCGGCGCATGGATACGGATGAGGACGTGCTGTTCCTGTACCTCACGAGTCATGGTTCCCGACGCGCCGAGCTGCAGGTCGATTTCTGGCCGCTGGGCCTGAACCAGCTGTCGGCCGGTGGCCTGCGTCGCATGCTGGACGAGGCCGGAATCCGCTGGCGCGTGGTCGTGATTTCCGCTTGCTATTCCGGGAGCTTCATGGACGCGCTGACCGACGACCACACCCTCGCGATCAGCGCTGCAAGCAAGACGACGACATCGTTCGGATGCAGCAACGAGAACGAGTACACCTACTTCGGCGAGGCCTATTTCAAACATGGCCTGAGTCAGACCCTGTCGTTCGTCGACGCCTTCGACCTGGCGCAGGACTGGGTCACCCTGCGCGAGGACGCGGAAAGCCTGGAGCACTCGCGGCCGATGCTGCACGTCGGCTCGGCGATCGCCGAGCCCCTGCAACGGCTGGAAGCACGTCTGAGGTTGCAGCCGGGTGCCACCACCGATTGAGCGCGCTGCCGGCGCCTGATCACGACCTCTGCACTCGACGAGTGGGTTCAGACGCCCGAGCATACGCGCCGCTCGAGTGCAGACCCGCTTTCGGCCCATTCGAGTCTGCTCGACCCGCCAATCGGATCATACTCGGGCGGGGCTGCAGCCCTCGGCGATCGAACAGGATCGCCGATGCTGCGCGGGTGGCGCGGACGTCCCCCCGCTTACCGAAACTAGAGCTCCCGAACAATGGGGTGGTGGGAGCAGCGGAAACCACCACACCAGGTGGTCACGGCATCAAACTCCATCAGATGCACGCTTACCCCCCGTTTGTCCAAGGCCTCGCCGATTGTCGGCAGGCGGGCGTCGATGATGATCTCTTTGGGGCCGAGAACCAGCCCATTGCCGGCGAGAAGGTCTTTGGCCTCTGAGGCCGTGACGTTGATCAGATCCCAGCCCTTGAGGAAGCTCGGCATACCATACTTGGTGTACTGCTCCTGACAGACGATGGCAAGACCTTCGTCGATACAGGCGAGCCCATCGTCGAGATGCAGGAAATCCCCATTTATCCGCATGGTCTCAACCGTATATCCATAATCCGCCAGATAGCGCGCCAGCCATCGAGCACCGGCAGGTGTGGAGTCTTGGCCACTCATGCCAATCAGAATGGTCTTACCCAGGACGAAGGTATCGCCTCCAGCAAGGCAGGCCTGCTCATCCCAATCCATGCCCTGGACATCCTTCGGGACTCGGACCGGAGCCGGAGGCATGGCCACCCAACGGAAATCGCGGCCCTGTTGCTCCAGCTCCTGCCAGACTTTGCGGAGCCCGAAACGTTCGCGATCTCGCCCGGAGTAGCGGGTGTTGGTCTCGACAACATGGTTGCCAATCACCAGGATCGGGTCTCGGACGAACATCTGGCTGAATAGGGTTGAGACCTGGCTGTTGAAGAGATGCTCCGTTTCACTCAGATCGACCGGCCGGTGGACGACGATCCCTCTGTGTTGCAAAAACTCGGCAAGGGCGTCCTGCTGGGCCACTGCCTTGGCATAGAGCTCAGGCTCTGAAACAGACCAAGGCCTGCCCGTGATTCTCTTCAGGCGCTTCCGGGTCGGCTCGGGGAAGAATGCGAGGATTTCATCGTTGAGCTCCTCCAGCCCCGGGGCCATCAAGTTGACGGCGCGGCCAATGATGACCTCCTTGAGATGCCCCCATTCGTAATCCACATTGACAGTATTCATTGTCTTCACTTTGGCTGAAGTGGGAGAAGCCTGGCTGGTTTGCGCGGTTACCTGCGGCGTCACCATTCCGGCAAGTGCAAGCCCAAGACCGGATGCTGCTGCGCGATGGAGAAACCGGCGCCGGTCGAATTGGCCACCAGCGTCTATTGAGCTGTTTCGATCTGCTACGCTTGTGTCTTTCGTCATAGGTATCTATTGTTGTCTGCAGATATTGGTGGAACCACCAACCCTGAAAAGAAGTAGCCTGCCGTCGTTTTCCCCACCTTCGAGGAAATTAGGAGGGGTTTTCTACATTAGGCCATCGAGAAAACGCCTGTCTATCCAGATTGCGAACGAACGAATTACCCATCCCCATTTCTTGCAAAAAGCCAAGGAGAACGCCGTGGAATCCGGTCAGAATGATCTCTCAGGATACTGCCGGACTGCGCTGGAAGAATACTCCGATCTGAACGAGTACCTCGCAACCCTTGGAGGCCTCGTGGAGAGTCGGCTCACCCAGCTGGAGCCAGGACCGCTCACCGTAAAGACAGGATTAATACGCCTGGATGACATCAGTCTGAGCACCCTGTCCACCGACCGCGCCCTGTTCGAGAGTTTTTCGGTCCCCACCGGAGTGCATTTTGTTTTTCTTGCCCCCGAACTTCCTATGCTCTGTCGCTTTTGTGGCAAGCCCTTGGGAGCGGATAGCTTCGGCATCTTCCAGAGCGGCAATAGCTATACGAGCGTATCGGGTGCAGGGCATCGCTTTGTGGAAGTTTCTTTACCCCTTTCTTATCTGCCGGAGGCCATTGCAGCACATCCTCGTTGGCAAAAGATGCGCGCCCCCGAGGAGGCTGTCTTTTCCGTCAGCCAGCTGGGAGCAACGCAGCTGAGAACGGCACTGCTTGGTCTTTTCTCTTTACAGGAAGGTCTCGCTGTGGTGCAGGGTAACCACTCAGGGAAAGATGCCCTCAAGGAATGGCTTGTCGCGAGTCTTGTCGAGCTGCTAGAGAAGGTCCTTGCCATTCCCGCGGCGCAGACCAAGACAGCACAGCGGCTTCGTTTCGATCTCTTTCATAGCGCCCTTGAGTATATCGACGCTGATTTGGGGGAACGGCTTTCCACCAGCCTTTTGGCGAAAAGACTCAAGGTTTCGCCCCGGTTGCTCCAGTACGCCTTTCAGCACTACGCCAGGGTTACCCCAGGTCGCTACATCCTCCATCGCCGGCTGCAGACCATTCGCAGTGAGATTCAGCACCCCAGCGGGTCGACGATGAGCCTACTTGAGCACGCCCTGGCCTATGGTCTTGAGCATTCGGGGCGATTCAGCCAGGAGTACAAAAGGCTCTTTGGCGAGCTTCCCTCGATAACGATGAAGCGGCAGATAAGGAGCTGAGAAAGGGCTCTTTCTCCCCGGTTTGTTCGCAACAGCAACCTCTCTGGAGGGGACCTTGAAAGATTGCCGTCCTGGCAACTTTTCAAGACGCGAAGCGAAAACGCGGTTTCCGCTTCGCTCCATTTTTCAAGCGCTTGGGCGCTTGAAACATGGCGGGGCAT
>JANQFX010000121.1 GCA_028277725.1 Thiohalocapsa sp.
CTCCCGGATCGCGCCGCCGGCGCCGCCGACGATGGTCCCGGCGTTGGTCAGGCTGGTGATCGTGCCGGCGAGGATCCCGGTGTCCCCGCCCGAAATGCGGCCGCTGTTGCCAAGGCGCAGGTCGCCGCTCACGGCAACGCCGCTGTTGTTGCCGCCCGAGATCCTGCCGCTGTTGATCACGCTTACGTCGCCGCCGACGAAGATGCCGCCATCGCCGCCGGTGATGCTGCCGCTGTTGATCACACTCAGGTTGCTGCCCGAGCCGAGGAAGCCGTTGGTGCCGCCTGAGATGCTGCCGCTGTTGACCACGCTCAGGCCGTCTATGGCCGAGATGCCATTGGTGCCGCCCGAGATGCTGCCGCTGTTGGTGACATTCCCGCTGCCGCCGGCGACGCCGTCGTTGCCGCCGGCGATGCTGCCTGTGTTGATGACGCTGGAGAGGCCCTCCGCGGCGACGCCGGCATCACCGCCCGTGATGCTGCCCGCGTTGATGACGCTGCTGATGTCCGGCGACACGACGCCGAAGTCGCCTCCCGAGATGGTGCCGCTGTTGGTCACGCGCAGGTTGATCGCATCACCGCCGCCGATGCCGACACCACCGGCACCGCCGGTGACGCTGCCGGCGTTGTCGATCGTGGCATCGCGGCCGAGGGTGATTCCGTCACCTGTCCCCGTGACCGAGGCGCCGGAGAGCACCTCGAGGGTCACGCCCTCCTCGGCGCCGGTGCCGAAGCCGTTTGGGTCGTTCTGATTCACCGTCTCGCCGCTGCAGGTCACCCTGACGCCGTCGGCGGCCGCCGGGGCGCAGTCCGCCAGGGCCGATGGCGGGTGCAAGCCGACACCGAGTGCCAGCGCCACCGTTGAAAGACCGAATGCCAGCGTCTTGTCCTGGGACGTCCTGTCGAGGAAAGAGAGGCGCAAGATCGGTTTCCTCCGTAAAGTGATCGCATCGATGACTGTCGGCCGGGCTCGGAACGACGGGGCTCGGGAAGACGGGGCTTGGGAAGACGGGGCTTGGGAAGACGGATCCGGGCCGAGGCCCCATGCGCGCTTGGGCTGGTTTTCGCGATGAGCCCGCGATAAGGACACGCGTTCGACCGCCCCTCTGACAACGGACGGCTCCTTGGACGCTGAGGTCGGCGGGGGACGCTGAGGTTCACGGGACGGACGCTCTAGGCCGAGGGCTCCACGACGTTGGGAAGACCGTAGTCCGGAAGCCGCCGGCAAACATGATCGCCGGGTAGCGAGATCATGGTCTTTTCGTAGCTTCCGGCGATCGCCGACCCCCGCGGAAGACGGGGCGACCGGGCGTGCGCTCCGCCACCGGTCCCCGGCCGCGCGCCCGGAGACTCTCGGACAGGCTCCTCGTCGTCGGATCACGTCGCGACCGTCACCTGGGAGAGGACGAAGCGGTCTCGGGGACATCGAGGCCGCTGGCCGGCGCGAAGCGGCGCGGCTTCGGCGTCACGATCCTTGTCGACGGCAGGATTCGGAAGGCGGTCCTGGCAAGACCGGGAGGGCGATCGGGTATTAGCCGGAGCCCGATCCGGCCCTCGTCAAGCGAGCTGGTCGAGCAAGGCCCCGGCGTCTGCGAGATCGGGCGTGTCCAGGCCTTCGCTGAACCACCCGTAGATTCGTACCAGAAGGTCGCGGGCCTCGGCGTCCTGCCCCTGGTCGCGCCGAAGGCGTGCCAGGCTCGTCGCCGCGCGGAGTTCGAGCAGCTTGGCGTCTTGCCGGCGGGCGATTTCCAAGGCTCGGGCGAAGCAGGCCGATGCCTCGCCCTCGTGGACGGCGCCCGTCTCGACCAGGAGTTCGCCCCTGAGCCGGTGAATCTCCGCCTCCCAGACCCTCTCGTCCGTGGTCCCGATATAGGCCGCGGCCTCGGCGAGCACCTGAAGGCCGGCATCGACGTCGCCGGCACGACCATGGGTCTCCGCGATCAGACCGAGGTAGTAGGACCCGCCGCAGGTCAGGACCTCCCTCGAGCCGCCTTGCGCCTCCGCGACAACCCGCTCCGGATCGCCATCGATCGCCATCGTGAAATCCCGGATGATCCGCGCCTTTATCGCGTGCTGCGGCGCGATCGCCTGCTCGCCGCAGAGCGCAATGACGGCATCGGCGAACTCTCGGGCCGGGCCGTACTCCCGCCGGAGATGATGGACCCAGGCCGAGGCGAAGAGGGCCAGGACAAGGCTGAAAGGATGGTCAAGGCTGCGGGCCAGCGCAACGGCGTCCCGCACGCAGGCCACCGCCTGGTCGGGGTAGCCGAGGAGCGCGAGGGACAGAGCGCTGAAGTTCCGGCTGCACACGCCCGGATCGTGACCTGCATAGAGAAACCTGTGCGAGGCGTGGCTCTCGCGGTCGTAGAGAATTTGCGCCTGCTCGGCATGCGCGAGACAGGCCCCCGGCCTTCCAAGATGAAACACGTTGGTCCAGGCGGCGTGGTGGGCCTGCAGGCAAAGTCCCGGATCCTGCTGTTGCCGGGCGAGGACCAGCAACTCCTCGCTGAGCTCGTCGGCCGCGTTCAGCTCGTTACGCGCGGCATAGAGGTTCCAGAGCCCGTGGGTGACCGTGAAGAGTTGAGACGCTTCCCCGACTTCCTCGCACAGGCGACGGGCGCGAAGATAGTGCGGGTCCAACTCCGCCGCGCCCTGGCCGTTGGTCTGGATCAGCGCCGAGCAGAGCGCGAGCTGCAGATCGAGCTCTTGCCGGGCCCGCTTGGGCGAGTTGGGAAGTGTCTCGAGCAGGTCGAGACCCTTCTTCAGGTGGGCCGCAACCTCGAGGTTGGCGGAGCGCTCGCTGGCACGCTGGCCCGCGGCATAGCAGTAGCGAACCGCCAGCTCGGCCAGGCCGGCTTCCGTGAAGTGATGGGCAAGCAGGCCCGGCTCCGCCTCCGACCAGGCCGGGAAGCGCGCCTCCAGGACTCTGGCGATGCGGGCATGCAGCTCCTGGCGCTTGCTCTTGAGCAGGGAGCGATAGGCCACTTCCTGGGTCAGCGCATGTCGGAAGCTCAGGACGGCCGCATCCCCGAGCCGCCGCGTGTAGAGGAGCTCGCTGGCCCTCAGGCGGCCCAGCATCGCGTCGATCCGCTCGTCCGCGGTCTCGGTGATGGCTTTCAAAAGGCCGAGCGGGGCGTCCTGGCCGATGACCGCGGCAAGCTGCAGGAGCGCCTTGTCGTCGGCGTCCAGGCGGTCGATGCGGTGCGCCAGCACGGCCTGCACGGTCTCCGGAATCTTCGGCGCGTCCGCGCTCACGACGCCCTTCTGCGCCGACCAGGCGAGTTCCTGCAGGAAGAAGGGATTGCCGCCGCCGCGGGCGATCATCGCCGAGGTCAGCCGCTCGCCGAGCCGGCGGTCCGCGACGACCGAGCGGATCAAATCGCCGCTCTCCGAGGTCGTGAGCCTCGGAATGGAGAGCTGCGTCGCTGAGGCCTGCTCGAGCGCGCCGCCATGGTGGCCGGGCCGATGGGTCAGAACCAGCAGAACCGGACGGCTCGGCACGTAGGAAACGGCCTCGGCGAGCCAGGCCTGCGATGCCGCGTCGATCCAATGCGTGTCTTCGATTGCGATGACACGGGGGCCCGAGGTCCCTTCGCCGAACAGCAGATCGCGCAAGGCGCGCGCCCTTCGCTGTCGCACGGCCTCGGGGCTCAGCTTCTCCAAGATCCCGTCGTCGGCGGGTTTGTTCATGAGCGTGAGAACGAGAGAGACCGCTTGATCGGCCCAGGCATCCTCCGCGTCGATCGCGGCGCGAAGGGCCGCGGCGATGCGATCGACCGGATCGCCCGGCCCCACGCCACAGCGTTCGCAGACGAGATCGACCAAGGGCAGGTAGGACGTCGTTCGCCCGTACGACAGGCAGCGTCCCTCCCAATAGGGGACCTCGCTCTCGCCCAGCTCCCGGCGGAACTCCTGCAGCAATCGGGTCTTGCCGATACCGGGCTCCCCGGTGACGGTCACGATCTGCCCCTCGCCCTCCTCGGCGCGGTGAAGCCGGTCCTTCAGCAAGTCGATCTCGCTCTTCCGGCCGATGAAGGGTGTCTGCAGCCGGTTGCGGCCGAAGGGAACCCCGGAGCGACGCGTGCTGACCTCCTCGAGCGCGTAGACGGCGAAGGCGCCCTGCTTGGGCCCTCGGCTCACGCGCCCCTGAGGCCGCACCAGGACCTCGTCGGAGACAAGCCGGTAGGTGGCGTCGCTCAGGAGCGGCGTTGCGGAGGGCGCGCGGCGCATGAGCTTCGTCGCGATCTCGGTCGTGCTGCCGATGGCCGTGAACAGACGTTGAGATTCGCCGTTCAGATGGCCCAGCAAGATGCTGCCGCTGTGAACCCCGAAGCTGAGCGGCGGCGCGCGCCAATCGCCGGGCAGTTCGGCCCAGCTCTCCTTGCGCAGCGCCGCGGCGAGCTCCAACGCCGCGAGCAGGGCCGCGCGGGCATGGTCTTCATGCGCGGTCGGAGCGCCGAAAAGCGCGACGAAACCGTCGCCCAGCCACTGAACGATCGTGCCGTCAAATCGCTGGACGACCTCCTCGGCCAGGCCGAGCACCTGCTTCATCACCCGGTGGATGGGCTCGGGACCGATCTGCTCGGCGAGATCCCGGCCGTCGCGAAGGCCGCAGGCCAGCGCGGTGACGAGCTTGTGCTCCTCGAGCCCCGGATCGCCGACCCCGATACCCGAAGGGCGGGGCCCGACTTCGCAGGCTTGCGTCGCCCCCTCCGGCTCTCCGCGGGACGGCTCGGCCGCCGGCGCCTCCTGCGGTGGCGGCTCGACGGCCGGGCCCGCGAAGTCCGCGCAGGCCCGCACCGGGGCGACGAAGCGATAGCCTTGCCCATAAAGCGTCCGGACGACGCGCTGCTCGCAACCGTTGTCACCGACGGCGCTGCGTGCGGCCTTGATGCAGGATTTGAGTGCGGCGTCTCCCACATAGCGCCCGCGCCAAATCTCCTCGTGCAGCTCGTCCGCGCTGACGACCCGATCCCGGTGGAGGATCAGGTAGGACAGGATCTGAAAAACCCTGGGCTGCAGGTGGATCGCGTGGCCGGCATGCCGTAGCTCCCGGCTGCCGACGTCGAACTCGTAGTCGCCGAACACATAGCGCATGGGGCGTTTCCCGTTCGGACTGCTTCCTTCGGGGTCTAGGCAGGCGCGGAGACCCAGGCCGGAATCAAGCGGTTTCCAGGGGCAAGCCGATCTGCCTCGCCTGATACCAAGGAGCGTTGATAGCAGAGCTTGCGGCCTCGGGTTTGACCCGGAGTCCGCGAAAGCTTGTCTCGGTTTCCACCTCGGAAGCCCGGTGCCGGCGGAAAAGGCCGGTCAGTCGCGCGCAGGCAGGCGCCGGCGGCAATCGCCCGGCGCGTCGCCGAAGCGCCGCTTGAAGGACCGGGAGAAGTGGGCGAGCGAGCGAAACCCGTTGCGATGGGCGATCTCGGAGAGGCTGAGGCCGAGGAAGGCCGGCGAGGTGACCATGGCGTGGGCCCGCTTGAGCCGCTCCTCGCGGAGATGCTCGCGCACGGTCAGGCCGCTGCCTTCGAAGGCCTTGTAGAGATAGCTGAGAGACAGGCCGCAGGCCCCGGCGATCGCCGAAGCGTCAAGGTCCTCGTCATGCAGATTGCTCTTGATGAACTGCAAGGCTCGGCCGCGGTGGGCGCGCAGAACCGAGCTGTCCTCGGAACCGAGCCCGCGACCGGCGTCGTTGACCGCGAAGGCGAGCAGATCCAGCAGGTGGCCCTGAATGAAGGCCGCCTCCTCCGGGCCGGCCGAAGGCAGGGCGTCGAAGAGGGAACGAAAATAGGAGAAGAGGATCGATACCAACCTTGGACCATCCTCGGTCGAGGCCTCGAACACCGGATCGAGGTGGGCAACCCGCGCGCTCAGCAACCCGGTCGGGATCATGACGTTCAGGGTGTCGTAGCCATCCAGATCTCGGCTTTCGTAGGGAAGCTCGTTGGTCAGCAGGTAGAGGCGTCCGGGAACGAGGTCCAGCTCCTGGCGGTCCAGGTTCATGTGCCAGTGCCCCCGGGCCGGACAGGCGAGCACGAAGAAGCCCTCGGTCAGCCGGGCAATCTGCTGCCGGGTCCGGCGGATGGCGTGCCCACGGTAGGAAATCCGGTTGAAGCGCAGATCACCGACCGGGACGCTGCGAATCGCGGCATCGAAGCACTTTCCCTGCGTCGGGACGATCTCGACCTCGCCCCAGATGGGATAGAAGACCTCTCGCCAGTGATCCAGCTTCCGGACGGGTGGGATTCCGCGTGTCGACGCGCTGACCACTTGATCCGGCCCGAACCGCATCGCGGAGCCTCTCATCGCGCGTTCAACCCGCCGCGCAACGGGCCTGGACTCGTGCAAGTTCGCCTTCGAGAGCGTCTTTGGGGCAGATTGGCCGACATGGGTTTTCGCTCCCAATCTGCAGTCTGTTTTCCAGACTGCACCCTCGGCGACAAGCCAAAGACCCGGTGTAAAGCGAGCGTAAGATTGCGATATTGTTCGGAATGACCCCTGTCATCTTCCATATACCAGATATATTGCTTAGAGCATAAACCACAAGCATAGGATTCTTAGGTGACTTCTTAAATATGGAATCGATCATTAGTAAAGCACTTCTCACGATTGGTCCATCCGCAGACTGCACGGTTTTTCCAGGTATTACCCGATACCGTAGACAGGAGATGTCATCTGTTTGCGTGATACTGACCTGCGGTGGTCGTGCTTGCGTGGCACCGCCCCATTATTTGCTGTTTCCCTGACGCACGCTCTTTCAATTCAAGGTTCAATCTGGAACTGAAAGGACTTCCCACACGCCGCCGAGCAACGTGCCGCTAAGCCGCTTCGTAGTCTGCCGAAGCCGAGACCTGGGAGAGGTCCGCGCCCTTCGTCGGCGCGGATTTGAGCTAGATCCGGTTTGAAAGGTGGATGGGCGCCTCTCGAGCAGACGCTTGAACACGCCGAGGAACCGCCTGTGCTGATCCACCCAAGCACGGAAGAAGAATACCGCAGGCGCGTCGACGGATTGTTCGCGGCGCTCCAGGACGAACAGACGCGGCTTGAGGCAAGCGAAGACATCCGCTCCCTTGTCGGAGGAATCGTTAGCGGCCGGCGAGCAGGACAAAGCTGGTTTGTGGCTCGAAGGCGATCTCGCCGGCATTCTGACGTTGGCGGCCGGCCCAAAAGACGCCGGTACATCCAGACGACGAACAGGTGCTGCTGGCATTGGGTACGGGGATGGACAACCGTCGTGAACGGCAGAACGACAAGAGCGGCCCCGTGACGGGACCGCTCAGCCGGGTGCAGCGGAAGCGCTGGTGTCGATGGGTGCGGGGGCAGGAAACCGGCTTCGTGCGCTTCTCACCACATCCGAGATTTGACAGAGAGATGCACGGACTCTTGCCTGAATTGGAAAGGCCCTCGCAGCACCGAGCTCTACGTCGTCGAGGTACCGCTGCGCCGGATAGTGAGTTTTGGGGTCGCTCAAGCTTCCGCCGCAGGATGGCTGGCAACCTCCCGCCAAGAACGCTCCTTGAGGAACTCTAACAGCGCCTTGAATGCCGGTGGTGTCTGCCGTCGGCTTGGGTAATACAAGTACCAGCTCGGAAGCGGAGGCGACCAGGCGGCAAGCACCCTCCTCAGGCGTCCGGCCTCGAGGTCCGGTTCGGCATACTGGCGGAGAGCCCTTGTGACTCCGACATTTTCGCGCGCCGCACGAACCGCATGGTGCGCGTCATTCACCGTCAGCCGTCCTTCGGGCGCGAAACTGATCTCTTCCCCGCGGCGCGAAAACCGCCACTTGAAGATGGTGCCGCCCGGAAATCTTTGGCGGATGCAATCTTGGATCCGTAGGTCCCGGGGATGCTTGGGGATGCCATGGGCCTCGAAATACTCCGGTGCACCCACGATCGCGTATTCGAGGGGCGGGCCGATGGGTGTCGCGATCATGTCCTGCGCGACTTCTTGGCCGAACCGGACGCCGGCGTCGAACCCTTCTGCGACGATGTCGACATAGCCGGCGTCGGCAATGATCTCGAGTGAAACGCGGGGGTGGCGGTGAAGGAACTCCGACATGAGGGGCGCGAAGATGGACTCGATGGCCGGCGCCGGTGAATTGATCCGCACGCGTCCCGTCGGTTCGCCGTCAAAGCTCTGAACCTCGTCGAGTGCGTCGCCGATATCGGCGAAGGCCGGCTCCAAGCGATGGAAAAGGGTCTCGCCAGCCGGCGTGAGCGCGACGCTGCGCGTGGTGCGGTTCAACAGCCGAGTGCCAAGCCGTTCCTCCAAATTCCGTATTGTCTGACTTAGGGCAGAAGCGGACACGCCGCGTTCCGTGGCGGCGCGACGGAAGCTCCGTGCCCGCGCGACCGCGGCGAAAGCCTCCAAGTCGGCGAGCTTGGCTCGGCGCATTCGTAAGCTGCCCTTCACAGATCGATTAGGAATGTAACTCTTATCGAAAGAGTTGACAGGTGTCATCTAATTGTGAGCGACACGGCGAGAGGCGCCGAAAGATCGCCAACAAGCCACAGGTTTTGACGGAGCAGAGGATCGGCATGAGACACATCACGGGAACCAAGCTCGCTTGGCTACTGACCGCAGTGATGCTTGGGGCACCCTCAGCGGCGATGGCCGATGGCGGTTGGGCATCGGCGGCGCCGCTTCCGACGCCGCGCCAGGAAATCTATTCGGAGGTGAACGGCGGCCTGATCTATACCTTGGGTGGGCTGGCGGACAAGGCGCAGAGCGTTCTGGACGACTTTCTTGCCTACGATCCGATTCGGGATGAATGGCGAGAATTGCCGCCGATGCCCGGGCCGCGGCACCACATCACCTTGGCGGTCGCGGAGGGGCGCATGTACGGGATCGGCGGGTTCACGGGCGGCTTCCCGAACTGGAAACCGATGGATACGGTTTTCGTCTATGACTTCGACGCTGGTTCCTGGTCGGAGACGACTCCCTTGCCGGTGGCCCGGGGCGAGCACGTCTCCGAAACCATCGACGGCAAGATCTATGTCATCGGTGGCCGGATCGGCAGTACGCCAACGGCGGCGACTTATCAGGAACACGTCGACACCGTCAGCGTAGACGTCTTCGATCCGGCAACCGGTGTTTGGTCGAAAGCTGCCGACGCGCCGACGGCGCGCAACAGCGCCGCGAGCGCCGTGATCGACGGCAAGATCTATGTGGTGGGTGGGCGTCACTACGACCTCCAGCACGAGGGTGGGGCCGTCAACGTCAATCTGGCCGTGCTCGAGGTCTTCGATCCGCGGAGCGGAACCTGGGAAACCAAAGCCCCCCTGCCAAGGCCGAGTGGCGGAATCTCGGCTGCCGTGGTGAAGGGGAAGCTCCTGGTATTCGGCGGCGAGCAATGGACGCCAACGAAGCTGGTCATCGCAAACGCTTGGTCCTACGACCCGGCGGTGGATCAATGGTCGCCCCTCCCGGATCTCAAGACGCCCAGGCACGGAACGGCTGCCGCTGCCATCGGTGAGCGCGTTTTCGTGTTCGGCGGAGCCGTCAGGACCGGGGCAGGCGACGTGGCGACGAACGAGACCCTGACAATAGATTGAACTTTTGCCGCTGCGGTGGTTCGCCGGTGTCGAGCGCGTAAAGGCGTATCACCCCGAACCCAGCAGCTGGAAACAGGAGAAGCGTTCATGACAGCGTTCAAGATCAACGGGCGCCCGGTTGATGTCGATGTCGAGCCCGACACGCCGCTGCTATGGGTCGTCCGGGAGCAACTGGGCCTGGCCGGCACCAAGTTCGGCTGCGGCGTTGCACAGTGCGGCGCGTGCACGCTCCACATCGATGGCGAGCCCGTGCGCTCCTGTATCGTCCCGCTCTCTGACGCTGAAGGCAGGTCCGTCACGACCATCGAGGGCCTGCCGCAGGACGGCTCGCATCCGGTCCAGCGGGCCTGGGCGGAGCTGGACGTGCCGCAGTGCGGCTACTGCCAGTCCGGGCAGATCATGAGCGCGATTGCGCTTCTCGCGCAAAACCCGAAGCCCTCCGACGCAGACATCGATGAGGCCATGAGCGGCAACCTCTGCCGCTGCGGGACCTACCCGCGGATCCGGGCGGCCATCCACCGTGCCTCGGAGATGAACTGATACCCCGAAGTTCCATCGGACCTATCCAAGACGGAGGCAGACCAGTGAAGCAGCGTTACCCGACCTTCAGCCGCAGATCCTTCCTGGCCGGCGCTTCGGCCACCATCGCTACGGCTCTCGTCGTCCCCCTCCGGTTCGAGACGGCTCTTGCCCAGCAGGGCGGTGCAGCGCGCAAGCCGCAATCCTTCATCCGGATCGACACGAAGGGCCGGGTGAGCTTCCTGCTGCCGACCAGCGAGATGGGCCAGGGCACGCACACCGGCCAGGCGCAAATCCTTGCCGAGGAGCTCGGGGCGGACTGGTCGAGCATCGTCGTCGACATGCCGAAGCAACCCCTTCCCGACTACCGGATTGATTTCATCGGCCAGATGCGCTCGGTGGGCTCGTTCGGCATTCGCTATTGGCACGATCCCCTGCGCCGAGCGGCCGCCCAGGCGCGGGAAATGCTGACGCGGGCGGCTTCGACGCGGCTCGGCGCGGACCCTGCAACCTTGCGCGCGGAGAAGGGCTTCATCGTCCATGCCGGCTCCGGGCGTCGGATCCCCTTCGGCGAGCTCGTGGAGGACGCCATGGCCTTGCCCGTGCCGGAGCAACCGACACTCCGCCCTGAGAACGAGCGGACGCTGACCGGACGCTCGATCCCGCGCCTGGACACGGTCGCGAAGGTCACGGGACGGGCCGTCTACGCCATCGACGTGCGGCGCGACGACATGCTGTATGGCGCCGTGAGGCTCGCCCCGGTCTTCTCCGCCGACGTCGAGTCGATCGACGAAAGCAGCGTCGCGGGCCTGCCCGGTGTGGTCGCCGTCGCTCCTGTGCCCCGCGGGGCGGTGGTCGTCGCCGAGTCCTGGTGGCGGGCCAAGCAGGCAGCCGATGCACTTGACATCACCTTTACCAAGACCCCTGCCGACAACCTTTCGACGGAGCAGATCGATGCGATGTTCCGTGAAGCGCTGGACCGAAGCGACGTTCCGGTCACGACGTTGCGCGGCGACGCCGAGGCGACCCGGTCGTCCGAAGGGCGGATCGTCGAGGCCGACTACGCGGTGCCCTTGCTCGCGCATGCGAGCATGGAGCCGATCAACTGCACGGCCGAATCCACGGAAGACCGGACGGAGCTGTGGGTCGGCACCCAAGGGCACGACGTCATTCGGATGACGCTCGAGCGCGGCCTGCAGGTGCCGGCGGAAAAACTGACGATCAACACCACCTACCTCGGCGGCGGCTTCGGCCGGAAGACTCATGGCGAGATCGCCCTCCAGGCAGCCCTGGCGAGCCGGGCCGTCGGTGGCCGCCCGGTCAAAGTACTCTGGGCGCGCGAGGACGATGTTCAGCAGGGCCAGTATCGGCAGACGATGATGTGCCGCCTCCGCGCGACGCTGGATGATGCCGGGAACATCACCGCCATGCGGATCCGGCTCGCCGGGCCGCAGATGGGGCTACAATACGGCTTCGATCCGGACCGCTTCGCGGAGAGGACCGGCAATCTCGCGAACTACGACCCCTTCTCGGTCGCGGGACTATCGGACATGCGCTACGTCATCCCGAACTTCGTCGTGGAGCACGCCGTCGTCGACCTCCCGATGCCACTCTGTCCATGGCGCTCGATCGCCCATTCCTTCAACGGCTTCTTCTTCGAGAGCTTCATGGATGAGTGCGCGGCTGCGGCAGGCCGGGATCCGCTCGCGTTCCGCAGGACCCATTGTCTTGGCCAGGCGCGGATGCTCGCCGTCCTCGACCGGGTCGCCGAGATGGCGCGATGGCGCGAGCCGGCTCCGACGGGACTCGCTCGTGGGCTGGCAGTGGTCGAGAGCTACGGCTCCTATGTCGCCCAGGTCGTCGAGGCGAAGCTGGCGAAGGGAGGCGTCACGGTGGAGCGGGTTCACGCGGCCATCGACTGCGGGCGGGCGATCAATCCGAGTCAGGTGGAGGCGCAGATCCAGGGCTCCGTCGTGTTTGCGCTCGGGGCGGCGTTGAAGCAAAAGGTGACCATCCGCGACGGTCGCGCCGAGCAATCGAATTTCCACGACTACCCGCTGCCTCGCATCGACGAGTCACCTTCGGTCTCAGTCGACATTGTCGAGATCGGCTCGCCGCTGGGGGGAGTGGGTGAGCCTGGTGTTCCACCGGCTGCTCCCGCACTCGCCAATGCACTCTTCGCCGCAACCGGGCGGCGCATCCGGAGCCTTCCGCTTTCGGATCACCTATAGCCGCGGGTTCGATATGACAACAGCGATCGACTATGCGTGGGGACGGGCTTCGCGGCCATCCAAGCCTCGGAGTGGATTGTCAGAACATGGCGGTAAATCCGATGCCTGAATGGGCTCCGTCTCTTTGGGTTAGGGTTGCGGGTTTTAAACCTATCGACCAAGCCATTGGTTTGATTGCGCCGCGCTTTCGGCGTCAAAACGCGAAACCCCACAACCTATTAAGTTTACTGGGCATTTCGGGCCAGAATGATTGCGGGGGCCTACTACCAACTACCCCTACTTTTCTCCGCGCAAGGGCTGCAACCACCTTGGCCTGATCTTTGACGCGCTACAAACACCTAGCGCGTGATGCACTTCGAAGAGTGAACCGCCCCCCATGATCGACGGGCTCAAGGCGCTGCGCGAGACCTTCCCCAACCTGCCTGTCAGCTTCTCGACCGAGGGGCTGGGCGGCGCTCTCCAGCGGCTGCGAAGCGACGACGCGTCGCTCGCCATCTGCCTCCTGTTGCCGACGGTCCCGGACGACATCATCGCTTATCCGCTCATGCGCGTCGCTATGCGGCCCGTCGCGGCGCCCGATCATCCGCTGACGGCGCGGTGATCAGGCGTCGACGAAGCCGTCCCCGACGTTCAGCCGATGCCGGATCGTGTTCGCCCGCCCCAGCGTTTGCTCGATGAAGCAGCCCTTCTTGGCCGCTTCGATCAGGGCCAGTTGGTCCTCCACCGGGTCGGGGCTGTCCAGGAGGACGTCGATCTCGAAGCTCTTCGGGCCGGTCTCGTAGACCCGGCCGACCTTGGCCCAGTTCCAGACCACGCGGCACTCGACGTCCAGGTCGTCAAGGGTCACCCCCAGCCGCTTCGCGAAGGCCCGGATCTGCGTCATAAGACAGCCCGTCAGACCGGCCACGAAGAGCGCGAGCGGCGGGGGCGCCGATCCGTCGCCGCCGTGGAAGGCACCCTCGTCAGAGGCCAAGGTGAAACGCTCCTCAAAGGGCTTGACCATCGTGACGTCGAGTTCGTTGCGCATCTTCCCCGTCGCGGTGCCGCGGCAGGTGAGGACGACCTCGGCGTGGTCGGGCATCTGCTCGGGGCTCGTGGCCATGTCAGGACTCCTTGCGGATTGTGTTCCGAAGGGTGCCGATCCCTTCGATCGTCAGCGCCATCTCGTCGCCGTCGGACAGGCGCTTGCCGATCTCCAGTCCGCAGCCCGTCCCGACCGTGCCCGACCCGATCACCTCGCCCGCATAGATCGCCTCCGACGCGGAGATATGGGCGATGATGGCCGCGAAATCATGATGCATGAGCCGCGAGTTCCCGCCGCCCCAACGCTCGCCGTTGACCTGCACCTCCATATCGAGGGCGACTGGATGGGACATCTCGTCGGCCGTGACCACCCAGGGGCCTAGGATGTTGCCGGTATCGAAGTCCTTGCCCTTCGCGGGGCCAAGTTGGCCGGCCATCTCGCGCATCTGCGCGTCGCGTGCAGAGACGTCGTTCAGGACCGTGTAGCCCCAGATGTGGTCAGGCGCCGTCTCGACCGGGATATCGGCGCCGTCCTTGCCGATCACGATGGCGAGCTCGAGCTCGAGGTCCAGATGCTCGGCGTAGCGAGGCCAGCGGACGGTCTGGCCGTGGCCGATGAAGGACATCCGGTTGCCCTTGTAATAGATCGGCTGCTCGTACCAGACGGGCGGGATGGCGAAGGGGCGGCCGGTCATCTTCTCGGCCTGGGCGAAGCTTTTCAGGAGGTGCTCTTCAAAGACCAGGCAGTCGCGGTACTGGACGGGGCGCAGGGGCGCGCGGTGCTCGGCCTCCGCCAGCGGGATCACGGGATCCGCAGGTGGATCGGCCAGGAGGGCGCGGGCCTGGTCCAGCGCATCCGACCCCGCTTCGATCATCGCAACCATGTCGGCGAAGTGCTCTGTCCCGCCGGACGCCTCCGAGAGGTCGAGCGCGTGGTCCTCGTCCAATCGCGCGACCAGCCGCTCCCGGTCCTTGAATTTGATAGTGCCCAGCTTCACTCCGCGTCCTCCAGTATGGCGACGGCGCGGGTGAATCCGGCCGATGCGCGTTTGATTTTGATCGGAAAGCACGAGATCTCGAAGCCCGTGGATGGCAGGGCGTCGAGGTTCGAGAGCTTCTCCATGTGGCAATAGCCGGTCACCATGGACGCCCGGTGCCCTTCCCAGATGATCGAGGGGTCGCGCGTCTCGGCCCAACGCTTCGCGGTCAGCGCGAAGGGTGCATCCCACGACCAGGCGTCGGTGCCGGTGACGCGCACGCCCCGCTCCAGCAGCCAGAGCGTCGCGTCGCGTCCCATTCCGCAGCCGGAGTCTAGATAGTCATCCTGTCCGTAGCGCGCCCCTGCCGAAGTGTTCACGACGACGATGTCGAGGGGCTGCAGTTCGTGGCCGATGCGGTCGAGTTCGGCCTCCACCTCCTCGGGCATTACGATGTGGCCGTCGGGCAGGTGGCGGAAATCAAGCTTCACGCCCGGGCGCAGGCACCAATCCAGGGGTACCTCGTCGATGGTGGCTGAGGGTCGGCCACCATCCATGGTCGAATGGTGGTGGTAGGGGGCGTCGAGATGGGTGCCGTTGTGGGTCGAAACAGTCAAGGTCTCCACGGCCCAGCCCTCGCCACCGGGAAGGTCGGCCTCCGTCAGTCCCGGGAAGAAGGACGCCATCTGCGCCGCCGTCTCGGCATGGGACTGGTAGTCGATCCGGGGCAGCATCATCGGGGGATCGGAGGCGATGCCGGCCTCCAGCGTTACGGAGATGTCGATGAGCTTGCGCGGCATGGCGCCTCCTCTCTACGGCACTAGGCCGGTTGCGACGATGGGGAAGGTGACGACGAAGATCAGGACCCCAAGCATCGCCAAAGCGAAGGGGGCCGCCCCGATGAAGATGTCTCCCAGGCTGATGGTCGGATCGTCCAGCGTGGATTTGATGACATAGACCGAGATGCCGAAGGGCGGCGTGAGCAGGCCGATCTCGACGGCGATCACGGTGACGATCCCGAACCAGACGAGGTCGACGCCGAAGCCCGTCATCACGGGCAGCATCAGCGGCACCAGGATCAGCATGATCGAGGAACTATCGAGGATCATCCCCATCGCGATCAGCACCGCGATATAGAGGATGAGCACCGCCATTAGCCCAAGCTCAGCACCGGCGACCAGATTGCCGAAACCGGCGGGCAGACCGGAGAAAGAGAGCATCCTCGAATACATCTGCGCCGCGATGATGAGAAAGCAGATCGACGCGGTCACAAGGCCGGTCTCGATCAGCACGCGCCCGATGGCACGTAGGCCCAGCGTGCGCTTGATCAGGCCGAGGAGGAGCGCGCCGATTGCGCCCATCGCTCCGGCCTCTACTGGCGTGAAGATGCCGCCATAAATGCCACCCAGAACCAGGACGATCAGCGTGAAGATCGGCAGCCCCTTGGCAAGGAGTTCGCGCCTTGTCAGATCGCCCTCGTCGGGCACGCTCGGCGACCCAAGGGCCTTCGGCGCGAAGACGGCTGTGGCCACGATGCCCAGCCCGAACGCGGAGGCCAGCAGGAGGCCTGGGCCGATACCCGCGATGAAGAGGTCGCCGATGCTCTGCTCGGCCAGGATGCCGTAGAGGATCAGCAGGAGCGAGGGGGGTATGAGCATTCCCAGCACCGAGGAGCCCGCGACCACGCCGGTCGCGAAGCGGGGCGTATAGCCGTTGCGGACCATCTGAGGCACGGCGATTTTCGTGAAGACCGCGGCCGAGGCGATGGAGATACCGGTGATCGCCGCGAAGATGGCGTTCGCCCCCACCGTGCCCACGCCGAGCCCGCCCTTGATCCGGCGAAACGCGTGGTTTGCCACGTCGAAGGCATCGCGGCCCATGCCGGATTCCGAGACGAGGAAGCCCATCAGCACGAAGAGGGGGACGACGCCGAAGAAGTAGCTCGCGATCGTGTCCGAAGCGGCCAGCGCCATCAGCTTGGCCGCTAGTACAGGCGAGCCCTTGATCGCCCAGACACCGGCGAAGGAAAATGCCATCAGCGCGACCGGGACGTGAAGCCCCGACATCACGGAGAGGACGAGAACCACGAGGGCGATCAGGCCGATGTCGAACGGGGTCATGCGGTGTCTCCCGCCGCCTGGCGGTGCCGGCGCCAGATCCGTGCGAGGAACTGGAGGACGAGCAGTGCGCCACCCGCCACGATTGTCGCCTTCACCGGCCAGATCGGAGCGGTGAAATCGCCAACGGCGCCGACGAAGGTGCCCCGCTCCCAGTCTCGCAGAAGGTTCGGCCAGGTCGACCAGACGAGGACGGTCAGCACGAGGGCTCCGAGCAGATCCCAGGCGTCCTCCAGCAGCCGAGCGGCCGCGGGCCTGCGCTTGGCCAGCGCGTCGGGCATTGCGGTGGAGCGCGGCATCCGGCCCGCGCCCAACATCTGCGGTGCCTGCAGAAAGACAATCGCCACGATCGAGAGGGAGACCATCTCGGCTGCGCCCCGCAGGGGTGCCCCCAGGAGGTTTCGCCCCGCCACGTCGAGCCCGATCGAGACCATCAGCACCAGGATCAGCGCCGACCCGGCGACGTTCGTCGCCATCGCCGCCCGATCAAGCCAGCGGAGCGGCAGCGGGTCGCCCGCCGCCCCGCTCCGTTCGCTCATTCCCGGTCCCAATCGCGAAGTGGCGTGGCGCCCGCCGCGCGCATGGCATCCATGTAGGTCGTGAGGATCTCGGTCCCCGGCTCGCCGCGTGCGTCGAGTTCGGCGGCCCAGATTGCGGCTGCGTTCTCCATGCCATCGGCCCAGGCCTGCCGCATCTCCTCCGAGGCGTCTGTGATGGTCGCGCCCGCCTCGGCCATCGCCGCGAGTGCCTCCTCGACGGCGGTCTCCAGCTCCGGAAGGTACCAGTCCCGCGCGGCGTCGGCGCCCACCACCAGCGCTTCCTGAACCTCGGGCGGCAGACCCTCGTACCAGTCCGTATTGGCGCAGATGCCGGCTGCGAACTGCGCACCCAGGCCCGCCCGCGTGATGTAGGGCGCCACCTCGTGCAGTTTGCCCGGAAGCGCGGCCGAGGCGAAGACGATGACCCCGTCATAGACCCCCGTGCGCAGCTCATTGTAATATGTGGTCAGGTTGCCCGATACGCCGACCGCGCCCGTCCCGGACAGCCAGTTGACCGCAGCACCCGGCGCGGCGATCTTCCGGCCTTTCAGATCCGCCAGGGAGTCGACCGGGAAGTTCGTCATCAGCAGATAGTCGTCGATGACGATAGGCCCCCCGATATAGGTGTTCCCGTTGTCGAGATAGGCCTGCTGCATCCGCGGATCCTCGCGGTGGAGTCGGTCCATCAGCTCTCCCACCTGCCGCACGTCGGAACTGACGAAAGGCGTATAGTAGGTGACGTTCTGGACGCCCAGCTTGGACGGATCGAAAAGCGCCTCGCAGGTGCCGAGTTCGGCCAGGCCGGACTCGATCGTCTCGAGTTCCTCGCCCACGGCCGCGACGGTGCCGCCGTACTGGCCGTCGAAGGCCATCTCATGCCCGTGCTCGGCTAAAGCTGCGTTCACAGCCGGATAGAACGCCTCGTCCAGCATCCGCACCCAACGGAAGACCGGCGGATGCCCCGCGACCACCGTCACCGAATAGGTCTCGGCGGCCGCCGGTACGGGGGCGATGGCGATCGCCACGGCTGCCAGAAGTTGGAACTTCCGCATGATTTTTCCTCCCTTGTAGACGCCGCCCTCTTGCGGGGCATTGGCGCGGTGCTTAGACGGGGTCCTCCTCGCAGAGTGCCGTGAAGCCGCCGGTGGCATGAAGTGCGAGCCGCCGGATCAGTGCCTCGGTGTCGTCCTCCGACCGCTCGGGCATCCCGGCAAGGCGCTCGGGCCGTCGCGAGCGCCCAACCGCGCCGACCAGCAGGCCGAGCGCCATCGAATACCCCCAGGCGCAGGTCTCGCGCGAGGCGTCCGGGCGGACCGTGGCCAGAGCGTCGATGAAACGCCGGGCGGACGGATCGTATAGCCGTTCGGCCAAGGCCTGATCGCGCCCGTCCCCCACAGCGAGAAGCGCGAAGATCCGGGCAAAAACGGTGCCGCCGCCCTCGGGTCCGAGAGGGGGACGGAAAAAGGCTTCGAAGATATGCCGGACAGCGTCGGGGCGCGTAAGGTCGACCTCGTCTAGCAGCGCTTCCCGAGTTGTCGTGATCCAGATTGCCCGCCGCTCGACCACCGCGGCGTAGAGGCCGTCCTTCGACTGAAAGTGGTAGTGGATCAAGCCTTGCGCGACGCCAGCGCGCAAGGCGATCGCCTTCATGCTCGCACCGGCGAAGCCCGCCTCAGAGAACACCATCTCGGCGGCATCGAGGATGCATTCCCGCGCATTCATCCGGCCCGGGGGCTCGGCGTTGTTTTGACTCGTGCTCATGCCCGAATGACAACACTGACTGATCGACCAGTCAATATCCTTTTAGTGCCCGATCTTTGGCAACTCGGGCGCCTCCATCGGCCGGAGACGTTTGTCCGACGCGGGTAGAGCGTGGCGGGCCGCAAAAGCGCGTGCCGCTTTACGGCCCCATCGTCAGCGCACCTGATGGCCCTGCGTCTGAGAGATGGCGCTGGCGAGGTCACGGATCGCCACGACGTGCTCCTCTGCGGGCGACGTGGACAGATGCTGGATCGAGCCGATGAGGGCGACCGTCGCGACCAGCCGCCCGCCGTGATCGAAGACGTGATCGAAGACAGGCACCGCGAGGGCGTTCACGCCGAGAAGTGTCTCCTCCGGCGCGACCGCATGGCCGATCCGTGCGGTCTCGGCGATCCGGCGGTGCAGTTGGTCGGGATCGGTCAGCGTCTTCGGCCTGAGGGCCGGCAGGTCCTGGCCGGCAAGGTCATCCAGTAGCCCGACCTCGCCGAAGGCGAGCATAACCTGACCCTGTGCCGAGCCGTGCAGGGACAGACGGCTTCCCCGCCGCACGCCGATCTCGATTTCGTGCGTGCCGGGGTGCTTGTGCGCCGCGCTCTTCACGATTCCCATCGCTGCGGCGATTTCGGACTGAGGTATCTACACCATCGATACTTACCTCCCAAACAATGCATTTCATCCAATCAGGGTTCGATGACTAAACCTTGGGCATCCAGCCGACTGGGCAGGATTCCCGTCGGCCGACGGGATCAGACTTGGGAGGAGTCTTCACGATGGCGATCTCCATCAACGGGCAGCCCTATGACGTGCCGAAGGATGCGCGCGTTTCCCTGCTCGACCTGCTGCGTGACACGCTTGACCGTCCGGGGACGAAGAAGGGGTGCAACCAGGGCGCCTGCGGGGCGTGCACCGTCCTGGTCGATGGCGAAAGGATCCTCGCCTGCCTCGCTCTCGCCGCGCAGTATGACGGGCGCTCGGTAACCACCATCGAAGGCCTCGCCCGCGACGACAGTCTGCATCCCTTGCAGGCGCTATTCGTCGAGCACGACGGCTTTCAGTGCGGCTACTGCACACCGGGGCAAATCATGAGCGCCGTCGCGCTTCGCGAGGAGTTCGAGCGCGGGTCGCCCAGCGGCGTCTCGCCCGATCTGCAAGCTTCTCCCGAGAGGAGCCGCGCCGAGATCAAGGAAAGGATGAGCGGCAACCTTTGCCGCTGCGGTGCGCATAACGGAATCATCGACGCCATCGCCGCATATGTCTCGGAGGACAGCCTATGAGGCCCTTCGCATACTCCAAGGCGACGTCCGAGCCGGACGCCATCGCCCGCGGCGGGGAAACAGCCACCAAGTTTCTCGGCGCAGGGACCAATCTCGTCGATCTGATGCGCGAAGGGGTCGAGGTCCCGGCTGCACTCGTCGACGTGACCGGCCTGTCCGGCAGTATCGAAGAGACTGACAACGGCGGCCTCATGATCGGCGCCGCGGCAAGCAATACCGCGGTCGCTGAGAGCGCTGCGGTGCGCGAACGCTACCCCGCCCTCACGCGCGCCATTCTTTCCGGCGCGTCGGCCCAGATTCGCAACATGGCGACCGTGGGCGGCAACATCCTCCAGCGCACGCGCTGCACCTACTTCTATGACCTCGAGGGCTCGCGCTGTAACAAGCGCCGGCCCGGCGAGGGGTGCGACGCGATCGACGGGTTCAACCGCGGCCATGGCATTCTCGGGGTGTCGCAAGATTGCATCGCGACGCACCCCTCCGACATGTGCGTGGCGCTCGCCGCATTCGACGCGCTGGTGCATCTCGCCGGCCCGGGCGGGCGACGCATCGTACCGCTCGCCGACCTCCACCGCCTGCCGGGCGACACGCCCGACGTCGAGACCGTTCTGGCGCCCGGTGAGCTCATTACCTCAGTCGAGCTGCCAGCTGCACCCGTCGACGCGCGCTCGACCTACCGCAAGGTGCGGGACCGGGCGAGCTACGCCTTCGCGCTGGTGTCGGTTGCCGCTGTCCTGCGCGTAACGGACGGGCGCATCGCCGAGGTCCGGATCGCACTGGGCGGCGTCGCGCCTAAACCCTGGCGCACGCGAGAAGCCGAGGACGCCCTTGTTGGCGCGACGCCGGGCGAGACGGCCTTCGTTCGCGCCGCGGATATCGCCCTCTCAGGCGCCACCACGCGTCCAGGCAATGCCTTCAAGCCAGAGCTCATGCACCGCACGATCGTCGCGGTGCTGCAAGATCTCGCGGGAGCCTCTGAATGACCCAGCCGTCTGACAAACGCTCCGTCCCGAATGCCGACAACGGCCTGAAACTCAACCGCCGCACGATGCTCGCCGGCTCTGCCGCGACAATCGCCGTTGCCGCACTCAGCGGAGCGGCGACCGCAGAGCCTGCTCCTGGCTTGTCTGACGCGCGCGATCCATTGGTCCGCTCTCCAGGTGGTCTCGGCGCCGCTCGTCCCCGTCGGGATGGCCCGCTGAAGGTGCGCGGAGAGGCGAGGTTCGCCGCCGAGCATACCTTCCCGGGGATGGTCTATGGCGCACTCGTCTTCTCTACGATCGCGCGGGGGACGATCCGCGCGATCGACACGGAAGCGGCGCAGGCGGCGCCCGGTGTCGTGTTCATCATGACGCACGAGAACGCGCCGCAGTTGGCACCGCCCGAGCCCTTTTATTCCTCACCGACCGGCATGGCAGGGAGCTCGCTGCCGGTGATGCAGGACGCGTCGGTCCACTGGAACGGCCAGCCGGTTGCGGTCGTCCTCGCCGCGACGCAAGAAGAGGCCGATCACGCCGCGAGCCTTGTGAGCGTCGCGTATGACGCTGCGGACGCGGTCACAAGCTTCGAGGCGGCTACCGCCGGCGCCGAAGTCGCCAAGTACGCAGGCCGTGATCTGCAATACGTTGCGGGCGACGCCGAAGCCGCGCTCGCCGAGGCTGCCGTCTCAGTCGACCTCGAGTTCAGCACGCCGCGGCAAAATCACAACCAGATCGAGCCGCACGCCGTCACGGTCGCGTGGCAAGACGGTATTCTGCGCATGCATGACTGCACGCAGGGCGTCGATCTGTCAGCCATCACAATCGCAAAGGTATTCGGCATCGCTCCGTCGGACGTCCATCTCACGGCGGAGTTCGTCGGCGGCGGGTTGGGCGGCAAGACGCTGTGGCAATACCATATCCTGGCAGCAGCAGCCGCTCGCTTGGCCGAGCGGCCGGTTCGCATGACCCTGTCGCGCGAGGGTGTGTACCGCATCTGCGGCGGCCGCGCGCCAACCCGACAGCGTATTGCACTCGGCGCCGGTAGCGACGGCCGCTTGACCGCGCTGATCCACACCGGAACCACGGTGAAGATAGCGCATAACGCCATGACCGAGCCCTTCATTGACGCGAGTGAGCACATGTATCGGGCCGACGCCATGCACCTAGAGGTGCGTGTCGGCACCATGGACATGCTGGCCAACACCTTCATGCGAGCGCCTGGCTCTGCAGTTGGGACGTTCCCATTGGAAACGGCGCTTGACGAGCTCGCCGAGAAGCTCGGGATAGACCCGGTAGAGCTGCGCATCCGCAATGAGCCGGATAAGGATCCGACGACCGGTAAGGCCTTCTCTCAGCGCGCGGTGGTCGAGGCCTATCGTGAAGGCGCCCGCAGGTTCGGCTGGCAGCGGCGGTCCGGTAAGCGCCTTGGAAGGCGCGAGGGCGAATGGCTTGTCGGCACTGGGATGGCATCCGCCTACTATCCATACAAGCGCTTCCCCGGCGGCGCCGCGCGAATCACGCTCACCAGCGACGGCAAGGCCCTCGTCGAGGTGGCGGCGGCTGAGATGGGGATGGGGACGTCCACAGCGACGGCGGCGGTCGCCGCAGAACGGCTCGGCCTCGCTTACGAAGACGTCGATGTCCGCTACGGCGATAACACGCTCCCAGGCAGCCTTATCGCAGCTGGATCGCAGCAGACGGCCGCAATCGGCGCGTCTCTGACCGCCGCACACGCCGCGCTGGTCGCTGAGCTCGCCGCCCTGGTGCCCGAGGGCGCCGCGCTGCATGGCCAGCCGGCGGAGGCGCTGACGACGTTGGATAGGTCGCTCGTGCTCGCCGCCAACCCGGCCGAACGCATCTCCTTCGCCGACCTGCTGGCGCGGTCCGGCCGAACCTCGATCTCCGCCGAGGCGAAGGCGCCGCCGCCCGCAGAGGCCAAGGAATGGTCGATGCACTCGACCGGCGCGGTATTCTGCGAGGTGAAGGTCAACGCGATCACGGGCGAATTACGCATCTCGCGAATCTCCGGCGTCTACGATTGCGGTCGAATCCTCAACGAGAAGCTCGCAGCGAGCCAATTCCGTGGCGGTATCATCATGTCGCTCAGCATGGCCATGATGGAGAACACGCACTTCGACGAGCGCAACGGGCGCATCATGAACCCGAGCCTCGCCGCATACTATATGCCCGCGCACCTCGACGTTCCGGAGATCGACGTCGCGTGGACGGGAATTCCCGACCCGCACGCGCCGACCGGCGCACGCGGGATCGGCGAGATCGGGATGAACGGACCGTCGGCGGCCGTGGCGAACGCGATCTATGATGCTACGGGCCAACGCATCCGCGACCTGCCGATCACGCTGGACAAGCTGATGTAGCCCTCTGCGCGGTCCTATCTGGACAGGCCAAACCGACAACCAACCTCTAGATCAAACTGCGCTTAACTGGAATCAATCAAGCGCAGTTTGATCTATTTCATAAAGTTGGAGCAGCTTATCCGCGTTCAATTGAACGCGGATAAGCTGCTCCAGGCACCGCATCATCCCGTCCTTCGGTGAAGTCCTGATCTTGCTGGGAAATTGAGCGGAGGTGCATCCTTCGAGGTGCGAATCTCAAGCGGACGGCGGATGCCGTCCGAGGAAGGAGGCACCTCCATGTCGAAGAGAGCACCAGGGTCCCATCAGATCCGTGAAGTCTTGCCGGATTTGATCGAAGGTCGTTTGCCATCAGAAGCGGTTTTGAGCGAGCCGGTGACGCGAAGCCGAGCGTGACCTGTGCCGTGGCCGGCCCGCCATCAAACAGGCTATCGCCGGTGCCGTTGCGGAATGTTTCAATGTCTTCATTCCTGATGAGTGTGCAGTGTCAGGCTATCTTCCCGTCTTCGGGTAGATCGGCCTTGGTCCGGATGTGATCCGGAAACCCCTTGGTGATGTGCTTTGCATGCCATTCGGGCTCGGCGTTCTTCAAGAAGTCCGGCAACAGACCCATCCAGCTTTGCAGGCCGAAAAGCGCGTCCCATTCTCGGGGCACGTAGTTGTCGTCGATGTAGTCGCTGTCGGTGCCGTACTCGACCTCGCCTCCCGTGGGACATCTGAAATAGGTGAAGAGCGCGGAGGAGATGCGATGCCGCCCTGTGCCGAGCATCCCATAGGTCCAGCCGCGGCGGCTCATGTAATTCGCGCCCACCATCATCTCGTCGATGTCCTCGACCCCGAAATTCGCGTGGTGGAAGGCCGGATATCCCGGCGCACCCGCCATATTTTGATCGAGAAAGAACAAGTTGTGGTGATCGTTCGCTCCGTCACACCGCAGGTAGATGCCGCAAAAGAGCTGGTATTCGGTCAGCCGGAAGCCGAGGCGCTCCTCGAAGAACCGATAGGATTTCACGAAATCGGGTACGGCAAAGACGACGTGATTGATCGTCTTTGGCCGGGCGCGTGTTTTCCACTTGCGCGAAACGTTGAGCCGGTTCACGTGGCCCGGCGCGTTCACCGGGTCGGGCGAGTAAACGACCTTTTTCCGGGTGAACACCCGGAGCCCAAAGGCCAGCCCGTCGTCCGAATGGAAATGCACAGTGCCGTCGTTGTCGTGCAGAACCTTGCGGTCCGTCTCTAGTCCCTTGACCAGCGCTTCCAGGCTTTCCTCTGTGTCAACTCCCCAGATAACCTCGCGTACCCCGGTATCCTGAAGGATTGTCTCTGGGAGGGTTGGGTCATCGATGTGGCGCAGTTCCACGTGGCTACCCTCGTCCAGCCGGAACCGCGCGCACGCCTCGGTCCGATCATGGAGAGTGAGGCCGAAATCGGTAAAGAACGTTACGCATTCTTCGATGTCGTTGACGCCGTAGACAAGTGTTTCAACTCCGGTGACGGGCATTTTCTCCTCCTACTGCGTGCTGATGATCTGGCGGCTGAAGCCGGCGGCCGCGCTTCGACGACGTCAGTGCTTTCTGCTTCGGGCGCGTCCTCGGCCGGGTCTGCGCCGACGACGATCACGTCGCCCGGCAGAGGCAGCGGGTCTTGGCCGAGCCCGGCGATCCGGTCAGGCACGGCACGGGCGAGCTCTCCGAGATCGCCTCGCTGGACCGGATTGGTCATCGGTGCGAGAAGGTACTTGGTCCCGTACAGATCCCCGCCGAAGACAGCAGGTACGATCAGGGGGCCGAGAAACAGCGAGCCGGGAGCCGCATTGCGGTTGTCGTCCAGTCGGCTCCCACCCTCTCCTGCACCTTGGGCCAGGGTCGCGATCAGCGAAGCCTCCCCCTTGCGCAGCCGGTAAATCTGGCGTGCCTCTGGTAGCGGGCCTTCAGCGGTCAGGAAATCCTCTGACTGGAACGCAGCCCGATGGCCGGCTGCGTCGCCGGAATAGGCCAACATCTGAACGAGATCGACAAGCTGCGGCAAAGTTCGATACCAGTGTCGCACAAGGTCGAAGACCGATGACCGGGTCGGCGACAGGTTCAACCGGATGATCAGTGCCGACAGAGCCTCGAGCGCGACCGCTGCTCCGTCATCGAAGACCAGCGTCGGGAAAGCCGGACTATTCGATACCGAATACATGCCGAGCGCGAACGGAGCCGGGGGTTGTTCGTCGCTCATCGAAACTTCCCGTCGGCGATCTCGGCGAAGGTTTCGGCCGCCCAGTCCGCCATGAAGTTCGCGGCATAGCTGACATTGTCGCAGGCCGCATGCTCGCGGCCGCCAGTTTCCTTCGTATAGAGGAATAACTCCCGCTTCGGGCTATTGGTAAGCTGGTCGTAGGACTGGTGAGCGTAGTCGATTGGGATCTGCCTGTCGTTGTCCCCGTGGGTCACTAGGAACGGCACCCTGATCTTCTCCATCCGCCCATCAAGGTGGACGCAAGAAGCGATTTCCATGAATTCGTCGTTGTCCTTACCGCCCCAGACCCACCTGACGTGATCCCAGTAATGCGGAACCGGGCGATCGCCCTCGCCGGTAAGCCGCCGCTTCTGCACCTCGTACCAGTTGTGATTGGCCCCGAGCACCATGCCGAGCGCGAAGCGAGTCTCTCCAGACACCGCACGCGGGCAGAAATAGCCGCCGAGCGACACGCCCCAACAACCGATCCTTTCGGGATCGCAGAAGGGCTGGTCCTGCAGCCAGTCGACCACCGCCGTCGCCCAGTGTTCAGCATCGTAACGCGCCTTCAGCCCATGGAACCGCAGCGCTTCGCCGGTGCCGGGTTGGTCAATGCAAAGCGAGGAGATACCGCGCCGTGCCATCTCGCGTGGGGAACCGAAGAGGTAGAGCATCTCCTTGCAGCTATCGAGCCCGTTGACATGCAGCATCATCGGGGTGCGCCGGTTCGCTCCGGCTGCGAGCGTCAGGCGGCCCGTGATTACGTGTCCACCATAGGGAATGGCGACTCTAAGGCAGGGCTCACGCCCCAATTCCATCGCAGAATCGAAGCAGTCGAGCATCTTGCGATACTTCTCCATACGACTTTCCAGCCCGGCAGCCTGCATCCGTTCGGCGATCATCAGGTAGTTGGCAGCCCGGCGAAGCTTGGCCCCGGCGCTCAGTTCGCGGCCTTTCGCGCGGTCTTCTTCTGCCTGAACGATAAGGTCGTCGGCGACCTGCTCCCACGCCGCCATGAAGGCCTGGGTGCCTTCGTCGTCGCCCTTTTGGGAAACCTCGACCAGCGGCTCGCCCATCCGAGCAATCTCTCCGATCTCGGCGCCCATCTGCATCGAGATGTTCACGCCGAGATTCCAGACGTAGTTGGTCGGGAAGAACCAGAACATTCCGACTTCCTATTTGCTGGTTTGGTTTTCGAGGTCAGGTCACAATGGCTGGGACAGCGTCTGGTAAACCCTTCCAAAGAGTGCGGGCACATCGAGCCCGTCATTCGGGTTCATTTCGTGATCCCCAATGGCACGTGAGCCTTCCACCACCTGTTTCGAGCGTTCAAAGCGCCGGTTCACGTAGTTGGCCAGCGCCGTGTCGAGATCCGGCGCTTCGGCCAATTCCTCCGACAGGACAACCGCGGATTCTACGGCCAACGCGGCCCCCTGCCCCATGTGCGGCGTCGAGGAATGCACCGCGTCGCCTAGCAGCACGATACGCCCCCGGTTCCACGGCGCGGGAACAAGCCCCGCGTACAATGGCCGATAGACGACCTGTAACGGATCCGTCACCAGCTCCCGAACTGCTTCTACTGGGCCTTTGTAACCTTCGAGCCGCTTGCACAGTTCATCTGCGAGCGTTTCGGGCGCGAACCGGGGATTGCCTGGTTCTCCGCAGACGTGAAAAACGTACATGGTTTCTTTGGTAAGTGGGACTAGTCCTGTCGTACCGCCCGGCTTCCCGCGGTACAGGGTCATGTCCTTCATGCTTTCGGGCCGCGGGACGTTGCAGCGCCAGACACCCTGTCCGGTGTACTGCGGCGCATGCTCATCTCCCATCAGCAGGCGCCGGACATCCGAATTCCAGCCATCCGCCCCGATCACGAGGTCATACTTGCCGATCCGTCCGTCGGTGAAGGCAACCTCGACGCTGTCGCCCTTGTCCTCGATCTTCGAAAAGCTCGCACCAAGATGGAGCGGAATACCGGCGTCTTTCGCCGCGTCGAGCTGGATCTTGTGCAGCGCTGGCCGCGTCAGGCCCAAGAATGCTGGAAAATCTCCGTCGCCCATGTAGATCGGCGGCTGCGAGAACAGGTGGTTGTTCTCCGTGTCGTAGTTGTGGAAGCCATCGTAGGGAAAGCCCGCGGCCATGGCCTTTTCTGCAAGGCCCAGTTTGCCCAGCGCATGCAGGAAATTGCCCTGGACGATGATCCCGACGTGATACACCTCGGACCGTTCCATCTTCTCGACGATTTCGACGTCGATCCTGCGTTGTTGCAATCCAACTGCGGTCGCGAGACCTCCGATTCCGCCGCCCACGATCAACACTCTGGCTACATTGGCCATGTGTGCTCCTCCCCAAATTCTGTCCATCCCCTCCGGGGTGTTTTCGTAAACTTTGCTCCTTGAAATCCAATTAGACAAAACGCATTGTTTGGGAGGTAAGTATCTATAAAATCGATACCTCGGTACTGGACGGAGGATATCGTGCGTTTCAAGGGATACGACCTGAACCTTTTAGTCGCGGCCGAGATCCTTCTGACCGAGCGCAACGTCACGCGCGCAGCGGAGCGGCTGAATCTGAGCCAGTCAGCCACAAGCAGCGCGCTTGCCAGGTTGCGAGAGCAGTTCGATGACGAACTGCTTGTCCCGGTCGGTCGGGGATTTCAACTGTCGTCGCGAGCCGAGGAGCTGCTTCCCAGCCTGCGAGCGATCCTCGGGCGTATCGAGTTCGAGATCATTGGCGGATCGATCATCGAACCGCAGGATACAAAAAGGCATGTCAGACTGATGGCCTCCGACTACGTCGCCCTCACAAAGATCGCGCCAGGCCTAAACGCGCTCGCGCGAGAAGCACCAGGCCTAACTTTTGAGATCAACCGCATGACTGACAGGCCGTTTTCTTCTATCGAACAATACGATGTCGATCTGCTGATCGCGCCGGACGTATTCATATCCCAGAAACATCCGTCCAGCGTTTACTTCGATGACGACTACGTTGTCCTGACGAGCCGTGAAAGTAAGTGGCTGAACATTGGGATGACCCGTGAAAGCTACTTCGCCGCGCCCCAGGTGGCCGTCAAGTTCGAATTGCGTGGGAAGCCAGCTCATGACGACCGTTTTCTCGAGCAACATGGCCAAAGCAAACAGGTCTTCGTTACCGTCCCCAGCCACGCTTTGGTTCCCTATTTTCTTATCGGCAGTGACAGGATCGCCACCATTCATCGGAAGCAGGCAGAGATCTTCGCTCGCCTGTTCCCCCTCGAAATCCTTGAGCTACCGATCAAGATCCCGAATTTGACGGAGATGTTCCAATGGCACACGACAAACAATGATGACACCGTGCTCCGATATGTCCGCGAGAGACTGAGCGAATTGAGTTAGAAAGCACTATTGCTATGTTGCCGAACGGAGTTGTCACATCTGCGATCGACGGCCGACGTATCTGACTGCGTTCGTGTCTATCACGCCGCAGCGATGGCGTTCCGCCACTGGTCGAAAGCTTGGGCTCGGAACTCCCGGAGCGTGCGTCGTGAGATGAGATAGCGTTGGACATTGAAGCAGTTGTAGATGACAGCATGAGTGGAGAGGAACCGCTGAGTTGGCACCGTTCGCTTGAAGCCGATCCACGCCTGCTCCCGTCGTCGGACCGGTTGGTGCGAAACATCAAACCGAGGGCGCTTGAGGGGGCAAGGTCATCCAACATTCGAGAACCTTATCGTTTCGATATCCGCTTAGTCGCCGAGGCGCGGCCAGACCGGGAAACCGACCACGCCATTGTAGAAAGCGCTGGCCCCATCCCGGGCCACAGAGTTCCGTATGCGGCTACCTCCGAGCGTTGGCTTGCGCCTCGGAGGCATCGGTGCGGGATGCGGATCCGTAGGTTCGCCACAACCGATAGGCTTCGAGCCCGGCGAGGGGCACGAAATGAACAAGGGCCGGTCCAATAGCGTTGTGGATGAAGATCCAGTGCGCGAGCGTCGCCACCGCAGCCACATAGACGAGGCGGTGCAATCGCTTCCAGTTCCTTTTCATGCCGCGCACGGCAGCGTTGTTCGAGGTCAGTGCCAACGGCACGAAAATCGCGAAGGCGAGCCACCCCGTCCAGATACCGAGAGCCAGGAACTCGTCCAGCATGGCGCGCAGGCCGCCCATGTCGATGACGTAGAGCGCGGTGTGAAAGGCCGCGTAGGCGAAGGCCGCTACGCCGAACCAGCGGCGATGCCGTAGCATCCAGCCCCAGAACCGCGATGAAGGGAACATGATGCGCAAAGGTGTTATCGCCATAGTGACGATAAGAAGCCGCGCTGACGTCTCGCCTGTCGGGTGCAGTAAAGCCTTGGCAACCGACGCGTCGTCGTGCTCTGGGGAGCCGCCGATCAATGCCGCGATCATCGCTACCGCCGGAAGCGCCAACAACACCCAGACGAACCAAGTAGATGAGATGACGCGCACGATCATAAGAGGTGTCCTTGGCTGCCGACGCATATAGCGCCTCTCTTGTCGAACAGTGTTGTCATGCTCACTTCCCGTCGCGTCATGATGGGACAGAGGCACTCGGCGCTCTTGGCTCCAAGGCACACCTTGCGCTTGGAGTCCGCGCTTGCCGATTTGTCACGCGGCGGCGGAGCGCCGGATCTCTTCCTTGAGGCCCGCGATGAACCCGCCCATCGTCTGCTCACCCATGTCCACCGCCTTTGCGTTACCGCCTGCAATGACCGTTACGTCAGTGATGCCTATGACATTGAGAATGAGCCGAAGGTATTGAGTCGCAATGTCTCTGTCCCGGATCGGCGAGCCTTCGGTATAGACGCCGCCCGACGCGAGCAGCACGGTCGCCTTCTTGCCGGTCACCAAGCCGCTGCCGTCGAAGCCGAGCGTCATTCCTTTTCGGACGATGTGGTCAACCCAGGCCTTCAGGGCGGCGGGCACGTTGTAGTTGTAGACCGGCGTGGCGATGGCGATATGGTCGGCGACGAGAATCTCACTGACCAGTTCGTCGGACAGGCTCAGCGCCTCCTTCATTTCGGGCGTGTGATGATCGGGCGGGGTGAAGTAGGCTTGCAGCCAAGGCGCGGTGACGAACTGCAGGTCCGTTTCTGCAAGGTCACGATCGACCACCTCGCCATCCGGATGTGCAGCCTGCCAGTCCGCCACAAAACTGCGGGTCATGTTGCGCGAAATGGATGCATCTCCGCGGGGGCTGGTCTCGACGACGAGAAGCTTGGTCATGTCAGGTTTCCTTGAGCGGAGTTGTCGAAGCGGAAGCCGGGGATCGGCTTTGCGAATGCGTGTCCGTGGACGTCCGTGAGGACCCGCGCGCCGCCGCCATGATTGATGAAATGGGCTGGTCGCATGGGGCTGATTTAAAGCGCACCACACTCCATCCGGAAGCGATCAAATTGTGATCATCTCCATCTATGTATATGATGGAGTATGCTTGGTAGTCTCAGCCTGGATCAGTTGCGCGTCCTCGTGACAATCGCCGATACCGGTAGCTTCTCCGCCGCTGGCCGTAAGCTCGACCGGGCGCAATCTGCAATTAGCCAGGCAGTCGCGACACTGGAAGCGACGCAAGGCGTCATGCTGTTTGATCGCAGCGGGTATCGCCCGCATCTCACCGAGATAGGGCGCGTCCTCGTCGACCAGGCAAGGCTGGTGTTGGCCAGTGCGGCGCGGTTCGAAATGATGGCGGCGGGTACGCGCGAGGGAAGAGAGGCTGAACTTGCGCTCGCCATCGACCCGCTCGTGCCAAGCGCGCCGCTGATCGATAGTCTCCGCGCGCTCAGCGATGCCTTTCCCGACCTTCCCGTCAGCTTCTCGACGGAGGGGCTGGGAGGGTCTCTCCGCCGCTTGCGAAGCGACTCGGCGTCGCTCGCCATCTGCCTGCTGCTTCCGACCGTTCCTGAAGATATTGCTGCCTATCCGCTGCTGAGGATTGGCATGCAGCCCGTGGTGGCGCCGAGCCATCCGCTCGCCGCGCTGACGCGCCCGGCGACGCGGAGCGACCTGGAGCCTCATGTGCAACTCGTCCTGTCCGACCCGGTCAACCCCGCCGAAGAAAACTATGGGCTACTGAGCGCGCGGCTTTGGCGCTTCGTGGACCTTAGCCGACGTCTTGATTTCTTGTACGCTGGTTTCGGCTGGTGCCGCATGCCTGAGCATCTGGTCGCCGCTCCTCTCGAGGAGGGCAGATTGATCGCGCTGCGGATCGAGGACGACGCGACGCCCGGCGACGGGCCAACCATCTACGCGGCGCATCGGCGAGACCGTGTAGTCGGCCCGGCCGGTCGCTGGTTGCTGGACACGCTTCGACAGCGTCTGGCGGCAGACTTCACGTCGAGCGATTGAAGGCGTGGCGCACGTTCATACGATGCGCGTCCAAGCCGGACATCGTCGTACGAATCGTTTAGGGGTGGAAGGAGGGTTCGTTCTGATTTCTAAAGAGCGCATAACCTGAGCCCCTTTTTCCCTCCACTCAGAAGTAGAGCCCATGCTGGTTCTGGCCCTTTAGGACCGACTGTGCAATAGGGTGGTGAGTGGGGGCCCATAGAGCTCGAGCGAGCCGCCCCATTGCCTGGCAAACCCGGGGCGGTTCAATTAAGAGGCGAGCGAGCAAAGCTACATGTTTATGGACCTGGTTGTACACTAGCGGCCACAGGCTGGCGCATAGGCAGCCCGTGATTGAGCAAGGCACTGGAGGCTTAGGAAAACAGTATGGTGGTTTCTGGAGACAGCGACTGCAGGAACCACCACACTAGCTCGCCGCCCGGTCCTTCAAGTCGAGCGAGCCGGAGCTCTCCGGCGACAAGGTCCGTTCCGCCGGAAAGCGCACGGTGGCCGTGGTCCCTCTGCCGAACTCGCTTTGCAGGTCGAGGGTTCCGCCGTGCATCTCGACCAAGGCCCTCGAGAGCGGCAGGCCCAGGCCGGTTCCCTCGTGTTTGCGCGTGAGCTGACTCTCGAGCTGCACGAAGCGGGTCATAGCCCGGGGAATGTCCTCCTGCACCATGCCGACACCTGTGTCGGAGACCTGGAAAACATAGCCCCCCTCCTGGTCAATCCAAGTCCCGGTCGTCACCCTGCCGCCAGCGGGCGTGAACTTCACCGCATTTGTCAAGAGGTTGACGAGAACCTGCTTAAGCGTTCGTTCATCCGCATAGAGGGGCGGCAACAGCTTGGGGACCTGCGACTCGAGCGTCACGTCCCCTGCCTCCGCCCGCCCGGACACCATGACGAGGCTGGCACGAATGGTCTCGCCGACGTCGACGCGTTCTTCGTGCAACTCGACCCTGCCAGCCTCGACCTTGGACATATCGAGGATATCCGAGATAAGCCTGAGCAGGTGCTGGCCGGCGTTTCTGATCTCGTTCACGTAGTCACGATATTCCGAACACCCGACCGGCCCTAGCTTCTCGGCCTTGATAACCTCGGCAAATCCGATGATCGCGTTCAAAGGCGTGCGCAACTCATGGCTCATGTTTGCGAGGAATTCCGATTTGGCCCGGTTTGCGGCTTCGGCCTGGTCACGGGAGGCGCTCAGGTCCTCAGCCAAGTGAACCAAGTCAGCCTCACGCTGGTCGATGGTGGCGATGAAAGTCTGGAGCGCGCTGGCCATCCGGGTGATCTCGTCGTTTCCGCCCGTCGGGATCTCGCAAACGGCGCCCGAGGCGTGAACTGCCATGCTCTCCTCCAGCGCAGCCAGCCGTCCACCAATGCTGCGGCCGATGTAGCGCGACAGCAAAATCGCCCCGGAAACACAGGTCACTGTGATAAACAGCAGAAACATGCCGTGGGAAATCATGCTGCTGCGGGACTCGCGCGAGGCGGCGGCAATCTCGTTGTGCACCGACTCGATGACGGCGTCCGAGGCGGCTACCAGTCGGTTCGCCTGTCGGTTATAGGCGTAAAGGACCCGTTGCGCCGTGGCCGCGGTCTCGAGTTCCTTCTCGCGGAGCCTGAAGATGTTGTCCGGGCGCATCCCGAACCGGATCATCTGCTCGGAAAGCTCCAGGACCTCGGGGGGGACGGGGCGCGTTGCGAGGCTCTTGTTCCACTGCCGGGCGGTTTGCCGGAACTCCTTTTCAATACCTTTCAGGTCTTGGGGCCGGGCTGCATTGGCTGCCGCCAGCAGCGAATTCACGAGGGCAGTGCTCAAGGTCGCCGAGTTCCCGAGCGGTTCCCAAGCCTCCCGCACATCGTCCGCTTCCGCCCCGAGGACAGTCCGCAAGGCGCGATGGGCCGCGACCAGCTTGCTGACGGCCTCTTCCTTGTCACGGCGCGCGCTTATCTTGGCCTCGACCAGCTCGTCCAGCTTCCTGAAGCTCTTCAGGAGCTGATCTTTGGCGCGCTCGATGACGCTCAGCGAGCCGATTCCCGCCTTCCGGAGGCTGTCGGTGAGCTGTTCCAGCCAGTTTATCTGATCGGTGATTCTGTCCAGCGCGGTGATGCGCTGGGCCTGCACGGTCGCAAAAAGCAGCATCGGGGCGGTGGCGGCGATCGCCTTGCTTTGCTTGGCCAGGAGGTGGGCGGTGTTGAGGGTTGGCAGATGCGACCGCGTGATGTCGTCCATCGTCCTCCAGCCATTGCCGAACGCGAGAAGGCCGACGGCGCTGGCGAGGATCGTGAAGACCGCGACGGCGCCGAAGCTGAGGATCAGGCGGGACCTGACACTGGATCGGTGGCTTCTCACGTCCCCAATTCCAAACCGGGGCCCGCCGAAAGGCCGCGCACTGCCTCAAAGTCCGGCCGAGTGCGCGGACTGGGAGACGCCGAATCGCTTGGTTTAGGCGCAGGCCACTGCTGGGCGGCTGGTTTCATGTCGGCCCTATACATAAATTGGCTTAGTACGATACTATTAATACCTTAACATTATTATGACTTCCCATCAGATACCTGACTTATCCATAAGCTCTGATCGGGCCTCCGGGCAGAGCTGGAACCGCCCTGGGTCCTTCGCCTCCCCCTGAGAGCAGGTCCTGGCATGTTCGCGACGACTTTGGGAACAAGGAGAGCCAATCGGATGTCTAGGATTATTTTCCAAGCACTCTTCATTTTCGCATGCCTCCTGCCTGCCATCGCGAGGCCGGTGCCGGCGGCCGCCGGTCCTACCCTCGAAACCGTGAAGGAGCGCGACGTTCTGCGATGCGGTGTCAGAGGCGGCCTGGTCGGGTTTTCCGACATCGGTGTGAACGGGGAATGGTCTGGCCTGGACGTGGACTTCTGCCGCGCCGTGGCCGCCGCCGTTCTTGGCGATCGCAAGAAAGTGGAATTCATCCCCCTGAACGCCGCCGCCCGCTTTCCGGCGCTTCAAGCGGGTGAAATCGACGTGCTCAGCCGGAACACGACCTGGACCTTCACCCGCGAGACCACCATGGGCATCGAATTCCTGGCGACGACCTATTATGACGGTCAGGGCTTCCTGGGGCGTGTATCCCTCGGCGCGAAAAGCCTAGGGGACCTGAAGCCCGGGGTCAGGATCTGCTTTACGACAAGCACTACCACCGAAAAAAATCTCGCCAACTACGCGCTGAACAATGACTTGCAGTTCACGGCGGTCCCCTTCAACTCCACCAATGAGGCCAGGGTCGCCTTCTTCGCCGGTCGCTGCGATCTCTTCACCGCCGACCAGTCACAGCTCGCCTCCATGCGCAATACGGAGGCTCCGAACCCGGACGACTATGTCATCCTGTCGGACATCATCTCCAAGGAGCCCTTGGGTCCCGCGGTCCGCGACGGCGACCAGCAATGGCGGGAGATCGTCCAGTGGGTCGTCTTCGCCACCATCGAGGCGGAGGAAATGGGCATCGACTCGGCCAATGCGGAAGCCCTGCGCAAGGACGCAAGCGACCCGGCCGTCCAGACCATGCTCGGGTCCCTTCCGGGCATCGGAAAGGGCCTCGGGCTCGATGATGAGTGGGTTTTCCGCGTGATCCGTCAGGTGGGCAACTATGGCCAGATCTTCGAGCGCAACGTCGGTGTCGACACGGCGCTCGCTCTGGAACGGGGCCTCAACGCCCTTTGGACGAACGGCGGCCTCATGTACGCACCACCTTTGCGCTAGGTGTGGAGTCTCGACAGGTAGCTCCCTGTCAGGCTGATTTGGCTGCACACCTGGCGCACCCGCTCGACCTTAACTCATCGATAGCGAGAGAGAACCGCGTGACCCCATCGTAGGGGCCACGGCCAGTCTGCGAATTACATCGAAAGACCCGGGGTCCATCTGAGATTCCTGGAACGGCTCAAGGTCCCATGCAAGATGACGCCCACATTATTGCGATAATGGCATCAACAATTGCCATTATACTATTAGTTTCTGATATCAATAAGACCTAGGCTTGGCAAAGCGCGCGCCACAACGGAAACGGACGCCGCGCATGGCAAGGGAGGTCAGAATGGATCGGTTCAAACTCATAGGCCTGCTGGCCGCGCTGGCGATGGCGTCCGGCATACAGCAGGCCCAGGCGGACAAATCGGACGACACGCTTCGGATCGCCTGGGGCGCCGACGGTGTGATGCACAACGCCGACAACTACTACGGCGCGACCCGCGCCGGAATCTGGTTCAGCAAGATGGTCTGGGACACGCTGATCGAGCGGGATCCGACGACCTCGGAATACCGGCCGAACCTGGCAAAGACCTGGACCTGGGTCGACGACACCACGCTCGAGTTCGAGCTGCGCCAGGGCATCAAGTTTCACAACGGCGAAGCCTTTGACGCCGATGACGTCGTCTATACCTACAACAAGGTCTCCTCCGACAGCGGCGTCAAGTTCCAGCGGATCGTGAACTGGATCGACAAGGTCGAAAAGGTCGAGCGATACAGGGTCCGTATCCACACCAAGGAGAAGTTTCCCCAGGCGATCGAGTTTCTCTCGGGGCCGATGCCGGTCTATCCCAACGAATACTACGAGAGCGTCGGCGCGGAGGGCATGTCGAAGATGCCGATCGGCACCGGGCCCTACAAGGTCGTCAGCATGAAGCCGGGCGAGGAGTACAGGCTTGTCCGCAACGAGGACTACACCTGGGGCGGACCGAAAAGCATGGCGAAGATCAAGAACGTGGTCGTTCGCGAGCTGCCCGATCTGCAAACCCAGGTGGCCGAGCTCATCGCGGGCGGCATCGACGTCACGGCCGACCTTACGACGGACCTGGCCGAGAAGCTCGACGGCACGCCGGGCGTCAGCGCCGAACAGGCGGGGACGCTGCGGGTCTTCTACCTGGGCTTCGACGCCGCCGGCCGAACCGGCCACAAGGCGATGACGGATTTGCGGGTTCGTCGTGCAATCGCCCACGCCATCAATCGCAGGTCGATCGTCGACAACCTGATGCGAGGTGCCGCGCGGGTTCTCGATACGCCTTGTCATCCACAACAGTTCGGCTGTGTGGAATCGGCTGCCATGGCTTACGACTACGACGTGGAGAAGGCCAAGAGCCTGCTTGCCGATGCCGGCTACGGCGATGGCTTCGAGGTGGATCTCTATGCCGAAGCGCCGGCGCAGGAGGCCGAGGCGATCATCGGCGATCTGGCGGCGGTCGGTATCAAGGCGAAACTGAACCGCCTGCCATGGGAAGCCTACCGCGACGCGCAACTGGCGAACAAAGCGCCCCTGTTCCTGACCAACTGGGGCTCCTACTCGCTCGCCGATGCCGCGGCCATCATCAGTGTGTTCTTCAGCGGCAACGAAGACGATTTCGCGCGGGATCGGGAGGTCACCGAATGGCTCGGCATCGCCGATACCAGCACCGCCCCCGAGACGCGCAAGGCGTTCTACGCCAAGGCGATCGAGCGCATCACCGAGCAAGCCTATTTCCTCTCGCTGTTCAGCGGCATCCGCAGCTACGGCTACGATTCGAACCTGGCCTTCGTCGCCTATGTGGACGAGATCCCGCGCTTCTACGAATACAGCTGGAAGTAAGCCAGGCGATGCCGGCGGCGCGCGCCAGGGCGCGCCGCCGCTTTCTCAAGGCGCAGAAAGGACTTTTGCCGTGAATCCCGAGACGACCGCCGCGCGCGAGCCAGCGGCAAAGATACCGGCTGCGACACGCGAGCTGCATAGCGATGCCCTGGTCTGCGACCTGGTCCTGCCTTGGACCGACTACGGCAGCCGGGAGCTGCGTGAGCAGACGCTGCCGCGCTTGATGGCGAGCGGCGTCGACTTCGTCTCGCTGACGCTGGCCTCGGATGCGGAGTTCCAAGCCGAGGTCTTCAAGAAGATCGCCCGGGAGCGCCGCTTTGTCCTGGGTCAGCCGGACCGCTTCCTGCTGATCGAGACCGCCGACGACATCCTGGCGGCGAAACGGGACGGCAAGCTCGCGGTCTCGTTCAATCTTCAGGGCACGAATGCCCTGGCCGGCAATCTCGATATGGTCGAAACCCTGTACAAGCTCGGCGTCCGGCAGACCCTGATGGCCTACAACAAGAAGAACTTCGTCGGCGACGGCTGCCACGAGCGCACCGATTGCGGCCTGAGCCTCTTCGGTGTCGAGCTGGTCCAGGAGATGAACCGGGTCGGCATGATCGTCGACTGCAGCCACACCGGCTATCGCACCTCCATGGAGGTCATGGAAGTCTCGAGCGAACCGGTGATCTTCTCCCACTCCAATCCGCGATCCTTGTGGGAGCATGACCGCAACATCCGGGACGACCAGGCCAAGGCCTGCGCGAAGACCGGCGGCCTGGTCGGCGTCGTGGGCGTCGGCATCTTCATGGGCGACGACGACGCCTCGACCGGCACGCTCCTCAGGCAGATCGACTTCTATGCGGAGCTGATCGGCACGGAGCACATCGCGCTGGGATTGGACTATGTTTACGACGTCGACGACATGCGCCGCTACATGGCCGGGGTCAAATCGCCGGCCGGAGGCAACTACAAGAACATGACGAACTTTTTCCAGCCGGAGCAACTGCCGGAGCTGACGGAAGCGATGATCTCGAGCGGCTACAGCGAGCGCGCGGTGCGCGACGTGCTCGGCGAGAACTTTCTGAGGGTCGCAAGGCAGGTATGGCGCAAGGCCGCCTGACCTCGCATGCTGACCTTCACGATCAAGCGGCTGTTCAGCGCCCTCCTCACGCTCCTGCTGATCTCGATCTTCACCTTCTCGCTGGCGCACCTGGCCGGCGACCCGGCGATCGCCATCGCAGGACGGGAGGCATCGGCCGAGGATATCGCCAGGATCAGGGCGCATTACGGCTTCGACCGGCCGCTGGTCCAGCAGTACCTGGCCTGGTGCGGCCAGGCGCTCGTCGGCGATTTCGGACGGTCGTATCACTACCAGCAGGCCGTATCGGAGATGCTGGCGACGCGCCTGCCGATCACCCTCATCCTGGGTATCAGCGCGCTGGGCTTCGCCTTGGCGATCTCGCTGCCCCTGGGCATCGTCGCCGCCATCAGGCCGAACTCCCTGATCGATCGGATTTCGCTTGGGTTGGCGGTCGTCGGCCAGGCGATGCCGACCTTCTGGTTCGCGCTCGTGATGATCGTGGTCTTCGGTCTCACGTTAAGATGGCTCCCCATCTCCGGCAACGCGAGCTGGCAGAACTTCGTCATGCCGACCATCGCGCTCGGCTACTTCGCGACGCCGGCGCTGATGCGCCTGACCCGCGCCGGGATGATCGACGCCCTGGAGTCCGACTTCGTCCGAACAGCCCGAGCGAAGGGATTGAGCCAGACGAGCATCCTGTTCAAGCACGCGCTGCGGAACGTGATGATTCCGGTGGTGTCCGTTTCGGCCGTCCAATGCGGCGCCATGCTGAGCGGGTCGATCGTGGTCGAGCAGATCTTCGCCCTGCAGGGCATAGGCTGGCTGGGATACGACGCCACCGTCCGCTCCGATCTGCCGGTCGTGCAGGCGATCACCCTTGTCATCGCCGCCTTCTATGTCCTTTTGACGCTGCTTGCGGACCTGCTGAACGCGGTCCTCGATCCGCGGATCCGGATCGGCTGAGAGGCGCGGCGACATGACCGGACCCCGAGGACGAAGCCTCCGCAGCCTGGCGCGCCGGGCGGCCGGCAACGCGAGCGTCGTGACGAGCGGCGCCTTTCTGATCGCGATCACGGTCATCGCGGTCGCGGCGCCGCTCATCGCGCCCTACGATCCCTATGCGCACGACCTGTCGCGGCGCCTGCTGCCGCCGATCTTCTTCGAAGGCCACGACGCCGCCCATCTGCTGGGCACCGATCCCTTCGGCCGGGATTACCTGTCCCGCCTGATCTACGGCGCGCAGATCTCTCTCGTCATCGGCGCGTCCGTGATGCTGATCTCCGGGCTCATCGGCACCACCCTGGGACTGCTCGCCGGCTACTACGGCGGCCGCATAGACCAGGTGATCATGTTCGTCGTGAACACCCGTCTCGCGCTGCCGATATTCCTCGTCGCGATGTCGGTGGTGGTGGTCTTCGGCACCTCGATCACCGGAACGATACTGACGATCAGCCTGTTCCTCTGGGACCGCTTCGCGGTCGTGGTGAGAAGCGCGACCCAGCAGGCCGTCAGCCGGGACTACGTCATGGCGGCGCGCAGCATCGGATGTTCGAACGGCTACATCCTGCTGGGAGAGATCCTGCCGAACCTGGTCAACGCCGTCATCGTGATCGGCACCATCGAGATGGCCTACGCCATCCTGATCGAGGCCGCCCTGTCGTTCCTCGGCTTCGGCATTCAGGAGCCCACGCCCTCCTGGGGCCTGATGCTTGCCCAGGCCCGCCAGTACCTCTTCTTCGAGTCCTGGCTGCTCTACATACCGGGCGCCGCCTTGTTCTTCCTGGTGCTGGCGATCAACCTCTTCGGCGATGGTCTTCGGGACCTGCTCGCCGCGGGAGACAGGGCATGAGCGCCGTCCTGGAACTGGAGCGGCTCAACGTCCGCTTTCCACTGACCTCCGGCGTCCTGCACGCCGTGCGCGACGTCAGCTTCCGGGTCGAGCCGAGGGAGATCCTGGCGATTGTCGGCGAGTCCGGCTGCGGCAAGTCCATGACCGCGCTCGCCATCATGAACCTGCTGCACAGGCGGGCGGAACGCCGGGTCGAAGCGCTCAGGTTTCGCGGGGAAGACATCGCCCGGCTCCCGCAACGGAAGTTCAATCGGCTCCGCGGCGACCGCATGGCGATGATCTTCCAGGAGCCCATGACCTCGCTCAATCCCGTCTACACCATCGGCGACCAGCTGGAGGAAGTCTTCCTCCGGCACCGCGCCGCCACACGCGAAGACGCGCGGCGGCGCGCGCGCAGCCTGCTCGAGAAGGTCGGCATCCCGGCGCCCGATCAGCGCATGCGTCAATATCCGCACCAGCTCTCCGGCGGCCTGAGGCAACGGGTGATGATCGCGATGGCCTTGATGTGCGAGCCGGACCTGATCATCGCCGACGAGCCGACAACCGCCCTCGACGTTACGATTCAGGCGCAGGTCCTGGCGCTCCTGAAGCGTCTGCAGGCCGAGTTCGAGATGGCGATGATCCTGATCACCCACGACCTCGGCGTGGTGGCGCGCATGGCGGACCGGGTCCTGGTCATGTATGCGGGCGAGATCGTGGAATCCGGGCCGACCCGTCGGATCTTCGACAGCCCGAGCCATCCCTACACCCAGGGCCTCCTGCGCTGCCTGCCGCAGCTCTCCGCTGCCGATGACGCGGATGCCCGCTTGGGCACGATTGCCGGCGTCGTTCCCTCGCTGGTCGGCGAGGTCCGCGGCTGCGCCTTCGCGAACCGCTGTCCCCACGTTGTCGACGCCTGTCGAGCGGACAGAGTGGCGGTGGCCGCCGCCGCTGCGGAGCATTCCTACCGCTGTCTGATTCCGCCCGAGCGGACACTGGCGAACTTCCGCGAGACCGCAAGATGACCGAGGTCGTGCTCGAGGCCCGTGACCTGCATCGCAGCTACGCTGTCTCGCGCGGTCCGATGGCTCGGGGGGCGACCCTGACCGCGGTCGGCGGGGTCAGCCTGCGCATCGAGCGCGGGAGCGTGCTCGGGCTGGTGGGAGAGTCGGGCTGCGGCAAGTCGACTTTGGCCCGCCTTCTGCTGGGCCTCGAGGCCCCAACGGTGGGCGAGGTGCGGCTCGGCGGCCGGCCGGTTTCCTCGATGGATCGTCTGGAGCGCAGCCGCAAGATCCAGGTCGTCTTCCAGGATCCCAACTCGTCGCTCAACCCGAGCAAGACGGTCCTCTCGATCGTAACCCTGCCGCTTCGCGTCCACCGGCTGGGCGACCGGCCCGCGCGGGAGCGGCGCGCCATAGAGATGCTGGACCTGGTCGGCCTGCCCCAGCGCGTCCTCACGAGCCTGCCCGGCGATCTCTCCGGCGGGCAGCGCCAGCGGGTCGCCATCGCCCGTGCGCTCGTGACCCGGCCCGAGATCGTCATCTGCGACGAACCGACCTCGGCGCTCGACGTCTCGGTTCAATCCCAGATCCTCAACCTCTTGCTGGACCTGAGGCAACAGCTTGGCCTGACCTACATCATGATTTCGCACGATCTGGCGGTCGTCCGGCATCTGGCGACGCGCGTCGCCGTCATGTATCTGGGACGGATTGTCGAGGAAGCCGACACCCGGGCGCTCTTCGAGACCCCTCAGCATCCCTACACCCGCATCCTGCTGAACTCGATCCTGACGCCGGAGCCCGACAAGGGACTGCCGGAGACCGCGCTCGGAACGACCTTCCCGAATCCACTCGACCTTCCCCAGGGTTGCCGGTTTCATCCACGCTGTCCTGAGGCGATCCCGACGTGCGCACGAGAATCGCCGCCCCGAGTCCGGCGCCGCCCAGGCGGCACGGTGGAGTGTCACCTCTACCGTGACCAGGACCGACGCCGCGAGAAGGAGACCTGAAGCGCGCGAGCGGCTCAGCTCGCCGTTGTGCCGTGCTCCGCTACGACCTCCGTCGCAGCGTCGATGAAGTGCCCGAGGGCGGGCGACGCCGCCCGGCGGTCCCTGCGCCAGATCGCGGAGGTCGGAACCGCTGGCGGGCTTTCGCGGAGCGGCCGCAGGGAGATCCCCTTCAAGGCTCGGATCCAGGCGCTGTCGACGTGGAGCGTGACGCCCATTGCGGCCGCCACCAGCCCCATGATGCCGTCGCTGTGCTCCGCTTCCTGGATGACCTTCGGGACGAATCCCTGGGCCCGGCAGAAGTCGCGGATCAGTCGGTTGTAGGACTTCCAGGTGTCCCAGCGTCCCATGACGAAGGGCTCCTCAGCGAGATCGGTGATCGATATCGTCTTTCTGCGAACAAGGGGATGGGACGAAGGCAAGACGCAGACGACCCGTTCCTCGCGCACCACCAAGTGGTCGAATTCGGCGTGAGACTGCCGGCCGGTGATGAAGGCAATGTCGAACTCGTCGTCCAACACCATCTCCACCGCCTGCGGCGTCGTGGAATCGATGAGGCTCACCTCCATGTCCGGGAAATCGGCGCGAAACCGACGCACGATTTGAGGCAGAAGTCCGTTGATCGCGTAGTCGTTGAAGCCCACGCGGAGCTCCCCCGCGACGCCGCCGTGGGCCCGTTGCGCCAGGTCGACGGCCCGGTCGAGTTCGGAGACCAGGTTGCTTGTCTGCTTCAGGAAGACTCGGCCGGATTCCGTCAGTCGGGTCACCCGTGTCGTCCGCTCGAAGAGGCTGACCTGCATGGCCGCCTCGAGGTCCTTGATCGTGCGGCTCAGTGCGGGCTGAGCAATCCCGAGACGCTCGGATGCACGGCGGAAGCTCAGCGCCTCCGCGACAGCGTGGAAGGCCCGGATATGTCTGAGCTCCACAGGCATTATTGCGCTCTTGCTATCAGCCGCTGGATGTTTCTGTCAGCAACAGTTATCAATACTGCTCATTCTTGGCAATAGAGCCGTGGCTGCAGAGCAAGCGGGCCAGACTGCCAGGCGATCGAACTCCAGACCTCCGTCGCGACCCTCCTGTCAGATCTCAACCGTTCTCTCGGTATCTCTGCCTGCTCTCCTTGTTTCTCCGAACTGGCCACGCGCCACCGCAGGCCGGGTTTGCTTGCCCGGCCGCGGCGTTGCGCTCCGCTTGCGGCACTCCAGCACCGCTGCGCGAAGCGCGCCTGGCGGCCGGGCAAGCAAACCCGGTCAAATGGGTCGGTATCAACGCTCCTTGGTACAAGCGCGGCGGGGCCCGAGGCCGAGGGCATTCGTGTCCGCAATGGCCGTCACGGGCTCTCGCGTGATCCACCCGGAGCTACCAAGCAGAGGAACCACCCTCGACCACTAAACCCGATTACAGAAGGCGATCATCGAATCCGAATAGGCGGATGGAGCAATCAGATGAGATAATCACGCCCGCAGCTTGCCCAGGCTACTCCCATTTATATGCTTCCAATTCGTCATATAATGGCGAAAAATCAGTCTGCCAACAACGTCCTTTAGGTGATGAATTATTTGATCTATCTCTGACTTAATCCGCTTCTCCGCATCACCTCTAGCGTTGCGGCAGATGTCGTCGCGCAAGCGGAAAAATAAATCTGAGACACGATCGAAATTCTCGAAAGACTCCATTTCCACAAGGCGAGCCACATGCGTTCGGTCGATCAAGTTACAGGCGACTCGGAATACAGCGTCGTTGTTTGCGGACTCGACGGCCTTGAGAAGGGCGCTCTCGACAAGCTGCGCCCTCGACAGAGCCAAAGCCTCTCTCGCAGCGATCCCGATACTGGGACGGCCGTCAAAATCTTCCATAATATCGCTGAAGATCTTGACAATCTGGTCTTGCTGCGCGTTATTGACCGCAAATATGAGCATAAGACCCAACGCCTGATAAAGATCACGGAGTTCTTTCAAATCTGGGATTGGAACATAGTACCCCTTACCGTCGACAAATGAGACCAAGCTTTCCTCTCGGAGACGGCATAGGGCCTCACGAACAGGCGTTGGGCTGACTCCGTATCTAGTGGCCAGATCAGCGATCAGCAGGCGATCTCCAGACTCGAACTCCTGCCGCAGCAAAGATGATTTCAGTTCATTGTATACGGAACACTGAGATCGCGCAGCGTCCAAGCCTTGGGTTTCTTTCTTTAAGGCCTTCAATTCGCTCTCCACAACCATATACCTGAGAATGATCCAGATGATCTCCCAGAATAGCTGCCAGTCTTCAGATCCTAACTAGGAGCCCCCAGGCACCTGCCCTATGAAAATCGGCAAGCGCATAGATATTATGCCTCTGATATCATCCTATATGTTCTCTCCTGTTTTCTACAGATTTCTCGGCGATTACAAAAACTTCACCTGAACGTTACATATTGTTTGCATTCCCGGAATGCGGGGCGTTGCGATCGCCTACAGCCGCCCCCTTTCGACGGCGACACACGGACGACGCCAGCGAGAGCATCCTCCTAGTCACCAGACGCGCTACCGATTGTCCCGGGAGGAGCCCCTGGCGGTGCGCAGGCTTAGCCCTCGCAGGCGCAGGCGTGGAGGGCGGCGCTTGGATCGACAGGGATGCCGCAGGGTATCAAGCAGCGCTGGCAACTGCACTTTGCCTCGGGCGCGTTGAGCCGGGTCCGGAGCCTGGGGAACCTTGGCGTGGCGAGCTGCTTGGAATCGGCACCCGCCGCTCGACCTCACAGGCTGGCTCTTCAACCAAGCGCAACAATTGAACCAGCTGTCGGTCACTCCAGAGAAGAGCGACGCACAATAACTATATACTTGCATATATTCCTGGTGCGTGATCGCCTTGCCGGGTCAGTTATATGCTCGATTTTCTGGGGAATCTCTGCCTTAGAGGGAGTGCGCTCAATGCAGTATTGTTCACTTGGGAACAGCGGGCTGATGGTTTCCCGAATCTGCCTCGGCACCTTGATGTTCGGTGACCGCACCGAGGAGGGCGAGGCGGACAGGATTGTGGGCCTTGCGCGTGAGTATGGCGTCAACTTTATCGACACCGCTGACCGATACAACATAGGCGCATCCGAGGAGATGGTGGGGCGCCTTATCAAATCGGATCGTTACAATTGGGTACTCTCTACGAAGGTCGGCAATCCGATGAGCGAACGGCTCAACGAATCCGGCCTTGGCCGAAAGTGGATCTTCAAAGCGGTCGACGACAGCCTTAGGCGCCTCCAGACTGACTATGTCGACATCTACTATTTGCACTTGGATGATGTCGACACGCCCTTGGAAGAAACCTTGCGCGCCGTATCCGACATCACTGCCGCCGGCAAAGCACGGTACTTCGGAATCAGCAACTACCGAGGTTGGCGAATTTCGGAGATCGCGCATATCTGCGTGTATCTGGGAATAGCAAAACCGGTGGCTTGTCAGCCCTACTATAACGCGGTGAATCGCGTGCCAGAGGTTGAGATTCTACCGGTGTGCCACCATCACGGAATCGGCGTCGTTCCATATAGCCCTTTAGCCCGCGGCGTCCTCACCGGCAAGTACAAGCTAGGCTGCCCACCACACGCCGACACACGCGCGGGGCGACGGGATAAGCGCATGATGGAAACCGAGTTCCGCGAGGAGTCTTTTCAGGTCGCACAAAGAATCGTGGCGCATTCGGAGGCCCGCGGCATTACAGCCGGCCAGTGGGCGATCAACTGGGTGCTTGCCAATCCGATAGTGAACGCATGCATAGCTGGCCCGCGTACGGTCGAGCAGTGGGTCGAGAACATCGAAGCGCTTGCCTACAGTTGGGACCCGTCGGATGAGGCCTTTCTGGATTCTCTCGTTCCGATCGGCCATCCTTCGACCCCCGGCTATTCGGATCCGAAGTATCCCATCATGGGTCGGCCCATGACAATTGGCCGCTAGCCTAAGATCAAGGTCGCGGCTGGCCTCTGGCCACAGGCGCAGGGCGACGACCACAAGACGCCGGGCCGGTGGGGCGTTTGCCAAGCGCCGGCCTCGTCGGAACCCGCAAGGGATGTCTCAAAGTCAAGGACGAACAGCCATGGCTTCCGAGAGACTGAGACTGCCCGAAGGTTGCGTTGTCGCGGATAGCGTGACCAGGCTTGGCCCCGACGCGCGCGGGAGCATCCTGATCAGCGGATCTCACGGTGGTGTCTACGCTGCCTATTGCGCGGCGCGGGCCGGGGTTGCCGGCGTCATCCTGAACGATGCCGCCGTTGGCAAGGACGAGGCAGGGATTGCGGGACTCGCCTATCTTGATCGTCTCTGCGTTCCTGCAGCGGCCGTCGGTCACGATACCGCACGGATCGGCGACGGCCACGATTGTGCTGCGCGCGGCATGATAACGCACGTCAACAAGGAGGCGGCGGCCCGCGGCGTGGCCAGGGAACTCCCAGCTCTAGCGGCTGCCGCCAGGCTCGCCGGCGCCGGGGGCGTGTCCTCGGAAGAGGTTCCAGCCCAGCGGGAAGCCCGCTTCACAATCGAAGTTCCCGGTGCCCTACGCTCGGTGCACGTGATGGATTCGAATTCACTGGTGGAGCCGAGCGACAAAGGCTCGATCATCGTAACCGGCTCGCACGGTGGCTTGCTTGGCGGTCGGCCCGAAACGGCCGTCAAGGTGGACGTGTTCGCTGCGCTCTACAACGATGCTGGTGTCGGGATCGACAGCGCGGGCATCGGACGCTTGCCTGCCCTCGACGCCAGAGGGATCGCGGCGGGCACGGTAGATGCCTGGTCGGCACGGATAGGCGACGGCCGGTCAAGCCTGGACAGCGGCCATATGAGCCATGTCAATCATACAGCCAAGCGATTGGGAGCCCAACCGGGCATGGCCGCCCGAGAGTTCATCGCCCTTATGGCAGGCGTCGAAGGCAACTCATGACTCCGGCAAGAGGCGGGTGAACTCCTCGGCGCCATAGGTCAGATATTCGTTGACGTGGGTGTAGAGGAACTGCACGCCACGGTCGACATAACGGCGCACATTGTCACGGTCCACAAGGATCCCAGCGACCTTGCCGGTATCGCGGATGGTTGCGATCGCACCGTCGATTGCCTCTTGGACCTCCGCTTGCCGGAAGTCTCCTGCAAAGCCCAGATCCTTGGCCAGATCGACCGGACCGATGAAATAGGCATCGATACCGTCCACCCGCAAGAATTCGTTGAGCGTCTCGAGCGCAGGGCGGGTCTCGATTTGGACCACCACGATTTTTTGTTCCGCATCCCGCGGATAGCAGTAGCGTACCGCTTCCACCGCCTGCGCAGCCTGTTCGGACCGTTCCAGCCGTGGTATCACGATGCCGTCCATCCCCCGGCCCAAATAGCGCTCGATCACCCAGTCCTCTGACGAAAACAGTCGTACGATCGACGTCAACTTGGCCAAGCGAGCCGCTCGCCCCATGTTCTCGACCGTTTCTACGTCGGCGCTGCCCTGCTCACAGTCGACAAAGACAGCATCGACGGACAAGCGGCCCAGGAACTCGACCAAGCTCGGATTAGGATGATCCGGATTGATGACCGTGACGGTTTGGCCGTGCCGCAGCTTTGTTTTGAAGCCTTCGACCATTGCAGGCCTCTCCTTCCCAGTTGGCGTGTAAAGGCGCTCGGAACACTTGTTGAGACATCGTCAGTGCGCGACGAGGGTTCGCGCTGCTCCAGAAAAGACCTTCGGCTCGGATGTGAGTTCACCTGGCGCGCCGGGAGCCGTAGCCCTGCTGTCCGGGCATTCCAATCCCAGAACCGGCGACAAGAGAGCGATCTGCGGCTGGCGGTGCCGGAGCTGCGGTTGGCCAGCAGCGGTCCGGTCGATGACCGAACGCCAATTCGATAGCGTGTCCAGAACAACGAAGGGAACTCGCCCCGCCGGCGGCCCGATCCGAAGGACGTCGACAAGAATGGCCTGAGCCACCCGGAACCAGACGAGACCTCTGCCCTGTCTCCGTCGGACAGGACAGGACAGAACGAGGGCACGGCACCACCTATCATACCAACGTTCCTAGCACACAACTATAGATTGCTTAAAGCACATTGATAGCATGCATGAGCTGCTCCAAGCCAAACCGGCGCCGGGATGGCCATCCCTCCACCTCTCTCCGCAAGCTCGTTGCTCATCGGGGCCAAATCGAGCATTCCACGCCGCTGTCACCGCGCCCGACCACCTTCAGACACCACTCTCTCTTTCTCTACGATGCCAC
>JANQFX010000002.1 GCA_028277725.1 Thiohalocapsa sp.
CCGTTACGAAGTTGACCGCCATGGCAACCACTCTCGTCTGCGAGAAACCGACCCTATTGTACCTGGCCCGCGCCCCGATAAGTCGGACAGCCTCCTAGACACCAACGGTCTTCGTCGTAGGTCGGGCTGAGGCACGAAGCCCGACACCGAGCCCGATTCAACCGCCCCCGACTTAAGCGCCTGACCGTCGGGCCTGCTTCGTCGGCTCGACCTACGGATGGCGGTCACGATTACGACAACGAGTTGAGCCTGCTTCTCGTCGCTCGGTGTCGTTGTGCCGGGGTGGTGGTCGGATCGCCGAGTCGGTGTGGGTTAGGCCGCGGTCAGGGCAACTTGCATCACGTCGATGCGCTCGTCGCGGAAGCCGGCCTCGCAGTAGGCGAGGTAGTAGCGCCACATGCGAATAAAGCGTTCGTCGTAGCCCAGGTCGCGGGCCTCCGGCAGTCGGTCCTCGAAGCGCTGACGCCACTCGCCGAGGGTGCGTGCATAGTCCAGGCCGTGGAAGGTGCGCTCCACCACCCGCAGCCCGGCGGCCGCGGCGGCCTCGTCGAAGCGGCCCAGGGTCGGCAGCATTCCGCCCGGGAAGATGTAGCGCTGGATGAAGTCCGGGCTCGCCTTGTAACCGTCGAACTCCGAGTCGGCGATGGTGATCACCTGCAGGGCAGCACGGCCGCCGGGCTTCAGGCAGCGGCGCAGCATGTCCATGTACGTCGGCCAGTAGGCTTCGCCGACGGCCTCGAACATCTCGATGGAGACGATGTGGTCGAATTGCCCGGTGACGTCGCGGTAGTCCTGCAAGCGCAGGTCGACGCGCTCGGCCAGCGGAGTGCCGGCGAAGCGCCGACGTGCATAGGTCAACTGCTCCTGCGACAGGGTCAGTCCGGTGATCTCGAGCCCGGCGGTCGCCGCGGTCTGCGCAAAGCTGCCCCAGCCGCAGCCGACCTCCAGCACCTGCTGGCCGGGCTCGGCGTCCAGCATGCCGAGCAGGCGCAGGTATTTGTTGGCCTGGGCCTGCTCCAGCGTGTCGGCGTCGCGCTCATACACGGCCGCGGAGTAGGTCATGCTCGGGTCGAGCCAGAGCCGGTAGAAGTCGTTGCCGAGGTCGTAGTGGGCCTCGATGTTGCGCCGGCTGCCGGCCTTGGTGTTGGCCCGGCGCCGGTGGCGCAGCAGGGACGCGAGCCGATTCAGCCAGCTGCCCTCGAACACCTCGGCGAGCGCGTGCTGGTTGGCGGCCAGGCAGTGGAGCAGGGCGGTGACGTCCGGGCTGTCCCAGTCGCCGGCGATGTAGGACTCGCCGAGACCGACGTGGCCTCGGGTGGTGATGCGGCGTGCGAAGCTGATCGGCTTCAGCAGCCGGATCTCGCCGCTCGGCCCGGCCTCGCTACCGTGCATCTCGTGGCTGCGCTCGCCGATGCGGATGCGCAAGTGCCCGCGCAGGATGCGGTCGAACAGGTGGCGGAAGGGCTTGAGCGCCATCCGGGCCGCGACCGGGGCGACGATCCGCCCGGGGCTGGCTTCGGATGGCAACGTGGCCTCCGCTGGCTTGCGGTTGGACATCAGGTCACCTCCTGCTTGGGTAGGTCGGGTTTCGGGAAGAAACGCGCGCCGCCGAGCCAGATCTTGAGCGCCTGCCAATGGATGGCGAACAGCACCTTATAGGTCATCACCGGCATGCGGCGGAAGGCGCGCCAGAGCGCGGCGGCGGTGAGCGGCTCTCCCTGGCCGGTTTGCGATGCCACCAGCTTGAGCTTGCCGTGCTCGTCGAACTGGCGGATCACGACCCCGAGGTGCTCGCCGGGCTCGGACAGCCGGAAACGATAGCCGCCGGCCATGTCCATCAGCGGTGAGACGTAGAAGCACTTGACCGCGGCCCCGCGCAGCGGCCAGTCGATGGGCTTGCCGTCGTCGTGCAACAGGTAGCTGTGATGCTGACCGAAGGTATTGTTCACCTCGGCGATGACCGCGCGCAGGCCGCCGTCGCGGTGTTCGCAGTACCAGACGCTGAGCGGGTTGAATCCGAGCCCGAGCACTCGCGGAAAGCACAGCAGCCGGATGCGGCCGCCGTCGAGATCGATGCCGCGGGAGGCCAGCACCTGCTCGGCCCAGGGCCGCAGCCCAGAGCCGTCGCGCGGGCCGTGGTCGGCGGGATCGAAACGGAACGGGCGCGGCCGCAGCAGGCCGCGCAGTCCCCGGCGCGGGCCGACGGCGAGCGGGGCGGGCACCTGGGCCAGCCGGTCGACATCCAGCAGCACACTGAAGACACGGTATTCGAACCGGTAGCTCACCGGGAACAGCCGGCGGTGCATGACCCGGGTGAAGAAGATGCGGTGCGGCACCTCTGTGCGCTCGGTCTCGGCGGCCGTCATGCCGAGGTCTCCGCCGGGCTGCCCAGGGTCGTGGATCGGGCCGCAGCGGGGGCGGTGGTTTCGGCTTCGGCGGACCCTTGCAGCCAGCTGGTGTCCACATCCAGGTGCGAGGCCACCTCCACGGCCGAGCGGAGGGCATCCTCGTGGAAGCCGAAGCCGAAGTAGCTGCCGCAGAAGTAGATGCGGTCGGCGCCCTGCAGCCTGGCCAGGTCGCGCTGGGCCTCCATGGCCGGCTGATCGAACACCGGGTGATCATAGGTCATCTCGGCGATGACCTTGGCCGGGTCCGGCTCCCGCAGCGGATTCAGTGAGACCAGATAGTCGCGCTCGGTATCGAGCCCCTGGAGCCTGTTCATCCAATAGGTGACGGAGACGGCGCTGTCGCCGCCGGTTCGATCGTCGGACAGGTAGTTCCAGGCCGACCAGACCTTGCGCCGTTCCGGCATGAGGGCCTCGTCGGTGTGCAGCAGCGTGCGGTTGGGTTGGTAGCGGAACTTGCCGAGCAGCCGCGCCTCGTCGGCCGTCGGCTGTTGAAGCAGGGCCAGGGCCTGGTCGGCATGGCAGGCGAGCACTGCCTGGTCCGCGTCGATGGCGTTGCCCGAGGCGAGCTCCACGCGCACGCCGGAGTCCGTGCGGCGCACGGCCACGGCGGCGTCCTGGACCATCCGCTCGGGTCCGAGGTCTGCGCTGATCATCTTCACGTAGGCGTGACTGCCGCCGACCACGCTGCGCCAAAGCGGGCGCTCCAGGACGCTGAGCAGGCCGTGGTTGTCGAAGAACCGCGCCAGGCTCTCGGCGGGGAAGTCGAGCATGGTGTCCGGCGGACAGGACCAGATGGCTGCGGCCATGGGGAGCAGGTAATGATCGCGGAAACCATCGCTGAGGCGCTCGTCGGAGAGGAACTTGCCCAGGCTGCGACCGTCGAATCCCGACTGTCCCTGATCGGACCGGTCGAGGCAGGCGCGGCAGCGGCGGTTGAAACGCAGCACATCGACGAGCATCCGCAGGAAACTCGGGCTTAAGGCATTCTTCGGCTGTGCAAAGATCGTGCTCAGGCTGTCGCCCGCATACTCGATGCGACCCGGGCCGACGGATGCGGCGAAGGACATGTCCGAGCCGCGCGTCTCCACGCCCAGGCGCTCGAACAGGCGCACCAGCATCGGGTAGTTGCGGATGTTGTAGACGATGAAACCGGTGTCCACGGGGACGCCGCGGTCGCCCTCCTGAACCTCGATGGTGTGGGTATGGCCGCCGAAGTAACCGTTCTTCTCGACGAGGATGACATCATGGCGCTGCGAAAGCAGCCAGGCGGAGGCGAGGCCAGCGATACCGCTGCCGACGACACAGATTCGGTCAGTCATGGGGTGTTCGGAAATCGTCCTGCGTGGGTTTCAGAAAGTCTGGACAAACAAGCACGGGTTCAACGGGCTGCCGGGGTATCGACGCCCGACGGCAGCGACATCGAAGCATGAACGACAGTCACGGTTCGACGCAATCCGTGGCCGAAGGACGCAGACGAACGCCGGAGCCGTCGGCCGGTGTCGGGTCGCCAGGGCCCAGGTCTCCGGCAGGCATGTCGCCCGGTCCGGTTCGGCTCGCGGCCTCCCGCGCTCTGCTCGTCGTCGGTTCGTCCCTAACGGTATTCTCGGGCTTTCGATTCTGCCGGCCCATCGAACTCAACGCGCATGGCGGCGGGCCGCCGCCACGCACCAGAGGGGGAAAACGCCATGCCCACTGTTCGAATCAAGCGGAGCGGACCGCGCCTGTTGCCCAAGCACGAGCCGCGGCCCCTGAGGCCCAAGGCGCCTGTGGTGCCGCTGACCCATCACGAAATCCTGTCGCTGATGGCACCCTTCTCCACGCGTGGCCTGCACGCGGATCTATCCGCCAGCCAGCGCGAGCAGCGTCGCCTGGTCTTCAAACCCGAGGTGCTGCCGGCTGATGAGGCGCGCCCGATCGAGCTCACCGCCTCGCTGTGCCTGGAGGCGGCGCCCACGGACTCCCGTGCGGGCAAGCATCGCCTGACCCGCCGGGTTCGCGACGCGAGCGGCCTGGAGTCGACGGTGAGCGCCGATGGGGTCGATCTGGATCGGCTGCTCGAGCAGCTTCAGCAGGTGCCGGTGGAACGCCAGTTCGTCTTCCACGCTGGCCTGCCGGTGGCACGGAGCTATCTCCTGGAGTCCGCCTCCCAGGCATTGGCGCGACGCGCCGGCGATGGCGCCCGGCGGGCCGCTCGCACCGTCGGCGGGCGGATGCTGGCCTCGGCTCTGGCGACCGCCGAGCGGGTGCTGGGCGACAGGATGCCGGGCAAGGGACGCGCTGCTCGGCGCGCGGCTGAGCAGATCCTCGACGCACCGGAGGCGCAGGACGAGATCACCGAGGAATTGATCCACGATGAGGATGGCCCGTTGCGCCCCGTGCTGGTGGAGGCGGACACGCGCGTCGGCCCGCTGGCCGTGAACCTCAAGCTGGATCGGTTCATCGGCGTCCCCGCGGAACTCAAGATGACGCCGGATCAGGGCGTGAAACTCAAGATTCCGGAGGACCTGCTCGCCGTCATCGACTGGCCGTTTCGACCGATTCGGCAGATCGTCAGCTACTGGCGCGGGTCCATCAAGGTCGCGAAGCACGAACCCCGACGCACCGCCGATGCCGAGGCCAAGCTCGGCCGGGCCATCGAGCATCTGGCGACGACCCTGGCCGAGCCACCGGCGCGCTTTCATCAGCGCCACAGCCGCGCACGCTGGCGGGTCGCCTATCAGCGCGCTGTGCCACTGCTGGTGCTGGTCGGTATCATGGCGGCGACGCCGGCCATCCAATGGCTGGAACTCGAGGACAAATCGCTGCTGCGCATGCTGATCTTCCATGCACCGCCGTTCATGCTGGTGGGCTTCTTCGTCATGCGCGAGATGCCGCGCTTCGAGATCCCGCCGCTGCCGCGACGGCTGACCCAGCGGGCGTGGTTCACGCGACTGTCGGATCGGCCTGCACCGGGGGCCGATGCCGGAGCAGGCGCCAAAGCGGAACCCGAGGGCGATTCGGCATCCGCGGCGCTTTCGCCGCGCGAGGCGGAGGCATGACCTTCGAAGGCCGGACCTCGGGGGCGTCGTCTCAGGCACGTTATCTCCAGGAACTTGCCTCGGGGATCCGGGCTCGGGCTGAGGCGTCGAACCAATCCCGGCGGCGGCCTGGAGAGACCTTCGGGCAGGGCGTAGCGGCCGCCGCACACCGGATCCACTGCCCGTTCCACTGGAGTCGTGCATGCAAGGCAACCCGATGAACATCCCGCCGGTTTCGATTGCGGCGGTCAAGGATGCGCTGATCGAGCAGTTCGCCGACTCGGTGCTGCGGCAGCGCGCCTCCATGCTCTGGGGCACGCGTGGCGTCGGCAAGTCCTCGGTGGTCCGACAGGTGGCGAAGCACTTCGGCGTGCCGCTGGTGGACCTGCGTCTGACCACCATCGAGCCGGTGGACATCCGCGGGGCCATCTACGCCGACGAGCAGCAGTCCAAGACGGTCTGGTTCCCGCCCGAGTTCCTGCCCGGCGCGGGCGAACCGGACGGCATCCTGTTCCTGGACGAACTCACCGCCGCTGATCAGCGCCTGCAGATCTCGGCCTATTCGCTGATCCTGGACCGGCGCGTGGGCAACTACCGCCTGCCGGACGGCTGGCAGGTGATCGCCGCCGGCAACGCCGCCTTCCACGGCGCCGTCAGCCACGACATGGGCACCGCGCTGGCGGACCGCATGTTCCATTTCAACGTGCAGTCGGTGGTCGACGCCTTCCTCGACTACGCGCTGGCCAACGACTTCGCACCCGAGGTCATGGCCTACCTCAAGGTGCGCCCGGACAAGCTCGACGACACGGCCAGCCAGCTCGCCAACGACCACCTGGTGGGCGCCAGCCCGCGCGGCTGGGAGGACATCTCCAATGTGCTCAAGACCGAGCTGACCGACGCCGCCCGGCGCGTGTTCGTGCAGGGCCGCATCGGTGCCGCCAACGCCGCCGAGTTCTTCGGCGTGCTGCGCGAGATCCAGGCCGGCACCGACGTGCTCGCGCTGCTCGACGCGGAACCCGGCGAGGACACCGCGGCGCTGCTACCGGCTAGCCTCGACGGGCTCTACGGCATGCTCTATGCGCTGCTCGCGGTCGCCACCGACGAGCCGCGCATGGCCCGCGCCCTGGCCATCCTCGATCAGCTGCCGGACGTGCGCGCCGAGGAGCCGCTACCGATCCGCGAGGTGCAGACCCTCGGCATGGAGCTCTTGTTCCAGCGTGCGCTGGAGGGCGGTCTGGAAGGGGCCGTGCTCGCCAGCCCGGCCTACCTGCGCTACACCGAGGCCCGCGACGCCGAGCAGCAGGCCGCCTAGGACCCCGGGCGAGTGCAAGTGACCGAGCCCCGCGCCCGGGCGAGCGTCCACCGCCACCGCGGCACCCGCGCCGTGCAGCGGATGGTGGAGTACGCCCCCTCCACCGGCGGACTGGCACTCTGGGTCCGCCACCAGGACGTCGACGCCGGCGAGGCCGAGGTGCGGGTCGCCGCCAACGACGGCGCCACCATTTTTTACGGCCCGGGGTTCGAGGACCTGTCGCTGTCGGTGCAGACCGGCATCGTGGCCCACCAGGTGCTGCACGTCGCGCTCCGCCACCCCCAGCGCATGCAGGAGCTGCGCCGGCTGCTCGGCGACGTCGACGCGGAACTCTACAACCTCTGCGCCGACGCCATCGTCAACAGCGCGCTCTCGCACCTGAACTGGCTCAGCCTGCCGGACGGATCTGTGCTGCTCGAAGACCTGCTGCACACCTCGCTCAAGCGCGCCGAAGCACCGGACAAGGCCCTGCTGGAGTGGGATCTGGAACGGCTGTATCGGGCCATCGACGACCGCGGCAAGCAGGAGCGCGGCGGCCTCGGCGGCAAGGGGCGCCGCCGCGGCGGCTCCGGTACCCGTGAGGACAAGATGACGCCCAAGGGCACGGAGCGCAGGCCGACGGAAGAGGGCGTCGCGCGGCGTCTGGAGGACGGCCCGCGGGCGGCCCGCGCCCGCCACATCGCCGGTGCCATCCTGCGCGATCTGCTGCCCGCCGCCGATGCGGAGCACCCGGAGGCCGAGGCCGAACAGGCCCGCGATTGGCGCGAGCGCATCACCCGCGCCCACGCCGGCGATGGCGTGCATTCCATGCTGCGGGCGTTGCTGGCCGACATCCCGAAGGTCCGCACGCCCTGGGAGCAGCTGCTGCGCACCCACCTCGCCCGTGGCCTGTCCATGCAGCCGGAGCTATCCTGGTCGCGGCCATCGCGCTCCTACATCGCCAACCGGGGCCGGGTCGGCGCCGGCCGGGGCGTCGGCCGCAGTGCCACTGGAGGCGGAGGCGGCGGCATGCGCATGCCCTGGGAGCCTGGTCGGGCCTCGTCTCGAGCGGTCGCGCGGCTGGCCGTGCTGGTGGACATCTCCGGGTCGGTGGAGGACGGGCTCATGCACCGCTTCGCCGCGGAGCTGGAGGCGATCAGCCGTCGGCTGGAGGCACGGGTGTTGGTGATAGCCGGTGACGATCGAGTGCGCGATGTGCGCCTCTTCGAGCCCGGCCGATCCAACCTGCGCGACCTCGCCTTCGAGGGTGGCGGCGGGACAGACTTCACGCCGCTGCTGCTGGAGGCGGAGCGTCACGCGCCAGATATGGCCGTCTTCCTCACCGACCTCGACGGCCGCGTCCAGCACTGCCCAAGGTTCCCGGTGCTCTGGGCCGTACCGGCGGAGGCCGAGCACATGACGCAACCCTTCGGCCGGAAGCTGGTGCTGGAGTAGAAGCTTCGTACGGACCCGTCGACCGGCGTCTCGCCCATGCTCGGGCGGGCGGTTTCTACCCGGTCCGTCGGGGCCAGCCTCAGCATGCCTGTGGATGACGCCGTCCGGCCGGACTCGTCTGGACGCCGATGCCAACGCCCTGGGGTTGCATGCCTTGCTGGTCTCGGCCCTACCCTAAGGAGACGCTGAACAATGGGCGTCCTGCCCATGTTCAGCACGCAAAGCGAAAACGTGGTTTCCGCTTCGCTTCATTTTCAGCGACTTACGTCGCCAAAAAGAGTGGGGCATCCTGCCCCACACGGGAAACGCTGATCAATCAGCGCTTCCCTAAGGAGATTCAATGGACGAAGCCCCGCCGATGCAGCCGGAGAGCGGCCCCCTGCCGTTTGACCCGCAACAGGTGCGCACACCCGCACTGGTGATCGACGAGGGCGCGCTGGCCGGAGCCGCCCGGCGCTTTGCTGCCCTCGCCCATGGGACCGGCTGTCATGCCCTGTACTCGCTCAAGGCCCTGTCGCTGCCCTGGGTGCTGGAGTGCCTGTCGCGCCTATTGGACGGATTCTCCGCCAGCTCCCTTTTCGAGGCCCGCCTGGCTCGCGAGCACCTGGGGGACCGGGGCACGCTGCAGTTCGTCTCCCCGGGCCTGACGCCGGAACAGGCCCCGGCCGTCGCGGAGCTCTGCGATCGGGTCAGCTTCAATTCCCTGTCGCAGTGGCGCCGCCTGGGGTCGGTGGTGGCGGGCGGCGCGGCCTGTGGCCTGCGGATCAATCCGGGGCTGTCGTTGGTCGAGGACCCGCGTTTCGACCCCTGTCGGCCGGGCTCCAAGCTCGGCGTCCCGGTGGACCGAGTGCCGCGGGGCGAGGCAGCGGGTCTGGGGCTGCACCTTCACACCAACTGCGAGTCCACCTGCGTCGGTGACCTGGTGCGCACCGTCGAGCGGCTGCGCGAGACCCGGCCGGACCTGATCGAGGATGCCGGTTGGTTCAACCTCGGCGGTGGCTACCTGTTCGACGACGCCGAGGACAGGCACCGCCTGCGGGAAGCGGTCGATCTGCTCGGGGTCGACGGATCGAGGCCCGTCCTTCTGGAGCCCGGCGCGGCGCTGGTGCAGGCGGCGGGCTTCCTGGTAACGTCGGTAACGGACTGTTTCCGAACGGACCGCGACGTGCTCACGGCGATCCTGGACACCAGCGTGAACCACCTGCCGGAGGTGCTGGAGTACCAGTATCGGCCCCGCCTCGCCGGTGTCGAACCGGGCCGATTGAAGCACTCGCTCGCAGGCGCATCCTGTCTCGCAGGCGATCTGTTCGGTGACTATGGGCTGTCGACGCCGTTGGAACCGGGCGCGCGTCTGACCTTTCTGGATGCCGGTTCCTATTCCGTCGTGAAGTCGCACATGTTCAACGGCATCAATCTGCCCACCCTGTACTCGCTCACCGAAGCGGGCGACCTGCTGGAGCGGCGGCGCTTCGACTACGGCGATTTTCGGATGCGCTGCGGAGGGCCGGCGAATGCGTGTTGAGGAGCAGGAACTCGTCATCCCCAGCCCCCGTCGCGGTGACCGGTTGGACCTGATCGCGGCGCTTTCGGCCGCGCTGCAGGAGCGCCTGGCGCCCGACGCCATCCCGTTGCGGATCGCCATCACCGCAAGCGACGCCGAGACTTGGCGCTGCGAGGTCGGTTCGCTGTTCGGCGAGGGTGAAGAGGTCCCCTTGGCCGCCGGCGACGTGTTCCGTTTCCGTCGGCGCCGGGTCGAGAACGTGCAGGCGTTCAACACCGTCCTCCTGGTGCCCACGGGTATCGGCGCGGAGATCGGCGGGCACGCCGGTGACGCCACGCCGATCGCCCGGTTGCTGTCCGGCGTCAGCGATACCCTGGTGACGCACCCCAACGTGGTCAACGGCGCCGATCTCAACGAGATGCCCGAGAACACGCTCTATGTGGAGGGCAGCGTACTGACCCGCCTGCTCATGGGCACGGTCGGCCTGCAGCCTGTGCGCGCCAACCGGGTGTTGCTGCTGGTGGACGCACATGAGGACGAACTCTTCGTCAACGCCGCCATCAACGCCGGCAACATGGCGCGCACCGCGGCCGGTATCGACGTGGTGGAGACGCGGATCATGGCCCGGGACATGCGGATGTCCGCGCACTACAGCACATCCGGCCGCGCCGTCGGTTCCGTTACGGGATTGGGTAGCTTGCGGCGGCTCATCGACGGCTGTCGCGAGGACTTCGATGCCCTGGCCATCACCACGCTGATGGACGTGAGCCGGGAGATGAACGATCGCTACTTCGAGAGCGACGGCTCCGTGGTCAACCCCTTCGGTGGCGTCGAGGCGATGCTGACCCACGCGGTCTCGCACCTGTTCCAGATGCCGACCGCGCACGCGCCCATGGAGGCCTCACGCGAGACCGCCAACGAGGACCCGGGTGTGTTGGAGCCGCGCATCGCCTCCGAGGGCGTTTCCTGGCCCATGGTCTTCTCGGTGCTCAAGGGGTTGCACCGCAGTCCACGGATCATCGCGGACGATGCGGTCATGCACCTGCCCGGTGTGCTGAGCGCGGCGGACCTGTCCTGCCTGGTCATTCCGGCGGGCTGCCTCGGCTTGCCGACGCTCGCCGCGTTGCGACAGGGCATTCCCGTCATCGAGGTGCGGGACAATCGCAATCTCATGCGCAACGACCTCGAACGCCTGCCCTGGCGCCCGGGGCAGTTGCTGCGCGCGGCGTCCTATCTGGAGGCCGCGGGCCTGATCGCCGCCCTGCGCGCCGGCATCGCACCCCGGACGGTGCGCCGTGATCAGGGCCTCGGGGCCAGTGTGAATTATCCAGGGCGCTGATCGAGTCGACTCGCGGACCCGGACGGCGGGCGGCGGGGCCCACGGAACGGTCGATCGGAGCCAGACCCGGAGCCCGAGCGCCCGCGTCCAGGTTCCGGCTCGTTGTCGGCATCGCGCGCGCCGGGGTGGCTGTGGGGAACGGCGGGGTCTGCACTTGCAGCCCTGTATGGCAAACGCTGCACGAGCTGGTTCAGCGCTTCGCGACCATCACTCGACGGGGGCCCGGAATCGGGCGCAGGCACGTGACAGAGTCACCAGCGTCGTCAGTTGCTGCGGCACGGGTTCGTCGGTGGTGTCGCTCGGCTCGAAGTAGGACACCCCCTCGCACCTGCCGTCGGGGCCGAAGCGCAGCATGACCTCAAGGTCCGCCAACGTCGGGACTTCGTCTTTGCGCGCCCGGTAGTAGGTATAGCACTCCTCGTCGAACTCCGGTTCGTAGTAGACGCATTGGCGCGCATGGCCGTTTACCGGTACCTCGATACGCCATCGTCCGCCGTAGGCTTCCAAGGGTTCGTTGCTGCGCACGTAGCCCCACTTGCCATGCATGGGGCGACTGTCGTCCGAGTCCGGGGATGGGGCCAGGTACTCTGCGTACCAGGCCCACTGCTCGTCGTGCTGCCAGGTCCCTTTCTCGGTGCCGGGGATACGCGCCAGCAATTCTTCGTAGGGGACGGCGTCTGTGAAACCGACCATTTGTATGGAAGGCCCTGCGTCGCCGGACTTCAGCCAGAGGGTGACCCCCTGGGCCACCAGCACCGCCAGCACGAGCAGGGTGGCCGCCCAGATGATGCGCCGGCGCTTGCGGACGAACTCATCGTGTTCGTCCTCTTCGATGAGGATGACCCGGTACAAGCGGATCGGCCGCTTGATGTTCTTGACCTTCTTCTCGCCCAGGAACTGATAACGCAGCGGTAGCTTGGTGCCGATGGCGTCCTGCGCCGCCTCCGAGATGCAGATGCCGCCCGGCTCGGCCATCGACTCCAGCCGCGCCGCCACGTTGACGCCGTTGCCGTAGACGTCGTCACGGTCCTGGATGATGTCGCCGACGTTGATGCCGATGCGGAACTGCACCCGGCGCTCCTCCGGGAGCGGGGCGTTGAACTCGCCGACGCTGCTTTGGATAGCCAGGGCGCAGCGCAGCGTCTCCACCGCCGTCGGAAAGACCGCCAGCACCGCATCGCCGGCGAAGTTGCTCACCTCGCCGTTGTGTTGCTGGATCAGCTCGGTGATGTGGTCCAGGTATCGCGACAGCAGCCGGTGAGTGTCTTCCTCGAACTCATCGGTCAGCCGCGCGTAGCCGGCCACATCCGCATGCAGGATCGCGGCGAGCCGCTTGTTGATGGAGGAGTCTTCGGTCATGTCGATGCTTGTTCGACTGCATGGTGCTGCCCGCTGGGCGGTGCAGCCGCGTGCACGGTTTACGTTCGGAAACGGAACCGAACGAGCGATTCCCTCGTGCCGATCACCTTAGACCCGATATCCTAACCGCCCAATCTGCGGTCTGTAACCACGAAGGAGGACATCCGTGATGTCGAAATACGTTTTGTATTTGCTCGGGGCCTTGTTGCTGTTCGGCGCGGGCACAGGCGTCGCCTTCGACGACAACGTACGCGACGACGATGTCGGGATCTGGGAAACCCTGGAGTGGACCGACCTGAACCCCGCTGAACAGGGCCTTTGGAAGACCCTGGGCTGGTCGGAGGCGAGCTGGAACGACGAGGCCGACCCGCCCGCATCCGAGGCCAAGGGCTGGGCCGACCTCAGCGCGTCCGAACAGGAGGCCGCGCGGTCCCTCGGCTACGAGCAGGGGACCTGGGACGAGTAGGGGAGACTGCGAACGAGCCCTTCACCACAAGGTGTCGGGGGGAGCGATTGATCCCTGCCCCCGACGAGACGCTCTCCCCCCGCCTCGTAAGGTGTTTGCAAACCGTAACCACCCTGCCCAGGGACATTCTCCAGGCGCTGTGGCGGCGCCGAGGCGCGCTGACCAATTGGGGATCAGGCCCGCGGGACGCACCCTGATGACCGTCCAATGACGCCATCCAGTCAGTCATCGACAAGTACACGGAGTCCCAACAGAGTGGGGGACCCTGTAACGTACGGGTCCAGGCAGTCGCGGGTTGGGGTCAGTCAACCCAGCCCAGCCTACGTGCCTCAGAAGAACGTCCTCCGCTTGGGTGTCCCGGACTCGACGCCTTCGACCAATCGCGGTCGGTGTGGCTGTGATTCAGG
>JANQFX010000115.1 GCA_028277725.1 Thiohalocapsa sp.
CACGGCCTCGGCGCGACTGTACTCGCTGATCGAGACCGCAAAGGCCAACGGCCACGAACCCTACCGCTACCTGCGCCACCTGTTCACCGAACTGCCCAACGCCGCAACCCCCGAGCAGATCGACGCGCTGCTGCCGACCCGCCTGGCGCCGGAGGATGTGCCAGCGCCTTGAGATCGCCGGGAGTGGGGTTGGTGGAGCGCTTACGATCCACCAGCGGTGCAGGCGCCGCGATCCGCGGGGGACGCTTCAACCGGGAGGGCGTCGAGGCGCTGTATCTGTCGCTGGATGAGGTGACCGCCTTGCGCGAGTAGCAGCGGACTTCGCCCTTCCTGCCTCCCTGCACGATGTGCTCTTACGCGGTCGTGCTGAAATACCTGGTCGATCTGCGCCAACTCCACCACGGGGCACCCCGGGACGAACTCTGGCACGACTGGCGCGAAGACTGGCGCAGCCTGAAGTTCGACCAGCATATCGAGCCTCCAACCTGGGCGCTCGGCGATATGGTTCTGGCGCAGCTCTTGGCGGGGATGCTGATGGGGAGCGGGGCAACGGTGGTAGTGGCCGTGATCGCCTACCACCCGCCTGGGACGAGGCACCCGAGCCGATGCCGGACTGGGACCTCCTCCAGCAGCCCGAGCCCGACTTCGAATTCGAGCAGCGCGTCCCCTGGTAGCCGCCGTCTCTCTCGCAGGGAACGGTGCAGCCCCTCTCGTCTGCCGGTGGCACGCTGCCCCGCAGATGCATGCGCCAGCACCTCGGAACGCGTGCGCCTGCACCGCCCCGACATCCGTCAGCCCCGCAGTTGGGCGTTGACCGCGCACCCCACCCCCGCTAACCCCCTTCGTCGGGCCAACCTGGACGCTCAGGGTGGCTTGGATTTTCTATCCGTTAGCTTGGTCGCCAACTGATGGCGATGGGCTGAACCTGCGCAGCCGGACAGGGCAACGGCGTGAGCGACCCGGAAGCTTCGAAGCGCTGGGTCTATCAAGCGTGCGCAGAACGGACCACTGAGGTGCGAGAGGATTGGCGAGCCATCATAGATGATCTGGCGATCCGGTGCCTTGTGGCAGGATGAAGCCCGCGGCACCGCTAGCGCGGCATGTGAGCTGGACGGTTGGATCTTTCGTTGATGGGCTGCACCGTTACGTGGGTGACCCCGTGCCTGCCTCGCTTAAATCAGTGCCATTCATCCCTTACCCCGTTCTTGCGCTGGTTTTGTGACTTGAAGCAATAAAAGCAACATCTAGTACGACTACATTTTGCTTTGGTGATGCTAAAAGCACGATTGTTGCGCGCACGCTACACAGGCCCCTTTGGCCTTGACAAATGCCACAACTTGCGCTATGTTCGGCGCTTAAGAAGTCTTAAGTGCGTAAACTAGTGGAGCATTATCGGGTATGTCGTTGATCCTAAAAGCGTCGGCAGATATCCGTCGCGGATTCTCGAAGGCATTGCTTCCCTAGCATGATGTGAGATTTCCCAAGTTTTGGAAGCATCTCTAATCTTGTAGCACAGCATAAGCACGACTCCGAATGAATACATTGTGCTACGTTTTAATGCGGTCAGCATTAGGCAAAGCATGACTCATTTTCACACCTCGGAGATCCGAGGTTAGCAGGGGAGGAACCTATGCATCCTGTAGATGGAACGCAAGACCAAGATCGAGCGCTTGTGTTCTGGAGAACCGACTTGGAGGTTATAGAGAAGTCGTTGGGGGTGGACGACGTAACAGCACTTCCCCTTGACTTTGATGAACGGGTGCCCGGTCAGGGAACCGTTCTCTTCGATCGGATCGATAAGTGGAAAGACGACTAAAGATCTTTCCCGATCACAAGCTAAATGCGGCCGCATTACACGTAATGCGGCCGCATTTGCCTTTTTTGACGCTGCGTTGGCAAAATGGAATTGAAACAAGACAATCCTGCAAATTCCAAATTTCTCTTCGACAATGTCGATGGCCTGTTGGTCGGTGCTGAGCAGGTTTCTTTATGTTCTGCGCAAGAGTTTCGTCATTCCGTATTCCTCTATTTCATCGCCCGCCACATGGTGGCGATTCACGAGACGCTAAACGGCAAACTTCCTTTCCAAGTCTGGAACGAGTATCGCAATGCTATCGATCATTTCATGCGATACATCACCGATCCGGAAAACAGCCGCAGCCAGCTCGACAAAATGGAGGGACACTTGCAGCGCGCCGTACTTGACTGCTGCAAGCTCTTTTGTCATCGCTCCGCAGAATGGACAGAGAACAAAATCGAACAAGAGGGAACCGATATTCTGCGTTTCGTCGACAATGGAGATTTTTTTCTCCAAATAGCGCAGCTTCGGGAAACTGCGGCCCACGAGTTTGTCACTGCAAAGACATCAGATGGAGACCTAGGAAAACACAAGGATCGAGACAGAGCTGTGTTGCGTGCGTACCTCACTCCATGTTTCACGTACCTGCGCATCAGAGCCTTGTTTATTGACAAACGCGACGCAATTGAAAAAGCAGCGCAGCATATACTGGCGATACGCGAGACCACGAGCAACGAAGTGCGGAAACAGGAAGCGTCCAAGTTACATCTGAAGTCGCATCTAGTTGGGCATGCTGTTTGGGCGTCCATCGCGGCAATTCTGACGCTTCTAGCTGCCAAGTATTGGCCAGAGCTTTCGGCACATTTCTCTTCTCACTGACCTCTGCACGCTACGCCGAACTTGAGAATATATGTAGATCGTGATGCACGCGGCGGCAGCGTTGTGGGCGCAGGGACCGGGCCTGGGGTCTAGGTCGACGGCGTTAGACTCGCCCCAAAGACTCACGGCTCCGGCACCGCCCGAGCACGTTGTTTCGTGGGGATGGCTCTCGGCGGGGATGCTGATGGGGAGCGCGGCAACGGTGGCCGTGTCCGTGATCGCCTGGCTTCAGCTCGCGGCGCAGTAGGAAAAGGAATCAAGAGAACGACGACGGCGCATCGGACAACACGGCTCCTGATCTCCGGCCGACAGCGCCAAGCGCTGTGGTCCCAACCTGTCGCGACCCGCTCACGTGCGCCTGGAGAAGGTCGAATCACCGCTACACTGTATATAAATACAGTCAGGCGCCGAATTTGAGCCGGATGCCGATATGGCCGTCGCGTCACTGGGATGCGGACCTGCCCCGCACGGCCGCCGCCATCCCGAGCAAACCGCCCTCTACCAAGTCGTCCAGCAGCACCTGGAGACCTATTTCGCGCTGGCGGGTGAAGACGACTGGGACGCGCAGCGCGTGCCGGCCTATGTCGAACGCGAATTTCGTCGTTACCCTCGAAAGCGCCGTCCTGCGAATCCTACTGCGCGTCATCGAGGCGCTTTTGATCCAGGGCAGTGGTGCCGGCGCGCGAGCCCGCTTCGGGGCGGTCAGCTTCATCCACCGCTTCGGTGCCTCCCTCAACCGCCATGTTCACTATGACGAAAACCATCCGGGTTTTCGCGCTTCGCGCGCCCTATCGGGCGCCCAAATCCGCTCCCGGCGGATTGGTCATTGCTGCGTCATCGACGGGGTCTTCGAGCCGGTCGAGGTTGCCGATGATGTCCCGCAATCCGTGGGCTTTCGACCCGCCGCTGAGCTGACACCGCAGGCCCTCGCCGTCATCGCCGAGCAGGTGCGGGTGCGCGTGCTGCGTTGGTTTGCCCGCAGCGGCCTGATCGAGTAGGTTCGACCCACCTCCCGCCTCCCGCCTTTAAGACGCGTTTTTGCCTGAGGCATAGCCAACGGCGATACGCGCGGAGCGGGCCGGAGCCGGAGCGTAGGCGACGACCTTTTTCAGCCATCGATTCACAGCGACCAAGAGGATAGCCTGGCGGTCTGAGGGTTGACTTGCCATTGCTCCGGGTTTGGCAGCCGGCGCCAGGTATCCATGTGGCCGCAGATCTCGTTGATGATGGGGTGCTCGAAGAAGCTCTGGCTCATGGTGCAGACACTACCGACGGCTTGAGCGGCTCCTGTTCGGCGGCGTGATCGAGTACGCGCTTAGAGTCCTGTGTTGGTAGCGATTTCGACAACGACAACGGCGACTGGTGGAGGGTGATTGCTGTGCGTCGACGCCGTTGTGCTAGGCGTAGTCAGGACAACGTGGGAAAAGCCCCCTTCAGCCCGTCGATCAGCATCTGCACGCCGATGACCGCCAGGATCAGGCCCATGATGCGGGTGATGACGTTGAGGCCGCTGCTGCCGAGGAAGCGGGTCAGCCCCTCGCCGAAGACGAAGAACATGAAGGTGATGGCACAGAGCACACCGAAGGCGACGATGGTCAGCAGCATCTCGGCCGTGCCGCCGGTGGAGGCGAAGTTCATAGCCGTGGCGATGGTGCCGGGGCCGGCCAGGATGGGTAGTGCCAGGGGGCTGATGGCGATGGACAGGGCGGCGGTTCGGCTGGCCCTTTGGTCATTGTCGCTGGGGTGATGCACCGCGGACTTGTTGCTGTGCAGCATCTGATAGCCGATCAGCGCAACCAGCACGCCGCCGGTGATGCGAAACGCTGGGAGTGTGATGCCGAAGAGCTTGAAGATCACCGAACCCAGGACGCAGAACACGACGATGATCAAGAAGGCCGCCAACACTGCCTGCAGTGCCACGGCGCGCCGCATGGGCGGACTGTCCCCGGCCGTGAGCCCCAGGAACACGGGTGTGTTGGCGATGGGGTTCATGATGGCGAAGAAGCCCATGAACACCGAGAGCCCCTGGCCGATGGCGGCCTTGTCGAGTACGAAACCATCCAGCACTGCTAGTCTTCTCCGGTGATCGGCGGCCGCGCCGGCCGGCGCGGCCGCAACCTTCGCTGTCGCTCGGCGGCGACGTCAGGGCATCTAAAAAGAACTAGAGATCCCCGCTACTGCCCGCCGTTGCCCTCGATGAACTCGCGGAGGGTCGCTTCCTCGTCCTTGCTGAGCGAGGTCTTCAGCACCTTGCCCTTGCCGTGGAACTCCCGCAGCTCTTCCAGGAGCTTGTCGCCGGTGGCCTTGCGCACCAGCACGAAGACGGCCGCACAGCCGGGTTTGAAGCTCTCGGCCAGCTCCTTCATGAATTGGTCGTTGACGCCGATGTCGGACAGCTTGCCAGACAAGGCGCCGGCGCCGGCGCCCACCGCGGCCCCGAGCAAGGGATTCAGGAACAGCATCCCGATGAGCATGCCCCAGAAGCCGCCGCCGACGGCACCCATGGCCGTCAGGCTCACGGCCTGGTGTATTTTGACCTTGCCGCTCGCATCTTTGGTCACGACGACGACGTCTTCCATGTCGATCAGATATTCCTTCTGGAGCTGCGACAACTTGGCGCGCAACTCGAAGGCGGTTTGCTCGTCCGCGAAGGACACGACGACCAGATCGCTCATGTGCTTGTCTCCGTTTGGGATATTGGCTGGGGGTTGGGTAGGGGAGATGGGGTTGCGTGTTGGGCCGTTCGATCCGGCCTGGTTCTGGGTGGGGTGCGGAAGGCCACGGCGCAGATCGTCCTCAGTATCGGACCTGCTCCACCCTGCCGTTGACGACGGTCGCCAGGCCGATGCCGGCGGCGCCGAGGGGACAAAGATAGTTGACGATAATGACGGCTTGCGCACCGGCTTCTCCCGCGTCGCGCGAGACGGGTAGTGCAGCGCCGCCACCCTCGGCATAGAGCCTGCACCCGCATGCCTTGAGGTCCGCCGTGGTATCGCCGACCTTCGGCAGGCAACGCGGTGAACGGTTGTCGCCGGTCGTGCAACCCGTCAGCAGCGCTAGGATCCACAGTAGCGACGCGAGTCGGGTCATGCCGATGACATCGATCTCTGAACCATCCTCATCCCTTCTCGGCCGAGTCCAGTGCCTCGCGCAGGGCGCCGAAGATAAGCCGGTTGGCCTCCGCCTCGTCGAGCTCAGGCACCTCCCAGCTCATGATTCGACAGTACTTTTTCACCAGGTGCCGGACGTCGTGTTCCAGTTCCTGGCGGTAGCGCTGAATCTCGACTTGTGCCAGATCGGCCATGGTCATTGCTCCTCATCGTGGATTGGATGTGCGTGCCTTTATCTTCGGCCACGCGAGGACAACCTAATACCCCTATGGCAGCGGAGGCAAGCATAGCTCGACCCTGGGCGCAGGTGGGGTTCTGACCAAAAGGTAATGTGCCCGCAATTGGCGAGTAACCGAGTCGGCCCGATCATGCTAGCAGGGCAGCGATGGGTGGCGACGACGTCCTACTCAGCTCGCTCGGCCGGGTCGGAGTCGGCGCTAACGCCGACGACTCAACCCCCAAAGATCACGAGGGTAACCATGCACTCAGAGAAGCATCTTCGCGCGCGCCACCTGGCCCGATTCCAGGGCCTCCGTCGACCGCGCACCATCGCTATCACCCGGCCCGCGGATGCCGACCAGGGCGACCGGCTGCGGCGCACCCTGCTCGCCGCCGCAGTGGCACTGACCCTGGGTACCGGCGCGTCGCTGGTGGCGGTGAATGACGCACGGGCAGCCGATCCGGCCCCGGCAGCCCCATTCGCAGAGCCGGCTGGGCCACCGAGCTTCGCCGACGTCGCGGCGCGGGTGACGCCGGCCGTGGTCAATGTGACGGTGGCCCAGGGGCGTGCCCAGCGCATGTCCATGAACGGCCGCGGCCTGCCGGAGAATTTGCCCGACGACTCGCCCCTGCGCGAGTTCTTCGAACACTTCGGTGGCACGCAGGGCTTTCAGATGCCCGGGCCGCGCGAGGGCGAGGGCTCCGGGTTCATCATCGACCCCGAGGGCTACATCGTTACCAATAATCACGTCATCGAGAGTGCAGACACGATCGAGGTGACGCTCAATGACGGGAGTGAGTACGAGGCCCGAGTCATCGGCCGCGATCCCAAGACCGACCTGGCCCTGATCAAGGTGGACGACGCCCCGGCACTGCCGCACGTGAATCTGGGCAACAGCGGCGAAGCGCGCATCGGCGACTGGGTGCTCGCCGTGGGCAATCCCTTCGGCCTGGGTGGCTCGGTCAATGCCGGCATCATCTCGGCACGCGGGCGCGACATCAACTCGGGGCCCTACGACGACTATTTGCAGATCGACGCGCCCATCAACCGCGGTAATTCGGGCGGCCCCCTGTTCGACGCCCGCGGCCGCGTCATCGGCGTCAACACGGCCATCTACTCGCCGAGTGGCGGCAACGTCGGCATCGGCTTTGCGATCCCGGCCGAGGCCGCCGCGGACATCGTCGACGAGCTGCGGCAGAAGGGCCGGGTCGAGCGCGGTTGGCTCGGCGTACAGATCCAGCCCGTGAGCGAGGGCGTCGCCGAGAGCCTGGGCCTCGAACAGGCAGAGGGTGTGCTGGTCGCCGAGGTGCTTCCGGACAGCCCGGCACAGTCGGCCGGCGTTCGCGATGGCGACATCATCGTCAAGGCCGCGGGCGAGCCCATGAAGGAGTATCGCGACCTCACCAAGCTCATTGCCAGCATCGACGCGGGCACCAAGATCGAGCTCGAGGTCATCCGCGGCGGCAAGGTGCGGGTGCTCGATGTGCTCATCGGCCGCATGCCTGGCGAAGACCTGGCCATGGGAAGTCCAGGTGAGGCGGCCGCCGATGATGGCCCGCGCATCGGCCTGGTCCTGACCCCGCTGACGCCCCAAGCGCGGGAGGAGCGCGGCCTGGACGCCGCCGACCCCGGGGTGCTGGTGGCCCAGGTCGCCCAGAACAGCCCGGCGCAACGCGCCGGGATCAAGGCGGGCAGCGTCATTTCCATGGTCGGGCAGCAGGCGGTGAGCAAGCCCGATGACGTCGCCCGCGCCGTGCGTCAGGCCGCGGAGCAGGATCGTCCCTCCGTGCTACTGCGCGTCGAACAGGGCGGCGAACAGCGATTCGTCACCGTACCCTTCGCCTGATCGCGGCCGGGTGCCTCCTCGGACCCGAAGGGCAGTCGCTTCGGGTTCGCCCGCAGGAGACTTGCGGGCTCGGCCTCTTTCAAGCTTCACCCCTCGAACTTCGTACTTCTCGATATGCGCGTCCTGATCATCGAAGACGACGAGCAGCTAGCGGCCTACCTGACCAAGGCCCTGCGTGAGATCGGCGCGACCGTGGATCACGCTGCGGACGGCCGCGAGGGCCTGCTGCTTGCGGCCGGCAACGACTATGACGCACTGGTGATCGACCGCATGCTGCCCTCGCTGGAGGGGCTCAGCATCGTGCGGACGCTGCGCGCCTCCGGCAACAAGACGCCGGTGCTGATCCTGAGTGCGCTGGGCGAGGTCGATGACCGCGTCGAGGGGCTGCGTGCCGGCGGAGACGACTACCTGGTCAAGCCCTTCGCCTTCTCGGAGCTGCATGCCCGCATCGAGGCCCTGCTGCGCCGGGCCGCGCCCGGGGACGTGCCCGAGACCCACTTCAAGGTGGCCGATCTGGAGCTCGACCTCCTGACCCGGGAGGTCATCCGCGACGGCAAGAAGATTCCGCTCCAACCGAGGGAATTCCGGTTGTTGGAATACCTGATGCGGCACGCCGATCAGGTGGTCACCCGGACCATGCTGCTGGAGCACGTCTGGGACTATCACTTCGACCCGCAGACCAACGTCATCGACGTCCATATCAGCCGACTGCGCGGCAAGATCGACCGCGACTTCGACCAGCCCCTGTTGCATACCGTGCGCGGTGCCGGCTACATGATCCGTGAGCCCTGAGATGGACGACGGCGCACCGGCCAGGTCGATACCGACCGCACCGGTGGCCGAGTCACCGGTGTCGGAGGGGGCGCCCGACCATCGACACCGGCTCGTCCATCGCGGCCCGCCGCCGGCGTTGATTCGGCCCCGCGCGGTGCTGTCGAGCTTCACCTTCCGCCTCGCCCTGCTCTATGCCCTGCTCCTGGCGGGCTCCGTGATGCTCTTGCTGGGATTCATCCATTGGTCGACGGCGGGCTACATGGCGCGTCAGAGCGATGCGACCATCGAGGCCGAGATCCGTGGGCTCTCCGAGCAGTACCGCCGCCGGGGCCTCGTGGGGCTCACCACACTGGTGGCCGAGCGCAGCGTCCGCGACCCTAGCGGTGCCGGGCTCTATCTCCTCGCCGACACCGACTTTCGTCCGCTGGTGGGCAACATCGACGCCTGGCCGGGGGCCGAGCCCGACCGCGACGGCTGGATCGATTTCCGGGTGCACGAGCGGACCGGCAGCGGCGATCGTGACGGCCCCGAGCACGCCGCGCGTGGCAAGGTGTTTCGGCTGCGCGGCGACCTGCGGCTCATGGTCGGGCGCGACGTGCACGAGCTGGCGGCACTGAGCGACCTCTTGGGCAACGCCCTGCGCTGGGGGTTGGCACTCACCGTCGCCTTGGCGCTGCTCGGCGGCTGGGTCATGAGCGGGCGGGTGGTGCGGCGCATCGAGGGTATCAACCAAGTGGGCCTCGAGATCATGGAGGGCGACCTCTCCCGGCGGGTGCCGACCGACGGCAGCGGCGACGAGCTCGACCGGCTTGCGGTCAACCTGAACCGGATGCTTGGGCGCATCGAGGCGCTGATGGCGAGCGTCCGCCAGGTCTCGGACAACATCGCCCACGACCTGCGTACGCCACTCGGGCGCTTGCACACCAAGCTGAGCCAATTGCGCGACCTGGAACTCGCGCCCAAGGCCGCCGCTCGGGTCGATGGGGCCATCGCCGATGCCGAGGAATTGCTGTCCGCCTTCAATGCCCTGCTGCGCATCGCGCGGGTCGAGTCCGGTAGCCGTCGCGCTGCCTTCGCCGACCTGAACCTGGTGGTCCTCTTGCACGATGTCGTGGAGCTCTACGAACCCCTGGCCGCGGACAAGGGCCAGAGGTTGAGCGTGAGCCCGCCGTCGGCGGACGAGGGCACGTCGGACCCGGTCTTCCATGTCGACGGCGACCGGGACCTGCTCTTCCAGGCGCTGGCCAATCTGCTGGACAACGCCATCAAGTACACGCCGACCAACGGCGACATCCGTGTCTTCGCGGCACCGGCGCCCAACGGGGGCCTGTCGCTGGGTGTCGCCGACTCCGGGCCGGGCATTCCCGCCGAACTGCGCGGGAAGGTGCTCCAGCGCTTCTACCGCGTCGACGCCAGCCGAAGCGAACCGGGCCATGGTCTTGGGCTCAGCCTGGTGCAGGCAGTGGCACAGCTGCACGACGCCGAACTGCGCTTGGAGGACGCGGAACCCGGCTTGCGCGTGTCTCTGACCTTTCCTCCGACCCTGGCCCGCCGGGAGTCATCGGTGTGAACAGAGCCGCCGCAGACCGAGGAGTGGCGAGCGTTGTCGTCATCGTCGTCGGATGCTCGATGGCGGCAACGAAGAGGCACTGAAGACCTGGGATAATCAGCCCTGCCGAATGCGTCCCACCAGGAGCCCACCATGCCCAGACTCATCGCCCAACCGACGGTCATCGCCCCGGCCGGCAACAAGCCCAAGCGCATCGAGGAATATGTCGGCGGCGTCAATAGCGGTGATGCCGAGCTGTCCGTCGCACGCATGCGCTCGCCCACCGGCTGGCAGGAACCCGGTCAGCGGCCCGAGTTTCGGGAGTTCACGCTGGTGCTCGATGGCATATTGAGGGTCGAATACGAGGGTGGCGTCCTGGACGTCCACTCCAGCCAGGCCGTGATCACCGAGCCTGGCGAATGGGTTCGCTACAGCACCCCGGCGCCGGGTGGCGCGGAGTACGTCGCGGTGTGCCTACCCGCCTTCTCACCGGAGACGGTACACCGGGACGAGGATGCGTAGCCCCAGCCCGTTCGGCGCGCGCGGCCGGGCCGCCAACCAGGGTTCGGCGGCTGCGGATACGCGCCGGCCGCGACTGCGCCATGGTCAGTTGTGAGAATCCTCTGCGTTTTCCGGGGTCCAGTGCCTTGACCCGGCGCCGTCGCGCTCGCACTTCTCGAAGTCAGGGGCGCGTTCATGGGGCGCCCTGGCAGTCGTCCGTCGAGATTCGAAGACAAAACCCTGGAGAACACAAATGCAGAAGACGACTCACGCACCGCGCAAAGCCAAACTCGCACCGCTGCTCGCGTTGAGCCTCGGCCTCGGTCTTGGTGCGGGCCTGATCACGCCCTCGCTCGCTGGCTGGACCATGGACCCGTCGCGCTCGCACCTGTCCTTCGTCACCATCAAGGCCAAGGATGTCGGCGAGGTGAATAGCTTTCAGGAGATCGCGGGCGGTATCGACGATGACGGTCAGGTGCAGGTCGCCATGGCCCTGGACAGCGTCGAGACCCTGATCCCGATCCGCAACGAACGCATGCGCGAGATCCTTTTCCAGACCACCAACTACAAGGATGCGACCCTGACCGCGAAGGTGGACCCCGCCATCATGGCCGGCATGGCGCCCGGTGAGATTGAACGCATCAGCGCCGAGGCTGCGCTGTCCCTGCACGGTCAGCGGCAGCCGATGATCCTGGACGTGCAGGCCGTCAAGCTACCGGACGGGTCGGTCATGGTGGCAAGCGTCAAGCCGCTGATCGTCGACGCCGAGAAGTTCGGCCTCGGAGAGGGCGTGGAGAAGCTTCGGGAGATCGCCGGCCTGGATAGCATCAGCCACGCGGTGCCGGTGTCCTTCGTGTTGACCTTCACGCCGGAAGCCACGGCCGGGGCAGAGTAAGCCTTCGGTCGGCTCCATGCCCGGCTCATCACCGGGCGGCTTTGGTATGGTGCGATGGCTACCGCTGCACCGCGTACACGCGCACCGCAGCGACAATGCTGCGCGCCGCCGCCGATGCTCCAGCTAGGTTGAGTCGGGCGGCAAGACCCGGATGGCGATGAGGCTCATGTCGTCGTCGAGTGCCTTGGGATAGGCAAAGTCCCGCACCCGGGTTCGAATGCGTGCGAGGATTTCGGTCGCATCCTGCTGGCTCAGTGCGAGCAAGTCCGAGTGCAGCCGCGCACGGCCGTAGAACTCCTCGTTGATGTTGCGCGCTTCTGCGATCCCGTCCGTGGACAGTAGCAGAACGTCGCCGGGGGCTACGGCCAGCTCGGAGACGAAGTACGCCTGATCCGGGAATATGCCGAGCGGGAGGCCGGTCGAAACGGTCTCGACCACCTCTCTGCCGCCCTTTCGGCACAAAAGGGCCGGGTCGTGCCCGGCGGAGACATACCGCAGGCACCCCCGGAGGGGATCGAGGATGCCGACGAACAGGGTCATGAACTGCCCCGTCGGCACGTCGGCCTCGATCAGGTTGTTCATCTCGAATACCACCGAGGCGAGATCCCGGTCCTGGCGCAGCAGCGCCCGCAGGAAGGCCCGCCCGGTGGCCATGATCAGGGCCGCGCCGACACCATGTCCGGAGACATCGCCGCAGGCGACGAAGAGCTGTTCGGTCTTGCCGTCTCTGCCCGCGGGCCCTGCGAAATAGTCGATGTAGTCGCCGCCGGCCGATGCGCAGGGTTCCGAGCAACCGTCGATATCGAGACCGGCGATGCGCGGGCGCGTGGGCAGCAGATTGGCCTGAATGTCCTGTGCCACATCCATCAGGTGCTGCATCTTCGCCGCCTCGATCGATTCCTTCAGCAGTTGAGCGGCGGAGATCGCCAGAGCCGCCTGGTTGGCAATGACGCGGGCGATGTAGAGGTCGTTGTCGGAGAAGTCGCGTCGGTCGCGACGATCATTGAGATTGAGCACGCCGAGGACGCGGCGGTGGATGCTCAAAGGCACGCACAGCGCCGTATGGTTGCGATAATGCCGCGATTGGCTGTCCTCGGACCGCGTGCCGAGCCGCGTCTGTGGCGCGTTCGTCAGCAGCAGGGCCTCTCCGCTTTGCAGGACCCGCCCGGCGATTCCTTCGCCGATCTCGATGCAGATTCGCTCCGCCAGTTCTGGGTCCATACCGATGTTGGCGCGGATTCGCATCCGGCGTTCGGATGTGTCGCACAGCATCACCGAGCCCCGTGTTGCGCCCAAGAGCTCGCAGGCACCGTTGAGGGCGGCAATCAAGACCTGATCCAGGTCGCCGCTGACCGTCATCAGATCGGTGACGCGGCTCAGCAGGCCGAAGGCCGATGCCTGAACCCGCACATCCTGCCCGTCGCCGCCGGGTGTCTGAGAAAGCGGGATGCGCTGGCGCCCTTCGGGCTCCTGGCCGTGCTGGCGCAGCACTTCGATGATCAGCGCCGCCTGATTCGCAGCGATGACGGCGAGGGTCAGGTCGGCCTCGTTGAAATCGCCGACTGCGCCTTCGGCAAGGCGCTTCTCGCTGAGGTTGATGACACCGAGCACGTTGCCACGGAGGATGATTGGCACGCTAATCGCCGACGGCGACGCATAGCGCGCGCCGGAGGTCATCCCGAGTTCGTACTCGACATTGCGGTAGAGCATCGGGGTGGCGTCTTGAGCGACACGCCCGGAGATTCCCTCGCCGAGCTTGACTTCGGTCCGCTCGACCACCTCGGTCGGCAGGCCCTTCGCAAGGCTGATGCGGATCACGTCGAGTTCGGTCTTGAGCATGATGGACCAGCGCTCGGCCTTGAGCACATCGCTCAACACTAGCCCGATTCGTTCCAAGGCGCCACGCGAGGAGCGGGCGTCGAGCAGGAGGCTGGTCACGCGCTCCAGGCCGTTGAGGATGGATCTTGACTCGGGGCCGATGAGATCGCTGCCGTCGGTGGTTGAACTCAATGCTCTAACCTAGATGGAGTAGTTGGACGGTCGTCAGGGTGCGTCCCGCGGGGTGCTGAGCAAGGCACAACGAGGCGGAATAGTCATTTCATTCCAACGCGTTGTAACGCAGC
>JANQFX010000042.1 GCA_028277725.1 Thiohalocapsa sp.
CGACGAGCGCGATGGCCAGCCGGCCCTACCCATCCGCGACCTGCTCTACGGGCGCGACGAGGGTGCTGCTCCGGGTGCGGTGTTTCGCCTGACTGAAGATGGCCTCATGATGGCCCTGAATCGCGTCATGCGGACTTGGCCGGGATGTTACGAGCTGCGCGATACCGCCGGCATTCACCAGCTCTACCGCATCCGCGACATCGCCACCCCGGAAGCCATCCTCAGGGACTACTACGAGTAGGAGGCAGCAGCGTGGGTACACTGGCCACACGGATTCCGAACATCGATGTGCGGGTCACCCTGCCCCCGGACGCCCCGCTATCTCGACACATCTCTATCGGCGCTGGCTACCGCCGCTCGATCAACCTTGAGCGTGATCAGGACGCCACCGAGCTGCTGCAAAGCTATGTACTGACCTCGCGCGCCCTGGCCGCACTCGAACAGATCGCGGACGGCCTGGATGGCCATACCCCTGGGCGGGCGCTCGCGCTGATCGGGCCGTACGGCGCAGGAAAGTCCGCTTTCGCGCTCTTCGCGAGCGCCCTGCTTGGGCCACCGGATACCCCGACCGGGCGCATCGCCGCGACCAAACTACACGATTCGGCGCCCGGGCTGGCCGAGCGCTTGTCCGCCGCGATCGACGGATCGCAAGGTCTGCTGCGTGTTCAGGTCAACGGCATACCGGATTCTTTGATCCGGCAACTGATGCTCGCCCTGAGCCGTGCCGCGGAACAGGCGGCGCTGCCCACCACGCTGATCGAGCGGGTCCAGGCCGCGGCACGGCCGGGCACCCGCATGGATCACGTCATCGATCTCATCGCCCAGACCCGTAACGCCTGGGCGCGGGCTGGCGGTCGCGGCGTGTTGATCGAGATCGATGAGCTGGGTAAGTTCCTGGAGTTCGAAGCCCAGGGAAGCGGCCAGCGCGAGATCCATCTCTTTCAGCTCCTGGCTGAGAAGGCTGCCGAGCCCGACGATGCGCCGCTCACTGTCCTCGTGATGCTGCACCAGGCCTTCGAGCACTACAGCGTGCGCCTCGGCAAGAGCCTGCGCGATGAATGGAAAAAGGTGCAAGGCCGTTTCAGCGCCGTCGCCTTCCTCGAGCCCGCAGAGCAATCCCTGCGCGTCACTGCCGCCGCGTTCAACCGCGCCGCGGACTTGAGCAACGAGATCGAGGCCGAGATCTTCGAAATCGCCAGCAGGCTGACCGAATGCTCGGCCCTGCCGCTCGGCCTGGATCTAGCCGCCGCCACCCATCTATTCGAGGCTTGCTACCCGCTGCACCCGACCACGCTGCTTATCCTCCCGATTCTATGCCAGCGCGTGGCCCAGAACGAGCGCACCCTCTTCTCCTATCTCGCCAGCACCGAGCACTTCGGCCTCGGCCGCCGGCTTCAGGAACTGCGCGCGGGTGACTGGATCGGCCCCTGGGAGCTCTACGACCACTTCATCCTGAACCAGGCCGGCGGCTTCTCCGATCCGCTGACCTACCACCGCTGGGTAGAGGTCATCATCGCCCTGGAGCGCTGGGACGGCCACACCGAGGGGAACGGTGACGACGCCGCGGTTCGGCTGCTGAAGACCATCGGGCTCCTGAACCTCGCCGGCGCGCAACGTGGCCTGAAGGCATCGGAGGCCGTGTTGCGGCTGCTGTTCGACGACGCCCTCGACGGGCTGCTAGACGCACTGCAAGCCGCCTCCATCATCCACTTCCGCGGCTACGCGCAGGAATTCCGGGTCTGGCAGGGCAGCGACTTCGACCTCCATGGCGCGCTGGAGCAGGCCGCCGCCGAGCAGAGCGGACGCTCGCTGGCGGACACCCTCAACGCCCTCGCCCCGCTGCTGCCCGTGGTCGCGCGCCGGGCCAGCATCGAGACCGGCACGCTGCGCAGCTTCCAGGTCCGGTTCACATCCGCCGAACGCTGGCCGCCGACCGGCACCGACGCCGAACTCGACCTCTGCCTCTACCTGGCCGAGCCCGGCGAGCGGCCCGGGCTGCACGACGCACCCGAGCGGGCCGTGGTCGCCGTCTGCCAATCCACCGAGCGCCTGCGCGAGCTGGTGGCCGAGTGGCAAGCCCTGGTGGAGCTACCCCGACAGCACGCCCAACTGCAACAGGACCCAGTCGCCAAGCGCGAGCACCAGGCCTGGCTGGAGCACGCCGAGGCCGACGCCATCGGCGCCATCCGCGCCCTGCTGGAATCCCCGGAGCACCTGCGCTGGCATTTCGGCGGCGAGCATTGCCCCATCGCGCATCGGCGCATGCTGCAAGCCGAGCTCTCGGACTGGGTGATGCAGCATTGCTTCCCGCTCACGTCGCTGATCAGCAACGAGCTGATCAATCGCGAGCGCCCCTCCGGCGCCGCCAGCACCGGGCGCAAGAAGCTCCTGGCCGCCATGCTCACGGCGCCGGACCAAGACGGCCTCGGTATCGCCAAGACGCCGGCGGAAAAGAGCCTCTACCTGTCCCTGCTGCGGGAGAGTCGTCTGCATCGCCCCGGCATCGACGGCTGCTGGGACTTCCACCCGCCGGACCCGAACCAGGACCCATGCCGCCTAGGCCCGGCTTGGCGCACCATCCACCGCACCCTGGGGGAGGTCGGGCAATGCCAGGTGCCGCTGCCGGAGATCTACGCCAAGCTTCAGGCACCGCCCTACGGGATCAGGCTCGGCGTACTGCCCATCCTGCTGGTCACCTACCTGATCGCCCACCGCCGCGAGCTGGCGCTCTACCAAGAAGGCGCCTTCTGCGAAGGCCTGACCGTCGAGCGCGCCGAGCTGCTCTGCCGCCGCCCCAACCTCTTCGCCGTCGAACGCTTCGCCCTGCACGGCCTGCGCGGCGAGCTGTTCGACCGCTACCTCAGCAGCATCGTCGGGCGCGTGCGCACTGACGCCACCCTGCTGGACATCGCCCGCCCACTGGTGCGCTTCGCCGCCGACCTGCCCGAGTACAGCCAGCACTGCGCCGGGCTCAGTGTCGAGGCCGAGCGGGTGCGCGCCGCCTTCCGCCAAGCCAAGAGCCCCGGACTGCTCCTGTTCGATGCCCTGCCGCGCGCCTGCGGCACCGACCCCGCCGCCCTCGACGGCGACGACGCCGGCGCCGTGGAAGCCTTCATCAGCCGGCTCGTCACCGTGCTGCGCGAGCTGAACGGCGCCTACCCGCAACTGCTCGCGACCTGGCAAGGGCTGCTTGAGGACCGACTGCTCGACGCCCCGCGGCCGGACCTCTCCGGCCTACGCGAAACCCTCGCCGAGCGCTACGGCGCCCTGCAACGCCTGGCGCCCCGCCAAGGCGGCGCCGGAGCCTTCTGCCGACGGCTGGCCGACGACCACTTCGACACCGACAAGGCCTGGCTCGAATCCGTCCTGACCCTGCTCGGCAGCGCCCCGCCGGCCAAATGGCGCGAATCCCACCGCATCCATGCCGAGCTTCGCATTCAGGAACTGGCCGGTCAGCTGCGCGAGCTGGAGCAGCTGCGCCAGGCCGTCCCCGAGGCCAGCACCGACGGCCTCAACGGCAACGGCGCCCTGCTGCTGCGGCTGGTCGAAGGTGCTGGCGATGAGGTCAGCCGCGTCGTCCGGCTCAGCAACGCCCAGCGCAAGACGGCCGAGCACAGCGCGGCGCGCATCGCCGACGACCTGGCTGCCCTCGATGAGGCGACGCAAGTCGCCGTCGTCGCCGACCTACTGCGTCGCATCAGCCCCAAACCCGCCGAAGGAGACCATCGCGATGACTGAGCCCACCGAGACCAAGCCCGTACGCCACCTGCTCGGCCTCTCCGGCGGCAAGGACAGCTCGGCACTGGCGATCTATATGCGCGACAAGGTGCCGGAGATGGAGTACTTCTTCGCCGACACAGGGGCGGAACTGCCGGAGACGCTGGAATACATCGATCTGCTCGAAGACTATTTGGGTAAGCCGATTGTGCGGCTAAACGCTGGCCGATCTTTCGAACACTACCTTAAGCTTAATGGAAACTTCTTACCCACAAACAGAACCCGATGGTGTACGCCCGAGCTTAAGATTCGCCCATTTGAAGACTATGTAGGCAACGACAAAGCAATCACCTATGTCGCCATACGCGCTGACGAGTCACACCGTAAAGGGTACTTATCGACCAAGCCCAATATTTCCGCGAAGTACCCTTTTATTGAAGACGACAAGAGAATCGAAGATATAGAAGAAATGCTCGAGACAGCTAGTGTTGGCAAACCGAAATACTACGAATGGCGCGGTCGGTCAGGGTGCTACTTCTGCTTCTTCCAACGAAAGGTAGAGTGGGTTCGTTTGGCTGAACGGCATCCAGACCTTTTCAAGAAAGCACAAGAGTTTGAAGAATACCATCGTAAGGAAGGCAGAACTCAAACTTGGTCGCAAGGCGAGTATCTTTCCGATCTCCTTGCTAGGAGGGAAGAAATCATCTCCGAAGCCGAAGAGCGCGACCAGCTTGACCAAGCCCATCCAAGCAAACGATTGATCAAGTCTTTACGGACTATGGACGACAGCGACCCTGGCTGCCTTAGGAACGATTCACTAACAAGTTACTCGTTTCTTATCGAGTAATTTACTCAAAATGTTTGCCAACATTTTGATGTTTTGAGCGCTTAGTGAGAGCATTGTCCCCACACAAGG
>JANQFX010000062.1 GCA_028277725.1 Thiohalocapsa sp.
CCAAACCACCTTGTCCACCGGTTCCAACAGCGGGTCCTCGAGCAAGCGTGGAACGACGGCATCGAGGTTCGGGACTGGCGACGGTTGAGTTTCGCCGAAAGGTTTGTCAACCCTGTCCGACGAACCACCCAGGATCGCGCCCATCAGGTCGCGCACTGGGCGCATCGCCGGGAGACGGATGAAGCTACCGCCGCGAAGACCGGTTTATCGCGAGCATTGCCCTCGCCTGCGTCATGCCCTGGTGCTCGACATGGACACGATGTCGGCACCGGCTCTCTCCCTCTCTGCACTTTCTTCGTGGCGACCTGGGACGGAAAGCTCGCCCTCCCTCACCCAACGCTCGGTGAGCTGCCACACGGCACGCAGGGGCGCGTCGCCCTTCTCGGCGATCTCCAGATAATCGTCGCCCAAAAGCTCCTCCCTGGTCGTCCGCTCGAAGCGCTCTCGCGCTACCGCCCAGACCCGGTGTGCAAGCACCTGGTCGGGCTCCGGCGGTCGACCGACCGCGGGTGGGACACCGAAGAGACGGCGCAGTCGGGTGTAATCACGCGAGCTCAGCCCGAACAACCGCTGCATCATCTCGAAGGGGGCATCGGCCTGAATGAGGGTGCGCTGCAGGGCTGCTGCCTCGCGCTCGCGGCGCAGATAGGCGATCAGCTGCCAAAAGACGTCCCGATCGAGCTGAATGCTTAGACAGTGGGCCTGCAAGCGGTGAACCCGGTACAGGTCGGTCAAGTCCAGCGTATGCAGAGCCTCGACCTCCTTGGCACCGAAGCTCATCGCCCGCAGCGCATGCTGATCGCCTTCGGCGAGGCAGCGCACGGCGTAGAGAAGGACCGCCGTGGTGAGCTCCGCCTCCTTGGTCGCGCTCACGGCGGCGGACTCCAGGGTGAAACGCCTGTCGCTTTTGTGGCACGGTGGATCTGGCGATAGGTCTCCATCAGGTCGAGAAGCTCGCGCCAGCCGCGGTCGTCGAGCCGCCGCCATAGCCGATGACCCATGTGTCCGGGATCGGGGGTCCAGACGCGGCTGAAGAGCAGCTGAGCGTCCTGCTCACGCAGTGCCTGTTTGAGGGTGGAGCCATCCTCCATGGCCGGAAGCAAACAATCGAGGGGGGCGACGGTCATCTCCGAGCAGGCGGCGAGCACCCACCAGACCGCCGAGACCTGCGCCAGGCTGTCCTCGTCGAGCGCCTCGGTCAGCGCCGGGTCAGGGACATCGCTAAGCAAAAAGCCCAGGCCCGCGTTGCCGAGCGGTGCGATCAACTCGCCGATACCATGTCGCTGCGCGAAACACCGCGCCAGGGTCCAGGATCGCGCACGAAGGGACTTGAGGTCGGTTGGCATCGATAGGCCGGCGGCGACGTTGGATTCTCCCTCTGCCTCCGGAAGCAATGGCTCCTCCAGTGAGGGGTCTGCGTCTTCGGCTTGATTGCGTTTGTGCTCATGCCCGCACTCAGGCTGGTCGCCCGCCGGAGGCGAGAGTGATCTCGCTTGTCGATCCGTTGATTCTGGTTCGCCTGGTGGTGCACAGGTTTCTCGGGACTCGTCGTGCATTGTCCCGTTCCCCGGCATCGCGACTTCATCGTCGAGAGAAAAACCGATGCTCCTGTCAGTTTCCGCAGCTATCCCATTTGGAACCAGTCCGGAAACTCTACCTGCAAGTCGTTCCTCGAGCTCCATGCTGACGGAATGGATACTGATACCGGACCGCTCGGCGATCTCTGCCTCCAAGGCCCGCCGCAGATTGTCAATGTCCCACTCGGGGGCGTCATACCGCCGGCACAGCGCAGCAAAGACGTCCTCATAGGCATCGTCGCGCACCTTGTTTTCCCACAACCCTCGGGCCGCACGATCGAGACTGCGGATCCGCTCGACCTGCGGCCGACCGAGTCCGCCCTCTAAAGCTTGGGGAACTAACGGCAGCAGGGTCTCAACTGTGTAGAGGAGCTGGGAGATCCGTCCCTGGCTGAGCCCATAGCCACGAGCCTTGAGGACCTCGGCCAGATGCGTCTGAGTAACCTCGCCCGATCCTGTTTCCGCAGCGATCAGTTCCTTGAGCTCGACCACTGCGCGCGCTTTATCGAGAAAGCTCAGCTCCCCCCGCAGGTCGTTCTCCTTGAGATGGGCAAGGAGCACATCGGCCTCGTCTGTCCAGGACCGATAGAGGCAGGGGACGCGTAGAAATCGCTCGTCACCGGTCTCCGCATGAAGCTCCTGGAGAATCTGCAGACGGGTATTGCCGCCAGCAGCGGCCCTGTAGTCGGGCTCGCCTGGCCGTTGGGTGACGACAAGCGGCTGCGCCAAACCATCGGCCTGGATCGAGGCCTTGATGCGCTCGTATGCCGAGTTCTCGGTCCGTCGTGGATTGTGTTCGTAGGGACGGATCCCAGTGATCTCGAGCCACAGCAGCTCGTTTTCGCGTTCACTCCTTTCCGAGCCAAGGGCCGCAGAGTCCCTGTTCGCCGGAGGCTGCTGCTGCGCGTCAGATCCGTTCACGAGCCTCACTCCTGCCACCTAAGCTCTGATGCTCCAGACCCGAGAAGATCTCCGGATGCCGGACCAGGCTTTCCCGCGGCACGGTCCCGAGCAACCCGTCCGAGCGCTCGGCGACCTCGCGGGTTGCCGCCTCGATACGTGTCGCCAGCAATGCGCTGGCGTAGCGATGCTGTCCAGCGAGCTGATAGAGATACGAGACCGAGTCGTTGCACACGACGGCGACCTCAGCCCGTTCGCGCTTGGACGCGAGTTGCAGGAAGCTTTTTAGCATCATGCAAGCTAATTTATCACCCCTGTAACTAGCTTGAAAAGGCGCATCTCCAAGTATATATTTATCTCTATGCTAATAACTAAGCAGGCGCAAATGATGAACCGGAGACGCTCCCAGGTCCGATTACAGAATCTGGAGATCCTCATCGCCGAGGCGGGCTCAGGCTTGAACCTGGCACGGAAGGCGGAAACAAGCGGCTCCTACCTCAGTCAGGTGCGGCGCCAGCTGCCGACAGCAAAAGGGACGCCGCGCAATGTCGGGGACGAGCTGGCAAACAAACTTGAGCAAGCCATGGGAAAGCCCGAAGGCTGGATGGACGAGCCGCATGAGGACTTATTGGCAGAGGTGATGGAGAAGGGAGACAGAAAGCCGAATGTCGAGGCTGCACTCGACCTAAAGGGACTCTATCCGCTGATCTCCTGGGTGCAGGCGGGCGAGTGGTCAGAAATCGCCGGAGCTTTTGACAGCGCCGATGCCGAGGATTGGCTGCCGTGTCCCGTGCGTTGCGGCAAGGGGACCTTCGTTCTCCGGGTAAAGGGACAGAGCATGGAGCCCCGCTTCCACAACGGTGAGTACATCTTCGTCGATCCCGATGTGGCGGCGGACAACGGCAAGTTTGTCGTGGTCCGCCTCGAGGATACGCAGGAGGCGACCTTCAAACAGCTCATCGTGGAGGGCGGTCGAATGTATCTCAGAGCGCTCAATCCTGACTGGCCGACGCGCATCATGGAAGTCACAGAGAACGCCTTCATCTGCGGTGTCGTAGTATTTAAGGGAGAGATCATTTAGCGTGGCATGGTGGGACACGGGGAATGACAACTGCCTCCACCAAAGCCGCAATTAGAGATCGGCCGCAAAGGGCCGCCGAGTGGACAGCCGAACCATCGGTGATTCCCCAGTGACTGCTGAGCTCCCCGCAGAGATGCTGGACTCCATTCGCACCGCTCGCGCCTGCATGGCTGACATCCGGGCGCTCGCGGAAAAGCTTGGCGATCTCACGCAAGGGCAGATCGAAGCGACGCTCCAAGGGTTCCTGGATACCGGCGAAGACCGGGCACTGAGCCGACTGCTGCAAGTCTGCGCCTTCAACGAAGTGAAGCTCGACCCCAAGGTGCTATGCGCCTGTACTGGCATATGCGAGGACATACTGGATTCGGCCCCTTGCTTCGCGCTGCAAGACAATCAGGTAATCGAGCCGCTGCTGGAGGCGGCCACCGCGGAGGCGTTGGCGTTCGAACGCCAGAGCTACGCCGCCGCCCTGGCGGCGGAGCTAACCGTCAAGCTGGGCGAGGATCCGCAACCGGTCCGCAAGGTGCTCTGGAAGCTCGAGCATACGACGCGAGCACCGGAGGTTCAGCTGATCGTTGCCCAATCACTGCGGCTCCTGGATGAAGGACAAGATCCGAAACAGGCCCCCGTCCCATTCTGGAGCGCCTTTCAGCTGTCCGATCTGCTTCCCGAGCACCGACCCCGGACCGTCGTCGGTGGTACCTACACGGTGCGGCGTCCCGTTGCGAAGCTCGGGCGCAACGACCCCTGTCACTGCGGCAGCGGCAAGAAGTACAAGAAGTGTTGTTACGCGAAAGACCAAGAGCTGCTGCGTGATGCCTCCCAATATGCGGGTACCACCAGGACCGATCTGAAGGCCAAGCCCGGCCTGGTCGATGACCCGAATGTGGTCCTCGACATGCGCGCCCATGAGCTCAAGCAGCTCTCACCGTCCGCGCTGAGCGAGGGTCAGCTTCACAGCGGCTACCAACGAGCACTGGCCTTCGGCATGCGGGAGCTCGCCTTCGAGATGCTCTGCGAGTCGCAGAGACGCGCAAAGGACGAGGCCTTCGACCTGGGGCATTTCGAGGATCTCATAGAGGACGTCCTGCAAGCCGGTGATCTGGACCTGGCGCGCCGGATCCGGGACCACTGTGGAGAACATGCCTGGTGGCGCCCGCAGGCCATCGCGTTCCGTTTCGACCTGCTGGAGCACCCGGAACGTTTCGAGCCGCTGGAGCGCGACTGCCGCAAGGCCGTGTGCGAGGTCTCCGACGAAGAGGTTGAATTCGATGAGCCCCTGACTCGCCTCGCCTACGACTTTGCCCCGCGCCACCCTGCTCTGGCCATCGCCTTTGCACGCTCGGCGATCGCCAGTCACCCCGACCGGCTCTTCGACAACGAGATGCTGCTGGAGGTCATCCGCGACGCTCGGGTCGACCTCGACCTGCAGCCGGATGGCGATCCGGCGGAGGCGCTGTTCGACTGGATCGAGGATCGCGGCCGGCACAAGAAGAAGGTACAGGCGGAGAACGAAGAGATCGCACGGCTTGCCGGTCAGCTGGACACAACGCTTGCGACCCTGGACGAGAAGAAACGGACGCTGCGGGAGACCGAGAAAGCGCTCGGGACGGTAAGCGCGGAGTTGGAGAAAGCGCGCGGCGCCGAGGCGACTGCGCCGCATGCGGCTGCCGAACCGACCGTCGATGCTGAGAAGGAGGCAACGCTGCGGCGCTTGCGGGGCCAGATCGAGGGCCTGAAGGCCGAGATCGGTGAGCAACAGTTCGAGCGCCGGCAGCTACGCAAGCAGCTTGGCGACGAGCGCAAGAAGCTCGTGGCCCTGTCGGAGCCGGGTGCGTCAGCGATGAGTCCCGGTGCCACCGAGGAGACCGCAGTCGTGGAGCCCGCGGGCAGACCGATGCTGCCGGAGTATACGGACACCTTCCGCAAGCGTCTTACGTCCCTGGCTCCACCGCTTACGGCCAAGGCGATCCTGGCTGCCGGGCGTTTTGCCTCGCATGAGGCGGCCATCTGGCGCCACACCAAATCGCTCGAACGCCTGCCGGAGCACTATCGTATCCGCCTCGGCCTCGATTACCGTTTGATCGTGCACTGGCAGCCGGGCAAGGTATTGAAGATCGTCGACCTGATACCGCGCCAGGATCTGGAGTCCTGGATCAGGCGGCAGGGATGAAACGAGGCTGCGCGGCGCGCTGGAGGTCCGACCAATGACCGCGATCCTGGCCATCGACGCGGCTTGGACCGCCAGGCAACCCAGCGGTGTCGCTCTGGTACGCAATGCCGGCGACACTTGGCGCTGCGTGGGCCTTGCGCCGAGCTACATCCAGTTCGAGCATCTCGCCGCAGGTGATCCCGGCGATTCGGGCTCGAAGCCGACGGGCTGCAGGCCGGACCTAGATCGACTCCTCGCCGTCTGCCATCGGCTGCTCGATGGCGAGCAGGTGTCGCTCATCGCGATGGATATGCCGTTGAGTCTCGAGCCGATCACTCGGCGACGTGCGGCGGACAACGCGGTATCGCGGGCATATGGCAACAAGGGGTGCGCGATCCATTCGCCGTCCGCCACGCGCCCAGGGTGGTTGGCGGATGGGGTTCGGGCACGCGCCGCGACCCTCGGTTTTCCTTTGGCCACCGCGTCCACACCGGCCGGGGCTTGTCCGGCACTCATCGAGGTCTACCCACACCCCGCGCTCATCCACCTCCTCGACAGCGATTTCCGCATTCCGTATAAGGTCGCCAAGACAACGAGGTACTGGCGCGATGCGACGCTGCAAGAGCGCATCGCGCGATTGCACGAGCAGCATGCGAGAATTCTCTCGGCGCTCGGGGTGCATATCGTCGACCTGCCCCTTCAGTTGCCGGGGAAAGCGCAGATCGGCAGCCTGGCTTCACTGAAGGCGTACGAAGACGCCCTGGACGCGCTCGTATGTGCTTGGGTCGGGATTCTGTACCTGCAGGGTGACTGCCGGGCGTTCGGTGATCGCAACGCGGCGATCTGGATTCCCACGCACGCCGACGGCCGTGGCGTTACGACAACCAGCTCGCGTTGTTCGTGACGCTTCCGAGATCGATGTCTTCAGATCGCCGACCGCCACCTTTCCGTTGCCAGCAACGATTGAGGTCGCAGTGATCGCTCGAAAGTTTGCTCTCAACATCGGCTACTCCCCCCGGGTGCGGTGACGTGCGGCAGAAAAAAACACAGCTCGGGTTAATCCGGGCGGAGGCGCAGGACGACACAATCAATTCACAGCACCTGAGGAACGGCGTACAGAATCTTGCCGCAGCCACCGGCGAGGTCATGGGCGTCGCCGTTACTCGGTAAGACGATGCGCAGCACTGGGGCTCTGCGCTCTCCCGGAGTTATGGTCGAGTGCCGGGCCAAGAACCTCTGGAACCGAATCCTGACTGGCCGCTTGGCCATATGCAGACATATCTGGTTGAGCATGTAGTAGCCTTGCTACCGTAGTACGAGGCGAATGTCGGCAAAGGGCGGGAGCGGCCTCTCGAGAGTGTGACCGTTAGCGGCAGCGATCAGCGTATTCCAGACAGTTGGCTCGTCGTCCTTGACCGAGCGCTTTGTCCACAAGTGGCCGTTGAACCTCGAGGTAGTCGTTCTCCTTGCCGCAAATCGGCTTGCGACCGATATTTGCTCTGGAGCTCGAACCGGTCATTCTCTCGGTGATCCGGAGCGTTTCAATATGGCCGAATTAGGAAGCTGAATCTCCAAGGACTGAAAGGGTGATCGGCCATAGCGGACCTTGCTTCTGTCTATGGGGACCGACAATGTGCGACCAGAACTGGACAACTCGCAGGCCTCCGTTTTTCTTGGACAACATACCTATGAGTCGCCGACGGAAGAGATCTGAGGTGGTTATCGTAAAAATGGACATGGCAGCCAGGGAAGGCACGCAGGCGCTGTTGCCGCGGACATGACACCATACAGGGTTGAGTATTTGCCCGCTCATGGGCGCCGAGTCTTCACGTGCGGCAATTAACTGGAGGGCGATGGCAACGATCTTCCGAATTGATTTCAATTCCTGGCGGCGGAATCAAGCGGTCGATCGCAATTGAGGGTTATGTGGTCGGTATAGGTCGCGAGTACGACTTCCAACGTGCCGCGCCATATCCCCCGCCTGACGATTGCCTGCTGAAGATTCCGTAGTACCGGCGCACCCTCTGGCAGCCGCAGGAGCGAGCGTTCCGTGTCGTCGGCAATCCCCGCCCGCAACAACGCCGGCACCCGCAAAACTTCGACTCCTAGCCTTTCGTAGATCGCTGTCAGGGACTCTCGGGCGATATCGTGCACTTCGAAGAACCCTGGCCCGCCGACGATATCCGGTCGGATGTAGGCATGGTGGATTATGTGCGGCTCGCCGTCGATGACGCGCAATCGGCGGCAGACCAATGCTGGTGTCTCGGGCTCCAGTTCCAGCAACCGCCAATACTGCTGCTCATCGGCGTGCGCCAGGCGATGAGCCGCTTCCAACACCCGATTGACCAGCGTCCCGCCGCGTCGTTCCATCGTGCGCGACAGGCTCGGCAGACGCCGGTGTCGCTCCCCTGCCAGTACCTTGGCACGACGCCCCCGCCGCAGGGAGACGACACCCGCCCGCTCCAACGAGCGCATCGCGGCCTTGACCGGGCCAACTGAACAATCCGCGCGCTCTGCCAATTCGTCGTAACTCGGCAGGCTTACATCCGCATCGACTGTCGCGGCCAACCGCAGGATCAGTTCGCGGACGCGATCTTGTGCCGACGGGGCCCTCATCGCGACCTCCGTTGTCCGTACACCCGAAACGATATGCTTAAAAACATTGCTTACTAATGTGCTTTCTTGACAGTTAGAATGCTATGTTCTAATCCTAGATTACAATCTCAAGTAGGGGAAGGGCTGACATGGCAGAGAAAGCAGACCGAGACCGACGGCGCCGGGAGCAGACGGAAGAGGAAGACAAACGCGCGCTACGGATCGTCGAGACCGCCCCCGGATGGACTTTAATCGAGGCTGGCAACCGGAAGTTCTTGCTCATCCATGACTGCGAAAGCACGCCCTCCGACGAACTTTTTCCTGCGGAGTTGGCCGATCGCCTCCGCAGTGCCGACAAAATCCTGCACGTAATCTTCAGTCACACGGCCGGATGGATACTTTTGGAGAGACTTCTCGACGCGTTCGACCCGAAAACCCAAGCCCCGCTGGTCCTCTGGACGAGCCATGGCTTCTGGGGCACTGTCGTCAAGCAGTCCCGTTGGATCAGGGACCATGTCGGAGATGTCCGGCATCTGGCGCCGGCGACAGCAGAAGCCGATCCACAACGGGCCTTCGCAGGTGCCTGTCTTGTGGTGGTCAGCTTCGATCTTGCGGACGCGCACGCTGCGGGCGAACTGGCGCCCGTTTGTTATATGGAGGGACCGTTATACCTCGAATTTGCACCGACCCTGACCAACCGACCCTCACCGTCAGGCTCGGCGCATCAGGCGACCTCATCGGTCCAGCCCGACAGCTTCAACGCAAGCATCGAATTCAACGGTGAGCGAATCGTCTGCCGCTACCCTGAACAGGGAAATGGAAAGCCGCCGACCACGATAGTTAGTGCCTGACCGAAAAGCCTGTTTCATCTTACAGGACAATGGCTTAAAATATGGCCCCATGGTCGAAGTTTTGGTGCCGAGGCCGATCAATAGGGAC
>JANQFX010000018.1 GCA_028277725.1 Thiohalocapsa sp.
TTCAAGCGCCCAAGCGCTTGAACAATGAAGCGAAGCGGAAACCGCGTTTTCGCTTCGCGTCTCGAAAAATCGCCAGGACGGCAATTTTTCAAGGTCCCCCTAAGCCTCTGAAAATGAAGGGAAGCGAAAACCACGATTCTCGCTTCCCTGCTGATCTTGGCCATGGATGAACAATAATCGGCGTCTCCCTAGGCCGGACAGCCTCCTAGGGATCTCCTGCCGCTCGGAGGCGCAATCTACCGTGACCACAGGGGGCCTGCAATGCTGGATGCGTATCGACATGCCTGGCGTTGCCCCCAGCTGGGCATCCCACCGGGCGCGGCGCCAGGCTGGCGAGTCGCATCGGAATTGCGCCGATCCTCACCGCTGCACACTGCGCTTCTCGCGTGCGCGGGCCACGCAGCCGACGGAACCCTACAGGTGCAACCACTCGACCAGGACGCACCAAGTCGGGGCACGCGCGTCGGTCCGCTGCACCATGATCAGTCACCACAGGCAAGTGCGCACCGTTTCGGTACCGATGCCCTGCACGCACCCACGCAACGCCGAGCTTGGCATGAAACTGGCTTGTGCGGAACTGAGTCGCTGCAGCTGTGTGCCGAGCCCTCGTGCTGCACACCAGCCGCGTCGCCCAACGGTCGAGCCGCCCATGCCGGCACGGCCCGAAACGCTGATCTGCCAAGGGGAGTCGCTGTCCACATGACGTTTGCCACACATCTTCGCCGCCTGTCCATGTCCATCGTCGTCACGGCCGCCGTCGGGCTGTCCGGCGCGGTGCAAGCCGAGGAGGCCGATGACACCATCAAGGTCGGCGTGCTGCACTCGCTGTCCGGGACCATGGCGATCTCGGAGACGACGCTGAAGGACACCATGCTGATGCTCGTCGAGGAGCAGAACGAGAAAGGCGGCCTGCTCGGCAAGAAGCTCGAGGCCGTGGTGGTGGACCCGGCCTCCGACTGGCCGCTGTTCGCCGAGAAGGCCCGCGAGCTGATCGAGAAAGAGAAGGTCGATGCCGTATTCGGCTGCTGGACCTCGGTGTCGCGCAAATCCGTGCTGCCGGTGTTCGAGGAGCTGAACAACATCCTGTTTTATCCTGTGCAATATGAGGGTGAGGAGTCCCAGCGCAACGTCTTCTACACCGGCGCCGCACCGAACCAGCAGGCGATCCCGGCGGTCGACTACCTCAAGGACGAGCTCGGCGTGGAGCGCTGGGTGCTGGCCGGCACCGACTATGTCTATCCGCGCACGACCAACAAGATCCTCGAGGCCTACCTGAAGCAGAACGGCGTGAGTGATGAAGACATCATGATCAACTACACGCCCTTCGGACACTCGGACTGGCAGTCCATCGTCGCCGACATCAAGAAGTTCGGCTCCGAGGGCAAGAAGACCGCCGTGGTATCCACCATCAACGGCGACGCCAATGTGCCCTTCTACAAGGAACTCGGCAACCAGGGCATCTCCGCCGAGGACATCCCGGTGGTGGCCTTTTCCGTCGGCGAGGAGGAGCTGTCCGGCATCGACACCAAGCCCCTGGTGGGGCATCTGGCGGCCTGGAACTACTTCATGAGCGTGGACACGCCCGAGAACGAGGCCTTCATCGAGGACTGGCACGGGTTCATCGAGGACGAGGACCGCGTCACCAACGACCCGATGGAGGCGCACAAGATCGGCTTCGACCTCTGGGTCAAGGCAGTCGAGAAAGCAGGCACCACGGACCCCGACAAGGTCATCGACGCCATCATCGGGCTGGAGACCGGCAACCTCACCGGTGGCACCGCCAGGATGCTGCCCAACCACCACATCACCAAGCCGGTGCTGATCGGCGAGATCCAGGAAGACGGCCAGTTCGCCGTGGTCTACGAGACCGAGGCGGAAGTGCCTGGCGACGCCTGGTCCGACTATCTGGAGGGTTCCAAGGACCTGAAGGCTGACTGGACCGCCGACGTCAACTGCGGCAACTTCAACACCGAGACCAACGAGTGCCTGGGCGCCGCTGCCGCGGAGTAGCCTTCAACGGTCGCAGGACCGGCCCTACGCCGGCCGGCCTTGCGACGGCGGATCTCGACGACCGTAGGTCGGGCTGAGGTACGAAGCCCGACGCTCCGACCAACCTAGGCGCCCGCTTATCGGGCCTCCTAACGTCGGCCCGACCGACAGGGAGCCTACGACGAATGCGTTCACACGCTCGCCGCGCAGTCGACCCGGCCACCCAACGCGGCACCGCTTGCCAGAACCTCCTCCTCGTCACACGCGAATTCCCCCCAGGGTTCCTACTCACAGGCTGCCTCAATCCATGCGCCAGCTAGGCCCAGGCTTTGTTCTCGGAGCGCGTCGTACTCAACGACCGCTCTCACTCATGCTGCTGTTGCTCCCGCTCGCCGGCGTGTCGATGCCGGCCGCGGCCCAGTCCGCGGCGACCGACGCGTCCGAGGCCGAGCCGGTCGTCGACGTCTCCGCGGCCGTTCCCGATACGGCCGATGTCGCCGCGTCAGCGCACAAGGCTTCCGCGGCATCGGCCGAGGCCGGGGGAGCGGTCGAGCAGCAAGACGCGGACATCGCCGATGCCGGCTCTCCGCCGAGCCAATCCCCCATCAAACACGCCAGCGCCCCCCCGAACCAAGCTGAGGTCGAGCCCGGACCCGACGCGTCGGCCGACACCGATGGCATGCCGCAGCCGCCCGCACTGGAGCAGGCGCTGGCAAGCCTCGCGGACCGCTCCTTCAAGGTCAAGGAGCAGGCCGCGAAGGACCTGGCGGCGAGCGGTGATCCCAGGGCTGTGGAATTGCTGAAGGCGTTGCTGGCCGGCGACCTCTACTACCGCAGCGACGACAAGCGCATCGTCTTCGCCGAGCGCGTCGACAAGGACTGGGCGTTGACCGATGCCCTGAGCGGCGACGACCTCGGCACGGTGGGGCGGCGCGACGCCAAGAAGATCACCATCAACAACCGCATGCGCTCGGGTCTGCGGGCGGACATCGCCGCCTTGACCCTCGCGAGCCCGGACCCGGCCGTGCGCCTGGCCGCCGCCAAGGAGATGATGGGCGAGACCGACGCCGGGAGCATCGAGGCGCTTGAGGCGCAGCTCCTCGTGGAACAGTCCGCAGAGGTGAGAGGAGCCATCGAACTCGCGGTGGCCATCGCCGGGTCGGAGGCAGACGACGCCGAGCAGCGGCTCGCGGCCGTCGCGGCACTCGACGGCAGCCTCTACTCGGAGGCCCGCAACGCGCTCGACGCCCTGATCGCCTCCGAGCAGGACGAAGCCGTGCTGGCCGCCGCCACCGCCGCGCGCGCGGGGATCGAGCGCAAGGTCGACAACATGCGCCGAGTCGAGACGCTCTTTTTCGGCCTGAGTCTGGGCTCGGTGCTCGTGCTGGCGGCCATCGGGCTCGCAATTACCTTCGGAGTCATGGGGGTCATCAACATGGCCCACGGCGAGCTGATCATGATCGGCGCCTACACCACCTACTTGGTGCAGCTGGCCATGCCGACCGCGATCGACTACTCACTGTTCGTGGCCATACCGGCGGCCTTCGTCGTCGCCGGATTGTTCGGCATCGCCATCGAGCGCGGCGTCATCCGCTTCCTCTATGGCCGTCCCCTGGAAACCCTGCTGGCCACCTTCGGCCTGAGTCTGATCCTGCAGCAGTTGGTGCGCACCACCATCTCGGCGCAGAACGTGGTCGTGGAGAACCCGAGCTGGATGAGCGGGTCGCTCGCCATCAACCCGGCCCTGTCGCTGACCTACAACCGGCTCTACATCTTCATCTTCGCGCTGTTGGTGTTCTTCGCGCTCTTGATGATCCTCAAGCGCACGGCCCTCGGCCTGCAGGTACGCGCCGTGTCCCAAAACCGCGACATGGCGCGTGCCATGGGCGTGCGCTCGGCGCGGGTGGATGCGCTGACGTTCGGCCTCGGCGCCGGCATCGCGGGGGTGGCCGGCGTGGCCCTGTCGCAGCTCACCAACGTCGGCCCCAACATGGGGCAGGCGTACATCATCGACTCCTTCATGGTCGTGGTATTCGGCGGCGTCGGCAATCTGTGGGGAACCCTGGTGGGCGGTCTGACGCTGGGGGTCGCCAACAAGTTCATGGAGCCCTGGACCGGCGCCGTGCTCGCCAAGATCCTGGTGCTGGTGTTCATCATCCTGTTCATTCAGAAACGACCGCGGGGCCTGTTCCCGCAGCGCGGTCGCGCGGCGGAGGGTTGAGCCATGGGTGTACTCCGCGGAGACCGTGGCGGGCAGGTGATGCTCGCGCTGCTGTTGCTGACGGCCATCGTCGTGCCGTTGCTGAACTTGGCGGTGCCCGAGGGCAACCCCTTCCATGTCAGCACCTTCACCGTGACGCTGCTCGGCAAGTATCTGACCTACGCCCTGCTCGCGGTGGCGGTGGACCTGGTCTGGGGCTATCTCGGGATTCTGAGCCTGGGCCACGGCGCCTTCTTCGCCCTGGGCGGCTACGCCATGGGCATGTACCTGATGCGCCAGATCGGCGACCGCGGCGTCTACGGCGACCCGGTCCTGCCGGACTTCATGGTGTTCCTGAACTGGCAGGAGCTGCCCTGGTTCTGGCACGGCTTCGACCTGTTCTGGTTCGCGATGCTGATGGTGGTGCTGGTGCCGGGTGCCTTGGCGTTCCTGTTCGGCTGGCTGGCCTTCCGCTCGCGGGTCACCGGCGTGTACCTGTCCATCATCACCCAGGCGCTGACCTACGCCCTGATGCTGGCCTTCTTCCGCAACGAGATGGGCTTCGGCGGCAATAACGGCCTGACGGACTTCAAGGACCTGCTCGGCTTCGATCTGCAGGCGGACAGCACCCGTATCGGGCTCTTCCTGGCCTCCGCGCTGGCGTTGGCCCTGGGCTACCTGGCCTGCCGCTGGATCGTCACCTCCAAGCTCGGCCGCGTGGCGGTGGCCATCCGCGACGCGGAGCCGCGCACCCGCTTCATCGGCTACCGGGTGGACCGGGTCAAGGTCGCCATCTGGACCTTCTCGGCCATGCTGGCCGGCATCGCGGGCGCCCTCTATGTGCCGCAGGTCGGCATCATCAATCCGGGCGAGTTCTCGCCGCTGAACAGCATCGAGCTCGTGGTCTGGGTCGCCATCGGCGGGCGCGCGACGCTCTACGGCGCCGTGGTGGGCGCCATCGCGGTCAACTACGGCAAGACCTACTTCACCGGCGCCTTCCCGGAGGCCTGGCTGTTCGCCCTGGGCGGCCTGTTCGTGCTCGTCACCCTCTTCCTACCCCGTGGCATCGCCGGGTTGTTCCAGATGCTGAAGCGACGCAAGGCCGATCCCGACGCCGGCGACGCCGCGCCGGAGGTCGCCGCATGAGCCCGACCATGGACAAGGATCGCGATCTCCTGCATCGCGATCGGACGTTCGACTTCAGCGCCCAGCGGCAGGCCTGGCTCCAGTTCAAGGAGGCGATGCGCCCGGACCGGCAGTTCGACTTCATGATCAAGGCCAAAGACCTTGAGTTGGACATCAGCCACGGCCCCATCCTGTACCTGGAGGACCTCAACGTCAGCTTCGACGGCTTCAAGGCCATCAACGACCTGAACCTCTATGTGGATGCCGGCGAGCTGCGCTGCATCATCGGCCCCAACGGCGCCGGCAAGACGACGATGATGGACATCATCACCGGCAAGACGCGCCCGGACAGCGGCACCGTGTCCTTCGGACAGAAGATCGATCTGCTGAAGCTCACGGAGCCCGAGATCGCGGAGATCGGCATCGGCCGCAAGTTCCAGAAGCCGACGGTGTTCGAGCATCACACGGTGTTCGAAAACCTGGAACTCGCCATGGCGGCGGACAAGCGGGTGTTCCCGACCCTGTTCGCCAAGCTCTCCGGCGAGCAACGCACGCGCATCGACGAGGTCCTCGGCACCATCGGGCTCACGGAACACATCGATCGGGAGGCCGGCGCCCTGTCCCACGGCCAGAAGCAGTGGCTGGAAATCGGCATGCTGCTGATGCAGGACCCGCTGTTGTTGCTGGTGGACGAGCCCGTCGCCGGCATGACCCACCAGGAGATGGACCGCACGGCCGAGTTGCTGATGTCCCTAAGAGGTCAGCACTCCGTCGTCGTGGTGGAACACGACATGGACTTCGTCCGCTCGCTGAACAGCCGTGTCACCGTGCTGCATCAGGGCAGCGTCCTCGCCGAGGGCAGCATGGATCAGGTGCAGAACGACCAGCGCGTCGTGGAGGTGTACCTTGGAGAATAGCCGCCGCATCCGTAGGGCCATTCCCCTCCGGGGTCACACCGGCAGCCGAACCGGGAGCTCAAGGCCATGCTGAACGTCACGGGCCTCAACCAGTATTACGGCCAGTCCCACACCCTCTGGGACCTGGACCTCGAGGTTCCCGAGGGCGAGTGCACCGTACTCATGGGCCGCAACGGCGTCGGCAAGACCACGCTGCTCAAGTGCATCATGGGCCTGCTGCCCATCAGAGGCGGCGCCCTCGACTACAAGGGCACCAATCTGCTGCGCGCCGGCGCCGAGCAGCGCGCAACCCTCGGCATCGGCTATGTGCCCCAGGGTCGCCAGATCTTCCCGCTGCTGACGGTGGAGGAGAATCTGCTCATCGGCCTGCCCGCCCGCCGGGACAAGCGGTCGCGCGTGCCGGACTTCATCTACGAGATGTTTCCGGTGCTGCGCGAGATGCTACGCCGGCGCGGCGGCGACCTCTCCGGCGGACAGCAGCAGCAGTTGGCCATCGGTCGCGCGCTGGTCACGGACCCGCAACTCCTGATCCTTGACGAGCCCACCGAGGGCATACAGCCGAACATCGTCGCCGACATCGGCGACATCGTCCGCAGACTGAACCGCGACATGGGCCTGACCGTCCTGCTGGTGGAACAGAAGCTCCCCTTCGCCCGCAAGGTCGGCGACCGCTTCTGCCTGCTGGACCGCGGCCGGGTCATGGCCACCGGCACCATGCCGGAGCTGAGCGAGGGACTGATCCAGCAGTACCTGACGGTCTGAGTCGATGCCCATGGCCGAACCCGCCGCACCCGTCTCCGCCCACCCCAGCGTGCGCCCCAGCGTTGGCCCGACTCTGCCCCCGGCCACACCGCCCGACGCCCGTCGGCGGGCGGATCGACCCGGGCAGGGGACCGGCTGGCGTGCCGAGTTGCACCTGGGCCTGCGCCGCCGCGGGGACTGCACCCTGCTGGCGGAGCGCCGGCGCCGAGGTCCGCTGTCGGTGCAACGCCCCTTCTATCCGGAGGGCGGGCCCTGCCATGTCTACCTGCTGCATCCGCCGGGCGGCGTGGTCGGTGGCGATGAACTGGACATCGAGGTGCGGCTGGACCAACAGGCCCAGGCCCTGCTCACAGCACCCGGTGCCACCAAGTTCTACCGCAGCGACGGCAGACGCGCCGACCAGCAACAGCGGCTGCGCGTCGCCGACGGCGCCACGCTGGAGTGGCTTCCGCCGGAGAACATCTTCTTTCCCGGCGCCCGAGTACGCCTGGACACCCGCGTCGAGTTGAACGGCGACGCGCGCCTGGTGTTGTCGGAGGTGCAGTGCCTCGGGCGTCCGGCCATCGGCGAGGCCTTCGACCAGGGCGTCGTCGACAGCGGGCTGCGCATCGATCGCGACGGCGTCCCCCTGCTGCTGGAGCGCCAGCGTATCGACCCCGACCGCCGCCGCCGAGTCTCCCTGCTCGCCGGCCTGGCCGTCACCGGCACGCTGGTGATGAGCCACGCCGGCGATACCGAATTGGACGCCTGTCGGGCACTGCTCCCGTCGACCTGCCAGGGCGACGGCGAGCAGCGCGCGGCGGCGACGCTGATCGAGGATCTCTTGATTCTGCGGTATCTTGGCCCCTCGACCGAGGCGGCCCTGAGGCTGCTGCGCGGCGTCTGGCGAGCCCTGCGGCCGGCGACCCTGGGACGCGCCGCCAGCCCACCGCGGATCTGGGCGACTTGATTGGAGGCTGAAAGATGGGCTTCCTGCCCGTTTTCAGCGCGCGAAGCGAATCGAACCCGAGCACCGACCACCATGGAACTCACCCCGAGAGAGAAAGACAAGCTCCTGCTCTTTACCGCCGCGCTGCTCGCCGAGCGGCGCAAGGCGCGCGGGCTCAAGCTCAACTACCCGGAGGCCATGGCCTACATCAGCGCCGGCATCCTGGAGGGCGCACGCGACGGGCGCAGCGTCGCCGAGCTGATGGACCACGGCCGCACCCTGCTCGGCCGAGACGACGTCATGGACGGCGTCGCGGACATGATCCACGAGGTCCAGGTGGAGGCCACCTTCCCCGACGGCACCAAGTTGGTGACCGTGCACGATCCCATCGTCTGAACTTATTAGACCCTGATTGATTGACCGTGCTGGTGCAGCAGGGCAGAAGCTACGAGACCGTTTGCGCACGGCAAACGCCGATGCATCATCATCTGCCGTACGACTACGCGACGCGAGGAGCCAAGCATGATCCCAGGTGAGGTAATCGCCGCCGACGGCGAGATCGAACTCAACGCGGGGCGCGAGACCCTGACCCTATCGGTAGCCAACACCGGCGATCGGCCCATCCAGGTCGGCTCCCACTACCACTTCGCCGAGAGCAACGGCGCCCTCGCCTTCGAGCGCGACAGGGCCCGCGGCTACCGGCTGAACATCCCCGCGGGAACCGCCGTACGCTTCGAGCCGGGCCAGACCCGCGAGGTAGAGCTGGTGGCCTATGCAGGCGACCGTCGGGTCTATGGTTTCCGCGGCCAGGTGATGGGCACGCTGGAGACGGGAGCACGTCCATGAGCCGCATCAGCCGCCAAGCCTATGCCGAGATGTACGGCCCCACGGTGGGCGACCGGGTGCGCCTCGCCGATAGCGAACTCTTCCTGCAGGTGGAAGAGGACCGCACCGTCTATGGTGACGAAGTCAAGTTCGGCGGTGGCAAGGTCATCCGCGACGGCATGGGCCAGGGCCAGCGCGGCGCGGCTCAGGTGGTGGACCTGGTCATCACCAACGCCCTGATCCTGGATCACTGGGGCGTGGTCAAGGCCGACGTCGGCATCAAGAACGGGCGCATCTGCGGCATCGGCAAGGCCGGCAATCCGGACGTCCAGCCCGGCGTGGACATCATCATCGGACCGGGCACCGAGGCCATCGCCGGCGAGGGACAGATCCTCACCGCCGGCGGCATCGACGCGCACATCCATTTCATCTGCCCGCAGCAGGTGGAGGAGGCGCTGATGTCCGGCGTCACCACGATGCTCGGCGGCGGCACCGGTCCGGCCACCGGCACCAACGCCACCACCTGCACCCCCGGCCCTTGGAACATCCAACGCATGCTCCAGGCCGCCGATGCGCTGCCGGTCAACCTCGGCTTGCTGGGCAAGGGCAACGCCTCACGCCCGGAGCCCTTGTCGGAGCAGGTCGCCGCCGGCGCCATCGGCCTCAAGTTACACGAGGACTGGGGCACCACACCGGCCGCCATCGATAACTGCCTCACGGTGGCAGAGAACCTGGATGTGCAGGTCGCCATCCATACCGACACGCTGAACGAGTCCGGCTTCGTCGAGGACACCCTGGCCGCCATCGCCGGGCGCACCATCCACACCTATCACACCGAGGGCGCGGGTGGCGGCCATGCGCCGGACATCATCAAGGCGGCCGGGCACGACAATGTGCTCCCCTCGTCCACCAACCCGACCCGCCCCTACACGGTCAACACCGTCGACGAGCATCTGGACATGCTGATGGTCTGCCATCATCTGTCGCCGTCGATTCCGGAGGATGTCGCCTTCGCCGAGTCGCGCATCCGGCGCGAGACCATCGCCGCCGAGGACATCCTGCACGACCTCGGCGCCTTCTCGATGATCGCCTCCGACTCCCAGGCCATGGGCCGCGTCGGCGAGGTCATCACCCGCACCTGGCAGACCGCGCACAAGATGAAGGTCCAGCGCGGCACCCTGAACGGCGACGCCCCGGAGCACGACAACCTGCGCGCCCGCCGCTACATCGCCAAGTACACCATCAACCCGGCCCTGACCCACGGCATCGCCCACGAGGTCGGCTCCGTCGAGGTCGGCAAGCTGGCCGACCTGGTGCTCTGGAAGCCCGCCTTCTTCGGCACCAAGCCGAGCCTGATCCTCAAGTCCGGCATGATCGCCGCGGCCCCCATGGGCGACCCGAACGCCTCCATCCCGACGCCGCAGCCGGTGCACTACCGGACCATGTTCGGCGCCATGGGCGGCGCCCTGCACGCCACGCGCATGACCTTCCTGTCGCGCACCGCCTACGAGGCCGACGTGCACCGCCAACTCGGGCTCGAGTCCCTGGTCGGTGTCGCGCGCAACTGCCGCGCCGTGCGCAAGGCCGACATGCTGCTCAACGACTGGCAGCCGGAGATCGAGGTCGACCCGCAGACCTACCAGGTCCGCGCCGACGGTGAGCTGCTCAGCTGCGAACCGGCCGATGTGCTGCCGATGGCCCAGCGCTATTTCCTGTTCTGAGCCGATGCCGGACGCAACCATGTTGGAACTCGATCGACGCCTCGCCGACGGAACGCCCGCCGCGACCCTGACCCTGCCGCTGGAGCGGCGCATCCGCGCCCGCCAGCGGGTGCGGCTAGACGACGGTCGCGAGGCCGGGCTCTTCCTGCGGCGCGGCGAGGTGCTGCGCGACGGCGATCTGCTCGGTGGCGTCGACGGGTTGGTGGTGCGGGTATGCGCCGCGGACGAGCCCGTCTCCGAGGTCCGTTGCGACGACCCGCTGCTGCTGGCGCGGGCCTGCTACCACCTCGGCAACCGACACGTGGCGTTGCAGATCGAACCGGCCCGGCTGCGCTACCAGCGCGACGACGTACTCGACGATCTGGTACGCGGGCTCGGCCTGCAACCCGAGCACCTCGGCGCGCCCTTCGAGCCCGAGCCCGGCGCCTATGGCGGTTCCGCGTCGGGCCACGGCCAAAGCCAGACCCACGGTCATGGGCAGGATCATGGCCACGACCATCGGCAGCACGCCGGGCACCGGCACGGGCACCATCCGGGGCATGACCACTGATCCCCTGGGCCGGCTGCGCCTGCTGCAACTCACCAGCCCGGCCCTGCCCATCGGCGGCTTCACCTATTCCCAGGGCCTGGAATCCGCCGTGGAGGCCGGCTGGGTCGGGGACCTGTCATCCCTGGAGGACTGGCTCGCGGGGCTGATCGACGACGGTCTCGCGCACTTCGACTTGGCCATCCTGGTGCGGCTGTACCACGCCTGCGCCGAGGCCGACCCCGCCACCCTGGGCCACTGGAGCCGGACCCTGCTGGCCGGGCGCGAGACCCGCGAGCTCCGCGACGAGGAACGCAACCGCGCCCGCGCCCTGGCCAGCCTGCTCGGTGACCTGGGCATCGACGTCGGCGGCGACTGGCGAGCGCCCCTCGGACAGTCCCAGGCCGCGGGCTTCGCCCGTGCCGCCGTGCATTGGCACATCGCCCTCGACGATTGCCTGCTCGGCTACGCCTGGGGCTGGCTGGAGAACCAGGTCGCCGCTGCCATCAAGCTCGTGCCCCTGGGACAGACCCAGGGCCAGCAGGCCCAACTGCGCCTGGCCGCGATGCTGCCCGCGGCGGTGGAAACCGCAAAGCGCCTGCAGGACGACGACATCGGCGCCGGCGCACCGTCGCTCGCCGTCGCCAGCGCCCTGCACGAGACCCAATACACGCGGCTGTTCCGGTCCTGAATTTCGGGAGACGCCGATGATTGGCCATCCATGGCCAAAATCGGCACGTGAAGCGAGAAACTTAGGTTTAGCTTCCCGCCATTTTCGGCGACTTACGTCGCTGAAAATGGCGGGGCATTCTGCCCCGTTCGGGAAGCACTGATCAATCAGTGCTTCCCGAGCTGTTAAGCACCAGCTGAGAGCCGCCTTCGGAGAGTGAAATGACAACCAACAGACCACCCCTGCGCATCGGCGTCGGCGGCCCCGTCGGCTCCGGCAAGACGGCGCTGCTGGAGCTGCTGTGCAAGCGCCTGCGCGAGCGCTACGACATCGCCGTGGTCACCAACGACATCTATACCCAGGAGGATGCAAAGATCCTGATGCGCGCCGAGGCCCTGCCCTTCGAGCGCATCATCGGGGTCGAGACCGGCGGCTGCCCGCACACCGCCATCCGCGAGGACGCCTCCATGAACCTCGCAGCGGTGGAGGACCTGCAACAGCGATTCCCCGGCCTGGACATCGTCTTCATCGAGAGCGGCGGCGACAACCTGTCGGCCACCTTCAGCCCGGAACTTGCCGACCTGACCATCTACGTCATCGATGTCGCCGCAGGAGAGAAGATCCCGCGCAAGGGCGGCCCCGGCATCACCCGCTCCGATCTGCTGGTGATCAACAAGACCGATCTGGCCACCCGGGTCGGCGCCTCGCTGGACGTCATGCGCGCCGACACCGAGCGCATGCGCCCCGAACGCCCCTGGGTCTTCAGCAACCTCAAGGCCGGCGACGGCGTCGACGACATCATCGCCTTCATCGAGCACGAGGGCATGCTCGGGCGTTGAGGCGCCGTCGCAGAGGAACGTCGCTCCTCAGCAGGTCGGGACCGGGTATTGCTGGATCAGCGGGTCCACCGTCGCGAGCGTCAGCCCATGCGCCAGCGCCTGGCAGATCAGCATGCGGTCGAAGGGATCGCGGTGGAGATCGGGCAAGTCGGCCAGCCTTGAGACACTGGATTCATCGAGCGGAAGTGCGTCGAATCCATGGACGCGGCGCTGTGCCGGCAGATAACGCTCAGGAGTAGGCGGCAACGGGAGCTTTCCGAGCCGATGCTTCACCAATGCCTCCCAAATGGACACCGGACTCAATAGAACCTGATTGCCGCGATCCAGCAGCAGATCACGTAGGCGTGGCGAAAGTCTCTCTGACCCGGTGATGTGCCAAAAAAAACATGGGTATCCAGCAGCAGCCTCATTGCTCGAACAACCCGAGCTCATCTGCGGAAAGCGGATCATCGAAGTCATCCGGCACGGTAAAATCGCCGGCAGCAAGACCGAACGGGCGCCGCCCTTCGCGCTGCGGCCGTACGCGAACCCGCAAAAACTCTGCAAAATCAAGCACTTCCGCCCTTTTATCGGGATTGAGTTGACGCAGCGTGTCGGCAAGTCGCTCTTCAACAGTCATCGACTAGACTCCAGTCTGAACCCTTGCTTGGGTAGCGTAAGACGCGCCTCGCGCGATGCCGCTCTCCACGGATGATGAAACGAGGCTAACCCCGCGGCCCAGCACAGGCAATGGCATTGGGGTCGCGGCCGGTGCCGCCGGGGCGGAAGCGGGCCGGTGCGAGGGCATCGTAGTCCGGCTCGAAGCCGGCTTTGATGAAGGTCTCGCGCAGCGATGACTCCAGCACCGGCTGGCCGTCGACGTGCTGGATCAGCAGCCGCTTGCGGCCGGAGGGGATGCGGTGCAGCGCGGCGGCGGCCAGCTCCAGTTCGCGGCCGGTATCGGTGATGCTGCCCGCAAAAGTCATCACCTGCCGAGCGTTGGCGCCGAGGTAGAGCACGGGCTTGCCGGCCACCAGCACGACCCAGGCCCCGGCGGCGCGCTTCGGCGACTGCTTGGCCGCCGCGGCACGCTGCGACTCGCCCGTGGCAGCAGCACCCTTGCCGTGACCAGCCGCGGATCTGCCACGTCGCGCGAGTTCGCCGTCACCCGCATCGGACCGCGCGGCGGACCCGACGACGGCGGCCGCCGTCTCCGGCCAGGGGAGCAGCGCACCATAGGGATTGGCGGGATCGGCGGCGGCGAGGACGCGGACGTCGTCATCGGTGTAGCCGTCCATGGGTATCTCGTCCTCGCGGGCCGCGCGCAGCCGCTCGACGGCAGCCGGCAGCGCGAACTGAGCGCCGGACAGGCCCTCGACGAAGTGCCCGCGACGCACCTGGCCGCCCTCCTCCAACTCCTTGAGCACGCGATAGATGGGGCCGAAGCCGCCGGGCAGCGCCTCGGCGGCGACGGCCTCGCGGCTCAGGATGCCGTAGCGCTCCAGCAGCATGCGGGCAACGAGGAGCAGGCGCTCGGTATCGCTGATCCCGTCATCGACGGCCAGGTCCGCCACCAGCGACCAACGCCCGCCGGCGAGACCGCCGGTCATGCCCGCTGCCCCGCCACGGCCGAGATCGGCACGCAGGCCAGCACGCCCCCCGCCTCGAACACCGCGCCGACCGCCCCGTCTGGCCCCAGCGGCCCCGGCCGACCTGCCCTTGCCGCCGGCCAGCGCGCGCAGCGGCGCGAAGGTGTCGTTGGTGATGACCCCGTCCCAGACCAGATCCCAGAGCGCCGCGTCGAAGGCCTCGGCTCCAGCGCCGGCGCCGACGCCCGCCAGCACCGGTTCCGCGGCCCGTTGCAGGTCCAGCAGGAAGCAGGCGCCGCGGCGCCGCAACTGCTCCAGCAGGGCGGCACGCAGCCCAGGGGCGAGGCGGTCCTCGGCGTCCTCGGCGCCATCGCCGGTTGCATCCTGGCCCGATGCCTCAGTCGGCGCTCGGTCCTGCCCCAGCGCCAGGTTGTCGCGCCGATAGACCGCGACCTTGCCGTCCTTGGGACCAGCCGATCCGCGCCCGACCCAGACGATCTGCCCGGTCGCGGCGAGCATGTCGAGATCCTCGGACCGGTAGCCGGGCACCCGCGCCGGGAGCAGCACCCGGTCGAGCTGCGTCCAGCTCAGGGTCGACCCCTCGAGCTGCAACAGGGCCTCCAGCAGCCGCTCGCGGACATCGCGGGCCTGTCGGGACTCGCCGCCGACGCCCTGCCAGTCCGGCAGGAAGCGACCCAGGGTCGCGCCGTCCACCGGCGCCACCTCGTTGCGGGCGCGGGCCAAGGTGCGGCGACGCAGCCGGCGCATGATCTCCGCGTCGCACCACTCGGGCGCGTGTCCGCCGCCCGCGGCCAGGGGGCGCATCTCGCCGTGCACCAGCTCGCCGCGGGTCTCGAGCAGTGTCAGCACGGGCTCCAGCTGGGCCGGCTGCAGGCCCAGGCGCCGCGCGAGATCGCGGGTCGGGAAGGGGCCATGGGTGCGGGCGTAACGCCGGGCCAGCTGCTCCAGCGGCGCCTCGGTGGGGGCGATGAAGTCCTCCGGCAGGCCGGGCGGCGGCACGGAGCCGAGCGCGTCCCGATAGAGCCCCGCGTCCTCGGCGGCGATCCAGCGCAGCGCTCCGGCCACGCCGATCCGCACCGCGCGGCGCTGGCGGGCCAGGTCATCGAGCCAGGGGGTCGGGTCGATCCGGCCCGGACCGATCCCTGCTTCGACATCCGCCTCAAGCCCATCGTCGCAGGCCGGTCCAGCAATGCAGCGGTCGGCGATCTCCGCCTCGGTGAGGTCGCCCAGCCGCCGCAGCAGGTCGTGCAGCTCGTTCGCATCGCGCGCCCGGCGCTCGGGCGTCAGGTGCGCGAGCTCCGCCTCCAGCTCCTCCAGCACCTGCGGGTCCAGCAGCTCGCGCAGCTCGGCCTGGCCCAGCAGCTCGGCGAGCAGACCGCGATCCAGGGTCAGGGCCTGGGCACGGCGCTCGGCGATGGGGGCATCCTGCTCGTAGATGTACGCGGCGACATAGTCGAACACCAGGGAGCGCGCAAACGGCGAGGCGCTCGGCGTCTCCACCTCGTGCACCCGGATGACGCGGGACTGGACGGCCCGCAGCAGTTCCTTGAGCCCCACCAGGTCGAACTGATCGCTCAGCGCCTGGCGATAGGTCTCCAGCACCACCGGGAAGCCCGGATAGCGGCGCACGACGGCGAGCAGGTTCTGGGCCTTGATGCGCTGCGCCCAGAGCGGCCGGCGGCCCTTGGCCGAGCGCTTCGGCATCAGCAGGGCGCGACCGGCGTTCTCGCGGAACAGGCTGGCGAACAGCGCCGTGTCGGCGAGCTGTTCGGTGACGCGGTCCTCGATCTCCTCCGGGTGCGGCAGCAGGGCCATCAGGTCCGGCAGCTCGTCGCCGTCCGCCAGGCGCAGCACGATGCCGTCGTCGGTATACATCACCTGCACCTCGAAGCCCTCGCGGTGCTCCAGCTGCCATTGCAGGGCCATGGCCCAGGGGGCGTGGATGCGGGCGCCGAAGGGGGTCAGGATGCAGATGCGCCAGTCGCCCAGCTCGTCGCGGAAGCGCTCGATGACGATGGTCCGGTCGTCCGGCACCTTGCCGGTGGCGTCGCGCTGCGCCTGGATGTAGTCCGCCAGGTTGACGGCGGCGTGCTCGTCCAGCGGCGCCTGCTGCTCGATCCAGGCGATGGCGTCATCGGACGTTCGCCGGGCCACCTCCCGGCAGAAGGCACCGACGGCGCGGCCGAGCTCGACGGGTCGGCCGGGGCCATCGCCGCGCCAGAAGGGCAGTTTGCCGGGCTCGCCCGGCGCCGGCGAGACGATGACCCGGTCGCGGGTGATCTCCTCCACCCGCCAGGTGGAGGCGCCGAGCAGGATGCACTCGCCGGCGCGGGTCTCGAAAACCATTTCCTCGTCCAGCTCGCCGATGCGCGGGCCTTCGCTTCCGAGGTGCACGGCGTAATTGCCGCGATCCGGGATGGTGCCGGCGTTGAGCCGCGTGGTCATGGCCGCGCCCTTGCGCGGACTCAGCACATCCGTGGACCGATCCCAGGCCAGCAGCGGCTTGAGGTCGGCGAAGTCGCTGGACGGGAAGCGCCCGGAGAGCATATCCAGCACCGAGGTCAGCGCCGCCGGGCTCAGCTCCCGGTAGGGCCCGGCGCGGTTCACCAGGCGCTGGATCTCCGCCACCGTCCGCTCGCCCGCCACGCAATGGGCGGCGATCTGCTGCGCCAGCACGTCCAGGGCGTTGGACGGCATCCGAAAGGGCTCCAGCTCGCCCTTCTGCATGCGCCCGGCGATGACCGCGCACTCCAGCAGGTCGCCGCGGAACTTCGGAAAGATGCGCCCGGTGCTGACCTCGCCGACGCCGTGCCCGGCGCGGCCGACCCGCTGCAGCCCGCGGGCGACGGAGCCCGGCGACTCCACCAAGAGCACCTGATCCACGCCGCCCATGTCGATGCCCATTTCCAGCGAGCTGGTGGCGACGATGGCCTTCAGCGTGCCGGCCTTAAGCCCGTCCTCGATCTCCGCGCGCTGCTCGTGGCTGACGCTCCCGTGGTGGGCGCGGACCAGGTCGCCGATACCGAGCCCCATCGGCTCGCCGGTTGCGGGGTGAGCGAGGACACCGGGGAACTCCTGGCCGGCGGCCTCGGGCTCATCGAATTCCGCCAGCTCCTCGGCGCCCTCCAGCATCGGGTCGATGACGCCGTCGTCGTCCAGATCGCCTTCGGTCCGGCCGGTGATTCGCTCGACGTAGGTCTCGTTCAACCGCCGACACAGCCGCTCCGCGAGTCCGCGGCTGTTGACGAAGACGATGGTCGAGCGATGCGCCAGGATCTCGTCCAGGAGCGCCGGGTAGATGGCCGACCACATGCCCTTCTCCGCCGGCGGGCGCGCCACCTCTCGAGCGTAGAGCTCGCCGAGGATCGGGCCGCCGGCGGCATCCAACCCCTGCGGAGCGCCGTCGGCGACCCGGGGCGGGTGCTCCATGTCCGGCACCGGCACGCTGATGGTCAGGTCCAGCCGCGGCGGCGCGGCGGCGTCGACCACCTCCACCGGCCGATCACCACCGAGCCAGCGCGCGGCCTCTGCCAAGGGCTCCACGGTGGCCGAGAGCCCGATGCGCTGCGGATCGGCCGCGCCGGCCGCCTCCACCAGCGCCGTCAGCCGCTCCAGGGACAGGGCCAGGTGCGCCCCGCGCTTGCTGGAGGCCAGCACGTGCACCTCGTCGACGATGACCGTGTGGACCGAGGCCAGGTGCTCCGCCGCACGCGAGCCGAGCAGCAGGTAGAGCGACTCCGGCGTCGTCACCAGGATCTCCGCCGGCTCCTTGAGCTGCTGCGCCCGCTCCCGCTGGGAGGTATCGCCGGTGCGGATCGCCACCCGCGGCGCGCGTTGCTGCTCGCCCAGCGCGGCGGCGGCCGCCGAGATACCGGCCAGGGGCGCCCGCAGGTTGCGCTCGATGTCGTACACCAGCGCCTTCAGCGGCGAGATGTAGAGCACCCGAGTGCCGGCCTGCGCCTCCTCGCCCGCGCCCGCCAACCCGTCCCGAGCCGGGTCCCGAGGCGGGTCCTGCGCCGAGCCCTGTACCGATCCCTGGGCCGATCCCTGCGCCGATCCCATTAGGCGATCGATGGACCAGAGAAAGGCCGCCAGCGTCTTACCGCTGCCCGTCGGCGCGATAATGAGCACATTCCGCCCGCTCGCGATCACAGGCCAGCCCGCCGCCTGGGCATCGGTGGGGCCTGCGAAGTTCTGGCTGAACCAGCGTTGGGTGGCGGGGCTGAAGATCTTCATCCTGAACCATGTGGGGGCGCAGGGGAGCGAGTCCGAAGGCTGGCGCGGGGCAGTTGCTGCAGATCGCCCGGCTCGACCACCACCAGCTCATCCGCAAGCGCTTCGAGGAACTGGACGATCGCTCGCGCCAACCGCTCGCCATGGCGAGCTACCAGGGCAGCCGATTCCTGGAAGACCTGCTATCGGAGACCGCCTGCCGGCTGAAAGAGACCTTCTCCCAGTCCGACCTGGACCAGGCCCGCAACCCCCACGCCATCGTCGCGCGCGTAACGCCGCCGGCCCTGCCGCCCGCCAGCGAATTCGTCCTGCGCGCCTAGCACGAGGTCGCCGCCGAGGAGCTGGCCGCCCAGCACCAGGACCTGCACGAGGCCGCCCGCTTCCGCGGCGTACTGCGCGAGGCCCTGATCGACTGGCGCAGCACCGGCCATCTGACCCAGCTCGCCCCCCGCGACCAGATCCTCGCCCTGAACCTCCTTGCTAGCGAGCTGCGCCGCTTGCTGGACGGTGGCTGGGAACCGGCCGCGGCGGCCACGGATGCGGCACGGACTTCGAGCGCGCCATCGCCATCCTGCGCCCATCGGTGGAGACTAATCCGGACAATCGGGAATGGCGAACTATCCTGGAGAGCGACGAGCAGAGGCTATCGGTGTTGCGGTGGCTGACAGCGAGCGACGAAACCGGGTGATCACTTCCAACACCAATGCACCTGCCGAACGCCGACCAAGCCGTTGTCGACCTCGACAAGCTCCGCGACTACTGCCTGAATCCCGCCCATCCGCGGGGGCGGCACAAGGCGCGCGTCTTCGCGGCGGCGCTCGGCATCACGGCCCACGAGGCGGCTTGGCTGCGAACGGCCTTCCTGCGAGCTGCTCGGGATCGGCCCGCCGTCCCCGGCCGAGCCGATGCCCATGGTCGGCGTTATCACTTAGACTTTGAAGTCATCGGGCCCAAAGGGGCGGCACAGGTACGCACCACCTGGATCATTCGCGCCGGTGAGACGGCGCCTCGGCTCACCAGTTGTTTCGTGCTTTGAGCATCGACTTCACGGAGTTGCCATGCACAACATCATCACACCTCACGCAGTCGTCGCCCTCACCACGGACCTGCCGGAGCATGGCATGCTGACCGGCCAGGTGGGGACCGTGGTAGAGACACTCGGGCCGGACACCTTCGAGGTGGAGTTCAGCGACGACCAGGGCCGCGCCTACGCCTTTGCGCCGGTGTCGGCGGACCGGCTCTTGCTTCTGCGCTATGCACCCGCGGCAACGGCGGCAGAATGATCCAACAGTTGCACCTCGCGACACCGCTCCCGCGGTGTCGCGCCTCTGTGGGCGCTCCGCGCCCGGGGCAGCGAGTCCCGCTAGCACGCCAGCGCGGGAGGATGGCCCATGGCGCGGAGCGCCGACGGACCGGTGACACCGTGGAACGATGTCACCAGGGAACAGAAACCTCCGTCGCGCCGCGGAACTCGACAGCGGCGCGGTCACGGCGGTTGCCGGCGACGAGGTGATGCGGGAGCTGAGGACCAAGTACGGCCAATGACGATCCGCTGGCACCCGGGCCCCCAGGCCGAGGCGGATGCCGCGGCGGACTGTTATCGGCGCAAACGACCCGGACCTGCACGGCGCTTCTTGGACAGCCTATCAGCAAGATGAACAGTGCCGACCGGCCGAAGCCAGGGTGACTATAGCCCTATTCTCAGCATTGATTCATGTCCGCAACGCCGGCGTCGCGTTACGCTATATTGCCCCGTTACTTCCAAGGGGTTGCGAGTTGGTTACGCTCGCCGCCCACACCAGGCACCGACCATCAATCCGAGGTACGCCCCGATGACCGAGACCGTCCGTTGGCTTTCAGAACTGGGCATGGACGACGTTCCGATCGTCGGCGGCAAGAATGCGTCCCTCGGCGAGATGATCCAACACCTGACCGCCGTCGGCGTGCGCGTGCCGGGCGGTTTCGCAACCACCGCGGAGGCCTATCGGGAGTTCCTGTCGGCCAGCGGCCTGGACAAGCGCATCGCGGCGGAGCTGGAAACCCTGGACGTCGACGACATCGCGGCGCTGAGCGAGGCCGGCCCGAAGATTCGCGGCTGGATCATCGAGCAGCCCTTCCCCGCGAAGCTGGACGCGGACATCGAGGCGGCCTACAAGGAGCTGGCCGGCCAGGACGGCAATGACGGCGCCACCTGGGCCGTGCGCTCGTCGGCCACCGCCGAGGACCTGCCGGATGCATCCTTCGCCGGTCAGCAGGAGACCTTCCTGAACGTCCATGGCCTGGAAAACGTCAAGCGGGCCATCCGCGAGGTGTTCGCGTCGCTCTACAACGACCGCGCCATCGCCTATCGCGTGCACCAGGGCTTCGCGCACGCCGAGGTGGCCCTGTCCGCCGGCGTTCAGCGCATGGTGCGCAGCGACCTGGCCGCCAGCGGCGTCATGTTCACGCTGGACACCGAGTCCGGTTACCGGGATGCGGTCTTCATCACCGCCAGCTACGGCCTCGGTGAAATGGTGGTCCAGGGTGCCGTGAATCCGGACGAGTTCTACGTGCACAAGCCGACCCTGGCCGCCGGCCGACCGGCCATCCTGCGCCGCACCGTCGGCGACAAGGCCATCCGCATGGTCTACGCGAAGCCCGGTGCCCCGGGCTCGGATCAGTCCCCGGTCCTGACCGAGGACGTGTCCGAGGCGGACCAGCAGCGCTTCAGCATCACGGACGCCGAGATCGAGGACCTGGCCCGCCAGGCGGTACTCATCGAGCAGCACTACGGCCGCCCCATGGACATCGAATGGGCAAAGGACGGCACCGACGGCCTGCTCTATGTCGTCCAGGCCCGTCCCGAGACGGTCCAGAGCCGCTCCGGCCAGGTCATCGAGCGCTACCTGCTGAAGGAGCGCGGCGAGGTCCTCGCGACCGGCCGCAGCATCGGCCACCGCATCGGCGCCGGCAAGGCCCGGGTGGTGGACTCCATCCGCGACATGGAGCACGTGCAGCCCGGCGATGTGCTGGTCACCGACATGACCGACCCGGACTGGGAGCCGGTCATGAAGCGCGCAGCGGCCATCGTCACCAACCGCGGCGGGCGCACCTGCCATGCGGCCATCATCGCCCGCGAGCTGGGCGTACCGGCCGTGGTCGGCTGCAACGACGCCACCGACCGCGTGGCCGACGGCGCCGAGGTGACCGTGTCCTGCGCCGAGGGCGACACCGGTTTCATCTACCAGGGCGCCCTGCCCTTCGAGCACAAGACGGCCGAGCTCGACAAGATGCCCGAGGTGCCGGTCAAGGTCATGATGAACGTTGGCAACCCGGAGCGCGCCTTCGCTTTCTCGGCGACGCCGAACGCCGGCATCGGTCTGGCCCGGCTGGAGTTCATCATCAACAACACCATCGGCATCCATCCCAAGGCGTTGTTGGAGTTCGACACCCTGCCCGATGACCTCAAGGCCCAGATCGCCCCGCGCATCGCCGCCTATCCGTCGCCACGCGAGTTCTACGTCAAGCGCCTGATCGAGGGCATCAGCACCCTGGCGGCGGCCTTCGCGCCGAACCCGGTCATCGTGCGCATGTCGGACTTCAAGTCCAACGAGTACGCCAACCTCGTCGCCGGCCCGCGCTACGAGCCCGAGGAAGAAAACCCGATGATCGGCTTCCGCGGCGCCGGTCGCTACGTGGCGGACGACTTCAAGGAGTGCTTCGCCATGGAGTGCGAGGCGCTGAAGTACGTTCGCGACGAGATGGGGCTGACCAACCTGCAGATCATGGTCCCGTTCGTGCGCACCCTCGGTCAGGCCAAGGCCGTCACCGAGGCCCTCGCGGAACAGGGCCTCGAGCGCGGCAAGAACGGCCTCAAGCTGATCATGATGTGCGAGATCCCGTCCAACGCCGTTCTGGCCGCGCAGTTCCTGGAGTACTTCGACGGGTTCTCCATCGGCTCCAACGACATGACCCAGCTGACCCTCGGCCTCGACCGCGACTCGGCCCTGGTGGCGGAGCACTTCGACGAGCGCGACCCAGCCGTGAAGGCCATGCTGTCCATGGCCATCCGCGCCTGCCGCGACGCGGGCAAGTATGTCGGCATCTGCGGTCAGGGGCCGTCGGACCATGCCGACTTCGCCGACTGGCTGGTGAAGGAAGGTATCGAGAGCGTCTCGCTGAACCCGGACACCGTCATCGACACCTGGCTGTATCTCGCCGAGCACGCGAGCTAGACTCCAGGCGTTCGCGTCCCTGCAGGAGCCACGCCCGATGAACACGGCGCTCGCCGAACCCGTTCACCTGAAGCTGCCGGACTCCGTACCGATGGACGACGCGCAGTTCTTCGCCTTTTGCCAGGCGAACGCCGACTATCGGATCGAGCGGGACGCGAATGGGGAGATCCAGGTCATGCCGCCCACGGGCGCGGAGACCGGACGTCGCAACAGCGACCTGATCACGGAGCTGAACCTGTGGGCGCGCCGCGACGGTCGCGGCGTCGTCTTCGACTCGTCCACAGGGTTCAGGCTACCGAACGGTGCAACCCGGTCGCCGGATGCGGCCTGGGTTGCACGCGATCGGATCGGCAGGCTGAGCGCGGAGGACAAGCAGTGCTTCCTGCCGCTCGCGCCCGACTTCGTGATCGAGCTGGCGTCCCCGAACGACGACCCGGCCAAGCTCCGCGACAAGATGGCCGAGTACCGCGGTAGCGGCGTCCGGCTCGGCTGGCTGCTGCTGCCGGATGCCGCACAGGTCCACATCTATCGCCCGGACGCCCTGCCGCTGGTGCTGGACGGCGCCACGACGATCAACGCCGAGGACCTACTGCCGGGGTTCCACCTCGATCTGCGCCCGATCTGGGCCGCGGCGCTCTAGTCAGACGCCGAAAACCCCGCATCCAAATCTGAGACAATGCCCGGCGTTTGTTCCAACGCACGAGGTCTTGCATGAGTCAGTTCGACGTCTACGCCCTGGGCAACGCCCTGGTGGACATGGAATACGAGGTCACCCCGGACGACCTCCACCACCTGCGCATCGATAAGGGCGTCATGACCCTCGTGGACGAGGCGCACCAGCTGCGCATCATGGATCACCTGCGTGAGCGCCGCCATCACCGGGGCTCCGGCGGCTCGGCGGCCAACAGCATCATCGCCCTGGCGCAGTTCGGCGGCAGCGGCTACTACTCCTGCAAGGTCGCCGACGACGAGCTCGGCCACTTCTATCTGAAGGACCTGCGCGACGGCGGCGTCGTTACCCGCGACAGCAGCTTCCTCGACCAAGGCGACACCGGCCGTTGCGTCGTGCTGGTCACGCCGGACTCCGACCGCACCATGTGCACCTACCTCGGCATCAGCGGCAACCTGTCGCTGCACGAGTTGGACCAGGACGCGCTCAAGGCGTCGAAGTGGTTCTATACCGAGGGCTACCTGGTCACCTCCGACACCGCGCGGTTCGCCGCCATCGAGGCGCGGAAGCTGGCCGAGCGTTCCGGCGTGAAGACGGCGCTGTCCCTGTCGGACCCGAACATGGTCAAGTTCTTCAAGGACGGGCTCAAGCAGATGATCGGCGAGCGCCTGGACATGGTCTTCGCCAACGAGGAAGAGGCCATGGGCATGGCCGAGACCGACAACCTCGACGAGGCCGTCGCCTACCTCAAGACCATCGCACGTCAATTCGCCGTCACCCGCGGGCCGCGGGGCGCACTGATCTGGGACGGCGAACACGCCATCGACATCGACCCAGTCGAGGTCGAGCCCATTGACACGCTGGGCGCCGGTGATATGTTTGCCGGAGCCTTTCTGTACGGCCTGACCCAGGGCTGGAGCCATCGAAACGCCGGGGACCTCGCATCCGCGGCTTCGGCGAAGTTGGTGACGAGTCTGGGGCCAAGGCTCCCGCGAGAGGAAACCCGGCACGTCCTTGCCCAAGCGGCGAGCCGAACCGAGTGACCCGCCCCGTCGGCATACGGACGCTGCCCTCAATGACCCGAGGAGACCATTCAATGCCTAGGATTCATCAGGCCGTCGTGGCCATCTCGCTCCTGCTGACCGGCCCTGTTTACGCCCAATGCAGCACGGGCCAAGTGACCGACGTCGGAACACTACTCGTAGGAAACCTGGTCTGTGCCCAAAAGGTCGGGACCACCGACGCAAATAACCGCTGGTCGGAACATCATACCGGGGCGTCCGGAGGCGCGAACAACCTGACCGAATGGGCGCGTGGCCCGTCAAGCACGGTAGACCCGACACATGTCACCGGGAGTTGGACGGCCACCGGCGACACCATCAGCTACAGCTACAACGGCGACAGCGGCGGACCTTATCAATACACGGTTCACGATAACGGCGGAAGCTACTCCTACTGCAATGGAAGCACTGAGCACTCCACCTTCACACTCAGGGCAATCGCATCAGTCCGCAGTAATATTCGTCGCGCCTGATAATCGCGTTGATGTCGGTGGCTTCGGTGCTTCGAACAGCAGCTTGGCCAAGTAGCGGTCATCCCAACCGGCGGTATGGCGCTTGTTGCGCAGGCTGAACTTGGCGTTGTCCTGCTTGAGTCGCGACAGGGCGATGTGGCGCAACACCGCGAGGTTCTCGCGGGCGGCGGGGTGGCGTACGCGGCACGCATCCTCGCGAAAGGTCATGTCCAGACTCCAGTGCAGCGTGTTTTCGATCCCCCAGTGAGCGCGCACGGCGCGCGCGAAGCAGGCCACGTCGGTGCCGATGCTGCCGATGTGGTAGCGCGTCTCCACGGAGGTCTTGCCGTCGACGGTGCGCTCGGACTCGATCATGCCGATCATGTTCATGCCCTGCCAAAGCGCGCTGCGCGGCACCTCTGCGAGATCGCCGAGGGTGCGGTAGCGGCGCGTCTCCACGCGCCCGTGGCCGCGTTCAACGGTTTCCAGGAACTGCGCGTCCATTCCGGCGTAGTCTTTCGCATCGGCGCTGATGAAGGCCTCTTCCACCTCCGTGGCGAGCGTGCCTTGGTTGCCTTTGAGCGCGAGCACGTAGTCGCCACCCTGGGCCACGATCTGCTCGGCGATCTTGCTCTGGCAGCCCATGGCATCGATGGTGACGATGCAGCCCTTCAGGTACGGGAACGCCAGCAACTGCGCGATGGCGGTCATCTCATTGGACTTCGCCTCGGTGGCCACTTGCCCGAGCACCACGGCGTTGGCCGTTGCCCAGGCGCTGACCAGATGCAGCGCGGCGAGACCGGCTTTGCGATCATGCGAGCGGCGCAGCGTCTTGCCATCCACGGCGATGATCTCCCCTGGAATCAGCGCACAGAGCGCCGTCGCCCAGTCGCGGAAGCAGGCTTCAAACGCCTGCGGATCGAGCAACCCAAACACCCGCCCGAAGGTGTCGTGGGACGGGATACCGTGGGGCAACGCCAGGAACTGGCGGAACCACGCCTCCTTGGCCCGGCCGAACCGCTCCACATCCTGCCAGCCGTCGGCACCGGCGAGCACCGCCGCGATGGCCAGCACGATCATCTCGCTGAGGCGATGGCGTCGGTTGATCGCACAGCGCGGGTCCTCCAGCGGAGCAAAGGCCGTCGCAAGGGCTTGCTCGCCAGGGACCGCGTTGATCTTCGGCATGACCACAACTCCACAATACAAATATTTTCAGTGGATTGTGGAATATTCCTCAGGCAGAGTCCAAAAGCATATCGTAACAATCTGATGCGATTGCCCTCTGATGCGATTGCCCTGACCCCCCATCCTACCCCTCTCCCCGATCCTGTCTGACGCTTTTGGATTGCCGGGTCCCTATGTTACAGGGATTGTGGTAATCGGCAGTAACTCATCGTAGCAAAAAGAAAAACAGAAACATGCACAAACGGATTTTTGTTCTCCAGGACGGGGAAAGATGCTAAAATACACCAATAGTATGTTTTTTTCAATTTGAGAGCGAAGCATGGGCACAACCAGAAAGACGATTACCCTGACGGACAAGCAGGACCAGTGGATCAAGGCGCAGATTGCCGCCGGTGAGTACACGAACGACAGCGAGTACATCCGCGATCTGGTGCGCCGCGATCAGGAGGATAACGCCAAGTTCCTGACGCTGAAACAGGCCATCCAGGACGGATTGAGCAGCGGCGTCAGCGACAAGTCGGTCACCGACATCATGGAGGAAGTCGAGTCCCGGCTGAGAGCTGATGGCCGCCTATAGTCTGTCCGACAAAGCGGTCTCCGACCTCGACGGTATCTACGAATACACGATCCTGAACTTCGGGCTTGAGCAGGCGCGAGCCTATCTGCTCGGTCTGCATGAGCGTTTTCAGATACTTGCCGACAACCCCGGCGTTGGCCGCAGCGCCGCACAGCTTGCCCCGGAGCTGCGACGCCACGAATATCAATCCCACATCATCTTCTATATTCCGAAGGAGGCGGGCGTCCTGATCGTGCGCGTGCTGCATACGCGCATGGATGCCAAACGCCACTTCGAGGAGACGGAAGAGCGCCCGACATAGGGCCTTTTCCATACTCCCTGTTATCACCCTACTCTGCCGGCTTGTTCCGGCCCTTGGATGCGCCGGTGCCATCGCGCTCCTGGAGGCCCTTGAGCACTTCCCGTAGATCGTCCACGTGGGCGGCACGCTCGGTGTGCGTAGCCGTCTCGATGCGCAGGCCCTCGATAGTGGCGCGCCGCTCCTAAAGTTCGACCGCCTGAGCGGAAATGCGCCTATCGACAGCACCGCCGTGATCAAACCGAAGAAGCGCAACTGTGTCTTGTGCTGTACCAGCAGCAGTATAGAAGCGGGGGCTCCGAATCGTGGTCCGCTACCGGAGTCCGCGGACATGGGGCTAAACCGCAGTTAGGCGTCTGTCTGGAGTTCGGACTTGCTTTTATCCGAGAGGACGAATCACCAGACTGTGCTTAGTCGCAGATCATATCTTCCGAAAGAACCGGCCATCGCGCATGGCTTAAGGTAACTGACGCGGCGACGGAGTTGGAATGAGTAGCGCACGCAATCATGAGACATGCCGAGTCACACGGCAGGAAGACACAGGTTTCATGGATCCGGCCAGAGTCACAACCTTGCGGCGCCGGCCTTTGCTATGGCTGGTATTGTTGGCATTCCTGCTGGCTGGCTGCAGTGGTGTCGAGAACAAGGAAAAGACCGAAGAGCTGAGCCTAATCAACGCTGCCCCGGATGATCGCGAGGCAGTTCTGGCGACACTGGAACGACATTTGCCTAGCGCCTCGCCTGGGAATGCTGCATCTACACGCTGGGCGCAGCGCCTGTTGCTCGCCGGTCTCAAACGTGAGTGGGGTAGCCTAGATGAGTCTTACCGGGACTTCCGCAAGATCCGATTTGACATCCAACAAAGGGTCCTCACAGCCGGCCTCTCACGTCCCATGCAAAAGGCCCTGTTGATTCGGTCCGCCTACGAGGAGGGTTATCTCACCGTTCTGTTGAACGACCGCGAGGGGTTGACCGCGCTCACCAACTGGGCGTTGCAGGTGGACGACCCGGAGCTTCAGTATCAACTGCTGAAGGATGCATTCGTCATCTTGCACCTATTCCATTCTAGTGACCTGGCAACATACAAACGTGTTCTGGCGCGTGCCCAGGCACTTAGTGCGCGCAGGAGATCGCCGGATGAAGGCGCCTGGCTCCGGGGATTGCAGGCCTATGCGGACTTTCAGGCAGGGGATGTCCGCGCGGTCCATGAGGCCATCGAAGATCTCAAATGGCTGGAGACGAATCCTTTGATTCGCGCCGGCGAAAGCGTTGCGGGCGCATTCGGATGGTTCACGGACTTGCGGGCCGTTTCCCATGCGATGGCTGGCTATGGTTATGCCAGACTTGGCCAGTACGAGGATGCGGCCACGCACTTCAAGCAGGCTGGCGAAGCCTCCGAGGCTGCCCGCAACAAGGGCGGGGTCGCGGCTCAGTTGCGCGATTGGATTGCACTCGCGGAAGTGGATGCCGTGTTGCTACCGACCCGGATGCCCAACGCACACAGGCTGGTCGATTCCGCGCTCACACAGATCGACGCAGCGCTAGGTGCCCGTTCTGACTTGGAGCGCCTGTCGGCCTCGCCCTACCTGCGCGCAGCGGAGCACTATCCCGGTGTCGTCGCGTTGCGTAGCTACCGACTCGCGGGCCGCAACGCCGATGCACTACGGATCAGCAAGGCGTTGTTCGACCTCGACTGTGACTGCCAGCGCCCGGCGGTACCACCAATGCATGCGGCCACGCCGAAGGGGTTGGTCGCGGAGGCCGTCTACCAGAGTGCGCTCACCGATCCGAGCGCGCCTTATCTCAGCGACGTACTGGCAACCGCGGATGCCCTCATGGCCGATTACCAGGGCTATGAGCAGTGGAAGATTGAGTATGCCAAGTCTATGGTGCAAGAGAAGTCTAGCCCGACGGAAGCGTTGGCGTCGGCGCGACGGGCCGTCAGAGCCCTCGATCGGTATGCGCGCGATCGATTCCCGGACCTCGGCATGCAGGCCACCTTCTGGGAGGACAAGCAGGTTGCCTACGACCGGTATGTGAAGCTGCTTGCACGTAAGGCCGGAGGCCGCACCGATCAGCGTCACGAACTGTTATGGGCGATCGATCAATCCAACCTCCGCAGCCCTGCGGCGCAGCTCGCAACGAGCGGGTTCCGCGCGATGACACGGGCGCTCCAGTCTCGTCTCAAGCCCGTTGACCGGCTGGTCATGTGGTGGTACGACGATGACTTGTTGCTACGTGTGGTGGTGAACGGTGAATCCCTGCATCTGCAACAGACAGACCTCCCCGGACGCATGCGACGGGAGTTGGAGCAGGGCATTGAGCTGGCCCGTAGCGAGCTCTTGGTTACCGGCGCTGCGGTTCAAGAGCCGGTAGCAAGCCAGAATCTCGCTAACAATTTGCTCGATGGCATTGACCTAGCAACAACGCCTGACGCCACACTTTACATAGTGCCGAACCGCGCCTTGCACTCCGTGGCCTGGAATGCGCTTCCGGTGCAGCGGGCAGCGCCGGGTCCTACCTATCTTGTGGATCATGCCGAGATCGTTGTTCTGCCCTCTATTAGCCGGGCACAAGCAGCCGACAGGGCTCCTCGTGGCGCGGTCTCCGAGAACAGAGCGGTGGACGTCTTGATCGGCGAGACCAAGGAGGCGCGCGCACTGAAGCAAGTACTCGCTGCCAGCGATTGCTGCGATGTGGCGTCGCGAGCTGGTCTCAAGGCGTCGATGTTGGAACGACTCGAACGTCCCGGCTCCCTCATTGTTCACAGCCACGCCGCATTCGGCGTCGGTTCCGCTGCATCCGGCGTTCGGCCTATGGAATGGGGTATCACCTTTAAGCGCGAGCGGGCGAGTGAGAAGCTCATGCTGACCGACATCGTCGGCCACTTTGCGAACAAAAGCTTCGTGTTTCTCTCCGGCTGCGGTACGGGCATTGTCGGCTCGTACACCGAGAGGGTTACCGGCAAGCGGTCCGTTGCCAACGCCGGGGAGTCCATTATCGGCGCCTATCGCGTCCTCCTTGAGGCAGGTGTTCCGACGCTCGCCGTCTGTACGGCAGACCAGATTCTAGATGAGGACTCGCTCGAATTGGTGAAGCGTCTGGCTCCGTTACTTCGCGCGGGCGAACAGCCTGGCACGGCACTCAGGGCTGCAATGCTCGACTATCGTCGGGCCAAGACGGCCCCAGGAAGTTGGGGGCAGTGCCAAATACTTAGGAGTACGTTTTAGATGAATCGCAGTCTTATTGTCGGAATTGCCACGACGCTTGTGGCGGGTTGTGCGGGGACCACACCCGAGGATGCCGCTCTGGATGTACGGTCTGATCAGGTGGTCGTTGCACGGGATGCGATACTGTCGGGTGCAGTGGTTCGGAAACCGTATGAGTGGAGCAAGAACGCTCGCACGTTAACGTTGTTTGTCATGCCTGGGCGGGGCTTTCGCGATTCCAGCGACGCCGAAAGCGAAATAGTCTATCGTGGTGGATTCGATCGCTTTCGGGAGAGCATCGGCCACGGCAATCTTGCGCTTTGGTTCACGGATGCACGCCGGCCGAGTAAGCCCGATAGGAATGCCGGAAAGGAGATCGCCGCGATTCTCTCGGTGTCTAAGAAAAATCTCGATATGGACCCGAGCAAAGGGCCGTACCTGATCTATCTGCGTCCAAAGAATGGTTTCACCTTCACACTTGAGACGCAAAATACCGGCGATCAACTGATAACGCTTGCAAGCTTCGATGATGTCCGCCTCGCATTGAGTCGAGACCAACTGGAGGTTGTCGCCTTGGACCTCGGCTATTGCACCGCCGAGCAGGCCGATGCGAAGCTGGCGCACTTAGCGGAGTATGTCAGGTCCGGTGGGCAGGCTGTAGGTCGACCGCATACTGTTTTGGAATCCTGTCGCTTCGACGCCTTCGTAAGCGGAGCGGTTGAGACCACTGGAACCGTTGCAGATTGGGTGCGTAAGAGCTGCCGACTTTCCGCCGGTCTAATCGGCGTACGCCCGCTTGCCTGGGTTACGTGCGAGGAACAAGAGTAGATGTAACGGCCTGAAAAAATCCGCCGCCCGACCTGCAAACATCGCCGACTTTGGTTCAGATTAGCTGCAAGCGAGCCTGATAATCGTTGCAGGAGATACTCGACATTCTTGAAGGTCTCGACTCGGCCGCGGCTAGCAACGGCGCGCTGATTGGCGCTATCGGTGTGCTGGCCGCACTGCTCAGCGGAGCGGGAGCATGGATTTCTGCGTCGCAGGCAAGAAAGGCGCGGCAAGAGAAAAGAGAAAAGCAGAGAAAAGGGGCCAAGAGAAAAGGGGCCATATATGGTCCGCCCCGCGATGCAAGAGGAAAATCGCCGATCAGCAGAAGGAAACGTTGCGGCCATATATCCGGCATCGTTGTTGG
>JANQFX010000051.1 GCA_028277725.1 Thiohalocapsa sp.
CTACGTCACCGTGCTGGTGCGCGGCGAGACGGGTGCCGTGAACGCGGCGGTGCGCGCCGGTGCCGATGCCTGCGAGCGCGTCGGCGACGGCCTGGTGGCCGCGCACATCATCGCCCGCCCGCACCGCGAGGTGGAGCCGGTGCTGCCCACCGGCGGCGCTTCGGCCGACTGAGGCTGGGAGCATCGAGGGGCGTGTGGCGGGCGCCGGCACGACCGGCCCCGACCCCGGCATAGGCCCCGTCCCTCGATCCTCGACGAGTTGCCATGCGATCCGCCAGCGTCCATCCGCGCATCCTGGGCTACCTCGGCCGTGCACTGAGCCTGGAGTACTCTGCCGTGCAGCAGTACATGACCCAGGCCGGGCTCGCCGATGCCTGGGGTCTCAAGGACGCGGCGGACCGTTTTCGGCGCGAGGTCGTCGAAGAGCTGCAGCACGCCGAGCGTATCGTCCGGCGCATGCTCGGTTTGGGCGTCTCCCCGAACGCATCCCAGCTGCGCCCGGCCGGCGTCGCGCGCAACCTGGTGGACCTGCTGCGCCAGGACCAAGCGCTCGAAGCGGAGATCGTCGCCCTGTACCGGGAGGCGACGGAGTTCTGCCGCCGCATCGGCGACGCGGACAACACGGCCTTCTTCCAGGGGCTGTTGCACGAGGAGGAGCAGCACTCGGGCGAGATCGACGCCTGGCTTGCATCCCTCGGTGCCACGACAGCAAGGTACGGCGATGACCGAGCCTACTTCTGATTCCGAGTCGCCCGGCCGACTCCCCGAGGGTGCCAAGGGCAGTGGTGCCTACGGTTGGCGGCGGCGCGAGCGACCGCTGCGCTTGGAGCGACGGCTCGAGTTTGCCAACTACGATGGTCTGCGGGAGTTTCTCGACCGGACCGCCGATCTGTCGGAGCAGATCGGGATCTACCCGAACCTGAGCTTCGGGCGGACCTATGTGAACCTGACGCTGTTCGCCGACGAGGGCGAGCAGGAGATGAGCGCAGAGGCGCAGGCCTTCGCGGATGGGGTCGACGAACTCGCCGGCGCGGGTGCGGGTTAGTGCTTCCACACCGACATTCGACGACTCAGCTGCGCTCGTAGTCTTAGTCGTGATCGACGCTGCGTCGATCCGGAGAACGATTACGACAACGCTACGATCCCGATCGCGACGTACGAACCCGTCTGCGGCGCGGTCGGACTCGATCAGAGTCGCTGCGACCGGAGCCAGGCGCGCCGGCCACACGCAGACCGTCACGAGCAAGTCCCTCGGCGCGACCGCGTCGCGGGCACAACAACGAGAAACGAGGAGTAGGGTCCATGACCGAAGAACAGGCCAAGAGCCCGCCGGAGAGCAGCGCGAGCACGCGCAAGACCACGAGTGCGCCCCGCCGGACCCGGGCGGTGGCGGCCAAGACCTCAGGCGGCTCGCCCGCGCTGTCGCCGGAACGGCAAGACGCCTTTCAGGCTGCCGGACGCGTCTGGCCGGACTAAGCTCCCGGGTCCTGGCCCGCCTGCCCGCCGCCGGGCCTGCTATCGCGCCCGTTCCGCGGGCGCCATGGCGACAGCCGCTCGGGGACCATGCCCCCAAGACCCCGGCGCACCTGTTAGCGGCCAACGGACCGACTTCGTCCCTGGTATGGGCCGACGTAGCGGGTTATGCTGTCACGTTTAGCGCCATAGACGGTGAACCCCAGCGGTGGCCACGCGCTGATGAGGAACCTGCAGTGGGTCCGCCTGTCCTCCGGGACGCACCCACGGCCGGTGTCGACCTCCATGGAGCCCATTCAGCGCCCCATGGTGCCACCCTAGCGTCCTGCAGTGCCACCATGGCCAATACAGACGACGGCCGCCACACCTTGCCCGGTGGTGCCGACTACCTGATCCGACACGCCACCCTGCGCCAGCTGCAGCTGCTGGAGGCCATCGTACGCCTCGGCAGCTTCACTCGTGCGGCGGAGGAGCTGTTCCTGACCCAGCCCACCGTCTCGATGCAGATCAAGAAGCTGTCCGAGACCCTCGGGACACCCCTGTTTCGGCATGTCGGACGGTCCGTTGAGCCCACCGACGCGGGGCGTGAGGTCTACGCCGCTTGCCGCGAGATCCTGGGCACGCTCACCGACCTGGAAGTGAAGCTCTCGGACCTGAAAGGTCTGAAGCGCGGCCGCCTCCGACTGGGTGTCGTCACCACCGCAAAGTACGTCGCACCGGAGATTCTCGGTGCGTTCTGTCGCCAGTACCCTGGCATCGAGGTATCGCTCGGCGTCACCAATCGTGAGCACATCCTGGAGCGCCTGATGGCGCACGACGACGACCTCTATGTTGCGGGGCAGCCACGGGAGAGCAGCGAGCAGATCGAGTCCATCCCCTTCGCGCCCAACCCGCTGGTCGTGGTTGCGCGGGTCGACCACCCGCTGGCGACGGAGCGCGATGTCCCGGTGGAGCGGCTTGCCGAGGAGAACCTGATCCTGCGCGAGCCGGGCTCCGGCATCCGCGACGCCGTGCTCAGGCGCTTCAAGGAGGCGGGTATCGAGCCGCGCGTGCGCATGCAGCTCGGCAGCAACGAGGCCATCAAGCACGCCATCGTCGGCGGGCTTGGCATCTCCGTGCTCTCCTTGCATTCCCTGCGGCTGGAAAGCTCCGGCGGCGGCCTGGTGCTCCTCGACGTGCAGGGGTTTCCGATCATGCGCCGCTGGCACCTGGTGCACTGGCGCGGGCGTGAGCTTTCGTTGGTGGCGCGGACCTTCCTGGAGTTCGCCATCGGCTACGAACCCGAGATTCAGGTACGCCTCGGTAACGCCCGGGCGGCCTTCGAGCAGGTGCGAGCCGGCCTGCGCCAGCGTGAGGCAAAAGCATGAGGCACGGGGCACATGACCGCCGCGGATGATCGTTACCCCTACCCGGTTGCGCAGATCGGTATCATCGGTGGCGGCCAGCTCGGCCGCATGTTGGTGGCCGCCGCCAAGCGCATCGGTTGTACCTGTACGGTGCTGGACCCCTATCCGGACAGCCCGGCGGGTCAGTTGTCCGGTTCCCAGATCGTCGGCACCTACCACGATCCGGACGCGCTCGGGCGATTGGTTCGGGCCTGCGATGTCACCACCTTCGACATCGAGGACATCGACACCGATTGCCTCGGCGAGCTGTTGCAGGCCGGACATCGAATCTTCCCCTGTCCGGGCCTGCTGGCCGATATCCAGGACAAGCTGACGCAGAAGCATGTGCTGGTCGAGGCGGACATCCCCACCGCCGACTTCGAGGCCGCGCTCGAGCCGGACCCGGCGCAGTTCGCGCGCTTCGGCTTCCCCCTGGTGCAGAAGGCCTGCCGCGGCGGTTATGACGGTCGCGGCGTGCAGATCATGCGCTCGGACGCGGACTTCGAGCACCACCTGCCCGTGCCGTCACTGGTGGAGCGCTTCGTGCCGGCGCAGAAGGAGCTGGCCGTGATGGTCGCCCGCGGTCAGGACGGGGCCATTCGGGTCTATCCGCCGGTCGAGATGTGCATGCGGCCGGACGAGAACATCCTCGACATCTTGCTCGCCCCGGCGCGGGTGGACCCGGCCATCGCGGATGCCGCCCGCGGGCTCGCCGTCCGCACTGTCGAGGCCCTGATGGGCGTGGGGATCTTCGGCGTCGAGATGTTCCTGACAGACGCCGGTGAGTTGCTGGTCAACGAGGTGGCGCCGCGCACGCACAACTCGGGCCACTACACCATCGAGGCCTGTGTCACGGATCAATTCGAGCAGCACCTGCGCGCCATCACCGGCCTGCCCCTCGGCGAGACCGACCTGCTGCGACCGGCGGCCATGCTGAATCTGCTCGGCGAGCCGGGCTTCAAGGGCCGACCAGTCATTCGCGGCCTGCGCGCGGCCCTGGCCATCCCCGGTGTATCGGTGCACCTCTACGGCAAGGCCCAGACCCGCGCGCACCGCAAGATGGGCCACGTTACCGTCCTCGATGCGGACATCGAGCAGGCCCGAGCGAAGGCCGAGCAGGTCCGCGGACTGATCAGGATCGAAGGAGAAGAGAGGCTATGAGCCAGACCGACGCCCGGCCTCGGGTGGGTATCATCATGGGTAGCGACTCCGACCTGCCCGTCATGCAGGGCGCGGCGGACGCGCTGGCAGAACTGGGCGTGGCATTCGAGATGACCATCGTCTCCGCACACCGCACGCCGAAGCGACTCTACGACTACGCGGCCTCGGCCGTGGACCGTGGCCTCCGGGTCATCGTCGCCGGTGCCGGAGGGGCGGCGCACCTGCCTGGCATGGCCGCGGCCATCACGCCGCTGCCGGTAATCGGCGTACCCGTCAAGAGCCGCTCCCTGTCGGGCGAAGACTCGCTGCTGTCCATCGTGCAGATGCCACCCGGCGTGCCCGTGGCGACCGTCGCCATCGACGGCGCCCGCAACGCCGGCCTGTTGGCCGCGCAGATCCTTGCCGCCAGCGATGACGAGTTGCTTGGTCGAGTCGCGGGGTTCAAACAGGACCTCGAGGCGCAGGTGCTCGGCAAGGTCGAGCGCATGGCCGCCGGCGAGCTCACGGCGGAGACCGTCGCTGCGGCATGGGCGCCTCCAGGAAGCTGACGACGAACCGGTCACCCATGTCGGCGACGCCGATGGACCGGGGGCGCACCGCCATGACGTGCGGGTTAGGCAGGTGGGTGCCGAAGCAGAAGACGACGTGCTTGGCGGCCTGGATGTCCTCGGCGACCTCGCCCTGCGGCAGCGCGTTGGTGTGTTCCAGGTGGTCGAAGACCCCGATCATGCGCGCGATCTCGTGCTCGTCGACGCAGGAGCGGCACTCCGCCTTCGGCACCTCCAGCGTGTAGACGGGGTACTTTTCCTGGAGCAGGGTCTGTTTCATGGCTGGCGTTCGTTCGGTCGATTAAACTCGACCAAAATTGTAGGGATCTGCGCCGGCGCGGCATTGAAGATTCGCAAAGCCGACGGGGCTGCCGTCTTTCGCGGGGTCGAGATCCGCCGTCCCCGGCCTGCTCGCCGCATGGCCCTCGGTTGGTTTCGCGCCGGCCTGCTGGTCTCCGATGGTCCGCATCTGTCAGAGTGGTGCCTCGTGAATCCTCGCCCTAACCCCATGCCCTGGAGCCGCCATGTCCTGGAAGACCCGCCACCGTTCCTTCTACTACCAGGGCGCGCCGGAGCCGGCCGACCTGGTACTGCCGCCGGCCGAGACCGCGCTGCTCTGCATCGATGTGCAGAACTACGGCCTTGAGTTGCACGACGACCCGGAGGAACGCGCCCGCTGGGCGCCCTTCCACGAGCGCATGCGCGGCACCGTGATTCCTCGGCTGCGGGCGCTGCAGGACAGCTTTCGCGCCCGCGGCATCGACGTCATCCACGCCCGCATCGCTTGCCTGCTGGAGGACGGCCGCGACCGCTCCCTGAGCCAGAAGATGCCAGGGTGGAACAACCTGCTCATGCCGCTGACCAGCGAGGCATCGCAGATTGTGCCGGAGCTGGCACCGGCGCCGGGCGAGATCGTCGTCACCAAGACCACCGACAGTGCCCTGACCGGCACCAACCTGCGCCTGGTGCTGGCCAACATGGGCATCCGCAACGTCGTCGTCGCTGGTATCTACACGGACCAATGCGTCAGCTCCACCGTCCGCTCGTTGGCCGACGAGAGCTTCAACGTCGTGCTGGTGGAGGACTGCTGTGCCGCCGGCACCGACGCGCTACACGCGCACGAGCTGGAGGCCATCAACATGATCTACTGCCATGTGGTGGATAGCGACGAGCTGCGCGCGATCATGGGACTGAGTTGACGGCCGAGTCGAGCGGAGCCACACGCATGCAGAACAACACGCCGATCCTGCCCCGGCCGTTCCGGCCGCGTTCGCTGCTCGTTGCCCTGCTGATGGTGGCGGGCCTCGGTTGGTTCGGCGCCGCCGGAGCGTCCGACCTCGTCCGCTTCGAGCTGAACGACGGTAGCATCATCGTCGGCAAGCCGCTGAGCCTCGCCGATGGGGTCTACCGCATCCGCACGCCGGCGCTGGGCGATGTCGAGGTTCCAGCATCGCGGGTGTTGAGCATGGTCCGGGGAGATGGAGCCGGCGCCGGGCCCGGAAAGGTCGATGGTGACGGCGCGTTCTCGGCGGACATCGAAGCCATCCAACGTCAACTCGTCGGCGACCCGGGCCTCATGCAGTCCATTAGCGCCCTCCAGCAGGACCCGGACGTGCAGGCGGTCCTGTCGGACCAGGAGCTGATGGGGCTGATCTTGTCCGGCAACGTCACCGCCCTACGCGACCACGAGGGCTTCGCCCGGTTGATGGAACACCCCGGCATCCGTGCCGTCCTGGAGCAGTTCGTCGGCAGCGATGGGGGCCCGCGTTGAGGCGAGCGGCCGATGGGGGCGTCATGCTCGACTCCGTGCTGATGGTGGCCCCGGATGGCCAAGCATCGGCGTCTGCTTCGATGGTCCCGCGCGAAGTGGAAACTGCGCAATTCTCAGAACAGGGCGCTGCGCGTCTCGAAGAATCCCAAGGAAGGCGCCTCTCTCTGTCGCCTCCAGTCCAAGTCGGTCTCTAGAAGAACGTCCCCTCGAGGGGCGAGGACGCCGACGCGAAGCGCTTGGCCTGCATGCGCCCGGCGAGGAAGGCCTCGCGGCCGGCCTCGATGCCCTTGCGCATGGCGCTGGCCATGAGCACCGGGTCCGTGGCGGCGGCGATGGCGGTGTTCATCAGCACGCCGTCGCAGCCGAGTTCCATGGCCTCGGCAGCGTCCGATGCGGTGCCGACGCCGGCATCCACCAGGATCGGCACCGAGGCGTTCTCGACGATGGTGAGGATATTGAGCGGGTTGCGGATGCCGAGCCCGGAGCCGATGGGCGCGGCCAGGGGCATGACGGCGCAGCAGCCGATGTCTTCGAGCTGCTTGGCGACGATGGGGTCGTCGTTGGTGTAGACCATCACGTCGAACCCATCGGCGACCAGCACCTTCGCGGCCTCGATGGTCTGGATCACGTCCGGGAACAGGGTCTTCTGGTCGCCTAGGACTTCCAGCTTCACCAGGTTATGGCCGTCGAGCAGTTCACGGGCCAGGCGGCAGGTGCGCACGGCTGCGTCCGCGTCGTAGCAGCCCGCGGTGTTCGGCAGCATGGTGTAGCGTTCCGGTGGCAGGACGTCGAGGATGTTCGGCTCGTCCGGGTTCTGGCCCATGTTGGTGCGGCGCACCGCAACGGTGACGATCTCCGCACCGCTGGCCTCGATGGCTCGCGCTGTCTCGTCCATGTCCTTGTACTTGCCGGTGCCGACCAACAGGCGCGAGGTGAAGCGGCGGCCGGCAACGCTGAAGGCGTCGCTGGCCTCGCGCGTGGGATCGGCGGGCGAGGCGGCCGTGCTGGCCAGGGAAGTGTCTTGGGGCATGGACTCGACTCTCTGGGTTGTTCGGTAGGATCACGCATACCGCCGACGGCGGGCGCGCGAATCCGGGAGGGCTGGGGCCGTTGTAGCCGCCGGTTGTCGTCAGCCGCCGCCGACGGCGTGGATGATCTCCACCCGATCGCCTTCCTCGAGCTGATGCTCTGCGAAGCGCGAGCGCGGCACGAGTTCCTCGTTGACCTCGACCGCGATGCGCCGCCCGGCGAGGGCCATCTGCTCGATGAGCGCGGCCATGCTGAACTCCGCCGGAACGTCGGTATTGCTGCCGTTGACGATGATCTGCATGTGGGTACTGTCTTGGGCGTTGGCGTCGCCGGGGCCGGCGACGGGTGTCGGACCACGGATTTTACAATAGACTCCCCGGCGGGCAGGCGCGGATCGGATCGGCGAGCACGACGCCGGCACCGGTGCCGACATAACGATAGACGACGCCGTGGGCCCAGGGCGCAACAACGAGAGGGCAGATCCTTGACGACCTGGTCGGAGGACTTGATTTCCGTCGAGCGTGCGAAGACGCTCGACGGCCTGTTTCACCAGCGTGTGCGCCGGTCACCGGACCGAGTCGCCTACCGCTGGTACGATCGCAGCGACGACAGCTGGCACGCCATGACCTGGCGCGAGGCGGGCGTCCAGGTGCAGCGCTGGCGCAGCGCCTTGCTGTCCGAGGGCTTGCTGCCGGGCGACCGCGTCGCGATCCTGCTCCGCAACTGCCCCGAGTGGATCATCATTGACCAGGCCGCGCTGTCTTTGGGGTTGGTCACGGTGCCGCTCTACACCGACGACCGTGCGGACAACGCCGCCTACGTCTTGCAAGACGCGGCCGTGAAGGTGCTCTGTATCCAGGACGCGAACCGTTGGCGTCGCCTGGCGGAAGTGATCGGCGACGACCCCTGCCCGCAGCGAGTCGTGGTGCTGGATGGCCGCAACGGCGTTGGCAAGAAGGGCGTGGTGACGGACTCGAACGAGCGCGCCATCACCGCCGCCGACTGGCTGCCGGCGGCCGACGCCCACGCGGCCGCCCGGCAGCCACAACGCGACGGCGACCCGCACGCGCTCGCCACCATCGTCTACACCTCCGGTACCACCGGCCGGCCGAAGGGCGTGATGCTGAGCCATTACAACATCCTGGCCAACAGCCACGGCGCCGTGACCATCATCGATGTCTACCAGCAGGACGTCTTCCTGTCCTTCCTGCCCCTATCGCATACCCTGGAGCGAACGGCCAGCTACTTCCTGCCCATGATGACGGGCTCGGAAGTGGCATTCGCGCGCTCGGTGGCGCAGCTCGGGGACGACATGCAGACCATCCGCCCGACGGCCATGATCGCTGTGCCTCGGGTGTTCGAGCGCGTCTACCAACGCATCCAGGACCAGCTCGACAAACGCTCGGCCTTGGCTCGGCAGCTGTTCTCGCTGGCGGTGGAGGTGGGCTATACCCGTTTCGAGTACAACGCCGGCCGACGCGGTTGGCACCCCAGGCTCCTGCTCTGGCCGCTGCTGCGCCGCAAGGTGGCCGACCCCGTGCTGGCGAAGCTCGGCGGGCGCATGCGCGCCGCCGTCAGCGGCGGGGCGGCACTGCCCTTCGAGGTCGCCCGGGTGTTTGTCGGCCTCGGTTTGCCCCTGGTGCAGGGCTATGGCCTCACCGAAACCAGCCCCGTCATCGCCGCCAATCCACTCGACGACAATCGGCCGAAGAGCGTCGGCGTGTTGCTGCGCGGGCTACGCGCGCGCATCGGGCCGGATGACGAGCTTCAGGTGAAGGGGCCTTCGGTGATGCTGGGCTATTGGAACAACCACGCCGCTACGGCGCGTGTGATCGATGTCGACGGCTGGCTGCATACGGGTGATCAGGCGCGCATGGAGGACGGCTACCTCTACATCACCGGCCGCATCAAGGACATCCTGGTCCTCTCGAACGGCGAGAAGGTCCCTCCCGGCGACATGGAGTCGGCCATCGGCCTCGACCCGCTGTTCGAGCAGGTGCTGGTGGTCGGTGAGGGCCGCCCGTTCCTGTCCTTGCTGGCCGTGCTCAATGCCGATCTCTGGCCCTCGCTGGCGCGCGAGCACGGCCTGGCGGCCGAGGACCCGGCCAGCCTGGCGGATCATGGCTTGCACCGGGCACTGCTGCTGCGCATCCGCGAGGTGCTGTCGGGCTTTCCGGGCTATGCCAAGATCCGCCGCATCGCCCTGTCCCTGGAGCCCTGGACCATCGAGAACGGACTACAGACGCCCACACTCAAGATCAAGCGCGCCGCGGTGCTGGAGCGCCACCACAAGGACGTGGAGCAGATGTATCGCGGCTGACGACGGCGCTTGTCTAGCCGGCGCGCCGCGGCCTACAATCCAAGCTTGCGCGGGTGTAGTTCAATGGTAGAACCTCAGCTTCCCAAGCTGATGACGTGGGTTCGATTCCCATCACCCGCTCCATTCCCCTCGCCATGCAGCAACTCTATCAGGCCGGCAATCGCATCGAGGCACAGCTGCTGAGCGACTTCCTCGATCGCTACCTCGTCGACAACAGGATCCTGGGTGACTACCTCTCCGGCGCCATCGGTGAACTGCCGGCAGACGTCTATCCAGGCGTCTGGATCATCCACGATGAGGACCTGCCGCGCGCCCGCGAGCTGCTTGCGCTTTTTCTAGCGGACGGTCGCCGCGAGGGCGTCCGCTCCTGGGTCTGCCGCGGCTGCGGCGAGCTGGTGGATGGCCACTTCGACCTCTGCTGGCGCTGCGGCGCGGAGCACCCATGACCTCGTCATCGACGTTGCGGCGCCGGCCGCGGAAAGCCGCCATCACCGGCGGATTCCTCGTCGCCCTGCTGCTGATGTTGTTGTTGGCCCTGGCACCGGTGTTGGTGGATCGCGATGCGTTGCGACAGCGGATCGAGCTGGAAATGGGCGCCATGCTCGGTACCCCGGTCGAGGTAGGGGCCATCGACCAGCTGAGGCTCCTGCCCACCCCGCGGGTGGTCCTCGCCGAGCTGCGCAGCGACGGGGTCGCCCCGGCGCGGATCGACCGCGCCCGACTCGACCTCTCCCTGTCCGCCCTGTTCCTGAATCGCGTGGAACCCCTCCGACTGTCGGCAACGGGGATCGACCTCTCCCTGCCCTGGCCGGCCATCGCCGATCGCCCCGCCTGGCTTGACGGGCTGTCCCCCGGCCCACCGCGGATCCTCGGCGGCGAGCTGACGCTGGACTATCCGACGGACGAGGCGCGGCTGCACTGGCCCTTGTTCGGGGCTGGTCGCGCACCCACGGCGCCGCCCGCGGACGCGGGGCCGCTGCGCCTGGCCGCCAGGCTGCCGCTGACGCAATCCGATGCCTCGCTCTCGGCCAATCTGCGGGTCGGGGCCCGAATCGACCTGTCGATGCTGCCCGCCCTCGAAGTCGAGCCGCTGCGCATCACCGCCGATGATCTCGACCTCGGGCAGCCGACTGACCTCAGGCCCCTGCTGGTCGCTGATCGGGCAAGCCGCACCGCGGAGGGTTCCTGGCGGGTCGAGGGCATCGGGCTCACAGCCGACACCCTTCGCGTCACCGGCGAGCTCTCGACGCGGCAGAAGCCCTCGGGCACAGTCGCCGCTGGCGGGACATTCTCCATCGCGCCCTTCGACTTGCGCGCTTGGGTAGCCACGCATGCCCGGAACGCCCTGCACGGCGATACCAACCGCCTGCGCTGCCTTGCCGCGCGCGGTGGCTTCGAGCTGGGCGACGGGCTGCTCAGGCTGTCGCCGGTGACGCTGCGGCTGGATGAGACCGGGGCGGGCTTCGCGGCGAGGCTGCGGCTCGAATCCCGACCTGGACCAGAGCCCGACCTGACGGCGAGACTGGTGCTGGACCGGCTGGACCTGGACGCCTATCTCGCGCCGCCGCCTTCGCAGGACGCCATCCTGCTCGGTCCCGCCGATGCCGCCGGCTGCGTCGACGTCGATATCGCGACCCTCGATACCGCGAGGCTGGACCTGGACGCGTTGGCGGCGCTCGACTCCAAGCCCGACACCGGTGTTGATGTGCGCATCGATGCCGCGATCGACACCCTGATCCTCGGCGGTGCGCGTTTCGGCGAGCTGTCGGTCGCGGTCGAGCAGCGCGGCCTGCTGACCGAGTTGGATATGGCATCCAGCGCCTTCTACGACGGCAGGATCAGCGCCGGCGTCCGCCATGAGCGGGCCGCGACCGGGCCCTCCAGCAATCAGTTGAGAGCCGAGTTGGGCTCCGTGGCGGTCGGTCCCTTGCTGGCCGATGTCACCGGCGAGGAGGCGCTGAGCGGCAGCGCGGACCTGCGCGCGGAACTCTCGGCGCTTGGCACGGGGTCCGCCGAGCTGCGCCGCTCCCTGTCCGGCACGTTCGAGCTCTCGCTCGGCGACGCCCGCTCCGCGCTGCTGGAGCGCACCGCCTTGGACTTCCGCCCCCTGTTGGGCCTGGTTGGCGTCAGGTTGGACAAGGACACGCTGACCTTGCAGCGCCTGTCCCTGAGCGCGACCGGTACGGATGGCCTCTTCCAGAGCGATGACATCGACGGGCGCGCCCGGCTGTTCCGCCTGGACGGTGACGGCCGCCTGGACGTGACGACCGAGGCGCTCGGACTCGATCTCATGGCGACCCTGGTGCAGCCGCCGGATGGACCGGACATGCAGGGGTTCGACGGAATCGAGGTCCCAATCCGTATCACCGGCCCCTGGTCGGCGCCCGATGTCCATGCGGACCCGCAACCCGCCCTGGCGGAGGCCGCCAGGCGCACCGCCGAGCGCCACCTCGACGGGGATGGCAATCTCTTCCAACAGCTGGAGGAGGCCACCGGCGTCAAGGGCTTGGAACAGGGGCTGCGCGGCCTGCTCGGGTTCTGACCCGATCTTGACGCTTGCTAGCTTGATCGTCAGCGCGTGGACACACCCCGAGCCGACCTGCCCGCGCCGATGCCAATTGCGCTTCCCGTTGAGCCCTGGCGCGGGCCGGCCTTTGTCGCGGCACTGTTGCGCTGGTTCGACCGGTATGGGCGCAAGGACCTGCCCTGGCAGTGCCCGGCGACCCCCTATCGCGTCTGGGTCTCGGAGGTCATGCTCCAGCAGACCCAGGTCGCCGTCGTTGTTCCGTACTTCGAGCGTTTCATGGCGCGCTTCCCGGATGTGGGGTCGCTCGCGGCGGCGGAGCAGGACGAGGTGCTGGCGCTCTGGTCCGGCCTTGGCTACTACGCCCGCGCGCGCAACCTGCACCGGGCGGCGGCCGCGCTGGTCGCCGAGCACGGCGGCGAACTGCCCGACGAACTCGACGCCCTGACCGCACTACCGGGCATCGGGCGCTCCACCGCCGGTGCCATCTGCTCGTTGGCCCATGGGCGGCGCCAGCCGATCCTGGACGGCAACTGCAAGCGGGTGCTGGCGCGCTGCTTCGCAATCCCCGGATGGCCGGGCAAGGCCTCCGTGCTGACGGCCTTGTGGCGGCTCGCCGACGAGCTGACGCCCGCCGAACGCGTGCGCGACTACAACCAGGCGATGATGGACTTGGGTGCCACCCTCTGTACCCGCTCCGCGCCCGCCTGCGGGCGCTGCCCCCTGGCCGAGCACTGCATCGCGCTGCATCGCGGTGAGCCGATGGCCTACCCGGCGCCGAAACCGCGGCGCGAGAAGCCGCTGCGGCGAACCCGGTTCCTGCTGGTGGCAGCCCCCGACGGGCGCCTGCTGCTGGAACGCAGGCCGCCCGCCGGCATCTGGGGCGGACTCTGGACGCCGCCGGAGCTTCTGGACGCCGTGCTGCCCGAGGCCGCGGGTCACGCCGGCCCCCAGACCGACCCCCAGACCGACCCCAGGACAGACCCCAGAACGGACCCCAGAACGGACCCTGGTAGCGACATGGGCGCCGCGGCGGATGACTGGTGTCGGCGTCGCCTCGGCGTCGCCATCTCGCAGGTTGAAATGCTGCCCCCCCGCAGGCATTCCTTCACCCACTTCGAGCTGGACATGCAGCCGCTGCTGGCGCGGCTCTCGGCCCCTGCGCGGCGTGTGGCGGAGCAGCCCGACGCGACCTGGATCGACCCGGCCTCACCGGTGGGGCTCGGCCTGCCCGCACCGATCCGCCGGCTACTGGCCGAGGCCGCGCGAGCCCTCGCGGACCCGGCCACGAGCATCAAGACCCACGACAACGGAGAATCCGAATGACCAGAATGGTGAATTGCGTGAAGCTCGGCCAAGAGGCCGAGGGCCTGGACCGCCAGCCCTATCCCGGGGAGCTCGGCAAGCGCGTGTTCGAGAACGTTTCGAAACAGGCCTGGGCAGACTGGCTCAAGCACCAGACCATGCTGATCAACGAGAATCGCCTGAGCCCGATGGACCCAAAGGCGCGCAAGTTCCTAGAGGAGCAGATGGACAAGTTCTTCTTCGGCGAGGGCGCTGCCATGCCGGAGGGTTACGTGCCGCCGAAGCAGTAGCCGGGGGCGCCGGCGCCATCTCTATGACCGGGCGGGGCGCCGCGGCAGGAATACCGCTCCCTTTGCTCTATGGGAGCGGCCGCTGATCGCACAGGCTACGCCCTCAGCCCAGTTGGCGCTGGACCTCATCCAGCCGCTCTCCTAGCCCCAGCACCAAGCCACGGGGAAACCGCACGAACTGCGCTACACGCCCGGGGCGATCCGAACGGCGTGCGCGGACGAGTCGAATCTCCCTCGCATCGTCGCAGCGCCGGTCCCGGATGACGTTCATGCGGTCCAGCCACAGATCCATGGCCTCCAGATGTAGCTCTAGCTCAGGGTGCGCTAGCTCCTGGACGACACAGTCCAGGTACTCGCGGATGTCCGCGAGACCGCGGCGGGCGTCCTGTCGGTCCCGCTCCAACTCCGCGATCTGCGCCTGGAGTCGCTCACGCTCGGCGATGCGGCTGCTGCCGGCGGTGAGCGCCAGGTCCGGCCCGGCGAGACGCGGGTTCACGCTGTTCAGTTTCGAGCGGAGCATCGCCAGGCCCTGGTCCAGGTCCTCGATGCGCGCTTCCCGCTCGGCGATGCGCGCCTGGGCGAGGGAGACGATCAGATCCGATAGGGGTTGGACCAGAACACGACGCAACACGCCCATCCCGTCGGCGACGGCGACGACCTCGATGTCGGCGAAGCTCAGGGTGGTCTGCTTGACATCGCGCTGGACGCGGCCATCCACCAGCTCCATGCCCAGCTGATGACGCTCCTGGGGCATGGCGACGAGCAGACCGACGAGGTCCCCGTCATAGGTCGGATGGTCCTTCAGCCACCGCTGCACCGTGCGACCGGAGACCACCTGGCGGAGCCTCGGTATGTCGGCGAAGAACGCGTTGACCAGAGGGTCTCGAGCCCAGGCGGACGGGTCCATCTCGATGGGACCGGGAATCGAACCCAGCAGCGTCTCGCAGTGTTCCAGGAGGCCGCGGGCCACCGGTAGCAAGCGACGTCGATAGCCGGGCATGCCGCGGAGCGCGGGATTGATCTGGGTGACGATGCGCTCGCAGGCCAATTCGGCCGCACTGCTCCGGAGGCGTCGTTCGGCGCCGCGCACGCGTAGCCGAGAGAGGCCTTCCTGGAACCAGAGCGCGAGCGGGTTGGAGGCGTCTGTCATGGCGAAGCGGCCTGTCTGCGGGTATGGAGGTGCGAGGCTAGTCCATCTTGCCCGGATAGCGATTCAGCAGCGACGGCCAGTCCTCGCCGCGGGTGAACTCGAGCACCCGCGCGTTCACCGGCTGGCGTTGCGGGCTGCGCTCCCGTCGCGCGATGCCCTGGTCCCGGCGCTCCAGCACCTGCGGCAAGATCCGCAGGCGCACCTGATAGGTCTCGGCGTCCTGCCGGTTTGGGCTAGGGGCATCATAGACCACCGTGGTGGCCTCGCCCCGTTCCATGACCGTCAGCGCCCCGGCAGCGACAGCTCCGTGTCGTGGCCGATGCCGCGGCCGGCGATGAAGCGCGCACTGGCGCTGCCGTCGAGGGTCAGCCGCTGGCGGCCGGGTCGGCCTGGGCGCGCTGGCCCTGGAAGGTCTGAATGAGCAACAGCACCACGCCGATGCTGATCGCGCTATCGGCGACGTTGAACGCGGGCCAGGGGTTGAAGATCCGCAGTGGGATGAAGGGTAGGTAGACCTGGATGAAGTCCACCACATGGCCGAGCAGGACCCGGTCGATCAGGTTACCCGCCGCCCCTCCAACGATCAGGGCCAAGGCCGCGGCTAGCAGGCGCTCGTCCTTTTCGAGACGTAGCAGCCAGACCACCAGGACCAAGGTGACCAGCAGCGCGAAACCCGCAAGCAGCCAGCGCTGCCAGCCGCCGGCGTCGGACAGGATGCTGAAGGCCGCGCCGGTGTTGAACATCAGCGACAGCTGCAGGTTCGGCATCAGCTCTAGGGCTTCGTAGGGCTCCATGAACGCGAGCACGAGCCACTTGGTGGCCTGATCGAGCAATAGAATGACGGCGGAGAGCCAGAGCCAGTGTTTCACGAGTCTATGTAGGGCCTTGCAAATGCCAGGATTACGGGGTTGGCGCCGCATTGTGGCCGGCCGGGCGCGGTTTGGCCAGTGTCGTGATCGAGTGCTCCTCAAAGCCTCCGCGATGGTGGCGACGGCGATCACGATGTCGACGACGACAGCGAGTCGAGGCTGGTTTGTCGTACTTCGGCGCAGCTGGACTAGGCCCTGACCAGAGGCTCTAGGTGACCGAGCGCGGCGGCACGGTCGGCGAGGATGTCGACGAAGCGTGGGTGCTCGCCGATCAGGCCGCTGGTCGATACGTGCAGGCCTGGAGTCTTCGCTTGCGCCTCGGCGACGATCTCGGCAATGTCGCCGCCCTCGCCAGCATGGCGTCCCGGCGAGATGAACTGCATGGCCAATACGACCCGGCTCGGGTGCGATGCCGTCGTCCGATCGCCGCTGGCATCCATGCCACCCAGGGCTTCGGCGAGCAGCCGGCCGTTGAAGTCGTACTCGGAACCTTCCCTACGCTCCATCACCGCCTCTGCGACCCGGTACCCGTTGCCCAGCCGTTGCCCGAGTGCGTCGGCGAGCCAGTGTCTCACCGCCGTGACCGCCGGCACCGGTGAGCCATGGTCGACCAGCAGCACATCGACGCCACCATCGCCCATCGGCGATGCGGCCGATGCCCCCCGTACGTTGTCGGCCAGGATCTCGGCGAGCCTGGGCTCCCCGTCGGGCAGGGGACAGAGTGGGTCCGCGACCCGGACCTCGAAGCCACCGAGGTCCGGCGCAATACGCGCCGCGACCTCGGGGATGAACTGGCCGATGGCGCAGCTCGGGCCGAAGAAGAGCGGTACCACCCCGAAGGTCCGCTCGCCCGCCGTCACGCGATCGCGCAGGAAGGGCTCCAGCGTCTGCGCGGGCTCGTCGTCGAGCTGGTCGGCGGGGATGCGGGAGGAGTGCAGGGCCGAGACCGGGTACACGGTCTCGCCCAGGCGCTCACCGAGCTGGCGCGCGAGGCGGCGGAGGTTCAGCGTCGCCGCGGGCCGACGGGAGCCGTTGTCGAGCAGGAGCAGCATGGCGGTTGCGAGTCCGTTGCAGAGGGGTGCAGCAGTTGGTGCGGGCAGGCCGCCGGATCAGTTCGTCGCAACGTCGTACAGGACCTCGTTGCGCCGCAGCGGGCCGGGGGTGAAGGGGTCGTTGTAGTAGGCGTAGATGGGCGCCGCGAGGCGGCGTAGTCCGCGCGCGTCGATCCAGGCCTCCAATCGCTCCCGCTGTGCCGCCGTGCGCGCGTCGGTGGTGCGCCCGCTGAAGCGGACCGAGGCGACGCGACGCGGCGGCAGCTCGGTGAGCCGCACATCGGCGTTGGCCGGGTCCGGCAGCCCCGCCTCCACCGCCGCCTTGGGCATGATGAAGCCGACCGTCCAATCGCGGTCCGCCTCGGCCCCGGCTCGCTGGATGACGGGGGCGGTCATGGCGACCTTCTCGCCCTCCCGCTCTTTGGCGAAGATGTAGCGTGCGAGCGGCCCGAAGCCGGCGCTCAGCGCGTCCCCGCGACCGCCCACGCGGCGGACCTCGGCGACGGTCAGCGCCGGGTAGTCCCGCAGCTCGAAGTCCCCGTCCTGTTCCAGCAGCGCGTACTCGGGCTGCTCCACGTTCTGGATGACGTAGACGAAGACCAGCAGCGCGGCGACGGCGAGCAGGCCCAAGGCGGCGAGGATGATCAGCAGGGTCTTGAGCATGACGGCCTGTCTCGGGTTGGGCGGATTCGATTGGCGCGGAAGGACGCGCTTGGGCTGATGATGGCAGTGCTTCGCGCGCTGGGGCGTCGGGCTTCGTAGCTCAGCCCGACCTACGGCTTGACGCTTGACTGAAGTGACGCCGCTGTAGTTGCTGTAGGTCGGGGCGACGGAGGAGGCCCGACGCGCCTTTCGGCCCGACGGTCCAGGCGTTGCGGTCGTTCAACAGCGCCTCTTTAGACGCGGGCATCGCCGGCGGCGTCTTGGGCCAGGAATTCCAACATCCGTTGCAGGTCCTGCCAGCCCTTCGCCTTCTGCTCGGGGGAGCGCAGGTAGTACGACGGGTGATAGGTCACCAGCAGCGGCACCCCCGCCGCTCCATAGCGGTGGAAGCGGCCTCGCAGGCGACCGACCGACTCCGCGGTGTTCAGCAGATTGCTCGCCGGTACCCGCCCCAGGCAGACCATGAGCCTTGGCCGAACCAATTCGATCTGCCTCTGCAAGTAAGCCCGGCAGGCGCCGGCTTCATCCCCATGCGGATCGCGGTTTCCCGGCGGCCTGCACTTGACGATGTTGGCGATGTAGACCCGGCTGCGATGCAGACCCGCGGCGGCGAGCATCCGGTCCAGGAGCTGCCCGGCACGGCCGACGAAGGGCTCCCCCCGGCGGTCCTCGTCGGCGCCCGGTCCCTCGCCCACGAACATGATGTCGGCATCCCGGTCGCCGACGCCGAAGACGGTCCGGTTGCGGCGCTCGCACAGCCCGCAGGCGTGGCAACCGGCGACGGCCTGCTCCAACGCCGCCCAGTCCATGGTCCCAATCTGAGCGGCTCGCGATGGCTCCGGCGGCGCATGGTCGAATTGGGGCGGCGGCATCGCCCCGGCGCCGTTCGCCGGCAGTCCGGCGAGGTCGGCGTCGGACCAGGCTGGAGGCCCGTCTGGTTGGGGCTGGGGTTGGGCCTCTGCTGCCTGGACGGGCCCCTCGTCAGCGATGGGCTCCTCGGTAACCGAGATTTCCGTGATTGGCTCCTGCGCCACCGGCGCCTCGACAGCGGGTTCCCGCGTCGCTGCCGGCGCGCTTGATTGGGCAGCGTGCTGGGCCGGCTGCGGAGCGGGTTCTGGGGCGGATTCCGAAACCGGTTCCGGCGCGGGTTGCGACGCGGTTTCCGCGGCCACCGGCACGGCAGCCCGATCCAGGTCGGCAGAGCGCCGCTCCCAGACGACGATGCCCATGGCCGCCAGATACCGCCGACGCCGAACCTCATCCATCCGGCTACCTCTCGTCACACTTCCAACTTCAAACTTCTCTCAAACGTCGCCCAGCTGCGGATGCGCCCGGTCCCGTGGCCGCGCGAGCTTGTTGACGGCGTTGAGGTAGGCCTTGGCAGAGGCGATGACGATGTCCGTATCGGCACCGGCACCATTGACGACGTGGCCGGCCTTTTCCAGGCGGACGGTCACCTCACCCTGGGCGTCGGTGCCGCTGGTGATGGCGTTGACGGAGTAGAGCTTGAGGGTGGTTCCGGTCTGCACCACCGACTCGATGGCGCGGAAGGTGGCGTCCACCGGCCCGCCGCCGGTGGCGTTGCCGCGACGCTCCTCCCCGTCCACGCTGAGCACCACCTCGGCATCGGGGGTCTCGCCGGTCTCGGAACAGACCTTCATGGACAGCAGCTTGACCCGCTCGTTGGCCGCGTCCAGTGTCGCCACCGTTACCAGGGCCTGCAGGTCCTCGTCGAAGATGTCGTGTTTCTTGTCCGCCAGGTCCTTGAAACGGCTGAACGCGGCGTTGAGTTCTTCTTCCGAGTCCAGCGTAACGCCGATCTCGGCCAGTCGCGCGCGGAAGGCATTGCGGCCCGAATGCTTGCCGAGCACCATGCGGTTGTGGGTCCAGCCCACGTCCTGGGCGCGCATGATCTCGTAGGTCTCGCGGTGTTTGAGTACGCCGTCCTGGTGGATGCCGGACTCGTGCGCGAAGGCATTGGCGCCGACGATGGCCTTGTTCGGCTGCACCGGGAAGCCGGTGATACCGGACACCAGCCTGGAGCAGGAGACGATCTGGGTGGTGTCCAATCGCGTGTCGCAGCCGAACAGATCCTGGCGGGTACGCACCGCCATGGCCACCTCCTCCAGCGCGGCATTGCCCGCGCGCTCGCCGAGGCCATTGATGGTGCACTCCACCTGCCGGGCGCCGTTGCGTACCGCGGCCAGGGAGTTGGCCACGGCGAGGCCGAGGTCGTTGTGGCAGTGCACTGAGAACACGGCCTTGTCGGCGTTCGGGATACGCTCGCGGAGCTGGCCGATGAGGCCGCCGAACTGGTGCGGCATGGCGTAGCCGACGGTGTCGGGGATGTTGACCGTGCGTGCGCCCGCGTCGATGACGGCCTCGAGCACCCGGCACAGGAAGTCGATCTCGGAGCGGCCCGCGTCCTCCGGCGAGAACTCGACATCGTCGGCGTAGTCGCGCGCCTTGCGCACGGCCTTGACCGCCTGGTCCACCACCTGATCCGGCGTCATCCGGAGCTTCTTTTCCATGTGGATGGGGCTGGTGGCGATGAAGGTGTGGATGCGCCCGGCATTGGCCCCCTTCAGCGCCTCGCCGGCGCGCTCGATGTCCTTGTCCAGCGCACGCGCCAAACCGCAGATGGTGCTGTCCTTGATGGTTTCGGCAACGGCCTTGACGGCCTCGAAGTCGCCTTCGCTGGCGATCGGGAAACCGGCCTCGATCACATCCACCCGCAATTTCTCGAGCGCCCGCGCGATGCGCACCTTCTCGTCGCGGGTCATGGACGCGCCCGGGCTCTGCTCGCCGTCGCGCAGGGTGGTGTCGAAGATGATCAGGTTGTCGCTGCTGCTCATGGGCTAGGTCTGCTCGTACTGGTTTCGTCCGCGGCTTGCGCTCGCGCGGGTGCGAGGAGCCGCCGACCGATTAGGCGATGATGCGAACGAGTCGATCGATCGAGGGCGTCAGGTCCGGCATTCGACCCGAGCGGCGCGGTTCGTCGGCCTCGGACGACCGTGCCGCGCATAAGCTCCAGCTCAATGCTGCTCGGCGATGGCCGCGACCACCGCCTGGGCATCCTCGGCGCTCAGATAGGGATGCATGGGCAGACTGAATACGCGTGCCGCGGCGCGGTCGGCGTTCGGCGTGCAGTCCGGGCAGCAGAAACGGGCATAGGCGCCCTGGCGGTTCAGCGGAATCGGGTAATGGACGGCGGTGGGGATGCCGCGGGCATTGAGGGCCGCGGTGATGGCGTCACGCTCGTCCGCTTGCACCGTGTACTGGGCATAGACGCTGCTGTTGTGCTCGGCGATGTGCGGGGTCAGCAGGCCATCGCGGGCCTCGGCCAGGCTTTTTGCGCCGCTGCCGAGCAACAGGTCCGTGTAGCGCGCACCGACGGCGGCACGACGCTCCACTTCGTCTGGGAAGATGCCGAGCTTGCACAGCAGCACCGCTGCCTGCATGGCATCGAGCCGGCCATTGATGCCGAGCCGGGGGTGGCTGTAGCGCTCGTCCTGGCCGTGGTTCATGGTCTGGCGCATGCGCGTGGCGAGCTGATCGTCGTCGGTGAAGCAGGCACCACCGTCGCCATAACCGCCGAGCGGCTTGGATGGGAAGAACGACGTGCAACCGATGGTGGACAAGCCGCAGGAGCGCCGACCTCGGTAGGTGGCACCGAAGCTCTGGGCGCCGTCCTCGATGACCGGCAGGCCGTGGCGATCGGCGATGGCGTTGATAGCGCCCATGTCCGCGCACTGGCCGTAGAGCGAGACGGGCATGATGGCGCGCGTCTTCGGGCCGATTGCGGCGGCGATCAGCGCCGGGTCGATGTTGTACGTGAGCGGGTCGATGTCGACGAACCTCGGGACCGCACCGATCAGCGCGATGATCTCGGCCGTGGCGACGAAGGTGAAGGGCGAGGTGATGACCTCGTCGCCGGGGCCGATGTCCAGCGCCAGCAGGGCGACCAGCAGTGCATCGGTGCCGCTGGAGACGCCGATGCAGTGGCGTACGCCGACATAGTCGGCCAGGCGTTCCTCCAGTTCCGTGACCTCTGGCCCCATGATGTACCGCCCGTGGGCGAGCACCGCCTTCAGCCGCGCCTCGATGTCGTCCGCGATGCGCTGCTGCTGTGTTTTCAGGTCGATGAATTGCATGGGTCCTCCCCCCCCAAGGTGGCGCGGCTATTTCTGCACGACGCCGACGACGCCGCTCGCGTCGACCACCACCAACAGGGTGATCTTGTGCCGTGCCATGAGTTCGAAGGCGGCTTGCATGCTGCTGTCGGCGCCGATGGTGACCGGACCCGGTGTCATCATGTCCGACGCGGTCATTCCGAAGAAGGCCTCGCGGTTGCCTTGCACGGCCCGGCGCAGATCGCCGTCTGTGATGATGCCGAGGGCGTTGTTCTGGTCGTCGCTGACCAACGCGATGCCGAGCTTGCCGCGGCTCACGGCTGACAGCACCTCGTCCGCGCTGCCGTGCGGTGCGACGAAGGGCAGGTCGTCGCTGCGCATCTCTTCCCGCACCATGTGCAGCAACCGCCGGCCCAGGCTACCTCCCGGGTGGAAACGCGCGAAGTCGTCGGGTTGGAAATTGCGGGCGCGCATCAGGGCGACGGCGAGAGCGTCGCACATGGCCAGGGTTGCGGTCGTGGACGCCGTTGGCGCGAGCTGCAGCGGACAGGCCTCGCGCTCCACATGCACGGATAGGTGCAGGTCCGCGTGCCTGGCGAGGGTCGAGCGCGTGTTCCCGGTCATGCCGATGACCAGGTTGCCGTTGTCCTTCAGAAAGGGCAGCAGCTTGACCAGCTCCTCGGTCTCGCCGGAGTTGGATAGCGCGACGAAGATATCGGCCGGCGCGACCATGCCGAGATCACCGTGGAATGCCTCCCCCGGATGCATGAAGAACGCCGGCGTGCCGGTACTCGCCAGGGTCGCAGCGAGCTTCTTCCCGATGATGCCGGACTTGCCCATGCCGCAGACGATGGCCCGCCCCTGGGCCGCGAGTATGGCCTCCACCGCGGCATCGAAGTCCTCGGTGAGGGCGTCGGCGAGGCCGAGCACCCCCGCAGCCTCGATCTCGAACACCTCCCGCGCGACGGCCCTGCAGTCGATGCCATGCGGGGGCTTGTGCAGGCTGGTCTTCGGCATGGGGTCAGAATCGGGTATCGAGGTTGCGGACCTTGCGGCGGAAATCGCGCGTGACGGTCTCGATGTCGCTGTCGCTGGCGATGACCCGCGGCGTCAGCACCACCACCAACTCGGTGCGCTCGCTGGCTCGCGATGTCTGGCCGAACAGGGGGCCGATCAGCGGTGCGCGGTAGAGGCCCGGAACGCCGGTCTTGCCATCGGACCCGAGATCCTGAATCAAGCCGCCCAACACGACGGCCTGGTTCGAGCGGACCGATACGACGCTGTTGATCTTGCGCTCACGGAACACCGGCGAGTCGCCGACGCCGCTCTGCGCAGCGACGTCGCTGACCTCCTGCTCGATCTCCATCTGTACCGCACCGCCCGGCGTGACGCGGGGCTTCACGGACAGCTTCACACCGGTCTGACGGTACTCGATATTATTCACGACCCGATCGGTGGTGGAGGTGCCCTGCTGCTGGGTGGTCAGCACCGGCACATCCTGGCCGACGAAGATCTCGGCGGTCTGATTGTCGCGCACCATCACCGACGGCGATGACAGCACGTTGACCAGGTCGTCCTCGGCCAGGGCGGTCAGGGTCGCTCGAACGACGTCCGGTCGCAGCAACACGGTCCAGCTGAACTGATTATCCGTGGCACTTGGGTTGGGTAAGGTGAACTGGCTGCGGTAACCGCCTCGATTGCGGCCCTCCTCAGCATCCCATTTGCCGCCCACGGCGAGGCCGAAGAACTGCCACTGGACGCCATACTGGAGGTTGCCCGAGAGCCGAATCTCGACAATGGTCGCCTCCACCAACACCTGCAGCGGCACGATATCGAGCTGCTTCAGGGCATCCAGAATCTTCTTGTAGTCGCGCGGACTGGATCGGACCAGCAGCGAGTTGTTGACGGGATCGGCGACGATGCTGACCTCGGACGAGAGCTGCAGCGTGCTCTGCGTTGCCTGCCGAGTTGCGGTGGCGCCGCCGCCATTGCCATCCCCGTCTCCGCCGATGCTCGCCTGTTGGAGACCGGGCGCAACGCCCCCGACGCTGCGCGAACTGGTGGAGCTGCCCTCACCGTTGGCGAAGAGTTTAGATAGGACGTCGGCTAGGTCTTCCGCATCGCCGTGTCGAACGCGATAGACGAAGAGCCTTTGCGCGGAGCTCCCGCTCGCCTCCGCGCGGTCGAGGCGGTTGATCCAGTCCTCCATCTGGGCTAGGTAGCTCTGCTGTGGCGAGACCACGAGCACCGAATTTGCGCTCTCGACGGGGATGAACCGGAACAGGCCGTTGAAGGGATTGCCGTCGTCGCCGGCGAGCAGGGTTTCCAACTGCGTGACGACTTCGTTCGCCTGGGCGTACTCCAGCACGAAAAAGCCCACCGACAAGCCAGCCATCCAGTCGACATCGAACACTTGGATGGTGTCGAGGAGATTGCTCATCTCCGGGCTGGTGCCAGCCAGGACGATGAGATTTCGGAGGCTATCCACCCGCACCAGGCTCCCTTCTGGCGCAAGGGGCTCGAGGATTTGGCTCATCTCCTGCGCGCCGATATAGCGCAGCGGCACGACCTGGATGCTGTAACCCTCGGGCAGCGCGCGGGAGGACTGGCCGAGTTGCGGCACGATACGCCCCCGTACGGCGCTGTTGAGCGGCACGACCTCGTAGGTGCCGCCGTTGTCAACCAGGGCGGCGTTGTTCATGCGCAGCAGCATTTCCAAGGTCGGAATCAGCATGTCGCGGCGCAGTGGTCGGCCGGTCTCCAGGGAGGCCGCGCCGGAGACGCCGGGGTCGAGCACATAGTTGACGCCGAGCAGATCACCGAGGATGACCTTGACCACCTCTCGGATGTCGGTGCCGTCGAAGTTGAGCGTCACGTCGCCCGGCGTTGTATCGACCCCTCGCGGGGCCACGGGGCGGACGAAGGTGCCAGTGCCACGCTGGATCGAGGTTTCTGCCGGCGGGCCGTCGTCACCGATGGCAATGCCACCACCAACGGGCGCCGCACTACCGGTCGGCGTGCTAATCCCCTCTCGATCCGTGATGTGGCCGCGACCGGTCTCGATGCGCTTGGTCGGATCGAAGATCATGCCGCCACAACCGCTAATGAGCAGCAGCAAGAGGCAGGCGAGCGTCGCGGTCGTGCCGACCCAAGTCACGCGGCACAAAGTCATCTGCTTGGAAACTCGCATCCTGATGGTGTATCGGTGCGCGTGTTGGCGCCTAGCGGTCAGTGATGTCCGCCGGCTGCTGGCGGGTTGCCGGGCGGCCGTTGTTGGATTCGCGCGTCGTCGGACGGGGCTCCTGCGGCCGAGTCCGCTGTTCACGGGGGGCGGGCGCCTGTGCGGACTGATCGGTGCTCGCGGGCGCGCGATCGTCGCCGCGACGCATCTGCCCGCGCGGGATCACTCGGGTGCGCGGGATAGCGGGCGGCGCGTTGGAATAATCCCGCAAGTGTATCTCATCGGTCTCGTCCTGTCGTTCGAGCACGACCAACGCCGGTTCGATGGTCTTGACCGTCCAGCCGAGGAATTCCTCGCCCAGCAGCCGCTTCTGCAGCTTCGACTCACCGGGTGCGCGCAACCAGGCGGAGACCTCCTCCGGGGTGATGATCACGGCGGTGAGATCCACGCCGTCGAGCTCGGTGGTCTGGGGCGGCTCCGCCTCGGGCTCGTCCACGTCAGGCGGTGGCGGGGGGCGTCGATCGGGCAGGAACAGGGGACGCTCGACCACCTCGGCGTACTCGTCGCGGGGTAGGAGTTCGGCATCGGTGGCACTCCGCTGCTCCGGTGCTTCGGTCTCGATCCGGGGGCTGGCCGGCTCGGCCGATAGTGCGGGCAACGCCGACGCCGGCCGCCAGTCGTGCCACTGCAGGGCGAGTACACCGCCGAGCAGCAAGGCCATGAGCGAGAGCAAGCCCTTCATTTGCCGCCGCCCAGGACGTAGCCGAAGATGTCCAGCCGCACGGTGAGTTGGCCCACGTTCTGCTGTGAGATCGGCTGGCGCGCACGGCGGCTGCGGACATTTCGTCGACGCGGCGTCGTCGAGCGAACGGACATCTGATCGATGAACAGGAATGGGCGCGCGGCCTCGATGCGGTAGAGCACATCGAGCAGCTCATCGGTGGTGCCCTGGAGCTGGGTGCGAATGCGCACCCGTGGCGGCTGCTCGGACTCGTCGACGGGCAGGATCTGGGTACTGATGGGCCGGCCACCGGCGGCCCGCACCATCTCCTGCACTTCGCTCTGCAGCGTGGCACCGGCGAGGCCGGGCGTCTCGGCCTCGAAGTAGAATGCCTTGAAGTCGTCGTTCGCCTGCGCCTGCTCGAGTTCGGCGCGCAGGCGCGGCAGGGTCGCCACCAGGCGTTGGTAGCGTTGCAGCTGGTCCAGGCCGCGCTCGTAGTCCTCGTCCAGGACCTTGACCCGATCCCACAGCGGCGTGGCAACGAGCGCAATCAGCAGGGCCGGAATCAGCAGCACGCCCGCCCAGGCCGAGACGCAGCCCCAGTTCGGCCAATGCAGCCGGCGTGGCTCGCCGGGGGCCTGCTCAGCAGGGTTCCGTTCGGCGGGCTCGAGCGCTGCCGACGACTCAGTGGGGTCAACCCCTGATCCGTCGTTGGATTCCGGCGTGTCCGATGCCGCAGCCGCCTGCGGAAGCTGCACCGCCGCGTCGGCGCCGGGGTCGTTCGTGATCACGCTGGACATGCGCCTGACCGTCAATCGCCCTGCGGCCCGCTGTAGTTGAAGGAGATGTGGAATCGCTCCATGCCTGTTGTCGCGACCTGCATCACCGGAGAGCGAAAGCGCACGGCGCTGATCCCGGGGCCGCTCTCCAGCCTGCCGATGAGCGCCGTCGCCTGATTGGACTCGCCGCGGATGTCCACCTCGCCGTCACGGACGTTGAGTGTTTGCACCCAGGTGCCGTCCGGTAGCAGCTCGGTTAGCTCCTTGAGCAGGTCGGTCATGCGCGGCTGCTCAAGTTTGCGATTCAGGACCTCCACGCTGCCGAGGCGCGCCCGTTCCAGCTCCTCGCGGACGTCCTCTACCTGCACCGCCGCGGAGCGCACGCGCCTGAGTTCCGTGTCGAGCGCCTCCTGCATCTGCTGGCGCTGCCACAGGGGCGTGATCAGGGCTGCGGCCAGGAGCAGCAGCACGAACACGACGAGCAGCTGAGTCAGCAGGGTGCCGGCGATGGACGGACGTGGGCGCTCGGCCGCCGGCAGCAGGTTGGCCTCCGGCCAGGCGCCCTCCCATGTGAGCCGCGCGGCGGGGGAGCGGCCCTCACGCAGGCGCTCCAACCAATCGGAGACGTCGTCGCGCCGGCACACTGCGACCTCGACGCGAAGCTTGGCGCCGCGCGCGACCGGCCCGAGTATCCGTGCGTCGAAATAGACTTCGGCAGCAGGGAAGGGTGTCAGTCGGTCGAGTTCGTAGGCCAGCACCTGATGCAGCTTGTCACGGACCTGCGCCGGCAGGGAGGTATTGCGCAACAGCACGTGACGGGCGGGCAATTCGAGCCAGGTCTCGCGCCAACCCTGCCGGGATGGCTGCGCCAGAAGGGCACTCAGCGGGCCTCCGGTGCGCAGATCGGCACCGCCGATCGGCTCACGCTCATCCCCCACCTGCAGCAGCAGGTCGGCGTCATCGCCATGGGGCCGGACGACGAGCTTCGGGTATCTCAGCGCCACCCAACGCTGCACGGTGGCGGGCAGGCAGTGCAACAGGTGCCGTCGCCACCTCAGCAGCCATCCGCTGGCGACGACCGACCCGAGCGGGCGCAGGTTGGCGAGACTCCCTAGCTCCATGGCACATGCGCCTGCGCGAGCGGACGCCCCCCGGGGCGGAGGCTCTGTTCGAAGACAGGGTTTCCGCTGCAATGCGGACTGGCGCTACTCGGCGCTTCCAGGCCGGCATGCAAGCCGCGCGGGGTGCGCATCGGTTTCTCCTCGGGGTCTCGATCAATAGGCTGCTGCGGCAGCCCGGGGGCGGCGAATCGCAGGAGGCGCAAGGATAACGCACCATGCGGCTACTCGCCCGAGGTCGACAGTTGCCCGGCGTCCGGCGCGCCCGCGAGCAACCCGTAGCGCCGCCAGAGCACCTCGAAGGGAGGCCGCTCGTCACGCATCACCCGCACCAGCGCCTCCATCTGCCGGCTGCCGCCTCCGGGCGTGTCTTGCATGACCCGAATGCGATACAGCGGCCCGCCGCGGTCGCCGACGGACAGCACCTCGGCGCCCGGCACAACCGGTTGGTCGCGCTCCAAGACCACCTGTGCGGCGTCTTCGAGCGTGAGACCCTGCACGGCGGCGAGTACCGCCGCGGATGCGAACCGCTGCTCGACCTGTCCCGATTCGTTGTCCACGGTGAGGCCCGGTGCAAGGCGCCGGTAGAGGTCGCGGCTCATGCCGAGCACCTGGCGCAGCTCCTCGACGCTGCCGAAGGGCTGGTCTCCGGCGCCATAGGGCAGGCCCGCGGCCTCATAGTCGCCGTCCTCGGCGCCGTTGAGTTGGGTCAGATCGTCCTGGTCGCGCCAGTCGATGATGGCGTCGGCGACGGCGTCGCGGGCGGCCTCGTCGTAGCCCTCCTCGCCCTGGGCGAACTCGATCAGCGCGGCGAGCTGGTCCCGGGGCGCGCGATTCAGGTCGACGCGGGAGGCCTCATTGCTCAGGCTGATGCGGAGTTCGATGCCGTCGAAGCGCAGCGGCCGCGGCGACCCATCCGGCACCCAGATCTCTTCGATCGGCACGGTGTCCATCGGCGTCGCCATTAGGTTGAGCGCCGTCAGTGCAAGCGCCGCCTCCGCCGCCGCGCGGAAGCGGGCGGCGTCGATCTGATTGCGGGACAGGGCGTTCTCGGTGCGCTGCGTCGTCGTCAGCCCCAGCGCCATGACCGTCAGCAGGGCGATGACCCAGAGCACGATGACCAGCGCGATGCCGCGCTGCCCCGCCGTGCTTCGGGAGTGCGCAGGAGGATCCTGTTCGCCAATGGGGGCCTGTCGCATCGCTACTGATCTGGTTGGTTTCTCGGCGCCTCGGCTTCGGGGCCGGTTTCCTCGTCGTCCGGCGAGGCCAGCGCTGGTCCCTCGATACCGCCGAAGTTCGCAACGTCGCCGCCCGAGAGCTCGACCACGGCGGCGGGCCAGGACTGCCTTGGCGTCGTCACCAGCAACCGTACCCGCAGCGGCAGGCGCGACGCCCCTTCCCATTCCTCGAACCACTCGGGCTCCGTCTCGCCCTCGTCAACGCCGAAATAGCCGAGTTCGAAGCGCTCGACCTCGGGCAGCAGAACCGTCCGGCCGTAGGCGCCGGCAGCGAGGTCGCGATCCAGCGGACCGACATCCCGGGCGACGCCGGACGACTCCAGCAGCGGCTCCCATGCCGGATAGTCGTCACCGCCCGACAGCACCTCGGGGTGTAGCAGCCAGCGCACCAGGACCAGTCGGTCGTGTTCGCCGTTCGGCTCCAGGACCAGCCGCAGCACATAGAGTCCGGGGATGCCGACGTGCTCCGACAGCGGAGCTGCGAGCTCCAGGCTCTGGGTGTCTCCGGAAAAGACCGGCTGTGCCATGCCGTTGTAGACGACGCTCGCGGGTCGCGCTTGGCGCAGGGTGCGTTCCAGGAAGTTGCGCGCGACGCGCAGATCGCCGACCCGCTCTGTGACGTCCTCGACGCCCTCCCAGGCACGGGAACCGAGGCGTAGTCCGGAGAACATCAGTAGGGTGATGACAGCGATCAGCACCAGGGCGATGAGCAGTTCGACCAGCGTAAAGCCGGCCGGGGGACGAGGCGATGCGGCCGGGACCCAGTTCGTCGTCCGGATGGGCCGAGGAGGCATGTGCCCGCGCCTTGCCGTCAGAAGCGGCGCTGACGTCGTCAAGGTCAGAACCGCGCGTCGAAGACGTCGCCGAGGCGTAACGAGCGTAGCGTCACCTGGCGGGCACCTGCGCCGGTCGGCAACGAGGCGACGGCGCTGACGCGATAGGGCTGCATGGCGGGGCTGGGGTCTTCGCCGAGCCAACCCTCGGGCTGGTAGGGCTCAATGCTGACGATCCAGTCCATGCCGTCCTCCGGCTCGCCGGTATGCACACCTTCTTCCAGTGGGATCTCCGCACCCACGGAGGCGAGCTTCGCCTCCGCGAGGGCGACGATGCGGCTGTAGTCCGCGCTGACGGCGGTGGTGGTCATTGCGCGCTGGAAGATCTGCAACAGCACGCCGAGGCTGAGCGCCAGGATTGCGAAGGCCACCAGGACCTCCAGCAAGGAGAACCCGCGCGAACGGCGCCGCCGCCAGATCGAGCCAACCGCCGGCCTAGTCAAACGCAACCTCGAGTAGCCATCGCTTCGTTCTCGAATTCCACCCTTCGCCCTTCCACCTTCACACTTCTAACGCCTCTCCCAGTCGGCAATCAGGATTCGGCCGGTGAGCCAGTTCACGCCGACCTGATAGCCCGCATCACCACGCTTGAGGATCACGCGTCCGCCCGTGGAACTGCCGTCGGGGTAGAAGCGAATGGCGCCGACGGAGTTGCTGCGCATTTCTTCGTCGGCGGCAAGCAGTTCGATCTCCAGCCCGCCGGGCAGGCTGCCCGAGCGATGATCGCCCTCGATGCTGTAGCGATTGCTGCCGATGTCCAGCACCCAGGCCGCGTCTCGCCCCTGGGCGACGGCGATCTCGCGCGCCAGCCTGAGCCCGCCGGCGGTGCGCCGGGCAGCGGCCTTGAGCTCCACCGCGGGCATGGCCGAGGAGATCAACGGCGGCGCCACCGCCAGCAACAGGCCGCCGATGGCCAGCACCACCAGCAGCTCCACCAGCGTGAAGCCGCCTGTGCGCAGTCCGGACGCCCGGCGCACGGGCCTGGGCGTCAGGTGCTCTCCGACCAGCTTCTGATGTCGGCGGACTCGCCGTCACCGCCCTCCTGGCCATCGGAGCCCAGGGACCAGATGTCGAAGGGGCCGTGTTGGCCGGGTGCGCGGTACTGATAGTCGTTACCCCAGGGGTCCTTCGGCACCTGGCTCTTACGCAGGTAGGGGCCGTTCCAGTTGGCGACGCCCGGATCCTTCACCAAGGCCTCCAGGCTGTCGGGGTAGTTGCCGATCTCGAGCCGGTAAAGGTCCAGGGTTGCGCCCAGGTCCTCGATCTGGAGCGCGGCAGTCTTGGTCTTGGAACTGCCAAGGAATTTCATCACCTGCGGGCCCACCAGACCGGCCAGCAGGCCCAGGATGGCGAGCACCACCAGGAGCTCGACCAGGGTGAAGCCGGCGCCTCGGCGGCGGAGAGATCGTAGACGATTCGACATAGACATGACCTTCCTCTGCGGGTAGCGGCATGGGACGGAGCGAGGCCGATGGTGCTCCAACCGAGCCGGGATCAAGTGTCCGAATGATACACCCGGGCAGGCTCGAACCGGCCGACTGGCGCGCATGCGCCAGCGCGGGAGCGGTATTCCTGCTGGGACGCTCCGCTCGAATGCGGCGAGTGCGGCCCCGACCATGGCGCCGGGACGCCCTGGGCGCAGCGCCCCTCCCTGACCTCAGAACACCAACTCGTTGGCGCCGAGGATCGCCATCAGGATGGAGATGATGATGCCGGCGATGACGATGCCGAGACCGATGATCAACACCGGTTCCAGCAGTGTCAGCAGGCGCTGCACGCTGGCCTTGGTCTCGCGGTCGAAGATGTCGGCGACCTTGGCGAGCATGGCGTCCAGGGTGCCGGACTCCTCGCCGACGCGGATCATCTGCAACGCCAGCTCCGGGAAGACCTCCTTCGTCGCTAGGGGCTCGGCCAGGCCGCGGCCATGCTTGAGCCCGTCGGCGACCTCGTCCAGGCCTTCGCCGATGCGGCGATTGTCCACGACCTCCTTGGCCAGGTTCAGCCCGGAGTAGAGCGGCAGGCCGTTCTTGAGCAGGGTCGACAGGGTGTGGCTGAACCGAGCCGTCTCCATTTTCCAGATCAGGTCGCCGAACAACGGGATGGACATGACGCCATAGTCGAAGCGGCGGCGGTTCTCGGGGTTCTGCAACCAGCGCTCCATCACCACGGCGACCACGGCGACGACCACCAGCAGCGCCCACCAGTAGCCGCGCACGATGTCGCCGGCGCCGACGACGATGCGCGTCGGTAGTGGCAGCGCCGCGCCCATGTCGTCGAACAGCACCGTGAACTGGGGCACCACGAACACCAGCAGCATGATCACCGATAGCCCGGCGACGAACAGCAGGATGGACGGATAGACCAGCGCGGAGGTGACGGTGCCGCGCAGCTCGGCGCTGCGCTCCAGGTAGTCCGCCAGGCGTGTCAGCACCTCGTCCAGCGCGCCGCTGGCCTCACCGGCGCGGACCATGTTGACGTAGAGCTTCGGGAATTGGCCGTCCTGCGCTTCCAACGCCGCGGACAGGGTGGCACCGCCGCGCACCCGGTCCTGGAGATCCGCCAGCACGCGCACCACGTGTTCCTCGGTGGTCAATCCAGACAGCACCGTGAGCGAGCGGTCCAGCGGCAGCCCTGCCTGCAGCAGCGTGGCTAGCTGACGGGTGACGATCTCGACGTCCTTGGCCGAGAGGCCCTTGCGCCGGCGCCGCGCCAGGGTCGCCGCGAGCCCGCCGGCGGAGCGTGTCTGCAGCGGAATCAGTCCCTCGGCCTGCAACCGCTGCACCAGCGCGGCCTCGTCATGCGCCTCCTGCTCGCCTTCGACCTCTTCACCGTCGAGTTTGACCGCTTTGTAAAAGTATCTGGGCATGGTTGAGTTGTGATTGACTTGTGAAGCCGGACCGAGGGTTGGACGCGGGTCGGCGACGGACTGGGATCGACGAGGTCGGCGTGGGTGCCAAATCGGCCGGGCCTGCGGATTTGCGGCCGGGTCACCATTGGTTCGAGGTCGCCGAAGCCCCCCGAGCCCCGGCTCGCTCGTCAGGCACTCTGCCGCTTCAGGTGGATCAGGAGCAGCGAGACCGCCGCGGGGGTGACACCCGGGATGCGGGCCGCCTGGCCGATAGTGGCGGGGCGCACCCGCTGGAACTTCTCGCGCACCTCCGCGGACAGCCCGCGGACATTGTCGTAATCGAGGTCGTCCGGCAGGGAGCGGGTGTCCTCGGCGCGCTGGCGACTGACCTCCGCCTGTTGGCGCTCCAGGTAGCCCGCGTACTTGGCCTGGATGTCGATCTGCTCGGCGACCTGGGCGTCGTCGGCGCCGGCGCCGAGGCCGTCGACCCGCATCAGCGCCGCGTAGCCGACCCGCGGGCGGGCGAGCAGGTCCAGGGCGCGGACCTCGCGGCCGACGACTTCACCCGTGTCCGATTCGATGGCCGCGGCCGCCGCCGTGCGCGGTCGCACCCAGCAGTCGCGCAACCGCGCCTGTTCGCGCTCGATGGCCTCGCGCTTCTGCTCGAAGCGTCGCCAGCGGACCTCGCCCACCAGCCCGAGCCCGCGGCCGAACTCGGTCAGGCGCAGATCGGCGTTGTCCTCGCGCAGCATGAGCCGGTATTCGGCGCGGCTGGTGAACATGCGGTAGGGCTCGTTGGTTCCGCGGGTGATCAGGTCGTCGACGAGCACGCCCAGGTAGGCCTCGTCTCGGCGTGGCGACCAGGGCTCGCGCCCCTGCACCGTGCGTGCGGCGTTGACCCCGGCCAGCAGGCCCTGTGCCGCGGCCTCCTCGTAGCCGGTGGTGCCGTTGATCTGACCGGCGAAGTAGAGCCCCGGCACCAAGCGCGTCTCCAGCGTCGGCTTGAGGTCGCGCGGGTCGAAGAAGTCGTACTCGATGGCGTAGCCCGGCCGGGTAATGTGCGCCCGCTCGAAGCCCGGGATGGAGCGCACCAAGTCCAGCTGCACCTCGAAGGGCAGGCTGGTGGAGATGCCGTTCGGGTAGATCTCGGCCGAGGTCAGGCCCTCCGGCTCGACGAAGATCTGGTGCGAGGCCTTGTCGGCGAAGCGCACGATCTTGTCCTCGATAGAGGGGCAATAGCGCGGTCCGACGCCCTCGATGACGCCGGTGAACATGGGCGAGCGCGACAGCCCGGCGCGGATGATCTCGTGGGTGCGCTCGGTGGTGCGGGCGATGTGGCAGCAGACCTGGCGCGGGTGTTCGTCGACGTCGCCGAGGTAGGAGAACACCGGCACCGGATCATCCCCCGGCTGCTCCTCAAGCTGACTGTAATCGATGCTGCTCGTTGCGATGCGCGGTGGCGTACCGGTCTTGAGCCGGTCGACGGTGAAGGGCAGTTCGCGCAGGCGCTCGGCCAGCGCGATGGAGGGCGGATCAGCGGCGCGCCCGCCACGGTGGTTGCTGAGGCCCACGTGGATACGCCCGCCGAGGAAGGTGCCGACGGTGAGCACCACGGCCGGGGCGCGGAACTCGAGCCCCATCTGCGTCCGCACGCCGACGACCCGCTCGCCCTGACCTGTGGACTCCAGCAACAGGTCGTCGACGGCCTGTTGGAACAACCGCAGTTTGGGCTCGGATTCCACCGCCGCGCGCACCGCCTGCCGATAGAGCTGGCGGTCGGCCTGCGCGCGGGTGGCGCGCACCGCCGGCCCCTTCCGTCGGTTCAGGATGCGGAACTGGATGCCGCCGCGGTCGGCGGCGCGGGCCATGAGGCCGTCGAGGGCATCGATCTCCTTGACCAGATGCCCTTTGCCGATGCCGCCGATGGCCGGGTTGCAGCTCATCTGGCCGATGGTCTCGATGTTGTGGGTCAGCAGCAGCGTGCGCGCACCGAGGCGTGCCGCCGCGAGGGCCGCCTCGGTCCCGGCGTGGCCGCCGCCGACGACGATGACGTCGTAGCCGTGAATGTCCGACATGGTTCGCAATCCTGCCTAGGTGGGCGCATATACTAGCGCAGCGCGCGGGCTGGTTAAGTCCTTGTCGCCGCGGTTCTTACTCGAAGTCCCCAAACACTCATCAATTGCCCGGTGCCCCGGCACCGGACCCACGGCCAATCCACACTCATGTTGCAGAGCCTGCATCGCCCGGCGGCGGACCAGCCATTGCATGCGGTGCTCGACGCCGCGGACCGGATCATCCTCGGCAAGCGCCACGAGCTCCGCCTCGCCCTCGCCTGCCTGCTGGCCCGCGGTCACCTGCTGATCGAAGACGTGCCCGGGGTCGGTAAGACGACACTCGCGCACCTGCTGGCTCGGCTGATGGGGCTGGCGCAGTCACGCATCCAGTTCACCAGCGACATGCTGCCGGCGGACGTGCTCGGCGTGTCGGTGTACGACCGTGCGAGCGAGGCGTTTCGCTTCCACGAGGGGCCGGTGTTTGCGCACGTCGTGCTCGCCGACGAGATCAACCGAGCGACCCCCAAGGCGCAGAGCGCGCTCCTGGAGGCCATGGAGGAACGCCAGGTGACGGCCGAGGGCGAAACGCGCCCGCTACCCGAGCCCTTCTTCGTTATCGCCACGCAGAACCCGTTCCACCAGATCGGCACCTTCGCGCTGCCGGAGTCGCAGCTCGACCGCTTTCTGATGCGCATCGAGCTAGGCTACCCGGCGCCGGACCAGGAGAAGGCCCTGCTCGCCGGCGCCGACCGCCGCGAGCTGGTCAGCGAGATCGCACCGGCCATGAACGCCGCTTCGCTGCTGGCGGCACAGCGGGCCGTACTGGACGTACACCTGTCCGACGCGGTGGTGGACTATGTGCACGCCATCCTGGCGTACACCCGAGGTAGCGAGCGCTTCATCCACGGGTTGTCGCCACGAGCCGGGATCGGTCTGATCCGTGCCGCTCGCGCCTGGGCGCTGTTGGAGGGCCGCGACTTCGTGCTCCCCGAGGACGTGCAACGGGTACTACCCGTGGTAGTGCCACACCGGCTCATCGGCGGCGACGACAATCGCGTCGGCGGACACGCTGCGGTTGCCGAGGCCATCCTAGAGGCGGTGCCGGTGACCTGAGTCGGGCCCCGAGGCCACCGCGACTCGCTTCCGCGCAGCACCCCATTGGCAGATACCTTGCCCTCCATATCCAGGCGCTCGCCTCCATCCGCTGCGGGAGCGGCCGGCCGTCGGCACCGGCTCCCACTCGGTCTCTCCGTCGTGGTGCCGGGTGGCCTGGCCGCTGGCCCGACCGCCGGTCCAGTTGTGGATCTGGCGTCGAGGCTCCTGTCCTGGCGTCGCCCGCGTGGGCCGGGCTCGGCCGAGGTCTCCACCCACCATCGCCGCATCTTCATCCTGCCCACCAAGGCCGGCCTCGGCTACGGGGCGATCCTGTTCGCCACCCTGCTCGGTGCCCTGAACTACCAGAACAACCTGGGGCTATTTCTGACCTTTCTGATGGGCTCTATTGCGCTGGTGAGCATGCACCACTGCTGGTTCCAACTGCTCGGGCTGTCGCTGCTTGCACGTGACGGCCCGCCGGTGTTCGCCGGCGAGACTGCGCGATTTCCCCTGCGGCTCGCAGAACGCCGGAACAAGCCGCGCCCGCAGATCGAGGTCGCCGGTATCGACCCATTCGCGCTTGAAGCCGGCAAGGACGTCGAGTTGGAGTTCGCGCGTCCGGCACCCGCCCGTGGCCCGCTCGCGCTGGATGGCGTCCTGGTGCAGACGACCTACCCCTTCGGCCTGTTCCGCGCCTGGACGACGCTGCGTCCGCGCGCAGCGGTGCTGGTGTACCCCCGGCCAGCGGTGCGTGCGCCGCGGCCACGCATGCAGCCGCATGTCGCTCAGCGCGGCCGAGGCGATCTCGGCATCGGTGCCGAGGATTTCGTTGGTCCCAGGCCCTATCGTCCTGGCGACTCGCCGAAGCAGCTGGACTGGAAGGCCCTGGCCCGCGAGCGCGGCCTGGTCGTCAAGCAGTTCGGCGGCGACCAGTCCGGCCGCGCCTGGATCGACTGGGACGGGATTCAGTCGCCTAGCGCCCTTGCGGATCCGGAGCAACGGCTGTCGCTGCTGGCGCGGCAGGTGCTCGACGCGGATGCCCTGAACTACAGCTACGGCCTGAGGCTGCCCGGCGTCCGGATCGAACCCAATCGCGGCGCGTTGCACAAGCACCACTGCCTTGGGGCCCTGGCGCGTTTCGGTATCGGAGACGCAGGGGATGCCTAGGCCCAAGCGCACCCGACCTATGGATCCCGCGGCGGAGGTCCCGTGCCAGCGCCAAATCGCCGCGGCCCTGCTCATCTTTGCTGTCGCGGCGCTGCCGCTGCTGCCGGCGCTGGACGCACGGATCGGCGTCTTCATCGCCGCAGTGATCGCGCTCCGGGCGCTCGTCATCCGCTTCCCCCGCCTGCAGCCCGGCATGCCCGTGCTGGTGCTGCTGACCGCGGCCGGTGGACTGAACGTGGTCGACGCCTACCGCGGCATCGCCGGCCAAGCGCCGGGCACGGCACTGCTGCTGTCCATGGTGGCGCTGAAGCTATTGGAGGCGCGAGGCAAACGCGACCTGCGGGTGATGCTGCTGGTGCTCGGATTCGTGCTGGTGGTGCAGTTCCTGTTCGACGACTCGATGTGGCGCGCGCTGCTGATGGTGGCGGTGCTGATCGCGAGCTTCGCGTTGCTGCGCGACCTCAACCTTCCGGCGCCGCCGCCAGGCACCCTGCCCCGCGCCACCACGGGCCTGCGAAGCGCCGGCGTCATGGCCGCCCAGGCGCTGCCGCTGGCGTTGGTACTGTTCGTCTTTTTCCCGCGCCTCGATGCGCCCCTATGGGACCTCGGCCTCGACAACGCCTATGCCATCACCGGGCTCAAGGACTGGCTGGAACCGGGCTCGGTGAAGGATCTGGTGGTCTCCGGCGAGGAGGTGATGCGCGTTCGCTTCGACACCGAGCCCGGCATCCCCGTCGAGGAGATGTACTGGCGTGGTCCGGTGCTCTGGCACACCAGTGGCAACCGCTTCCTGCCCGCCTCGGCCGGGGCCTTTCCCGAAGCGATGGCCGCGGTCGAGCCGCTGTCGGAGCCACTCGTCTATACCGTCCTACTGGAGCCGAGCGACCAGCACTGGATCACCGCGCTCGACGCGCCGCTGGAGGCGCCTCGACGGGCACGGTTGACCGCGGACCTGCAGGTGCTCGCCGACCAAGCCATCGCCGAGCGTCGGCTCTTCCGCCTGCGTTCCGCCATGGACTATCGGGTGGCGAACATCAGCCTGGACGAGGAACTGGCCGCGTTGGAACTGCCCGATACGGTCACGCCGAGGATGCAAGCACTGGTGCAGGACTGGACCCGAGACGAACCGGCGCCGGAGGAGGTCGTCCGCCGGGCGCTCGCCTTCTACAACGAGCAGCCCTTTCGCTATTCGCTGCTGGCGCCCGACATGGGGCCGCGGCCCATGGACGCCTTTCTGTTCGAGGAACGGGTGGGCTTCTGCGAGCACTATGCCGCGAGTTTCACGCTGCTGATGCGCATGGCCGGCATTCCGACGCGCATCGTGCTCGGTTACCTCGGCGGCGAGCGCAATCCCTACAGCAACGACCTCCTGATCCGCCAGTCCGACGCCCACGCCTGGACCGAGGTCTGGCTGGAGGGCAAGGGCTGGACCCGCGTCGACCCCACCGCCGCGGTGGCCCCGGAGCGGGTGGACCAGGATAGGCGCCTGTCCAACATGGGTGCCGGCGCACCGGTGCGATTCCGGCTCGACGACACCTCGACGGTCGGCCGTGCGATCTACAACCTGCACCTGGCAGCGCAGGCCTTCAACGTCGCCTGGCGGCGCTGGGTCGTGGGCTTCTCCAGCATGCAACAGCAGGACATAGTCCGCGGACTGGGGCTGGAGCGGCTGCGCGAGTTCGGTTTGGTGGTGCTGATGGCCGTGGGGAGCATCGGCATCATGCTCGCCTGGGGCCTCTGGCTGGCGAGGCCGCGGGCGCCGTCCGATCCGGTCGTCGCGGCGTACCAGACCTTCCAGCGGCGCCTGCGGCAAAGGGATGCGACCCTCGCCCGCCGAGCCGGCGAGGGACCGCTGGATCACCTGGTCCGCCTGCGGCGCCGCAGTCCGGAGTTGGCCGCGGCGGCGAAGGACATCGTCGATGCCTATGTGAGGCTGCGCTATGCAGATACGCCCGTGACAGACGCCGCGACGGCGCGGCTGCGGCGACTCGTGCAGGGCTTTCGGCCGCGGCCGGGCCGCATGGACAGGGTGAGGCAGTAGACTGGCAACCGTCCCAGCCCGCCGCGGAGGTGCGGCGGGATCAGAAGTTCGGCTTCTCGGGCGCCTCGTCGAACATGCGCACGCTGGCCATGATCTCCTCTCGGGCCTCCTCGCGGCCGCCCCAGCCGTCGACGCGCACCCACTTGCCCTCATCGAGGTCCTTGTAGTGTTCGAAGAAGTGGGCGATCTGGTCCAGCAGGTGCGGCGGCATATCGCGGAAGCTGGTGATGTTGCGGAAGCCCTTGAACAACTTGTCGATGGGTAGCGCCAGGATCTTGGCGTCGTCGCCTGACTCGTCGGTCATTTTCAGTACACCGATCGGGCGGCACTGGATGACCGAGCCGGAGATCAGCGGATAGGGCGTGACCACCATGACGTCCACCGGGTCGCCGTCCGACGACAGCGTGTGGGGCACATAGCCGTAGTTGCAGGGGTAGTGCATGGCCGTCGACATGAAGCGGTCGACGAACATCGCGCCGGTCGCCTTGTCCATCTCGTACTTGACGGGCTCCGCGTGGGACGGGATCTCGATGATGACGTTGATCTCGCTCGGAATATTGTCGCCGCGGGTAACGCGTTGCAGGTCCATGGGGACTCCTATCGTTTTGGGCTTCAGGCCCGCGGTACCCGATGGGGCGCGGCCTGGCAGTGTACGGAAGTTGATCGCGGATTCTAACGCAGGTGCAGCAAAATCGGTGCGAGATCCGCCGGGCCGAGGATTCGCACCCCCCGGGGTTGACGATCTGCAAGCGAAAACGGCCCGCACATTGGACCCGAAGAGCATTCGCCTCTGTCGGGTCCGCTATGCGGGCCGTCCACGCTGGGGCCGAACCGATGATCAAGCCTCGTGCGCTGACGACTCGACCAGGTTCGAGGGGAGCTACACCAGGAGCGGCACGATAAGCAAGGCGACGATGTTGATGATCTTGATCAGCGGGTTCACCGCCGGCCCCGCGGTGTCCTTGTAGGGGTCGCCGACGGTGTCGCCGGTCACCGACGCCTTGTGTGCCACCGAGCTCTTACCGCCGAAGTTGCCGTCCTCAATGTACTTCTTGGCGTTGTCCCAGGCGCCGCCGCCGGTGGTCATGGAGATGGCGACGAAGAGTCCCGTGACGATGGTGCCGATCAGCATGCCGCCCAGGGCCAGCGCGCCGGCGTCGCCGCCCATGAGCCACTGGATGCCGAAGGCGACCACCACGGGCGCCAGCACCGGTAGCAGCGAGGGCACGATCATCTCCTTGATGGCACCGCGGGTGAGCATGTCGACGGCGCGGGAGTAATCGGGCTGCTCGCTGTGGTCCATGATGCCGGGGCGCTCGCGGAACTGCCGGCGCACCTCGTCGACGATGCCGCCGGCGGCACGGCCCACGGCCTCCATGGCCATGGCCCCGAACAGGAAGGGCACCAGGCCGCCGATGAAGAGCCCGATCAGCACCGCCGGGTTGTCCAACTCGAAGGATAGGTGTTTGCCCTCCCCGGCGAGGGTGTTGGTGAAGTCCGCGAACAGCACCAGTGCGGCCAGCCCGGCGGAGCCGATGGCATAACCCTTGGTGACGGCCTTGGTGGTATTGCCGACGGCGTCCAGCGGATCGGTGATGCGGCGGATCTTCTCGTCCATACCGGCCATTTCGGCGATGCCGCCGGCGTTGTCGGTGATGGGTCCGAAGGCGTCCAGCGCGACGATGATGCCGGTCATGCTGAGCATGGAGGTGGCGGCGATGGCGATGCCATAGAGGCCGGCCATGGAGTAGGCACCCCAGATGGCAAAGCAGATGACGATCACCGGTGCGGCGGTGGACTTCATGGAAATACCGAGGCCCGCGATGATGTTGGTGGCGTCACCCGTGGTCGACGCCTTGGCGATGGCACGAACCGGTCCGTAGTCCGTGCCGGTGTAGTACTCGGTGATGATCACCATCAGACCCGTGAGCCCGAGCCCGAGCCCGGCGGCCCCGAGCACGCCCCAGCGGCTAAAGGCGTCGCCACCCTCGACGGCCAGGGTCGGCGGCAGCATCAGGAAGGTGATGGGTATGAACAGCACGAAGGCGATGACGCCGGCGGCGATCAGCCCCTTGTACAGGGCCGCCATGATGTGCGTGTCGCCCTCCTTGGCCTTGACGAAGGTCGTGCCGACGACCGACGCGATGATGGACACGCCGCCCAGCACCAGCGGGTAGACGATGGCGCCGCCGCCGTAGTGGCCGAGCAGAAGGCCGCCGAGCAGCATGGTTGCGACCACGGTCACGGCGTAGGTCTCGAATAGGTCCGCCGCCATGCCTGCGCAGTCGCCGACGTTGTCGCCGACGTTGTCCGCGATCACGGCCGGGTTGCGCGGGTCGTCCTCGGGGATGCCGGCTTCCACCTTGCCGACGATATCGGCACCGACGTCCGCGCCCTTGGTAAAGATGCCGCCGCCGAGCCGCGCAAAGATCGAGATCAGGGAGCCGCCGAAGGCCATCCCCACCAGCGCATGCAGGGCATGCATCTGGCCCTCCATGTCCGTGGGGTCGGCCGGCGCCAGGGCGAGGTAGTAGCCGGCGACGCCGAGCAGGGCGAGCCCTACCACCAGCAGGCCGGTGATGGCACCGCCGCGGAAGGCGACCTGGAGTGCGGCGTTCATACCGTCATGGGCCGCCTGGGCGGTGCGTAGGTTGGCGCGCACCGAGATATTCATGCCGATGTAGCCGGCGGCACCGGACAGCACGGCGCCGATGAGGAAGCCGATGCCGGTCTCGAGGCCCAGGGTATGGGATAGCCCCGCCATCAGTAGCAGCCCTACCACCATGATGGTCAGGTATTGGCGGTTCAGGTAGGCGCTGGCGCCGAGCTGGATGGCGCCGGCGATCTCGCGCATACGCTGGTCGCCCTGGGGCTGGGCCAGCACCCAACGGATGGACGCGATGCCGTAGCCGACGCCCACCAGGGCGCACAGGATCGCGAAGATCAAAGCGATGGACATCCGACTCTCCTCCTCACTCAATTTGTCGTGGGCAGTGGCGGGTGCCTCGTGGCAGCGGTTCCTTGGCCGACGCGGATCGCGCCCGGTCCACTGTTGGGCCGGTGTCGGCCCCTGTCGGCGGCCGCCGTCGCCCCGTGCGGGGCGTGGCGGACGATGGTTTTCTGTTCTTCTTCGGGGTGTTTACAAAACCCTATCGCCGGGGCCTATAAACGCGGAATCGGAAGAGCCTGGTCTCCCGATTCCTCCTGTTTGTCGGCTGTTCGCCTACAACATGGCGGCGTATCCATGAGCCGCACCTGGGTGTTTACCATGTGTGAACACCCCTCCAGAGAGACGATGAAAAACGGGTTTCCTGCCCATTTCCAGCACGCAAAGCGAAAAGGCCATTTCCACTTTGCTTCATTCTCAGCAGCTTACGCTGCCAAAAATGGCGGGGCTTCCTGTCCCGTACGGAAAGCGCCCATGAATCAGCGTTTCCCTAGTTGCGCGCTCGGCGCGGGGTCGTCGCGCCACTCGGAATGTTGTTTCAGTGGGGCCGGAAAAGCAAGGAATCCCCGCGAGGTCCTCGGCGGAGTGGCTTGCGCTGGCCCATTCCGCATGCCGGCCGAACTCCGGCACGCACTCCAAAGCCGCGGCAGAGTGCAAGCATCACAGCATCTAGACGATTGGAAACGCGAATCTGCCGCGACTTCCCTACAACCGAGCGTGGACATAGCGCCGCGGAGTGCCGATGATTGGTGGCCGAGCTGCACCTTCGCGTTCGCCTATCGACGCGACGCCGGGTCGGCTCCGCTATTTCCATCCCATGCCCATCGTCGAATCGGAGCCTTTTCATGCCCTTACCCGCTTTCATGCCCTTACCCGCTCGCTCGCGCTGGCCTTGGCGTGGCCTCTCGCGCCTGTCGGTTGCGTTATTCACCCTGCTCTCGACCACCATGGTCGTGCTCGCCGCCGAGGAGGCGACCGATGCGCCGGAGCCGGAGGCCGTCACGTCCGGTGATCCCGCCATCCCCACCGGCGAGCTCAGGCTGCTGCTCGTGCCGCTGACCAAGGACGAGCTGATCGTCGAGGCCGATGCCTGGCAGGCGCTGGTGCAGGACAAGGCGGAGGAGATCGCCCGTGCCGAGATCGCGGTCAAGCGCCGGAACCAGGAAATCGCCCTGACCAAGGAGATCGAGGCAAAGGCGGAGCAGGCGAAGGAGCAGCTCGAGGACGTCACCGCAACGGTCAAGGCGGCGAAGGAATCCGGCGACGCCACCGCCGTCGCCGAGGCGGAACGGGCCGCGGCCGAGGCACAGAAAGACGTCGCCGAGGTCACCGAATCCGTGCGAGAGGCGCAGGAGGCCAATGAGCGTACGGCAGAAATGACCGGCGAGGTCGACAGCAGCACCGCCGAGGGCCTGTCCGATACCGAAGACGCGGCGGAAAAGACCAGCGAGGCCGTCGAGCGCGTTCAGGACGCGATGAAGGAGTTAGACACCGAGGACACCGACAGCATGAGGGTGGCCGCCGATGAGGCCGAGACCGCCGCCGCGGAGGCCACCGAGGCCGCTGAGATCACCGCGGTCGCGGCAGCCGAAACGAGCGCGCAGGCCGAGGCGGCAGCCGCCATCGGCGCTGCGATGGATGAGAGCCGGGACGCCAAACGCGCCGCCAAGGCCGAGCTGCTGGAGACGGTGAACCAACTGCGCGAAGAGCGCGTGTTGCTGGTCGACAACCTCCGCACCGTCATCGATGCCCTGGACGCCAAGACCGACGAGGGCGACGGTGCCACCCAAGGCTTGATCAAGGACTACCGTCTCTACATCAACGCCATCAGCGGGCTCACCGTCGACGTCCAAGACGCCACCTCGGCCTGGTCCGCCCTCTCCGGTTGGGCCATGTCCGAGGAGGGCGGTCTGCGCTGGGCCAAGAACATCGCCATGTTCCTCGGCATCCTGATCCTTGCCCGTATCCTGGCCGGCATCGTGCGCGGCGCCGTGGGCCGCGCGGTGCGTCGGCTGGAGTTGCCGACACTGCTGCGGGACTTCCTCGGCGGCGCCGCCTATTGGGTGATCCTGATCGGCGGTCTACTGATGGCCCTGTCCGCCCTGGAGGTCAGCATGGGGCCGCTGCTCGCGATGGTCGGTGCCGCCGGCTTCATCGTCGCCTTCGCCATGCAGGACTCGCTGTCGAACTTCGCCAGCGGTCTGATGATCCTGTTCTTCCGGCCCTTCGACACCGGCGACGTGGTCGAGGCCGGCGGCGTCTCGGGTACCGTCGAATCCATGAACCTGGTCGCGACCACCGTCAAGACCTTCGACAACAAACGCATGATCGTGCCGAACAACAAGATCATCGGCGACGTCATCACCAACGCCACCGGCGTGCCCACGCGCCGCGTCGACATGGAGTTCGGCATCGGCTACGACGACGACATCGACCGCGCCCAGGAGATCCTCACCGAGATCGTCGGCAGCCACCCGCAGGTCCTGTCCGACCCCGCGCCGACCATCCGGCTCAACACCCTCGCGGACTCCTCCGTCAACTTCATCGTGCGGCCCTGGAGCCGCACTGCCGACTACTGGGGCGTCTACTGGGACATCACGCGCGAGGTCAAGCGCCGCTTCGACGCCGAAGGCATCGGCATCCCCTACCCGCAGCAGGATGTGCACCTGCACATCGCCGACAAGGAAGCCGCCCAAAAGGCCCTGGGGCACCCGGATATGGCGCCCACCCAGTCCAGGCCCGTGCAACAGCCCATGGATAGCGGCGAGTGAGTCGCGCGCCGGCCGTCGTCGCACTGAGGTGATGGCGAACTGAGCGACGGGGCCTGCGGGTGCCCGTCGTCGTTTCGGGGCTCGCGCCGCTGCCGCGCTTTGCCGTTGCAGTCGGGCTGCGGGCCCGGTCCCACAGACAGGATCGGATGCTGCGGGAGCTAGAGCGGCAACACCGACAGGAACAACAATAGGAGGAAGGCGAGGATGCCGATCCAGTCGAAGATGCGGCGCACGCGCCGATGTGACCTGCGCAACCGCTCGACCGCAACCGGCAGGGCGGCGTCGTCCGCCAGGTCGGGGGAGAGGTAGGTCCGCTGATGGCGCAGGTCGATAGCGTCCAAGACGGCGGCGGCCTGCGGCATGGACGCGCGGTAGACGTGCCGATCCGGATCCAGCAGGCTCCGGTGGAGGCCCTGGTGGAAGTGCATCACGGCGGCGTCCAGGTCGGAGAATCGCACGATGATGGGGACCTCCGCACCGCCGGCGGGCGGAACGGCGGCCTCGTGAAGGCACACCGCATCCGACGGGGTGCGACAGGGGGTCAGGTAGAGATAGCCCGAGCGCATGGGCGCTAGGCAGTCAGCAGCGCCTGACGGCGGGAAACGTCGAGCGCTTGGGGAAGCGCGAGCCTCGGTCGGACCCGAGCGGGCCGACCCCTTGGCGCCATGGCGATGGCGCTTGTGGGCATGGCGCCTCTAGGAAGGACGCGTTCGGAGCTGCACGCGCTTGTCTCATGCGGCCGTTAGGTGGCGACCGCCTGTCCAAGGTCGAGGTCGGTCGTGATCAGGCCGCTGCGGACGACAGCTCCCAATTGGCGATGCGGATCATTTCCATGATTTCGCGCGCGATGGGTGAGGACGCCGTGGGATGAAAAGCCTCGCCGCGTTGCCAGGCCGCCTCGGCATCGGCCGCGACGGTGTGGAGTCCCTGTCGGCGAAGTTCCCAAACGGCTCTGTCTTGATAACCTTTCATTGGTCTGCCCCCTGCTTACAACTGAGCGGACGTGTCGTTTTTGCGATACGCTGCGAGTAGTTCGTTGTACTTGAGCAACACACCCAGGACTTATAACCGAGCGGCCGTCTGAGGATAGCGTTGTTTTCGTTTCCAACGGGCTACACTTCGAGCATAGAGCAAGCCGCGAGAAGCGCCATGGGTAGTTGCCCCGTATCGAATCGGCAACAACCGCGCAGGGATGCCGGACTTCGTCTATATCGCAATCATGAAATGGTAGGTCGCCCCGCATAATTCCGGTAAGTGGGCCGTCTCCAGCGAAGGTCCAAGCCCGCGGGATCATTTCCCCGGCTCTCAGCACTCAGCAGCAGGAGCATCTAGCCGATGGCCTACAGAACCGCCCAACCCAGCCCCGTCGCGCTGGGCATCATTCTCGTCGGCGCCGCCTATTCCTTCGCGGTGTCTGTAGTGCCACACTTCGACTCCGCCCATCGCCTGCTCGGTCTACCCTTCGCCGCGAGCCTTGCGCTGTATGGCCTCTACGCCGTGATCGCATGGCTGACGCCGGCGGCGATCGCAGACGCGTTGGGGATCCGGCTGCTTGCCCTGCACCTGGTGATGGGGATTCTGCTTCGCAGCTCCATCGCGCCGGCAGAGGTCGCTGGCCTGCTGGCCCTGGTGCCCGTCCTGCTGATCGTCTACGCCCTCATCGACACCCATCTGAGACTGCGCCAGAGTGGCGCCAACGCGCGGTCCGATCAGGGCCCCGGAACCGATGATTCCGCGGCGGTGGACGCGGGTTCGTAATCTCAGACGGCCTCAGGATCAGACCGCTGGAACTCCTGCGCGAACACGATGCGTCCTGCCCCTGGTGCGGGGAGCCCGTTGAGCTCAGCATCGATTGCAGCTACGGCGACCATGTGACAGTGGAGGATTGTGCCGTGTGTTGCGCGCCCATCCGGGTTGACGTGCGCTTCTCGCCCTCCAGCGGCGAGCCGATGATCGAGCTTCGCCGGGAAATCGATTGACGGGGGCCAGTGGTGAAAGGCGCTACGGGCTTTGGCGGGGTCTGGCCCTAGGCCAGGCTGAGGCGGTGAGCCGGTCGCGTCACCTGCCCTCAGCTCCCGATCGCCGGGCCTCCTGACGTCGGCCCGATTCACGGACGTGGGGCAAGGAGCCTGCGGCGCCTAATGGGGGTGTTGGCCCTTGGCAAGCGCCGCCTAGGCGGCCGGCACCCGGCTTGCGAAGGCCATTCAGAATCCGCCTCCGGTGCGGAAGCCGCCACCGCCGCCACCACCACCACCGAAACCTCCGCCCGTGCGGAATCCACCACCTCCAAAGCCGCCGCCACCGCGGCTCCGGCCTCCGCTCCAAGGGCTGCCGCGGCCGAAACCACCGGAGCCGAAGGTCGGGTTGGTTCGCTGGGGGCGATAGCGATACTGCTCCTCCAGGAGCCGCATCAGCGCGTCCCGATCGAGCATGCCCTTGACGAAGTTGTTGAGCATCATCCCCACCAGCGCGCTGTCGCCGAAACCGCCGCCCGCGCGTCCCATGCGCTGGCGCTGCATGTCCCGGCGCAAGCGGGTGAGCTCCTCCAGCTTGTCCTGCTGCCCGGCCCGGCTCTGCTTGAGGTTCTCGAGCAGAAAGCTCAGCTTGCGCTGTTCCTGCTCCGCGGACTTCAGGTCGGCCACCAGTGCGTCGTCCTCGGGGAAGGGTGTCCTGGCGGCGTCCCGCTCCAGGGTGGTGAGGTCTTCCTGCGCCAGGGCGCCGGCGAGCTGGTCCACGGCGCGTCGGGTGTAGTCGTCATCGCCGGCGGCAATGCTGGCGCGTTGCCGCGCGAGGTCGGCGAGTTCCTCGTCGGTGGCGTCGATCTTCTCATCGACCGCGTCCAGCGCCTGCTCGGCGGCGTCGAGGTCGGCCTCGAGCCGGTCGATGCCGTCCGCCTCACGTGCGGCCTCTTCGACTCGCCGCAGGGTCTGGTACTCCGCGTCGGCGGCCTGGCGGCGTGCCTCGGCGTGTTCGCGCAGTCGCATCGGCAGGTCGGACAGGCGTCGATAGTCGAGGCGAGCATCGTTGAAGCCGATGAGCCGGGCGACCTTGCCGTCGAGCCAGCGGATCAGGCCAGCTGAGCGATAGGCCGGGGTGCCATAGCCGCGGTGCCAGAGGTACATGAACAGCGGGTCATCGCGATAGGCGGCGCCCTTGGCCTCGTGCTCGCTTTCGCTCTCCGCCGCCTTGGCCTCGGCGTGCTGGGCGACGCGGTCCGCCTCCGCCGCGCGCTCGCGTCGGGCCCGATAGTCCGCATCGGCGTCAAGCCTGGCTTGCACCGACGCCTCGTTGTTGTCCAGAAACTCTGCGGCCGCTTCCAGCTCGACCCGCAGCCGCTCCTGCCGCTGTTCCAGCCCGGCCTTGGCTGTGGTGGCCGCCTCGGTGGCCCGGGCGAGCTTGTCGAGTTCGGCCTTGCGCTGTTCGAGGATGGCGGCCGCCGCCTGTTCAGCGGCGGCGAGCCCCTGGGCCAGCGGTGCGCTGTCGAGCACGTCGACGTGCACCCGCGCCAGGGCGCGCAACCGGTCCCCGCGTCGCTCGAGCACCGCTCGGAGTTGCTGTTGCAGGGACTCGGCCTGCGCATCGAGCTCCGCCAGGGCCCCCTGCTGCTGGCGCGTCAGGTCCGAGACCTGGGCCAGCGCTTGCATGCCAGTCATCATGGAGAGAATCGCTCCTTCACCAGTCGGTGATGGCCGCGCCGGTGGTCGGCATGTCGTAATCCGGAGCCAGCCTGCCGGCGGCCTTGCGGCCGACGAGGTCGGCCTGGATGATGCCGTCGTCGCCCTTGTCTCGGGCGACGGACTCGAACACCCGTTCGCTCACGCGCAGTCCCCAGCGATCGACCATCTCCGTCTCGCCGGTTTCCTCGTTGGTGACGGGCACGCGCAGGACCCGACCGCTGGGCCCGACGGCCTCGACGATGAGGTAGTAGTTGCGCGCGCTGGTGTTGGCGTCCGGCACCCGCCAGACGCCGCTGCGCTCGCCGGCGCGGTTCACGACGCGGATGCTGTACTCCGCCTCCAGTTGGCTGCGCAGGTCTTGGAGCTCCTCCAGGACGTCGCTTGCCGTGCCGGTGTCCCCGTCGCGCAGGGCCTGCTTCGCGGATGCGAGCAAGCTGTCGGCCCGGGCGTCCACCGCGTCGTCCACCGCGAGTTCCTTAACCTCCGCATGCATGGCCTGCAGGCGTTCGGGCAGCGCAGTTCGCGGCGCGACGACCAGCATCTGCCAGGCGACCAGCAACAGCGCAACGCCCGCCAGCGCGCCGAGCAGCCACTTGCCCCAGACGCCGCGACCGACATAGAGCCGCGCCAGGGTGACGGAAAGCGAAGGGTCCGGCGGCCGGTAGACGAAGCGGTCCTCCTCCAGGGCCTTGACACCCTCGGACAGCACCGCGTCGCTGACCTCGATGCCCTGGCCGGCGTAGATCTTGCGCAGCCGCTCCTTCAGCGCCTGCTCGCGGTCGCCGCTGTCGAGTTCGCGCTGCACCAGGCGCTCCCGGCGCCGCAGGGTGTCGACCACGTCCATGGCCAACATGACGTCGTCGAGGGGCGCCGGTGCCGCCGCATCGGTCTGGTCGGAATCCGCCATGTCGGCGCCGCTCACGCGGCCCCGGCGGCGAGCCCCTGGCCCGCCTCGGCGAGCCTGGCCATGCGCTGCTTGCCGTCCTCGACCGCCTCGCGGATCTCATTGGCGTTGCGCGTGGATTCCTTGCGCATCTGCTCGATGATGTCGCGCGAGCGGGTCTGGTAGTTGACCACGGAGTCGACCAGTTTCTTCACCGACTCGGCGCGCACGGTCGGGCCGTAGCCCGCCCTCACGGCGGCCTCCTGGACCTCGCCGCCGATCTCGGCCAGGACCTCGAGGGACTGACTGATGCCGTCCTTCATGGCGTTGACGGTGGCGGTGGATTCGCCGAGCCCGAACATGCCGGTGAAGGAGGCGGTGAGCGCCGTCAGCACCGTCTCGTTGGTGGTGAAGAAGGTCACGGCCTGCTGATACAGGCGCTCCTTGGCGTTGGTGGTCTGCTGCAGCCGCGCCATCACCACCTCTGAGGTGTTGTAGGACACGGTGATGTTGTCCGACAGGTCCTTGGCGATCTGGAAGCGCTTCTCGACGTCCTGGAGGTCGCGGACGCGCTCATCGCGGGCCAGTTCCAGCCGTGCGCGCTCGGCGGCGTCGTCGCCGCTGAAGGCCTCGACGGCCTGCATGGCCCGGTCCACCTCGGCCTTGGCCGCGTCGAGTTGGCCCTGGGCCTTGTTCAGCACTTCGAGGGCCAGGACCTCGGACTGCTTCATGGCGCCGCGGAAGTCCTGGTAGGCATCGAGGATGCGCTGCTCGCGCTGCACCTGGTCGTTCGTGGACGAGGTCACGTCCAGGTAGGTGTCCTTGATCTTGTCGAAGCGGTCCGCGATGTCGCCGCGGGTGGCCTTCATCCAGATGTTCGAAACCCGCTCGAAGGTGTCGATCTTGCCGTCCGCGAGCTGGTCTACCATGGTCTTGGCATCGTCGCGGATGCTGTTGAAGGCCTCGGTGATCTGCTCATAGCGGCCGCCGATCTCCATGGCCTGGACCTGCTCGCGCACCACTTCGTTGAAGGTGGAGGACTGCGCCAACGTCCGCGCAATGGCGGTGACACGCCCCTCGTCGAAACCGGAAATCTGGTCCAGCAGCACGACCATGGGGTCGTCGGCGCTGGATTGCTCCGTCGGCGCAAGACCCATGTCCTGCAACGTATTCATGGCCTTGTCGAGGTACTGCATCGGGGTGGCTGTATCTGGCATGGTCCAAGGTCCTCCGGTTGGCGGGCGCAGCACCGGGCAGGGTTTGTTCTGCCTGGCGTCGTTGTCGTCGTTGTTGGGCAGTTGGGCGCGGGCCGGGCGAGCGTTGGACCCTGTCCACCTGGCGCCCCGGCGGATGGACTGGAAGATCCCATCGGCCGCACGTACCACCGCTGCGGTTAACTGGTGACGAAAAACAGGCAGCGGGTCGGTTTCAAGGAGGCATCCGCAATATCTGTTGCGAATGTCCGCCGCCGACGGGCAGGGGCCATCGGGTCGATCCCGTCGTGCTCCGGGTGGTCAGTCGCCGTAGAAGGCCTCTTCCACCTCGGCAGCCGGGACGTCGGCGGCCTCGTCCTGGTCGACACCGATCAGGCGCGCCACCGGCGCCCCGTCGCGGCTGAGCTGGATGGTCTCGCCGTTGCCGACCCGCTCGATCAGTTCCGCCAAGTGGGCCGCGGCGTAGTCAATGGTTACGGTCTGCATCTTGGTTCTCATGGGGCCGCGCGACTCGGTGGCGCGGCGTGTTCTGCCTGATGTCGGCGCTGGGAGGACGCTTGGCCGGCAGATACTTACACCTCAATGCTCATCCGGTGCAAGGTCCAGTAGGCCGCGCAACAACTGGCGGGGCAGACCCGGCCCGCCATAGATCAGGCCGGTGTAGAGCTGCACCAAGTCCGCGCCCGCCGCCAGTTTGCCGGCGGCCGTCGCTGCATCGGAGACACCGCCGACGCCGATCAGCACCGGCCCCCTGCCAAGGGCCTCACGCAGGGTGCGCAGCAACGCGGTGCTGCGTTCATAGAGCGGCCGCCCGGACAGGCCGCCGCTCAACCCGGTGGTCCGCGTGGCAAGGCCGGAGAAGTCCACCGTGGTGTTGCTTACGACCAGCCCCGCGCAGCCCGCGTCGAGGGCCGCACGGCCGCAGGCGACGGCGTCCTCCTCGGCGAGATCCGGCGCCAGCTTCAGCAGCAGGGGCCGCGGCGTCCCGAGTGCCTGGTTGGGCACCTGGATCGCATCGACGATGGCATGCACCTGCTCGACGGTCTGCAAGTCGCGAAGCCCTGGCGTGTTCGGGCTGGAGATGTTCACCACCACGAAGTCGGCCAGCTCGCCCAGGCGCTGGAAGCTGCGCCGGTAGTCCGCCGCGGCCTCCTCGGCCGGCACCACCTTGGACTTGCCGATGTTGATGCCGAGCGGGACCCGCAGGAGCCCGCCCTGGCGCAGGCGCTCGACACGGGTGGCGATCACCTCGGCGCCGGCGTTCGGGAAGCCCATTCGGTTGATCAGCCCGCCGTCCGCGGGCAGCCGGAATACCCGTGGGCGCGGGTTGCCCGGCTGGCGAAGGGCCGTCACCGTGCCGATCTCGACGAAGCCGAAGCCCAGCGCCTGCCAGGCCTCCACCGCCTGGGCGTCCTTGTCCAGGCCCGCGGCGATGCCGAGGGGGTTCGGAAAGTCCAGGCCCATGAGCCGCTTCGACAAGGTCGGCGCCCGCGCGATGTCGGCGTCGCCCCGCGACGCGCCGGCCGCCAGCACCGAGGCCGGCAGGGCGCGTGCGAGCAGGACGCCGAGCTGGTGCGCGCGCTCCGCCGGCAGCTGGAACAACAACGGGCGCAACAGGCGCCAGAATCCGATGGCGGAGGGCATGGCCGGTGGCTCGGTCACGGGTAAGGCGATGTGGCAGAAAACCTGTAGCGAGGCACTGTGTCATAGCGGACAATCCGCGTCCACCGCAGCGATGGAATCGGTGCGCGACGAAACCGGTCCGGGGCCGTGCCGACGGGCCTTGGTCGTGGCACACTAGGCAGTCGCGTGGCGCCCTCCTGATCAGACGGGGCCGCGCGCTTGCCACCGCGGAGACCCAGAGACCTATTCCATGAGCGACAGCGTCAAGTATCTGCTCGACGAAGAGCACCTGCCCACCCACTGGTACAACATCAATGCAGATCTGCCGGAGCCGATGGCGCCGGTATTGCACCCGGGCACCAAGGCACCCATCACCCCGGACGATCTGGCGCCGATCTTCCCGCGGGCGGTCATCGAGCAGGAGATGTCCACCGAGCGCGAGATCGAGATTCCGGGCCCGGTGCGCGATGTCTACCGGCAGTGGCGACCGTCGCCGCTGTTCCGTGCTCGCCGGTTGGAGCAGGCGTTGAAGACGCCGGCACGCATCTATTACAAATACGAGGGCGTGAGCCCGGCCGGAAGCCACAAGCCCAACACGGCCATACCGCAGGCCTTCTACAACAAGATCGAAGGCGTCAAGCGCATCACCACCGAGACCGGGGCCGGTCAGTGGGGCTCGTCGCTGGCGCTTGCGGGGACCTTCTTCGACCTCGAGATCGTCGTTTTCATGGTCCGGGTCAGCTTCAACGGCAAGCCCTATCGGCGCGCCTATATGGAAACCCTGGGCGCGGAGTGCATCGCCAGCCCGAGCGAACGAACCGAATCCGGACGCGCCATCCTCGCGGACAACTCGGACAGCACCGGCAGCCTGGGCATTGCCATCAGTGAGGCGGTGGAAATGGCCGTGCAGCGCGACGATACCCGCTATGCCCTGGGCTCGGTGTTGAACCACGTGCTATTGCACCAGACCGTCACTGGCCTGGAGGCGCTGAAGCAGATGGAGATGGCCGATGACTACCCGGACCTGGTCATCGGTTGCACCGGCGGCGGCAGCAACTTCGCCGGCCTGGCCTTTCCCTATATGCACGATAAGTGGCAACGCGGCCTCGACACCGAGTTCATTGCCGTGGAGCCCTCCGCCTGCCCGACCCTGACCAAGGGCACTTTCGCGTACGACTTCGGCGACACCGCTCACCTGACGCCGCTGGTGAAGATGTACACCCTCGGTTCCGGCTTCGTGCCGCCGGGCTTCCATGCCGGCGGCCTGCGCTATCATGGCATGGCGCCGCAGATCAGCCACCTGGCCAAGCTCGGCGAGCTCGACCCGCGCAGCTACAACCAGCTGGAATGCTTCGCGGCTGGCATCGAGTTTGCCAAGGCCGAGGGCATCCTGCCGGCACCGGAGGCCAACCACGCGGTGCGGGCCGCCATCCACGAGGCCGAGAAGTGCCGCGAGTCCGGCGAGTCGAAGGCCATCCTGTTCAACCTCTGCGGTCACGGTCACTTCGATATGCAGGCGTACATGGACTACAACGCCGGCAAGCTCGAAGACCTGGTCTACGACGACGCCGAGGTGGCGATGGCGCTGGCGGGACTGCCGTCCAGCTGCTGAGTCAATGCGCCGGGCGACACCCGCCCGGTCGAATGCTTGGGAGGTGGAGCCTTGCATGGCAGAGCCTTGAACACCCTTGGCTGGCTGCACACACACGGTGTCGCCGCGCGGGTTCTTGCCGTTCTGATGACCGTCCCGACGGGCGCCCTGATGAGCGCGCAGACGGCCACCGCTGTCGCGTTGGCCGAGTCGCTGACGCCAGACACAGCAGCCGGCCCTGATGCGCCGAGCGAGTCGGCAAGAGCCCCGAGCCCCGACGCGGTTGGGCTGGCAGACTGCGAGGCCCAAGTCCGGACCCTCAAGGCGGCACTGGCCGACCGCGAGGCCCACCTGGCCGAACTGCAACGCCGCGTCGGTGAACTGAACGAGCTCCGTCAGCAGCTCGATGCCTTGCGCGCGAGACTGCCCGCCCGCGAGGGCGGCAGCGTCACGGCAGACGAAGCCAGGCGCCAGGCCGGGGCTGACGCTGCGGCGCTGCGCGAGCTGGTGCAAAAGGCCCACGGCATCGACAACCCAAGGCTCTGGAGCGAGTTGCGCGGCGCCGAGAATAGCCTGCACCGGAGCCAATACCTGCTCGCCCGAGCCGAGGGCGCCCGCACGGTGTATCGGGTCAGACCGGGCGACGATCTGCCGCGCATCGGTGTGATGTTCTACGGCGATCCGGAGCGCTGGACCCAGCTCTACGACGCCAATCGTCACGTCATCGACGACCCGAACGGCCCGCTGGCAGGCACCACGCTGATCGTGCCCTAGGTGCACCTCGAACAGATGGGCGTTGTTCCGAGGTGCCCATCGCAGCAACCTGCTTCGAGCCGGGCGCTGCCTCAGAAGCGCACCCGCACCCGGTAGCTCAGCCTGATCTCGCCCTCGGCGGGCACGTCGAGTGTCCACACCGCGGTGTTTGCGTTGCCCTTCGCGTGCGGTGTGCTCTCGTCCAGCATCGTCCAGTCGCCGGGGATGCGCTCCTGCACCGTGACGACCTGCGGCTCCGGCTTGGCGTTCTTGATGCTGATCTCGTAGGCACTCTCGAATTCGTACTGCCAGGGGCCGGTGCCGGAGCGCTTTTTGAAGTCGGTCTGCTTGCGCTCGGCGGTGACGTCGAAGGACTGGCCGAGTTTGAGCCGGATCGTGTCGTTCTTGGGCGTGTGGTCGATGCGGTCCTCGCCGACGAACTGGGCGTTGCCGTTGCTATCGCGCTTGTAGATACGTACCGTTCCCGCGGGCAGCGGCAGGCCCAGATTGGAGGCCTCGTCGTTGGTCAGGGTCAGGTATACATCGACGTCCAGGTCCTGCGCCAGGCCGCCTCGGGCACCGCGGTAAATGCCTGAGCTGCCCTGGATCAGCAACTCCTTGCGTGTGACGACGTCGGGCGCATTCAGCAACGAGACCTGCTTGGTCTGGTTGTCGGCGACGGTGGTGGGGCGGGACAGGGTATAGAGGTGGTACTCGAACAGGCTCTCCTCGGTCATCTGCTTGGCCATGCCGGCCGCGCGCGGTGCGGCGTCCATCACCATCATCTCCGGCATGTCGTCCTCGACGACGTTGACTTCGCCGGCGACCAGCTGCAGCTTGGCGTCGCGATAGGTCGTGCCGCTCCTGTTGGTGAGGCTGACCCAGCCGGTGAGGTCCAGCGCGGTCTCGTCTGGCGACAGCTCTCCGACGTAGTCCGCTTGCCAGGCGAGCCCGCCACTGAGATAGGACAGCTCCAGCTCGCGCTCGCCGGCGCTGGCCGACTCCAGCGACAGGACCAGGGTCGGGCGGTCGCGCAGGTTTGCAGGGATGTCACGATAGACGATGCGCCCGGGCAGTGTGCCGTCCGGGCTCGCCTCGATGCGCTGTTCGGGCCCCGTACCGATGCGCAGCACCACGCCTTGGCTGGCGGCGAGCACCGTCGCCGTCTCCTCGGTCTCCTCGCCGGTGGTGGGGTGGGTTCGGATGATGCCCACCTCGCGGCCGACGTACTTCTCCAGCAGCTTGGCCGGGGTGAGCAGGTCGAAGTCGAAGTTCTGCTCCAGCACCTGGACGCCGCCGGCATCGCCCAGCTCGCGCAGCAGCGCGGTCTGCGGTGTGATGCGCCCGCTGACATCTCGAAAGGCCAGGTCGCTGAGGCCCGCGGGCAGGCTGAGCCGTCGGCGGTCCTTGATCAGCGCCAGATCCTGGTTGTAAATGGTCACCGCGACGGCGGTTTGCTCCGCCAGCGTGCTGGTCTGTGCGGGCGGCTGGTTCTCGCCCCCCCCTGCGACGCCATTTGGCTGCATGCGGGTCGATCCTGGGGTCGGGTCCGTCGAGGTTCCATCAGGTTGCTGTGCCATGGGCGTCTCCGCTCCGATGAGGGTCAGCGCCGCGAGCAGCGCAGCAAAACTTCGAAAAGACTGGAACATGCTAAACCTATGGTCGACGGTGATGGCTGCACGGGCGAGTCCGCATCCGGGTGCCCAGTCTAAACCGGTAGGCGCGAGAATGGATCGGAGTCGTGGCGCATACCGTCGTCTGTTGGGGAGACGCCTAGACCGCGTCACGGCTGCCTCGGAGTTTCGGTATGCACGAGTGAACCGGAAACCCTGTGTTCAGGTCGCGTCCCGCGGCCTAATCCGTTCGGCGTGGCCCGAGCATGCGCTGATCCGCCCGCGTTTGCCCCAATCTGCTTGAGGGTTGGGCTCGTGGTCACGATCTTGCGGATGGTGCGGGCGCCGTTGGACACGTCCTGATGCCAATGACTCACATCCCGTCGCCCGCTCGTCCGTCCTTTGCCCAGCGAGAGCCCGAGAGCATGAAGAACCCCGTCGTCGAAGCCCTTGTCGCCATTGTGGTCGCCCTGCTGGCAGCGGCTGCCGTCGCCTGGGCTGGCAGCCAGGGCGGGCTCGCCGTCGGCGGTCTGCCGCTGTTTGCATTGGCCGGCGTGGTGGCCTTCATCATCCAGTGGGTGGTCTTCGTGCCGTCCTACCGGGCGCAGACGGAGCATTGGTACGACCTCACCGGTAGCGCCACCTATCTGACCGTGGCCATAGGCACCCTGCTGTTGGCGGGCCAATTCGATGCACGCTCCCTGCTGCTGACGCTGCTGGTCTGTGTCTGGGCGGGGAGGCTCGGCACCTTTCTGTTCCGCCGCATCCGGAAGGCTGGTGTCGATATGCGCTTCGATGACATCAAGCCATCCTTCGTGCGCTTCCTAATGGCCTGGACGCTGCAGGGGCTTTGGGTGTTTCTGACCCTCGGCGCCGCCCTGGCGGCGATGACCGCGACGGAGACGCCGGCCTTAGGGTTCATCGGCTGGGTGGGATTGGCCATCTGGCTGGTCGGCTTCGGGATCGAGGCGGTGGCCGATGCGCAGAAACAGGCGTTTCGTGCGGACCCGGCCAACAAGGGTCGGTACATCGATTCGGGGCTCTGGGCCTGGTCGCGGCATCCGAACTACTTCGGCGAGATCACGCTCTGGGTGGGGGTCGCGCTGATCGCGCTGCCGGCGCTCTCGGGCTGGCAGTATGTGACCCTGATCTCGCCGGTGTTCGTCTATTTCCTGCTCACGCGGGTAAGTGGTATCCCGATGCTGGAGTCCAGCGCCGACGCGCGCTGGGGGGATGAGCCCGGTTATCAGGCATACAAGGCGCGCACGCCGGTGCTGTTTCCGCGGCCGCCCCACTCCGCGGGCTGAGGGTTTCGGCGACCGGTTAGGCAGGCTGGGCCGGAGCACAACCACCAGCTGTGCCAAGAGACTCTCGAGCCGGGTGACCGAAACGAAGGGGGCCCTTGATCGCCCGGGGCCCGTGATGCGACGACCTCCGATTGGGCCATGGGGCCAGGACAATGCCGCGTCGATCGAGCGGGGCGAGCCCCTCCGATTGATCGGCGTCTCCTCAAGACGATGTCTGGGCACGACCCGCGGTCAGCGCTCCGCAAGGGCCGCTCGCAACGCCCCGAGCAGGGCCGCGTTCTCCTCCGGGGTACCGACGGTGAGGCGCAGGCAGTCCGACAGCGTCGGGTGGGCGCCGTCGAGCTTCTTGATCAGCACCCCGCGATCCTTGATGCCCTGGAAAATCGGCCCCGCCCTTCCCGCTGCAGTGCGGACCAGGATGAAGTTGGCATCGCTCGGAAAGCAGGTGAGGCCGTCCAATGCTCGCAGTTCATCGAAGAGCCTGCCCCGTTCCGCGCGGATGGCGTTGGTCTGCTCGTCCAGCGCGGTCCGGTGGTGGAGCGCGAAGGAGGCGCTGGCCTGGGTGAGCACGTTGATGTTGTAGGGCAGGCGAACCTTGTCGACCTCGACGAGCCAGTCCGGCGGCCCCGCGAGATAGCCCAGGCGCAGCCCGGCGAGGCCCATCTTGGAGACGGTGCGCATGACCAGCAGGTTGGGCCAGTCGCCGAGGCGCGGCAGGAAGCTCCGGTCCGTGAAGGGCGCGTAGGCCTCGTCGACGATGACCAGGCCGGGGCTCGCCTCGATGATGCGCTCGATGGCGGCGGCGTCGAACAGGTTGCCGGTGGGGTTGTTCGGGTAGGCGATGAAGGTGAGCGCCGGCTGTTCCTGCTCGATGGCGGTGAGGGTCGTATCCAGGTCCAGAGCGAAGTCGTCCGCGCGCAGCGGCACGCCGATGTAGTTCATGCCGGCGAACAGCGCGATCATCCGATACATGACGAAGCCGGGCTCCAGCGACAGCAGCTTGCGCCCCGGTTGGGCAACGGCCATCGCCAGCATCTGGATCAGTTCATCGGAGCCGTTACCGAGCAGCAGCATCTGCCCCGCTGGGATGCCCATGGCCTGGCGCAGCGCCCCTTGCAGCGCCTCACCGTGCGGGTCCGGGTAGCGGTTCATCGCCGTGTCCCGCAGCGTCGCCAGCCAGTCCTCGCGCAGCGCCTCGGGCCAGGGGTAGGGGTTCTCCATCGCGTCGAGCTTGATCAACCCGGTGCTCTCGGGCACGTGGTAGGCGCGCAACGCTTGAACGTCCGGGCGGATGAGGTCGGCAGGGTGCGTGGTCATCGATCTGTCGGTTCTTTCGGACGTGGATTGGGAGGCAGTGCCGAATCGGGCTCTTGGGCGCGATCATCGCCTCCTGTGGGCGCGGTCTCCGGCCGCGATCGCGGCGATCGGGCGTGCTATCGCGGAAGACCTGCGGCTCCCACCGCGCGTGCTCAGTCCCCTCGATACTCCGCGGAGCGGGCATGCGCGGTGAGCCCTTCGCCGCGGGCGAGCACGGACGCGATCTTGGCGAGTTCGGCGGAGCCCGTCGCTGAGGCCATGATCAGGCTGCTGCGCTTCTGGAAGTCATAGACACCGAGGGGTGAGGAAAACCGGGCCGTGCCCGAGGTCGGCAGCACGTGATTCGGTCCGGCGCAGTAGTCGCCCAGGGCCTCGGCAGTGTAACGGCCCATGAAGATTGCGCCGGCGTGGCGGATGCGCGGCGCGACGGTCTCGGGCCGATCGACGGACAGCTCCAGGTGCTCCGGCGCGATGCGGTTGGCGACCTCGATGGCCTGGTCCAGATCGCGGACCTGGATCAGGGCGCCGCGGGCCTTCAGCGCCGCGGCGATGATGTCCTGGCGCTCCATGGTCGGCAGCAGCTTGTCGATGCTGGCGGCAACCCGGTCGAGGTAGTCGGCATCCCAGGCCACCAGGATCGACTGGGCGTCCTCGTCGTGCTCTGCCTGGCTGAACAGGTCCATGGCGATCCAGTCCGGGTCGGTCTCGCCATCGCAGAGGATCAGGATCTCGCTGGGGCCGGCGACCATGTCGATGCCCACCTGCCCGAACACGGCCCGCTTGGCGGTGGCCACGTAGATGTTGCCCGGGCCGACGATCTTGTCGCAGGCGGGAATGCTCTCGGTACCGTAGGCCAGGGCCGCAACGGCCTGGGCGCCGCCGACCGCGAAGGCCCTGTCCACCCCGGAGATGTGCGCAGCGGCGAGCACCAGGTCGTTCAGCTCGCCGTCCGGCGTCGGCACCACCATGACCAAATCGTCGACGCCGGCGACCTTGGCTGGAATGGCGTTCATCAATACCGAGGACGGATAGGCCGCCTTGCCACCTGGCACGTAGAGCCCGACACGGTCCAACGGCGCCACCTGCTGGCCGAGCAGGGTCCCGTCCGGCTCCTCGTAGGCCCAGCCCTGCATCTTCTGCCGCTCGGCGTAGGCTCGGATGCGCTCGGCGGCCTGCTCCAGTGCCTCGCGCTGCGTCGCCGAGATGCTGTTCGCGGCCTGTCCCAGGCGCTCCAGCGGGATCGACAGCGCCGGGGCGCCGTCGGGCTGCCAGCGGTCGAAGCGGGCGGTGAACTCCACCAGGGCGGCATCGCCTCGGGCGCGGATGGCATTGATGATGTCGTCGACGGTGCGCTGGACGTTGCGATCGGAGACGGAGTCCCAGGCGAGCAGGGCGTCGAGCCGCGCGTCGAAGTCGTCGTCGATGGTGGCGAGTCGGTTGATCTCGGGCATGTTCGTTCCGGGCTTGATCGGTTGCGGCGATTGAGGACGCGCGGGGCAGGATGCCTAATGCAGCGGTGCCTTCCTAGGCCGACTCGGCGGTCTCGCCCTGTTGCGTGGCCACGGCGGCTCGCAGGGCCTCCAGCAGCGCCGTGACCCGAGCGTGTTTCATCTTCCAGGCGGCCCTGTTGACCACCAGGCGCGAACTGATGTCGCGGATGTGTTCCAGCGGCACAAGACCATTGGCCTTCAGCGTCTTGCCGCTCTCCACGAGGTCCACGATCAAGTCGGCCAGGCCCACCAACGGGGCCAGTTCCATGGAGCCGTAGAGCTTGATGATCTCCACCTGCTGCCCCTTGGTGGCGAAATGGCGCTCCGCCGAACGGACGTACTTGGTGGCGATGCGCTGCCGACGCCGATCCCTGCGCTCGCCGATGACGGCATCCGGTTTGCCTGCCACCATGAGTCGACACCGCGCAATGCGCAGGTCGAGCGGTTCGTAGAGCCCTTCCCCTCCGTGCTCCAGCAACACGTCCTTACCGGCCACGCCGACGTCCGCGGCGCCGTACTGCACATAGGTGGGCACGTCGCTGGCGCGGATGATGACCAGTTTCACGCGAGGATCATTGGTGTCGAGGATGAGTTTGCGGCTCGTCTCCGGGTCTTCCAGCGCGCGGATGCCGGCGGCGGCCAGCAGCGGCATCGCCTGCTCGAAGATGCGTCCCTTGGACAGCGCGATGGTGAGGGTGTCGGACATTCGAGAAGTCTGAAGCTTGAAGTTTGAAGGGAGAAGGTTGACGCGGGGCGGCGAGTCTTGCCGTCGGCCGAGGCTCAGGCCTGCACGCGTCGGATGACGGCGCCGAGGGCGGAGAACTTCTCTTCGATGTGATCGTACCCCCGATCGATGTGATAGGTCCGGTCGACGAGGGTGTCGCCGTCGGCGACCAGGCCCGCCAGGACCAGGCTCGCCGAGGCGCGCAGGTCAGTGGCCATCACCGGCGCTCCGGTCAGGCGTTCGATACCGCGGCAGATCGCGACGTTGCCCTCGATGCGGATGTTCGCGCCCATGCGCTGCATCTCGGGCACGTGCATGAACCGGTTTTCGAAGACGTTCTCGGTGACCGTCGCAATGCCATTGGCAACGCTGTTCAGTGCGCAGAATTGCGCCTGCATGTCGGTCGGGAAGGCCGGGTGCGGCGCCGTGTGCACGTCCACCGCCCGTGGGCGTCGGCCCTGCATGTCCACCTCGATCCAGTCGTCGCCGGTGGTGACGCCAGCGCCGCATTCGCGCAGCTTGCCGAGCACGGCCTCCAAGAGGGAGGCGCTGGTCTGACGGACCCGCACCCGGCCGCCCGTCATGGCCGCGGCGACCAGGAAGGTTCCGGTCTCGATGCGGTCCGGCAACACGCTGTAATCGCAACCGGTGAGGTGCTCGACGCCGTCGATGACGATGGTGTCCGTGCCGGCGCCCCGGATGCGGGCGCCCATGGCGTTCAGGAAGTCCGCCAGATCCTCGACCTCCGGCTCCCGGGCGGCGTTTTCCAGTACGGTCTGCCCGTCCGCGAGCGCCGCCGCCATCATGAGATTCTCTGTGCCCGTGACGGTGACGACGTCCATGAAGTAGCGGGCGCCCCGGAGGCGCGCGGCACGGGCATGGACATAACCGTTCTCCACGGTAATGTCCGCCCCCATGGCGCGCATGCCCTCGATGTGCAGATTCACGGGCCGTGCGCCGATGGCGCAGCCGCCGGGGAGTGAGACCTGGGCCTCGCCGAAGCGTGCGAGCAGCGGGCCAAGCACCAGGATCGACGCCCGCATGGTCTTGACCAGATCGTAGGGCGCCTCGAACCTGTCCACGGCGGTCGCGTCCACCTGGACGCGCATGCGCTCATCGATGGTTAGCCGGGCGCCCATGCGCCCGAGCAGTTCCATGGTCGTGGTGATGTCCCGCAGGTGCGGAACATTGGCGAGCAGGCACTCGCCCTCGGACGCGAGTAGTGTCGCGGCCAGGATGGGCAGCGCGGCGTTCTTGGCACCGGAGGCGCGGACCTCGCCGTCGAGGCGGTTGCCGCCGGTGATGAGGAGTTTGTCCATGGAGTCGCTTGCTATGCCGCCACCCTGGGCCACGTGGCGCCAGGTGTTGGGCTGGTGATTGAGGGGCTCGGACGCAGTGGCAGAGGATCAGCCATGCTTGCTAGGGCTGGCTCCGGAGACCGCATCGTCGCGTCCTGGTGGGTCCTCGAGGCCCAGCAAGGCATCGGCATTACCGAGGGCTGCCAAGCGCCGCACGGCCTCCGGCACCCGGGCCAGGTGCAGCTGTGCCCCGTCGGCGCCGAGCCGCGATCGCCACTCGAGCAGTAGCGCGACGCCAGCGCTGGCACTGCGTTGGACGTCGGCCAGGTCGAGTTCCGTGCGGCCCTGCGCATCGGGCTCCGGACACTGGTTGTACAAGGGTACGACCGTGGTCAGGTTGAGGACGCCTTCGAGGCGCCAGCGCCCCGGCGCGACGCGGGAGAGCGTCGCGGTTGCCGCGTCGGGCGATGCCGAGGCTGGAGCCTGCGAGGGGCGGCGGGCACCGGTCATGGTTCGCTCGGCACCTGGTCAGGCGCCGCCGCGGGTCTTCGATTGCAGTTCCTGGATCAAGCCGTCGATGCCTGAGCGGGCAATGGTGGTGCGGAACTGACCTCGGTAACTGGAGATCATGCTGACGTTCTCGATGACCAGGTCATAGACCTGCCAGGTGCCGCTCTTCCTGTGCATGCGGTAGTCGATGGGGATGGGCGGTCGGCCGCCGCCCGTGACCTCCGTCGGAACCACCACGGTGCCGTCTCGGGGGCCCGGACGCGAGGGTTTGAAGACCAGCGTCTCGCCGGAGTACTTCGCCAGCGACTTGGCGTAGGTACTGACCAGCAGCTCACGGAACGAGGAGATCAGCTCGGCGCGCTGCGCGGCGCTGGCCTTGTTCCAGTCCCGGCCGACGGCCGAGCGGGTGATCAGCTCGAAATCGAAGTGAGGGGCCAGCTTGCTACCGACCAAGCCGTAGATCACAGAGGGGTTCGCGCTCAGCTGCGATCGACGGCTGTCGAGTGTCTTCAGCATGTCCTCGGCCGTGCGCTTGACCAGCGCCTCGGCGGAGGCGTCCGCGCTGGCCGCGGTCGGTAGCGCTAGGAGCAATACCATTGTCGCCGCGATGGCGGCGCGACAGGCCTGTCCGATGCTCATTCCGTATCCTCCTGTGCCTTGTTGAATAGGAATTGCCCGATCATCCGCTCCAGCACCAGGGCGGACTGGGTATGTTCGATCTGATCGCCGTCGCGCAGGTAGTCCGGGCTGCCGCCCGGGTCCAGCGCCACGTATTGCTCGCCGAGCAGCCCCGCCGTGTAGATGTTCGCGAAGGTGTCGGCCGGAATCTGGTCGTAGGCGGCGTCGATGCGCAGGGTCACCGATGCCTGGTAGCTGTCCTGGTCGAAGTCGATGGCATCGACCCGCCCGAGCCGCACGCCGGCCATGCTCACGGGGGCGCGCACTTTCAGGCTGCCGATGTTATCGAACCGTGCGGTCAGGGAGTAGCCGGGGCCGGCGCTCGCCGCGCTCAGGTTGCTGACGCGCATGGCGAGGAAGAACAGCGCCACCAGTCCGGCGGCCATGAAGGCACCGACCAGGATCTCCATTGTGCGCGTGCTTTGCATCGATTGTCCTCGTAGCAGCGAGCCGCGGCGGACGTGATCGCCGGGTTCAGTAGGTCGAAGCGGCGGTCGGCCGTGGATCAATCGCCGAACATCAGGGCCGTCAGGATGAAGTCGAGCCCGAGCACCGCCAGCGCCGAATGCACCACGGAACGGGTCGTCGCGCGGCTGACGCCAGCGGCCGTCGGTTTGGTATCGTAGCCTTGGAAGAGCGCGATCCAGGTCACCACGACGCCGAAGACCAGGCTCTTGATGACGCCGTTGACCACGTCGTCGCGAAAATCTACCTTCGCCTGCATTTGACTCCAGAAGGCACCGTCGTCCACCCCCAGGAGCCCGACGCCGACGAACCAGCCGCCGAGCACCCCCAGGGCGCTGAACAGAGCGGCCAACAACGGCATGGCGATGACGCCAGCCAGGAACCGGGGCGCCAGGATGCGTCTCACCGGGTCCACGGCCATCATCTCCAACGCCGAGAGTTGCTCGGTTGTCTTCATCAGGCCAATTTCGGCGGTCAGCGCCGAGCCGGCCCGGCCCGCCACCAGCAGCGCGGTGACAACCGGGCCGAGTTCTCGTACCAGCGACGCGGACACCATGATGCCCAGGCTCTCCGACGCGCCGAACTGGGCCAGCACATAATAGCCCTGCAGGCCCAGCACCATGCCCACGAACAACCCCGATACGGCGATGATCAGTGTCGACAGGACACCGACGTTGAATAGCTGCGCCAACACCAGGCGCGGTCGTACGAGCGCCTCCAGCAGGCCGCCGAGGATGCTCGCGAGCAATAGGTGCGCACGCCCGAGTCCGGCAATGGCACCGATCCCGGAACGCCCGAGGCGTGTCAGCGGGTCGCTCAGCATGCGCCCCGGCCTCGCTGTTTCGAGGGCGTGAGAAGATCGTCCGCGATGGGACGCGCTGGCTGGTGGAAGTGCACCGGACCATCCGGCTGACCATCCAGGAACTGGCGCACCCGCGGCGAGTCCTGAGCCGAGACCTCGGCCGGAGGACCCTCGCAGATCACCTTGCCGTTGGCGATGATGAAGACATAATCGGCGATGCCGAGGGTTTCGGGCACGTCGTGCGAGACCACGATGCTGCTCATCCCGACGGCATCATTGAGCTGGCGGATCAGTTTCACCAGGACGCCCATGGAGATCGGGTCCTGTCCGGTGAAGGGCTCGTCGTACATGACCATCATCGGGTCCAGCGCGATCGCGCGCGCCAGTGCGGCGCGGCGCGCCATGCCGCCGGAGAGCTGAGCCGGCTTCAGCTCCGCTGCGCCGCGCAGGCCGACGGCCTCCAACTTCATCAGCACCAGTCGCCGCAGCAGTGGCTCCGGAAGACGCGTGTGCTCCCGCAGCGGGAAGGCGACGTTCTCGAACAGCGTCAGGTCGCCCAGCAGTGCTCCACTCTGGAACAGCATGCCCATGCGCGTGCGTAGCGCGTAGAGTTCACGGCGGTCGAGTCGATGGATGCTCTGGCCATCCACCTCGATACTGCCGGCATCGGGCCGGAGCTGCCCCCCGATGAGCTTCAGCAGGGTGGTCTTGCCGGTGCCGGACGGCCCCATCACCGCGGTGACGGCACCTCGGGGGATCTCCATGTCGAGGCCATCGAAGATGACGCGATCCCCGCGTGCGAAGCGGAGTCCACGGACCCGCACCAGCGCAGAATTCGATCGATCCCGTGCCGCCAACGCCTCGCCCGTTTGCGCTGGGGCGGCGTGCCGGGCGGGTGTGGGGAAGCCTTCTCCCATGAGCTGGTTCGCCAGTCGGGCGGCGTAAAACAGCCCACCATTCTCTTGGCACTAGGACCGATGGTCAAGTCGCAATCCGCCAACGGGACCCATGCCCATGTATCGTTCGGGCCTATCTGCATGCCGTCAGGTCGGCGATGCCGAGTAGCGCCCGCAGGTCTTTCCATGCGGCGAGTTGCACGCTGGTCGGTTGCCGCAGGACGACGAGGGTCGCGCGGTGTCGCCCTGCGACCCGGCGCAACCAAGCGCCTGCGGCGCGCAGGTCTTGCTGCACGTCGGGTGGGCATCGAAGCACCGTGGCGGCCCCGCACAAGCGGCCAGCAGTGCCTGCCGTTGTCGTCGGTACCAGCAGGGAGCCGACATCGGTGCTCTGCCAACGGATGAAACCGCCCAGCCGCTGGCCGAGTGCCCTCACCGCGGCGTCGATCAAGGCGGCTTCCGCCGGATCGCTGCGATGAGCGCCCTGGCATCGGGGATAATCCAAGTAGAAGCGAAAACCGTCGTGCACGTCGCCCGACCAGTCGCGCAGGACGTTGACGGGCACGGCGCGCCAGTGCGCCAGGGCGAGGTAGACACCCTCATACTCGTTGGCGAAGTAGCCGAGGCGCCAGTCCGCCGGTAGGTCCTCGGGATAGTAGCCCCCGGCGTCCGCGAGTTGCCACCAACCGTCGGCAACGACGCCGATGATGCCGGGCCGTTCGTCGGGGTTCTCGCTGTCGGGGATCCGCATGGTCGTGGCTATGGAGTGCTGCGGGACCTGGGCAACCGGGCGTGCGCGGATGGCCGGTCACCCTTCCCTCGGGGCGCCGCAGAGATTATGTTACTGCGCTACCGAATCGCTGCTTGAGGTCTCGGCCGTGTCCATGCGAGTACAGGCTCCCGATGGCGTCGCGGCCCGCGCCCGTCGCATTCGCCTGGTCCTTTTTGATGTCGATGGCGTTCTGACCGACGGTGGACTGTACCTGGGCGATGACGGCCAGGAGTACAAGACGTTCCACTCCCGGGACGGCCACGGCATGGTCATGCTGCGCGACAGCGGCGTGACCCTTGGCATCATCACCGGCAGACGCTCCGAGGTCGTGCGCATCCGCATGCAGAGCCTCGGTATCCAGCACGTGCACCAGGGGTGTCGCGACAAGCTACCGCCATTCATCGAACTGGCCGAGCGTATCGGCGTCCCGCACGATCAGGTCGCCTATGTCGGAGACGATCTCATGGACCTACCGGTGATGCGTCGCGTCGGGCTTGCCGTTGCCGTCGCCGATGCCCATCCCGTGGTTCGCGAGCATGCGCATTGGATCACCCCGAGCGCCGGAGGACGCGGCGCGGCGCGCGACCTGTCTGAGCTGATCCTGGACGCTCAGGGTAAGCTCGACGGATTGATCGCCGGCTATCTCAGGGACGACGTCACCGCATGACGCTATCGACACGCGAGCTGGTCGTCGCGCTGGCACTCACTGTGCTCGGGGGTCTAGCGTGGTGGTATCAGAGCCGGGAGGGAGTGCAGCCGGCGGCCGGAACACCACGCGACGGCGTACCGGAGTATATCGTCGAACAGGCCTCGGCTGTGGTCATGTCGGAGCAAGGAAGACCGCTGCGCATCCTGGATACGCCCGAGCTGCGTGCCTACCCGGATGACGGCGGTACGGAGCTCGACCTGCCGGTCCTGACGGTACTAGATCCGGAGGCGCCCGATGGCCCGCGCTGGACTATCCGCTCCGAAAGCGCCTGGTTGGCACCCAGGGAGGACGAAGTCCTATTGGAAGGCCGCGTCTACGCGCAGCGTGACAGCGCGGAAGGGGTGCCTATCAGGATCTACACGAGTGCCCTGTTACTCCTCAACGATGCCGATTACGCGGAGACCGATCGCTTCGTCGAGCTGACGCAAGGCGAGGATTGGGTGACCGCCGTCAACGGTATGCGTTTTTGGTTTCGCGAGCCGATGCGTAGCCGCCTGTACGGACGGGTGCGCCAGCGCATGATGTTCGCGTCGGCGGACGACCAAAACGACGAGACCACGCGGGCAGAGAGATGAATCGAGCGTATCGCACACCCAGGATCGGGCGGCCCTGCCCAGCGGGAACGACCATCGGTGCGCTGCTGTTCTGGCTCCTGCTGGGCATCGCCCCCGCGTCCGCACTCGAAAGCGATAGCGAGCAGCCCCTGGAGGTCGAGGCCAACGCCGCTGAACTCGACGAGCGGCAGTCTACCAGCCTCTACATCGGCGAGGTCGAGGTGACACAGGGCAGTATGCGTATCCTGGCCGATGAGGTCCTGGTCCACCACAAGGAGAACAATCAGCCGAGGAAGATCATCGCCATCGGCAACCCTGTGCGCTATCGGCAGCTGCTCGACGATGACCCCGAGGAGATGCGTGCACGGGCGCTGCGCATGGAATACGAAACCGATCGGCAAGAGATCACCCTCATCGACGAGGCCGAGGTGATCCAGGGCGAGGACCGTTTCGCAAGCGATCGCATCGTCTACAACCGCATCACCGAGCGCCTCACCGCCGGCACCAGTGCGCGTGGTCGCGAGCGCGTGCGCATTCGCATCGACCCGCAGGAACAATGACGACACTGCGAGCCGAAGGACTGGCGAAGACCTATCGCAAGCGACGCGTCGTCGACGGCGTCAGCATGGAGGTCGACGCCGGTGACGTCGTCGGGCTGCTCGGCCCCAACGGCGCCGGCAAGACCACTAGCTTCTACATGATCGTCGGGCTCGTGTCCGCCGACGCCGGTCGCATCCTGCTCGACGGCGAGGACATCACCCTGCGACCGATGCATGCGCGCGCGCGCCGTGGGCTCAGTTATCTGGCTCAAGAGGCATCGGTGTTTCGCAAACTCACGGCACGCGACAACCTGCTGGCGGTGTTGGAGGCGCGCGGCGATCTCGATCGGGCCGCCCGCCTGCAACGCTGCGATCAGCTCCTCGATGAACTCGGTATCGCGCATGTCTCCAGCTCCATGGCCATGAGCTTGTCCGGCGGCGAACGGCGGCGCCTGGAGATCGCCAGGGCCCTGGCGGTGGAGCCCAAGGTGATGCTCCTCGACGAGCCCTTCGCCGGCGTCGACCCCATCGCGGTCGGCGACATCAAATCCATCATCAGTCACCTGCGGCGTCGGCGCATCGGTGTACTGATCACCGATCACAATGTGCGCGAGACCCTGGACATCTGCGACCGTGCGTACATCATCAGCGAGGGTAGCGTGATCGCCTACGGCACCCCGGACGAGGTGCTCCGCAACGCCCAGGTCCGCGCCGTCTATCTGGGCGACGATTTCCGCATTTGATGGACACCTCGACGTCGTCGACTCAGGCTACCCTGACGGTGCAGTGCGTCGCCGACGTCCCCGGGGCGCGCGGCGGCACCATGTCAGGAATCGGTCACGATTGGGGTGGACGGGACTGCGTCGGTGCGCCACCATTGCGACAACACAATCTGGGCTAGAATCGACGTTGGCACCGACTCCCCGTACCACCCCGTTCAGGGTGCGATGAAACAGACCATTCAACTCCGCCTCGGTCAGCAGCTGACGATGACGCCGCAGCTGCAGCAGGCGATCAAGCTCCTCCAGCTGTCCACGCTCGATCTCCAGCGGGAGATCCAGGATGCGCTCGAGTCGAACCTGATGCTCGAGTCGACGGAAGAGGCTGAGACCGAGACCGAGTCGGCTGAGACGGAAGCACGTTCCACGACCACTGAGGCCAAGGTCGACAACGAGGTCCGCCCCGAGCAGTCCGAGATACCCGAGGACCTGCCCCTGGACAGCTCCTGGAGCGATACCTACGACGGCTACCTGGCCTCCGCCCCCAGTGGCGGCGCAGCGCCGGAGGGGCTTGCGGATCTGGATCCCTTCGCACACCACACTCGGCCGCAGACGCTCCATGATCATCTGCTCTGGCAGCTCAATCTGGAGCGCATGGCGCCGCGTGACCGAGCGATCGCGGAAGCGTTGCTCGACGGCATCGACGAGAACGGCTACCTCGGCGCGAATATCGACGAGCTGGTCGAGGTGATCGAAGGACCTGCCGCCAACCAGGACGCGGACGCCCCGCTGGATGCGGACGAGGTCGAGGCGGTCCTGCATCGCATCCAATCACTCGATCCTCCCGGCGTCGGCGCCCGGTCGCTGGCGGAATGTTTGCTGCTGCAGCTGCGCCAGTTGCCGCCGGACATGCCCTTCCGCGACGAGGCGGCAATGATCTGCGCCGAGGAGTTCGCTGCCCTGTCGCGCAACGACCTGGACCATCTGCGTCGCGCGACCAAGCTGCCGCCGGAGACCCTGCGCGAGGCACTCGACCTGATCCGATCCCTCAACCCCCGGCCGGGGACCCTGGTGTCGGAGCTGCGGCCAGAGTACGTCGTGCCCGACGTGCTCGTACACAAGCGCTCCGGTGGATGGACCGTCGAGCTGAATCCGGAAACAACGCCTAAGCTTAGGGTGAACCCAAGCTACCTGAAGCTCATTCGACGATCCGACGATGGCCCCGACAACACCTGCCTCAAGACGCACCTGCAAGAGGCGCGATGGTTCATCAAGAGCCTGAGCAGCCGCAACGACACCGTGTTACGCGTGGCCGCGAAGATCGTCGAGCTGCAACAGGGCTTCTTCGAACACGGAGAGGAGGCCATGAAGCCCCTGGTGCTGCGCGACGTCGCCGAGTCCCTCGAACTGCACGAGTCCACCGTCTCGCGGGTGACGACGCAGAAGTACATGCATACGCCGCGCGGCACCTTCGAGTTCAAGTATTTCTTCTCCAGCCACGTCAATACTGCATCGGGGGGCGAATGTTCCTCGACGGCCATCCGAGCCTTCATCCGCAAACTCGTCGCCGCCGAGGTGCCGAGCAAACCGCTCAGCGACAACAAGATCGCCGGTATCCTCACCGACCAAGGCATCAATGTCGCGCGGCGAACCGTAGCGAAATATCGAGAGGCGATGGGAATCCCGCCCTCGAACGAGCGCAAGCGCCTTGCATAGGAGCGTGGCGAACCACCGCCCTCGTGTGGCTCCCACGTGGCGCCTGCCGAAACCCTGGAGTGACGCAATGCAAATCAACCTGACCGGTCATCATGTCGATATCACCGACCCGCTGAAGGACTACGTGGACACCAAGTTCGACCGCCTGGCACGACACTTCGACGACGTGATCAACGTCCATGTGATCCTCAGTGTCGAGAAACTGCGGCAAAAGGCCGAGGCCACCATCCATGTGAACGGGGCCAATGTGTTCGCCGACGCGGTGCATGAGGACATGTACGCGGCCATCGACGGGTTGATCGATAAGCTCGACCGGCAAGTCATCAAGTACAAGGAGAAGCGCCAGAGCCATCGGGGCAGCAGCACCAAGGGCAGCCTGGAGCCGCCGGAGGAAGTGCTGCCGACGGATGAGTAATGGCCTTAGTGTCGGTGCGTACCGCTCCCCCTAGCGAACGGCAAGCGCGGGCCATTGGCCGCGATATTCGGTCGGTGGTCGGGGCATAGGGCGACTCGGGGCCGGCCGGGGATCTGGCGGCCACGGATCGCTTCGCGTCTCGGAACATGCCACGGAAGGCATTTGTCGAGGTCCTCTTGAGTTTTTCGAGGCACCCTGTATCTTCCCCAACCCTCGCTGACCCGCTACTCCGAACCCCTGTTCTGAACCGGGTGGACGCTGAAAACGGAGGGGCGTTTTGCCCCGCAGGACAACGCCGATGATTGCGGCGCTCCTCTAATAATCATACGCATGCGTGGGGTTTTCAGGCTATGGTGCCTGCAGAATTGATCGTGCCCTCCCGGTTGCTGAGCCGCTGCGAGGCTGCAAGCAAGAAGCGCCTGCTCGAGACGCTCGGCTCCTTGCTGTCCCAGGCCTCTGCGGACCTGTCCGAGACCGCAGTTTTCGACCGACTACTCGAGCGCGAACGCCTCGGCAGCACAGGGCTCGGCTGGGGGGTGGCCCTGCCGCACGCGCGGCTGTCGGGCATCGAGGGTCCCATCGGGGCCTTCGTACAACTGCGCGATGGCGTCGATTTCGATGCCATCGACGACAAGCCCGTGGACTTGGCCTTCGGACTTCTGGTGCCTGAAGCCACGGACGAACAGCACCTGAGATTGCTCGCAACCCTGGCGCAGGCCTTCGATGACGAATCGATCCGGGATGCGCTGCGCAAGGCGGGCAGCGCGGATGATCTGGCCGAGATCTTTGCGCAACGCATCCTTGTGGATGCCTGAGCGCCGCCTGATCCCGGTCGATGGCTCCTGTCCTGCGCCGATCGCCTCGACTCGATGTGCGGCTGAAACCGTCCCAACATGCACCCCGTCCATTCGCTACAAGGGCTCGTCGAGCATATCGGCCCGCGGCTGAAGTTGCGTTGGCTGACGCCGCCACCCGCACGGGAGGTACCGCTGCTCGGTGACGAGCGGGGGCGCAGCGCCCAGAGGCTGGTCGGGTCGCTCAATTGCATCCACCCCAATCGGTTGCAAGTGCTGGGTCAGGCAGAGATCTCGCACCTTGCCGACCTCAGCACGCCCGCCTTCGATGAGACCATCGAACGCCTGTTCGCGGCACAGCCGGCGGCGGTCGTTTTCGCCTCGGACCTGACACCGGACCCACTGTTCTTCGAGCATGCCTCGCGCACCGGGACCGCGCTGCTCGGCTCGTCCGCGCTCGACACGGAAATCGTCGATCGGCTCCAGTATTTCCTCACCCACGCGCTGGCCGAGCGTTGCACCGTCCACGGTGTCCTGTTGGAGGTGCTCGGCCTCGGTGTCCTGCTGACTGGAGAACCCGGCGTCGGCAAGAGTGAGCTTGCCCTGGAGATGATCGCCCGCGGCCATCGACTCATTGCCGACGACGCCCCGGAGTTTGCGCGCATCGCCCCGGAGGTGCTCCAGGGGAGCTGTCCCGCCCTGTTGAGGGACTTTCTCGAAGTACGCGGCCTAGGCGTACTCAACGTGCGTGCCATGTTCGGTGAGAGCGCCGTGCGACAGCACGAATCCCTGAACCTCATCGTCCATTTGCGGTCATTGGACAACGAGGCATTGGCTGGCATCGATCGACTGCGCGGCAGTCTGTCCTCCCGCACCATCCTCGGCGTCGCCGTGCCGCAGGTCACCCTGCCCGTTGCGCCCGGGCGCAACCTTGCGGTGTTATTGGAGACCGCCGTGCGCAACCAGATACTGCGCATACGAGGGTATGATGCGGGCATCGACCTCGAAGACCGTCAGGCCCGCGCCATCGCCGGCGGCGGGCATTGACGCGCGTCTTGGCTCGATGCCGGCGCGCCGCCACTCTCACCTATCCAGCGGAACCTCATGGACCTGTTAATAGTCAGCGGCCTGTCGGGCGCGGGAAAGAGCGTCGCCCTGCGAACGCTCGAGGACATCGGCTACTACTGCATCGACAACCTGCCGATGTTCCTGTTGCGTGAGTTTGCGCTCGGGCTCGACTCGATGCGTCTGGGGGCAACCGGACGTGCTCCGGACGGAGCCGCCGTCGGCATCGACGCCCGCAATCAGACCGAGGGGTCTCTATCGGATCTGCCTGGGCTCATCGATGATCTGCGTGCTCGCGGCATCCACTGCCGCATCCTGTTCCTCTATGCCGACAGCCAGGCGCTGATCCGTCGTTTCAGCGAGACGCGGCGCAAGCACCCACTCACTTCCGAGGAGCTATCCCTCGCAGAGGCCATCGAGCGCGAGTGCCGTATCCTGGAGCCGTTGCGCCGGGCCGCCGAGGTCCAGATAGATACCACCCATACCAACGTCCATGAGCTGCGCGATCTCGTGCGCGAACGCGTCGGCAGCGTCGGCGCCGTCGAGGCGACCGTGCTGTTGCAGTCCTTCGGCTTCAAGAATGGCGTGCCCGACGGCGTGGACTTCGTATTCGACGTGCGCTGTCTGCCCAATCCCCATTGGCAGGAGGCGTTGCGTCCGCTCACCGGGCGCGATGCCCCTGTGGCCGAGTTCCTCGAGCGATCCTCGGAGGTCGGGCAGATGTGCGCCGATATGCAGCAGTTCCTGGATCGGTGGATTCCACGATTCGAGACCGACGGCCGTAGTTACCTGACCATCGCCGTAGGCTGCACCGGTGGACAGCATCGATCCGTGTACGTCGTCGAGCGGCTCGGCAGACACTTGACCTCGGCGGGCCATCGCGTCCTGGTGCGGCACCGGGAGCTGTCATGAGCGTCGGCGTGTTGCTGGTCACCCACGGGCGTATCGGTCACGAACTACTGGCCGCCGCCAGCTGCATCTTCGGCGGCTGTCCCGCCAGCGCGCGTGCCCTTGCCGTCTCCGCCGACGCGGACCCGGACAGGCTGGTCGTCGAGGCGCGCTCGACCGCACGCCAGATCGACGCCGGCGATGGCGTGCTGATCCTCACCGACCTGTTCGGCGCCACGCCCTACAACATCGCGGCCTGTCTGTGCGACGGCGGAAGCCATCGCGTGCTGAGCGGCGTCAATCTGCCGATGCTCCTGCGCGTGCTCAATTATCATCAATTGCCCCTCGATGCACTCGTCGCCAAGGCCACGAGCGGCGGACACGACGGCGTCATGGCCTGTGTGGGTCCGGGTCTCGGCCCTGGTCAAGTGACGGCGACCGGTTCCTGCGATACCGAGTCCGCGGGCGCTGCGGCGGTTGGGTCACAGACCCGCCATCCGGCGTCGAAGGCATCCGCTGCTGTCGACGGGTGGCAGGCGGATCCACGGGGACGATCGGCGACAGTCAAATCACGCGCGGGGGGCTGAGATGCGCTCGGAAGCTATCGACATCGTGAATCGACTCGGGTTACACGCCCGAGCCGCGGCCAAGTTCGTCACCTGTGCCAGTGGCTTCGAGAGCGAGATTGCTGTCGAGCGCAACGGTCGGCGGGTCAATGGCAAGAGCATCATGGGCCTGATGACCCTGGCGGCCGCCAATGGCACCCAGATTCGGCTCGACGTCGATGGCCCGGACGAGGACGCCGCGTTCGCCGCGCTGGCCCAACTGGTGGCCGAGCGCTTCGGGGAGCCGGAATGACCATCTCGATGCATGGCACCGGTATCGACGGCTCACGCCCCGTCGCCATCGGCCGTGCATACTTGTTGAATCGGGAGCCATCGCCGCAGCCCGCACCCATCGCCGCATCCCAGGTCGCGGCGGAGCTGATGCGTCTCGACCGGGCGTTGGAAGGCGCGCGATTGCACCTGGAGCGGGTGCGCGAGCAAATCCCCGAGGGAACGCCGAAGCACATCGCCGAGTTCATCGACTCGCATCTGATGATGATGACGGACTCGGCGCTCGTCGATGCGACGCGGGATGTGATCCGCGAGCAGTCGGTGAACGCCAGCTACGCCCTGCAGTCGCAGCGCGACACCCTGGTGGCCGTGTTCGACCAGATGGAAGACGCTTACCTGCGCACGCGTCGGGACGACATCGACCACGTCGTGCGCCAGATCCAGCAATTCCTCGGCGCCGGCCCCGATCGGGCGCCGGTGGTAGAAATCGACGTCGACGGACGGGTCGTGGTGGCAGAGGACCTGACACCGGCCGACACGATTCTGCTGCGCCAGCGCGGTGTGGCGGCCTTCGTCGTCGAGCACGGCGGACCGATGTCGCACACGGCTATCTTGGCCCGCAGCCTGGATATACCGGCCGTCATGGGCTTACACCGTGCTTGTGAACGGCTGCACGACGGCGAGTTGTTGGTCGTCGACGCCGAGACCGGCTCCGTACTGACCGAGTTGGAGCCGGGCATCCTGGAGCACTATCGTGCCCGCCTCGCCGGTTTCGACGCCCACAGGCGCGAGCTGCGGCGATTGGTGCGTGAGCCGGCCGTAACCCTGGACGGGACACCGGTGCTGCTGCTCGCCAATCTCGAACTCCCGGAGGATGTGACAGCGGCCCGCGACAATGGGGCGGCGGGCGTCGGACTCTATCGCACCGAGTTCCTCTACATGAACCGGGATGTGCTACCGGACGAAGAGGAGCACCTGGAGAATTACCTGTCCATTGTTCGCGGCCTGGATGGTATCCCGCTCACCATTCGGACCTTGGATCTTGGTGCGGACAAACAGATCCCGGATACTGTCTTCCACCCGGCACGCACCAATCCGGCCCTGGGGCTCCGGGCCATTCGGCTCTGCTTGAAGGAGCCCGGGCTGTTCCTGCCTCAGCTGCGCGCCATATTGCGCGCCTCCGCCGAGGGGCCGATTCGGCTCATGATCCCAATGATCTCCTGCATGTCGGAGGTCGAAGCGGTGTTGCAGCTGGTCTCGGAGGCGCGTCGGCAAATGCGCCGCGATGGGCTGCCGTTCGACCCGCTGATGCCTATCGGTGGCATGATCGAGGTGCCGGCGGCGGCGCTCATGGCGGGTGCCCTGGCCAAGCGGCTCGACTTCCTGTCCATCGGTACCAACGACCTGATCCAATACACACTCGCCATCGACCGCGTCGACGATGCAGTGAGTTACCTCTATGACCCGCTGCATCCGTCGGTGATTCGCCTGATCAAGCACGTCATCGACTCCGCCAAGGCGACCCGGACCCCCGTTGGCATGTGCGGGGAAATGGCCGGCGACGCCCGCTTTACCGGGCTCCTGCTGGGGCTTGGGTTGCGAGAGTTCAGCATGCATCCGGGCTCCCTGCTGGAGGTCAAGGACCGGGTCCGGCGCTGCGATCGACGGCAGATGTCGCAGACCTTGGCACCCCTGCTGGAGCACCTCGAAGAGACACCCGCCGAGGAACTACTGGCCCGCTTGCAGCCCTAGTCTCCGCCCTTGGTCTTGCCCTTTTCGCCGACTCTGCTGCGCTGACTGGATTGGCCTTGCCGCCGATCTCTCTATGGTGTCAGCGGCCGCTCGCATGCTCCGATTAGGCCCTCGAGCAATGGCGGGGCATCCTGCCCCGCACGGGCACCTCGATTGTTTCGAGGTGCCCTTGAGACGCCCGTCGGTGCTTGGGTAACGCGGACGCCACCTCGCTGCCCAAGTGTCCGGTCCGCCGCGGCGACCGCCGTGGCTTCCATTCTCGCCTTGCCCACATGCTGGAGACGCCATGACCGTTGACGTCGCGACCACCGTTCCGGAGGCGGATCGCCTCGATGCACTGCATGCAGTGCTCGAATCAGGCTCCGTAATCAAAGCCACGCGTATGCTCAATGCGTTGCATCCGGCGGAGATTGCGCACGTATTGCAGTCCATGCTTCCGCGTCAGCGTGAGCTTGTCTGGGGAATGGTGGATGATCCTGCACAGGGCGAGGTGCTGCTCTATCTGAACGACGATCTGCGCGACGAGCTGCTCCGCGACATGGCGCCGAGCAGGATACTCGAAGTCGCGGAGGCGCTGGAAACAGACGACCTCGCCGATTTGATCCAGGACTTGCCTGCAACCGTGACGCGCGAGGTGCTCAACTCACTGGACGAGCAACGTCGCGAGCGCTTGGAAACCGCCCTGGCGTTTCCGGAAGACACCGCCGGCGGCCTGATGAATACGGACATGATCACCGTTCGCCCCGAGGTGACCTTGGACGTAGTCATGCGCTATCTCCGGAGACTGAAGGACGGCCTACCCGATCTCACCGACAACCTCATCGTGGTCAATCGCCAGGGCCGCTACCTCGGGGTGCTCTATCTCACGGACCTGCTAACGAACGACCCCGATGACTCCGTCGCCGAGATCATGACCCTGGCCGTGCAGCCGATGCTCGCGACCCTGGACGCCCGCGAAGTGGCCAATCGATTCGAGCAGCTGGATTTCGTCTCGGCACCGGTGGTGGATGAAGACGGCCATGTGCTCGGCCGCATCACCGTGGACGACGTTATGGACCTGATTCGCGAGGAGGCGGATCACCAGTTCATGGGTCAGGCGGGCCTCAGCGAGACGGAGGACATGTTTGCACCGGTCCTACTCAGTGCGCGACGTCGCGCGGTCTGGCTGGGCGTCAATTTGCTCACTGCATTCCTCGCCGCTTGGGTGATCGGTCGTTTCGAGTCGACCATCCAGCAGCTCGTCGCCCTTGCTGTGCTGATGCCCGTGGTGGCGAGCATGGGTGGCATCGCCGGGACGCAAACCCTAACGCTCGCGATTCGCGGCATCGCCCTGGGCCACCTATCGGCCAAGAATCTGCATTGGCTCCTCGGCAAGGAGATGGCAGTCTCGTTGATCAACAGCCTGGTATGGGCACTGGTCGTGGCCGCGATTGCCTGGCTTTGGTTCGGTAGCGTCGGTGTCGCGTCCATCATCGCCGTGGCCATCACGATCAACCTGTTGGTGGCCAGTCTGGCAGGTGCCCTGCTGCCACTCTTCCTCGACCGGGTGGGTATCGATCCGGCACTGGCCGGTGGCGTGATTCTCACGACAGTGACGGATGTCGTCGGTTTCCTGGCTTTTCTTGGATTGGCGACGCTATTGTTGGTCTAGGTGTTCGCAGCTCGACGCAAGCCATTGAAACCCGCGCCTCATGAGTGCTGTGCTGATCGACTCCGTGGCATAGCGTTTGCCGGGAACGGTCGCCCTCTCCAAGCCCCACGCCCCGGGGTGGGTTGCAAGTCCAGTCAATGCTGAAGATTGGTCCAAAGTGGAATATGCACAATGTTTCCCAATAGGCGGCGAGTATCGTCAGGGATGCGATACCAAGACCCCGTCGGGCGCCGACCAACCGCATTCGAGAGCGGGTCGGTAGCACGGGACTGCTGAGGTTCGATCGTCCCTATCCCCAATAGCCCCTAGAGCGCAGGCATGCTCTGCTGTTGCTTTTATCGGTCGAATCTTGTCCTATTGGGTTGACTTTTTTTCTGCTTGCTATACAGTCTCCAGAGTAATGGAGGTGGTCTTTCTTTGATTGTTCGCGATCGGCTCGCGCGCTCAGATTAGGATACCTAGAGGTCTGTTCTAAGGCCCGGTATCGAGACTTCCCTCATAACTGTTGGCGCGCTCAGTGTTGCGCCCTCGACTCCCGGACCGCTTGTGAGGCCATATCCAGCGGTCCACACCCTAACCAACCCGTTCATCAACCCAGGAGGTTGTCCTTGGACTACAAGAGCCTTAGCGTCGAAGACTTGCAGCAACAGTTGCAGCAAATCGAGCAAAGCAAGGTCGATCTGGAAAAGGCGCTGACCCAGCGCTGGCACGAGGCGAAGTCCGAACTCGCCCAGGAGATTCGCGAGCTGATCGACTCCCGCGGCTACGACGCCGACGAAATTCTCTCCCTCGTCATGCCGCGGCGTCGGCGTGCCGGAGGCGGCGCGAAAAAGGGCAATCGCAGCTACACCCGCTATGTCGATCCGGAGAACCCGAATCAGGTCTACACCCGTGGCGTCCTGCCCGGCTGGATGAAGGAGAAGATGGCCGCGCAGGGCTACGATCCGTCCGTCAAGGAGGATCGCGAGGCGTTCAAGGCCAACTATCTGCAGGCCGTGCAGGAGTAGTTCGCTGGAGGCCGATCACCGGCTTCCCTCCGCTGTTTCCTCCGCCGTTCTTCAAGGAACCGGAAGACGCCGTCTTCCGGTTTTTTGTTTTGGCCCTTTGATCTTCGGCACCCCTCTGGCACGCATCGCACAAGGGAGCCGACCATGGGCATAATCGGACCTTGCGTGGCGAGTGGTGAAGGTGGAGCAGCGCGATGGTACCCAACAGCGACGATGAAAATGGCTCTACGGAACCGGAGGATATCGCTCGGTCCGCCGACGCGGGCAACATGGAGCAGTTGCGCAGTCTGCTGTTCGGCGGCCAGATGCGCGACTACGATCGACGCTTCAAACAAGTCGACGAACGCATCTCCATCGAGCTGGAGCGCCTGTCCACCGAACTTCGAGGTGAACTCCTCGCCGAGCGCGAGGCCCGTCTCTCTGCACAACAGTCCGCCGCGACCACCTTGGACGAACTGCGTCTCGCCCTGCTAACGCGACTGGATGATTTGGATGCCGCGCTTACCGAGGAGTCGGCCAGCCGTGAGTCCGCCTTGGGCGAGCTCGCCGATGCCCTTCGCGACGAGTTGGAGGCCCGCGCGGCTGTCGTAGAGCGCGCCCTGACCGCGGAGCGCGAGCGGTTGCGCGGCGAAAAGGCCGACCGCGAGGAACTGGCGCAGCTCTTCGGCGACGTCTCCTCGCGCCTGGCTCGGACGCGGGATCAGGCCGAGTAGCCAGGGACCGCACGGAGGACGTCCGGTCCTGAGTAGCCGATGGCAGCGGACTTCAGCCCATCCCGCCCCGCGGACGCCCAGCCGACCGACAAGGGGCCGACCCGCGAGCGCAACGGGTGTCCCTCGGAGTCGGACGAGTCGGCGTTCGAGCGCCTCAAGGGCCTATTGCTCGGCGATCAGCCCAAGCGCGTCGCCGATCTCGAGCAGCGCCTTGCGGATCCCGCCCGCCGCGCGCAGGACCTGGCCCAGGTGCTGCCGGAGGCTGTGCGTGCCTCCGGAGCGGCCGATCAGCGTCTCGCCGATGCCCTAGCGCGCCCGGTGGATGCCTGTATCCAACGCTCCGTCTCGCAGGATCCACAGCGCCTGGCTGATGCCCTGTTCCCGGTCATGGGGCCGGCCATTCGGCGCGCCATCGGCGAGTCGTTGAAAGGTTTGGTGCAGTCCATCAATCAGGCCGTGGAGCATAGCCTGTCGCCACGCGGTTTCCGTTGGCGGCTGGAGGCGTGGCGCAGCGGCAGCACCTTCGCAGAGGTGGTGCTCAAGCATACGCTGGTATACCGAGTCGAGGCGGCGTACCTGATCCACAACGAAACCGGTCTGCTGATCGATCACGTAGTGGCCGCGACGGACACGACCCTCAAGGACGAGGACGCCGTTTCGGCGATGCTGACCGCCATCCAGGACTTCGTGCAGGACTCCTTCAGTGCCGAGGGCGCGCCGCTGGAGTCCGTCGAGATAGGCCAACGCCTGCTCTGGCTGCTGCGCGGTCCGGCGGCGACCCTTGCCTGCGTCATCATCGGCCTGCCGCCCCATAGCCTTCGAACCGATCTCGCCGCCGTGCTGCTAGAGGTCCACGCGACCTTGGCCGCGCCGCTGGCCGGCTTTCGAGGGGACAAGTCTGCGCTGATGGCGGCCCATCCGCTGTTGGAGCAGTGCCTCGCCCTCGAGTATCGGGAGGACGCGGTCCCCGAGCGGCAGACGACCTGGTGGCCCTGGGGGCTCGCCCTGCTCCTGCTCCTGTTGCTGGCCGGGACGGGTTGGATGGCCTGGCAGCACTGGGATTGGCAGCAGCGACTCTCCCGTGCCCGGGCCGAACTCGCCGACACACCGGGCCTCGCGTTGCTGCACTGGGCGCCGGCGCGGCGCATCGATGTCGAACTCCTCGCCGATCCGCTGTCGTCGGCCGTCTCCGGGCCTGCCCGGCAGCGGGTGAGCGATGAGACGATCCGCTCGCGACTGCGCATCCGCACTCGCCCCTATGTCTCGGCCGACCCGCCCATCGTCCTGGAGCGCGCCCGCCGCCAGCTCCGCCCACCGCCCGGCGTGACCCTGGATCTGGACGGCGGCCTGCTACGCGTCTCGGGGCGCGCCCCGTCGGACTGGGTTGAGCGATTGCGCCGTTCACCGCTCCCGCCCGCCGGTGCGGAGGGGTTGGACCTCTCCGCGCTGGAGCCCGAGCTCAAGGACCAATCGGACCTCGCCGAACGGGTGCGAGCGGCGTTGCAGCCGCCCGAGGGCGTGCGCGTGACCTTGGATGGCACCAACGTCCAGCTGCGCGGCGCCGCGCCCCAGGCCTGGATCATGCGCGTCGCGGAGCGGCTGATGCCGCTGAGGGAGCTCACGGGCTGCACCGATAGAGGCCTGGTCGCAACGGAGGCCCTACGCGCAAGGCAGTTGGTAGCGGAACTTCAGGGGCTGCGCTTGTACTTCTCCGAGGGCATCGAGCCGACGCCCGATTTTGCCGCCCGATTGCAGCGCGCGGCTGGCTGGATGCGTGAACTCGCCGACCTGCGCGACGCATTGCCCGGCCTATGGACCCGCATCGTCGTGGTCGGCCGGTCCGATGGGCTCGGCGATCCGCGCCGCAATCTGTGGCTGCGCGGAGAACGGGCCAGCTTTGCCGTTGCTCGCTGGCGTGAGCTCGGTGTCCCCGGCACTTTGCTCAGCGCCGAGGCCGCGCCGGACTCCGAATCATCAGGGATGGCGAGTCGGAAAGACCGGCGCGTAGAGATCCGGGTCGAGTTGACGCTGCCCGCGCCGCGCGGTTGCAACCCGCCGTCCTGAGGCATGATCATGAGCCCTCAGACCCCTCCGTATTGGACGTCACTGCAACCAGAGCCCCTCGCCTCGTGGACGCCCGGAAGATTTGCATCCTCGGTGACTTCGCCGTCGGCAAGACCAGCCTGGCCCGGCGCTTCGTGCACCAGCAGTTCTCGGACAAGTATCTCACCACCGTCGGCGTCAAGGTCGATACCAAGGCGGTGGAGCTGGGCGCCGGCCGCGCCCTGAAGCTCGCCATTTGGGACATCGCCGGCACCGATACACCGACCGAGCTCCTATTGCGCTACACCCGCGGTGCCGCGGGTTTTCTGCTCGTCGCCGACGCCACGCGCGCCGAGACTCTGGACTGCTGCGCCGAACTCCGCGATGCCGTCCTAGACCGTCTCGGGCCGCTACCGCACATCCTGCTCATCAACAAGTGCGACCTCGAGGCGCAGCGTGAGCTGACCGCCGCGGCGTTGCCATCGCCTCTCGACACCGCCCTGGCCCGCTTCGACACCAGCGCCCTGACCGGGGCCAAGGTCGAGACGGCCTTCACGGCGCTCGCACGAGCCATGCTGGAGTCGGCGCCATGAGCCTGCCGCCGCGCCTCGGGCGCTGGCTGCGTCGGCGCCTGGTGCAGCGTGCCCGGCCTTGCCTCATACGCGTGGATCGGGAGGGCCGATTGCTGGGCATGGACGGCGACTGCGCTCACTACGGCCTCGACGGATTGCCGGCCTGGGCCGATGTCACGCCGTACCTACCGCTGCTCGTCGGCCTGGACCTCAACGAGTCCGGTGCCGGCGATCCTTCCCGCGATGTCGAGTCCGTGGCCGGATCGATGCTCTGGCCGATGGTCGAGATTGCGGGCGGACGCCACGCCGACCTGCTACTGGAGGCCGACGGAGACGTCACGCTGATGTTGCTGACCGACGCGGACGACGCGCACGCGCGTCAGGCGTTGCCGCAGCAGCACGCCAACGAGCGGGCGCTGTTGACGAGGCGCCTGCAACGGGCCCTGGAGGAGCTGAAGGCCGCTCGATCGGAGCTCGAAGCGCGCAACCGTATGCTCGAGTCGTTGAACGACGCCAAGGGGCGGTTCATTGCCGGTCTCTCGCATGAGCTCCGGACGCCGCTGACCGCGGTCCTCGGCCATGCGGGCCTACTGCGCGATCAACTGGAGGCTGCACCGGTGCGTGGGGCCGCATCGCCGAGCATGGACGCGTCGCGGGAGAGCCTCGACGCCATCCAGTCCGGCGCGGAACACCTGCTGTCCCTGGTCGGCAATGTGCTCGATCACGCGAGCATAGAGACCGGACAACTGGTGATGAACCCGGCGCCGCTGTCGCTGGCACAACTCTGCGTCGACCTGCGCGGCCTGTTCGAGCGGGAGGCCCGGCGCCGCGGCATGACCTTTCGGGTGCGCGCTGATCGGCTTCCGCCGCGGATCGAGACGGACGCGACTCGGCTGCGACAGGTCATCATCAACCTGGTCAACAACGCCCTCAAGTACGCGGGCACGGGCGTCGTGGAGCTGAAGCTGGACTGGCGCGAGGGCCGGCTCGTCGTCGCCGTTGCGGACAGAGGACCTGGCGTGCCCCTGTCCCAGCGCGAGCGCATTCTGCGGCCCTTCGAGCGCGCCGATACCTCCAGCGGTGAGGGCAAGGCGGGCAGCGTCGGGCTCGGTCTGGCCATCAGCGCTGAGCTAGTGCGACGCCTCGGCGGCGAGATCCAGATCGACGATCATCCGGGCGGCGGCGCACTGTTTTCGTTCAGCATCGCGGCCCCCGTGTCGCAGGGACCAGTTGCACCGGCGGGGACCGCGGGGGTCGCATCGGCTACGGAGAGTGTGCACCTGTTGATGGTGGACGATGCACCCGAGATTCGGATTCTGTACACCAGCCTCCTCGGGAGGGCAGGCTTCAGTGTGCGGGCGGTCCGTGACGCGGAGGCGGCCTTGGCGGCCCTGGCCGGCAGGCGCCCCGGCATCATCATCGTCGACCTGAACCTCTGTGACGCCGACGGAGCCGAGCTGGTCAGGCGTTTCCGAGCCCAGGGCTTCGCGGGCAAGATCCTCGGCTGGTCGGCCTCGGCCCTGCGCGCCGACCGTGAGCGCATGCTCGGCGCCGGCGCCGACCGCTACCTCGTGAAGCCGGTGCCCGCCGCGGAACTGCGCGACGCCCTGCGGGAACTGTTCGTAGCGCCTTAGAGGGTGTTTACATGGTGTAAACACCCTCTTGGGACGGCTTCGATTCCTGATTGGCGCTTGCACGGCACGGCCGACCGCCCCATGTCCCACGCGCATCCAAGATCGACGCCGATCCGCGGCGAACTCCAACAACACATCTACACGACGGAGCAAACGATGGAAACAGACGCAGTCGCGCAGCTCATCCGCACCGGCCTGCCCGGCGCCGAGGTCCAGGTCACCGGCGATGGCTCGCACTTCGAGGCTGTGGTCGTCAGCGAGGCATTCGAGGGCCTAACGCCGATCAAGAAGCAGCGCCTGGTCATGGACACGGTCAAGCCGCAGATTGCGAGCGGCGAGCTGCATGCGCTGTCCATCAAGACCTTGACCCCCGCCCAGGCGAACGCCGGCTAGCGCCGGTGGCGCCAATCACATTTGCTCAAAGCAAGGGTTCGCGGCCGCGGACTGCACTTGCTCACGGCGCAGGCGGCTGGTCGCCGGATAACGGCACGTGAAACTGGTGCCGCGGTCCGGCTCACTGGCGATGCTGAGCTCCGCGCCGTGGCGGTTCATGACGTGTTTGACGATCGCGAGCCCGAGCCCCGTGCCGCCGGAAGCGCGCGAGCGCGCCTTATCGACGCGATAGAAGCGCTCGGTGACGCGTGGGACGTGCTCCGGCGCGATGCCCGGGCCGTCGTCGGTCACCTGCAACACGGGTCCGCCGGGTTCATCGCGCCAGATGATCCCGACATGGCTGCCCGGCGGCGTGTGCTTGACGGCGTTGAAGATGAGGTTGGACATGGCGCTGCGCAGATCGGGCGGGTGCCCGAGCAGCAGCAGATCCTCGTCCAAGTCCAACTCGAAGTCATGGGCTCCGCCACTCAGGGCGCGGGCATCCGCCAGGATGACCTCGATCTCTTGAGGCACGTCCACCGGATTGCAGGCGGAGTTGCTGTCCTGCATCTCGAGGCGTGATAGCGTCAGCAGGTCCTCGATGATGGTCCGCATCCGGTTGGTCTGCTTTTCCATCAGCGTCAGCGGACGGCGGTGCTGCTCCGGGGTCAGCCCCGAGCCCGAGAGGTTCTCGACGAAACCGGCGATCACCGTCAGCGGCGTGCGCAGCTCGTGTGAAGCGTTCGCGACGAAGTCGCGCCGGATCATGTTCAAGTGGAAGATCTTGGTGATGTCGCGTCCCACCACCAAGCGCTGGCGCTTACGCTCGCCGAAGGGGGCCACGCGGATCGACAGCATCAGGGACTGGTTGTGCTCCGGGGCCACCTCCAGCGGTCGGGCATATTCGCCGCCGTCGAGGTATTCCGCCAGCCCCTGCTGCTCGAATACGGCCGTCAGGGTCCGGCCCTCGTGGACCGGCCAGACGACACCCATCAGGGTCGCAGCGGCCGGGTTTGCCCATTCGATGCGCTTGCTCTTGTTCAGGACTACCAGGGCATCGGGAACGGAGTTCGCGGCCTCGCGAAAGCGCCGCTGGAAGCGGATCTGACGTTTCCGATCCTTCCGCGCACGCTGTTGATAGCGGCCGACGGTGCGGTAGACATCACCCCACAGTCCCATCGGGAAGGGCGGTGCCAGGCGATACCGGCGACGGATCAGGCGTGTCAGGCGGATCAGAAAGTAGAGCTGCCGCAGCAGGTAGAGGGCCAGCACCCAGAGCAGCGCGACGGCCGTCGGTACGCCGACGAACGCCAGCCCTGTTGCCAGCGCCGCGAGGCCGGTCAGCAGTGCAAGCTCGAAGCCCAGGGCCTCGATACGCATCTCAGCTCAGCCGGCCGGCGGCGCGGCAGCTAGACTCCATGCTCCGGTTCGCCCACATCATGTGCCCGAGAACCGGTAGCCGACGCCACGCACCGTCTGCAACAGGTTCTCGTGCCCTGTCTGCTCCAGCGCCTTGCGCAGGCGGCGCACATGCACATCCACGGTGCGCTCCTCGACATAGACGCGGTCGCCCCAGACCTGATCGAGCAGCTGCGAGCGGCTGAAGGCGCGGTCGGCGTGGGTCATGAAGAAATGCAGTAGCCGGTACTCGGTGGGCGCGATGTCGATGGACTGGCCGTCGGCGCTGACCCGGTGACTGACGTTGTCGATGGTGAGTCCACCGATCTCGATCTTGTCGGCGATGTCCCCCGGTTGCGCCCGGCGCAGCACCGCGTTGACCCGGGCGACCATTTCGCGGGGAGAGAAGGGCTTGGTGATGTAGTCATCGGCACCGGTGTCCAGGCCCTTGACCCGATCCTCCTCCTCGCCGCGCGCGGAGATCATGATAATCGGCATGGACCGCGACCGGGGGTTCTGCTTGAGCTGCTCGGCCAGTTCCAAGCCAGAGCGGCCCGGCAGCATCCAATCGAGGAGCATCAGATCCGGCTGTTCGCTGAGGAGTTTACGGGCCTCCTCTGCATGACCGGCCTCGAGCACGCGGAAGCCTCCCTCTTCGAGGGCGAAGCGGATCACCTCTCGGATATCCGGTTCGTCGTCGACGATCAATACGGTGGCCATGTCATCCTCTGCGCGCTGCGACGGGTCGGACCGGGATTCTATTGCCGGTGCGTTACGAACAGGTTACCTCGGGTTGCATCTTGCGACCGTCGAGGCTTCGTCAGCAGCAGCGAACCGGCCTAGGGGCGATCGTCATAGGCGATGCCACGCTCGGCGAGCCAGCGACGGAAGCGCTGGATCTTGGTGTCCAGCGAGCAGGTCGGCGGCAGCCTGTCCAGGTCGTGCCCGAAGGCGACCTGGAGCTCGGTCTGCTCATCCTCGTCCAGCCCATGCCAATCGCGCCGCTGGCTCGCTTCTTGCTTCATAATTCTAGAGTCTATCGGGCAACGGCCGCTGGCCCAGCCGCGGGTCGGGTGGGACACCCCCCGCCGTGGGGAGGGCGTATGCTCCGATCTGTGCGTTTCGTCGGTGGGTGCCCTCGCACCACTTCGCCCCTGTCATCGACCCACCGGAGCTGTCGAACCATGGATACTACCGAATCCCAGGCACTTGCCATCCCCCCAACCGACGCCGAAGCTGGCAAGGGGCGCCGCTCCGTGTTCCGGGGCAAAGTGGTGGACGTCGGCCTCGAACGAGTGCGACTCCCGACGGGCCGGGAAGTGGAGCTGGAGGTGATCCGTCATCCGGGCGGTGCTGCGGCCGTGGCCATCGACGATCACGGGCGGGTCTGCCTGCTGCGCCAGTATCGCCATGTGGCCGGTGGATGGCTCTGGGAGCTGCCCGCTGGCAAGATCGACCCCGGAGAGTCGCCCGCGTCCACCGCAGAGCGGGAGCTGGCCGAGGAGGCCGGTCTCGTCGCCGCGAGCTGGGATAGCCTCGGACACCTGCATTCGTCACCCGGTGTCTTCGCCGAGGTCATCCACCTCTATCTGGCCCGTGGCCTGAGCGAAGTGGACCTCGGCCACGAGGCGGACGAGGTCATCGAAGTCCACTGGCTGCCGCTGACGGACGCCCTGGCGTGCTGTGGCGATGGCGCCATCACCGACGCCAAGACCCTGGTCGGCTTGTACCGCGCCGATGCCTTGCTGCGGATTGGTGCACCGGATGCCCTAGACCTCGGCTGAAGATCCTGGTTGGTGGTCCGACCGGCGCTGCTGTCGGATGGGAAAGACCAAAGCGAGCCCATTTCTCGGTTGCCGCGCGGCGGCGCCAACGCGCTGCGGGGTCGAACTGGAGTTCGGCCCTCCGACCGCCGTGCTCCTGCCCATCGCGGCGTTTCATCCCTCCATCGCCGCGGCGATGGGCCGATACTGTAGTCCGTAGAACATCTCCAGGTAGCGCCGCGTCTCGGCGCGTTCCAGATCGGTGACATATTTCCAAAAGCCATAGACCCGCGCCAGGGTCATCATGCGCTCGGCGTAGCGGCGCCAGGTATAGTGGGCCTCCACCCTCGCCAAGGCGCCGTCCGAGAGTGCCTGCCAGTGCGCGGGCTCGTCGGCGGCATGGCGGAAGAAGTCCGCGATGGTCTCCGCCGAGGCATTGCCGTGGTTCGGGTCGATGTGGAAGCCCGAGACGCCGTCCTCGATGATCTCCAGCGGACCACCGAAGCAGGTCGCGAAGGTCGGTAGGCCGCAGCTCATGGCCTCGATGACCGTCAGGCCGAAGGCCTCGAACAACGCCGGCTGTATGAAGGCGCCGCGCCGGTCCGCGATGTACCGATACAGCTCGCCTGCAAGCTGCTTCTCCAGGTGGATGCCGAGCCAGCGCACCTGGCCGTCCAGGCCGTGCTCGCCCATCAGGTGGTGCATCATGCCGATCTGCTCCCGTTCCTCGTCATCGCCGGAGCGCCCGGCGTCCACATGGCCCGCCACCACGACCAGGTCGACCAGCTCGCGGAGCGCCGGCGAGCGGCCGTACCAATCGACGAAGCCCGTGATGTTCTTGATGCGATCCATCCGCGCCATGGTGAACAGCAGCGGCTTGTCGCGGGTCGCCAGCACGCCGCGCGTGTCGCCGGGGCGCTCGCCGCCGTAGATCAGATCCTCGATCTCGGGGTGCAGGTGGGTCAGTCGCCGCTCCGTGTCGGTGAAGGGGAAGTAGATGTCCTCGTTGGCCCCCGGCGAGACGATGTTGAACTTCGGGTCGTAGACGTCCACGCCTGCGATCACGCGGAACAGCCCCGGCATGGTGAATCGGGCGTAGCTCTCGTACTGGCCGACACTGGCGTCGGTCCCGGCGATTTCCTGGTAGGTGCTGGTGATGATGAAGTCGGCGGTGTTCATGGCCACCAGATCAGCCGTGAACTGGGCGGAGAAGTGGTAGCGCTGCTCGTTGTCGCGCCAGTAGAGGTCGGAGTACAGGTACTTGGTCTTTTCCAACGCGTGGGCGATGTTGCACTGGCTGACATTCAGCCGTTGCGACATCAGCGAGGCCACCAGATTGCCGTCGGAGTAATTACCGATGATCAGGTCCGGCCGCCCGCCGAGCTGCGCGAGCAACTCGCGCTCCGCATCTACGGCGTAGCGTTCCAGGTAGGGCCAGATGTGGAAGCGCGATACCCAATGCTGCAGCTCCTCGCCGGCGGCGTTGCGGAAGGGTACGCGCAGGATGGCCGCATTCCGCGTGCCGGCGACGGGCTCCAGGCGCTGGTTGCAGAGCGTCCCTTCGGCTTGCGGAATCAGCCGGGTCAGGACGATGACGCGGGGCTCGATGTCGATCCCCTGCGCCGCCAGGCGCTGGCGCATTTCGCGCTCCAGCGCGCGAACCTGATCCAGGATGTAGACCACCTGGCCGCCGGTGTCGGGCCGTCCGAGCACGTTGGACTGCCCGAACCAGCCGTGCGGCGACAGGATGGCGATGGAGAAGATCATCGGCACCCGCCCGAGGAACTCCTCCAGTGCCTGCGGCGACGGCGCCTCCAGGATGTCCAGCAGCAGGCCCATGCTGTCGCGGATGCGCCCGACCTCCGCGCCCCAGCCGGGCTCGAAGCCCTGTGCGCGCAGCTCCGCCGCGACCTCGTCGAAGGGGAGGTGCGGCGGTCGGCGGCGCAGCGGAATCAGCGCCTGGCGCAGGGCGTTGCGCAGCTCGGCGACGCTGTTGATGGCGTCGTTCAGCATCAGCTGTTGGCCACGGTAGGAGTGCATGCGCAGGAAATGCAGCAGCCGCTGGTCGCCCTTGCCGATCTCCTCGAATAGGCGACTGGAGAGGCGCCGATTCAGGAATTCCACGCCGCGACCAATAGACTCAGACTCCTTCAGTTTGTACTGGTCCCGATAGAAGGGCTCCAGGTCGATCTCCAGACCGAAGGGGTCCTCATTTCCGCCCGTAGCGAGGTGCTCCTTGAAGTTCAGGTACTTGTCGACGCCGACCTGTTGTAGGTCCATGGTCTCCAGATGGATGCGCAGATAGTCCCACCGGGCGACGCGCCGACGCAGCGCGAGGTAGATCCAGGAGGCATCCATGGCGGCCTCCTCGGACTGATGCAGGGCTCGGGCGAGCGCCGTGGCCGCCAGCGACGGGTCTTCCTCGCACAGGTAGTCGATGGCGTCGTTGAGGTCGCTGCGCAGTAGGAATGATCGATGCAGGCCGATGATGTAGTGGAGCACGCGGTGCGCTTGGCTGCGCTGCTCCTCCAGAAAGCTCTTGAGCTCAGGGATGCGTGCGTTCGGGACTTCGCTCTCCATTTCGGGCTCCTGTGGTTAGGCGTTGCGTTTGTGCCGACCTTCGGCCCGTCCGCCCGCGGGAGAGGCTCGCTTCCGGCGGCGCCGGGCGCGAGGTCTCGCATGGCGGCCGTAGCGCCCGTCACCCAATGGTGAGTTGGGAGTTTCTGCGGAATGTGAAAACAGCTCACGTCTTGCATAGAAACCGGCGCGGTCAACTGCTCCATCTAGGCTCAGGGGTGTCGGGGTGGACCGATCCGGGCGGGCCTTCGACTGGTGAGGGCGGAGCCTAGATCTCGTGCCGGGTCTTGAGCGGGGAATCTTGGTCGGGCGATTCAGGCCCCGTTCCAGGTACGGACGAAGTCGGTGTAGAAGGTGTCGTCGGCGACGGTGGCGCCGCGGCGTCCGACGATGGCGGAGGCGACGTCCTGGGCACGCGCGAGGGTCCGATCCAGGGGCCAGTCGCGTAGGAGCCCGAGGATGAGCACCGAGGCGAAGCCGTCGCCGGCACCAACCGCATCCACCACCTCGACGCTCCCGGCGGGCCGGATCTGGCCTCTCTGGCCGTCGGCGGTGAGTGCGAAGGCGCCCTCCGCGCCGAGGGTGACATAGGCGTGGTCCAATCCGTGGCGCTCGATGAGCGCGGCGGCGCGCGACTCCGGGCCGTCGCCGGCGGGGGCCAGCTGCGCCAGTTCGTCCGCGTTCAGCTTCACCCAGCGAGCGCCGTCCAGCTCCGCAATGACCGCTTCTCGTGACCACCAGGGGTCGCGCAGGTTCACGTCCAGAAAGACCGCGTCGGTACGCGTCTTCAGTTGCTCCAGCGCCGACGCGGACTCGGCGCCCCGAAGGGCCAGGGTTCCGTGATAGAGCAGCGCACCGTCCGCGCTGGCGGGCAGGGCGTCGGCGTCGATGAAGTCGTAGGCCCGGTCGGCGACGATGTCGTAGCTCGGTTCGCCGTCGGCGAGCGTGACCTGTACCGAGCCGGTGGCATGCACGGCGTCCCGTTGTAGCCCGGCGGTGGTCATGCCGCGCGTGCGCATGGCCGACTCGATGCGGCGCCCGAGCTCGTCTTCACCCGCGCGGCTCACGAACAGGGGCCCCGCACCGAAGGCCGCCAGATGCCAGGCGACGTTGAAGGGGGCGCCCCCGAGCACCTCGGCATCCGGGAAGCAGTCGAACAGGACCTCGCCGAAGACGATCGGCGCTTGCGAGGGGTCGAAGGGCATGCGGAGCTCCGTTGTGTGACCACCGTATCGACTGGGGACATCGGCGATGCTGTGCAAGCGGCCCGAATCAGGCGCGCTGGCCCTCAGACTACCGCAAGGTGCCGGGCCCTGTCGGCGTGCCGCTCATCCGCCCCATCGATCCCGGTGGACGACCGAACGCAAGGGGACGCGCTCGAGCCAGCCGGCCGTCTCCAGCTCTGGGCGCTCGCGAAAGAAGTGCACACTGAAGGCCCATTGATCGGCGGCCATTGTCGATTCTCCGGCTCGTGGTTGCGGTCTGTTCTCGCGCCGCTCGCCGGCTCGACACCTGGTGCAGCGTTGGACGCGCCGGGTTGCCAGGATCAGGACACTGGGATCAGACCTCTGGATCAGGCATCCGGAGCACCGGGGTCTTCGATTGTCGGTGGCGGCTGCGATCGACCGGATGCGGCATTGCGCCATGGATGCCGGCTCGGCGCAACTCCCGACGAAGCGCCCGAGAGTGAGACGGCCGCAAGCAACACGGCAACCAGGACCGGGCCAAAGGGCTGATCCAGCAGCAGCGCGACCCAGAACGCGATGAGGAAGCCCAGCACCCCGAGTACGGAGGACAGCAGCAGGGTCCAACGCCAGCTCGGCGCGACCCGAAAGGCCAGCCAGGCGGGCGCCAGGACCAGCGCAAGGGCCGCCATCACCCCCATGCTCGCGGTCGCGACCGCCACACCTGCAGCGGCCAGCAGGTCGAATGTCGTGTGCCAGCGGCGCACCGGGCGTCCGTTGGCGGCATCGTGATGCGGCAGCAGTCGTGTGCGCAGCAACTTGTTCATGAGCCATGGCAGCAGCATCGCGCCGGCCAGCGCCAACAGAAGGGCAGCGGCGAGGTCCTCCGGCCCAGCGAAGTAGAGCTGGCCCTGGATGAGCGCCTGCGCGACCTGGTCGCCGGCTGAGGTGTTCGCGCCGATCAGCAGCAGTGCTGCCCAGCCGCCGAGCATCATGAAGCCGTAGCTCGCATTTCCTGCCGCGCCGCTCGCACCCTTGGCGAGGGCGCTGACGCCGGCCGCGAGCACGCCGCCGATCAAGGCCGGTAGCGCGGCGACGAGCGCGAGCAGCGCTCCGGCGGCGCTGATCTGCGCATAGCCCAGGGACGCGAGCCACTCGTCCCGAAGCATGAGGACGGCGCCGAGCAACGGCAGCACGACGGCGAGCACCACCCCCGTGGCAAGGGGCAGCCGGAACAGGGGGTCGACGAGTGTCGTTAGCTCCATGGGTCAGCGGTCATCCTGCGAGTTCCAGCACGCGGGTGCAGTGGGCGTCGAGGAAGGGCCGTTCGTGGCTGACCAGGAGCACGGCGCGGTCTCCACGCCGTGCGCAGAGCATATCCGCCAACAGCCCGGTGTGTTGCGGGTCCAGGTTGTTGGTGGGTTCGTCGAGCAGTACCAAGTCCGCCGGGCCGGCGAGGGCGGCCCAGACCGAGAGCAGCTGATGCTGGCCGCCGCTGAGGCGATCCAGTCGCTTGCGCGAGGCCAGCGCGAGGGTCGGCGGCAGGCCGTCGATCTCGGCGCGGGCGGCTCTCAGTAGTTCGCGCCCCGTCACCGGTAGCGGCGACAGGCGCACCGGCGCCTGCGGCTGCATCGCCACGCGCAGACCTGGCCGGCGCTCGATGTGGCCGGCGAAGCAGCACGCATGCCCGGCGATGGCCGCGATCAGCGTCGACTTGCCGCTACCGTTGGCGCCCCAGAGGCCGACGACATCGCCCGCCCCCAGGCGTAGCGAGACCGGCCCAACCACCGGCCGCGACCAGCCGGCGACGAGGCCATCGATCTTCAGTAGCACGGCGACCGGGCCTCAGCCTGCACCTGCAATGGTGCTGACCCAGCGGTCGATATGGCGCAGGTAGCCATCGCCGTCGGCGCTCACCGGGGGCTCCAGCGGCAGGGTCTTGACCGACCAGCCCAGCTCGCGGCCGAGCTTTCTCGGTCCCTTCGGCGATTGGTAGGGCGCATGGATGATGACGCCGTCTCTCCCCCTGAGCTTGCCGGCAAGGTTGCGCAGATCGCGCCCGCTCGGCGGCACGCCGGGAATCGGCTCGATGGTGCCGAGCAGCGGTACGCCGAAGCGCTCGAGCAGGTAGACGGCGTCGCGATGATAGAGCACGACCCCCGGCGCATCGGCGAGCTGGGCCTGCCAACCGGGCACGCGGCCTTCGACGGCATCGGCGAAGTGTGCCGCGTTGCGCCGGTACTTGGTCGCATTGGCCGAATCCAGTCGGGCCATCCGCTCGCCCAGGGCCGTCGCCACCTGCGTCATGCGCACCGGGTCCAGGTCCACATGCGGGTTGCCGGCCGGGTGCACATCGCCCCGGGCGCGGTCCGCGGTGCCGCCGACATCCAGCAGCGGCACCTGGGCCGCGGCCTCGAAGTAGCCCTCGCGCCCGGGGAGGATCCCCGGGTTCGCGGCGCTGGAGCTCGCGGCCGGCAACCAGCCGACCTCCAGTTCGGCACCCACGGCGACCACCAGGTCGGCGCCGCGCAGGGCGCGGATCATGCTCGGCTTGGCCTGCAGCATATGCAGATCCTGATCCGGCTCGGCGAGCACCGTCAGATTGGCAGCGGGTGCCACTGTGCGCACCAGTGCACCCATGCTCGAGCTGGTGGCGACCACGTCGAGCGACAGCGCCGGACCCGCGAATATCGCGAGCAGGCCGAACAGCCAGAGTTTCATGCTGTTGCGCTTACTGAGTCTCGGGTTGAACATCGAGTGCACCTCAGAACTTGTGGGCGCCATGGCTGCCCAGGCTCATCAGGAACTGCATGTAGAAGGCGTTGAAGCGCTCGCGCTCGTCCTCTGCCACCAGGATGTCGTTGTAGGCGTACTGCGCGCGCAGTTGCGAGAACTCGGACAGGTTCCAGGTGACGTCCAGGGTCCAGCGGTCGGAGCTGCCGAAGCTCGCGCTGCGGCCACCGCTGACCTTGTTGGTCAGGCCCAGCACGTCGTAGCGCAACCCGGCCTTCCAACGTGGCAGGAAACCATAGGTCGCCTGGGCGTAGAGACCGTCGGTGGTGAAGTCCCGAGAGGTGCCAATCTGCTCCGGATGGGCGCTGGAGCGCACCTTCATGTCCTTGATGGACCGAAGGTACTCGGCCTGGAAGGTGATATCGCCTTGCCCGTAGGCGCCGGTTGCATCGTATTTGTAGACCAGGTCGAGACCCCAGAGGTCGGCGTCGCCGGCGAGGCCCGTCTCGTGCAGTTGCTCGGTCACGCCGTCGCCGTGGGCGTGCATGTGGTCGTGGCCTTCCTCCTCATGCTCGTGATCCTCGTCGTGCGCGTGCTCCCCGTCGTGCTCATCCCCATGTTCGTGGCCGTCCTCGTGCCCATGGTCTCCATCATGCCCGTGGTCATCCTCGTGCCCATGGTCGTCCTCATGCTCGTGTGCCATGGCATGGGTGTGCGTGTGCACCGCCTGCTGCTGCTCGGCATGGGCGTAGGACACGCCGAACTGCAGGGCGTGCTTGCGCCCGAGGTCCGGGGCCACTTTGGCGAATGCGGTGTAGAGCCGCGGCCCGGTGTTGGTGCTGCCGAGGCCGAGGCGGTCCTGCTCCGCGTCACTGAGGGTGGCGCCGAAGATCTCCTGCCGGCCCTGCAAGGCCTCGCCACCGATGCGGGCGTAGAAGGGCAGGTCGTCCGGCACCCAGGAGAGCTGCAGACCCGTGTCCTGCAAGCCATGGAAGCCGAGCAGGTTCAGGTACGGCAGGTTCTGGTCGACGAAATCCCACTGGTGAGGGTGCTGGTTGTTGACGTAGCCGAAGTCGCTCAGGAACTTGCCGCCCTTGATCTTGAGGCCATAGGGCAGCGAGCGGGTCTCGAAGTAAGCCTCCTCCAGCTCGACGTTGCCGTCGCCGTCGATGGAGATGTAGGTCGCGGCATCGAAGTACGGGTCCACCGTCGCCGTGAAGGACAGCTCCGCCTCGCGGAAGTTGAAGCCGTTCTCCGCCACCGAATGGGTGTGGCCACCGTCGTCGTGGGCGTGGCCATCGCCGCCATGGTCATGCGTATGGCTGCGACCCGGCTGAAACACCTCGCCCACCAGCGCAGCGCCGTCTCCTTCCGCGGTGTCGTCCTGGTAGTAGTTGCCATCCAGGATCACCGAGATCTGCGGATTGAAGCCGCTGCCGGAGGTCACCGCGCCGAACAAACCGCCGCTGCGACTGCCGGCGGGCGCCCGGTCCGCGGCCTGCGCCTCGGCGCGCAGCACGCTCGGGGCCGTCATGGGCAAGGACAGTGCGTCCGCGCCCGCCGCTTGCCGCGCGACCTCCGCGGCATTCTCCGCATCCAACAAACGGGACTCCAGCGCCTGGATGCGTGTCTCGTACTGGCTGCGCATGGCGTCGAGCTCGGCACGCAGCGCGGCGATATCGGCGTCGCCGGCGGCAAGCGCGGTGATCGGGGTTAATAGAGCGGCCAAGAGCGCGCCCCGCAAGAGGTAGGAATTCATGGTTTGCACTCCGAGGGACAGAGGTCGACCGGTGATTCGATCTAGACCAACAGCAAAGATGTTATACCATAGCCGTGAAAAATGTTGCATGTATCAAACCAACAACATGATGCGAGTCAGTACGGCGACGATCTTCGGGCTGTTCTTTGTTTCCGGCCTGTGCGCACTGCTGCTGCAGGTCCTCTGGATGCGCGAGCTGGGCCTGCTCTTCGGTGTCACGGCGCAGGCCGCGGCGGCCACCTTGGCGGCCTTCTTTCTTGGCCTCGCGACGGGCAGCGCCTATTGGGGCCGACGCAGTGATGGTCTCGCGCGGCCACTGCGGGCTTACGCGCTGCTCGAGGCCGGCGTCCTGTTGGCAGCGCTGTCCTATTTCCTGCTGACACCGGCGTTCGCATCGCTTTACGGTGTGTTGTATGACCGACTGGCGTCCGCCGAGCCCGCGGTGCTGGCGCTGATCAAGCTGCTGCTGGCGCTGGTGCTGCTGTCGCCCGCGGCCTTCTTCATGGGCGGGACCCTCCCCGTGCTGAGTACCTGGCTGGTGCGACACCCGACGGCGCTCGCGCGCTCGGTGCCGCTGCTCTACGGCGTCAACACGACAGGCGCGGCGGCAGGCGCCCTGAGTGGCGCCTTCCTGCTTCCGCCGCTGCTTGGCTATGACGGTACTTACCTCATGGCGCTGGCGCTGACCGCGGGCATCGCGCTCATCGCCTGGCGGTTGGACCTTTGGGTGCAGCCCCGCACTGCTGCGCCGCACTCTGGACCGCCCGACGACGCTATGCCCAGCGGTCCTGCTGTCAGCCCGCTGCCCGCTGCCTGGCTGCGAGGGCTCGCGATGCTGTCCGGTTTCGTCACGCTGGCGCTGGAGGTCCTGTGGACACGGATGTTCGCGCAGGCTTTGCAGAACTCGGTCTACAGCTATGCCGTGATCCTGGTGGTCTTCCTGCTCGCGCTCGCCGCCGGGTCATTTGTCGCTGCCTGGCTGGCGCGGCGCCGTTGGCCCGTTGTGCCGACCCTGTCGGTGCTGCTTCTTGTCGCGGCATTGCTTGTTGCCTCAACACCACATTTGTTCTTTCGGCTCACCGAAGGCCTGGGCTACCTGGGCGCCGGGCGTGACTGGCTCGACTATCTGTTGGCCCTGGGTAACGCCGCCTTGATCACGCTCGCGGCCCCGACGCTGGTCCTCGGCGTGATCTTCCCTTTCCTGTGGAAAGCCGCGGGCGCGGTCGGACGCGGCGCCGGCGAGCAGGTGGGCGGGCTGCTCGCGCTGAATACCCTGGGCGCGATCCTGGGCTCCCTGGCGGCGGGCTTCCTGCTGCTGGACTGGCTGGGCCTGTGGCGCTCCATCCAATGGCTGGCCGGGCTCTACCTGGCGGCAGCGGCGCTGCTGATGACGCTGGCCCCTGACCCTGACCAGGAGCACGCGAATCGATTTCGACCGGCATTCGCAGTGGCGCCCATGCTGGGCTTCCTGCTGCTGCTTTCGGTGCTGGATGCCGGGCGCCTGCCCGCGGTGCGCACCGACCTGGTGCGGCGCGCCGAGACCCTGCTGGAGGTGCGCGAAGGTGGTGCGGGTACGGTGGCGGTGGTGCGGCGCGGGGAGCACCTGGGCATCAAGGTGGACAACCACTACACCCTGGGCAGCACGCGCGGACACGGCCTGCAGCAGCGGCAGGCGCATTTCCCGCTGCTGCTGCACCCCGAGCCGCGGCGGGTGTTCTTCTTGGGCATGGGCACGGGCATCACCGCTGGCGCGGCATTGGCACACCCTGTGGAGCAAGTCGTCGTCGCCGAGTTGCTGTCCGATGTGGTCGATGTGGCGCGGGAGTACTTCGGACCCTACACAGGTGGGCTCTTCCGGGACAGGCGCGCCATCGTTCTCGCCGAGGACGGCCGTCATCACCTGAGTGCCGGTGATGCGACCTACGACGTCGTGATCGGCGACCTCTTCGTCCCATGGAAGCAGGGCAACGCAGCTCTGTACTCCATGGAGCACTTTCGCAACGTCGCAGAGCGCTTGGCGCCGGATGGCCTCTTCGCCCAGTGGGTACCGCTCTATCAGGTTACGGAGCAGGAGTTCGGCGTCATCGCGCGGACCTTCACCGACGTGTTTCCGGACGTCACGCTCTGGCGCGGTGACTTCCTGCCGGAGGGCCCGATCGTGGCACTGGTGGGTCGCAAGGCATCGCGCCCGCTGGACCCGGCCAGGGTGCGGCGCCGCGCAGAGGCGCTCGTTCCAGACGCCCCCGGGCTAGTTGCGGACCCATCCGGCCAATCGACCCTGCCGGACCCGGAGACCCCGCCCTTGCTGCTGTACTACGCCGGCAATCTCGGGCGCGCCTCGGACTTGTTTGCGGCCTACCCGCCGAATACCGACGACCGGCCCGAACTCCAGTTCAGCGCCGCCCGGTCGCAACGGGCCGAGGCTGCCGGGCGCGGTGCTTGGTTGGTCGGCGAGCCGCTGATCGCCCTGTTCGACCGGGTTCTGGAGCGCGTCCCCGCCGCCGAAGACCCTTACCTGGCGCACCTGACGCCGCACCAGCGTGAGGCCGTGTCGGCGGGCTTGGACATCTTCGCGGCCCGCCTCGCTGAGGCACAGGGCGAGCGTGCCCAATCCAAGGCCCTGCTGACCCGGGCCGGTCGCCGGCTGGCACCGCCGCGCCAGCCCGACACCGAAGCCGCAGAGCTGCGCCGCGAGCTGGAATCCCTGCGTGCGGAGCGGGATGCCGCCCTGCAGGCACTGGAGCAGCGCATCCGCGATCTGTCGGGCGGCTGATGCGGATCGAAGGAGGCGTTCGACCGCACGCAGCGGCGTCGGCCGCGCCGGGTGATGACGCCGACGTTCATCAGGTCGGGGAGCAGAGCCGGGGGCCATCCGTCGACTTGCGGCCCCGCCCACGCATGATCCCCGTCAGCTGTGCCGCGCGCCGCGATGGTGGCGTTTTCCCTTGCCTGGTTTATGATGAACCCGTCATCCGTCGCGTGGACGGCCCGTGTCCCACTCGGGCGTCCCACCACTGGCCCGTTGTTCCGGGGAGAATCCGATGCCGTATCCGTTGTACAGATCGACGTCAGAGCCGCATGGCCCCAGTACCCTGCTGCGACGGCTGGCGTCCGCCGCGTTGCTGTGCTTGCCCCTGGTCGCTTCGGCCCATTTCCAGGAGCTCATCCCGTCCACCGAGATCGTCGACGCCCAGACCGGTCCCGAGCTGACCCTGGCACTGACCTTCACGCACCCCATGGAGGGCGGGCCGGTCATGGCCATGGGCGAGCCCGCGGCCTTCGGCGTGCTCACGCCGGATGGCAAGCAGGATCTCGGCGACGCCCTGGAGCGGATAGAGGTCGCCGGCCAGGCGGCCTACCAGGCGGCCTTCCGCGTACCGGGCCCTGGCGACTACGTCTTCTACATCGAGCCCGCGCCCTACTGGGAGCCGGCCGAGGGCGTGATGATCGTCCACTACACCAAGACCGTGGTGGACGCCTACGGCGCCGAGGCGGGCTGGGACCGGCTGGTGGGCCTGCCGGTGGAGATCGAACCCCTGACCCGACCCTATGGCCTCTGGGCCGGCAACCTGTTCACGGGCCTGGTGCGGAAGAACGGTCGGCCGGTGCCCTTCGCGGAAGTCGAGGTGGAGTGGCGCAACGACGGCAGCGTCACACCCCCGGCCGCGCCCTTCGTCACCCAGGTGCTGAAGGCGGACGCCAACGGCGTGTTCAGCTATGCCATGCCGCGTGCCGGCTGGTGGGGCTTCGCGGCGCTGATCGAGGGCGACGCCCCCATGACCAATCCGGAGGGCAAGGAGGTCCCGGTGGAACAGGGGGCGCTGATCTGGGTCCGCACCAGGCCGATGCGGTAGCGCTTAGGTCGTGGACCGGCATCCGGTGTCCCTGTCCGACGGCCCGGAGCGCGGATTCCCTCGCCCGCGGGCGAGGGTTCGGATGGCGGTGCGGATGGGGTGCATCGTGGCGTTCGCCGGCACGCTGCTGGGCGCCGCGCCCACGCTGGCACATAAGCTCCATGTCTTCGCGGCCGCCGATGGCCGACTCATCCAGGGACAGGCGTACTTTTCCGGCGGCGCGCCTGCGGTCGGCCTGACCGTGCTGGTGCAGGACGAGTCCGGGAAGCGGCTCGCGCAGTCGCACACCGACGCCGAGGGCGTCTTCCAGGTCGAGGCGGCGGCACCGCTGGACCATGTCGTCGTTGTGCAAACCGGCGATGGCCATCGCGCCGAATGGCGCATCCATGCCGATGAGTTGGCAGTTGGCTTTCCAGCCGGGGCGGAGTCCATCGACACCGGTTTGTCCGCGAAGCCGCCCGAGTCCGCGCCAGCGACGCCGCGGGACACCGCGTCCAGCGCTGGCGCCGGTTCCGATCCGCAATCCAATGCTGTCCCCGACTTCGACCCCGGCCCCGATCAGGCGCTCGATCCGGCGGTGCTCGCGGCCATCGAGCGTGCCGTCGCTCGGCAGGTGCGGCCGCTGCGCGAGGAGACTCAGGCCGCGCGCGAGGCCGTGCAGCTGCGCGACCTGCTCGGCGGACTCGGCTACATCCTGGGGCTGACCGGCCTCGGTCTCTGGTGGCACTGCCGACGGGCCAGCCGTGCCTTGCGGACATCTGCGCCGCAGCAGGAGGGGCCGGGCTGATGCGGCAATCGGTGCTGTAGTAGGTGGACGGACTCACCTCGGCTGAGGCGTCGCACAAAACTGGCCCCAGTGTTGCTGATGCCGCCAAAAGCCCAGTTTATGCCTTTGTTTTTTCTGGGTTCAGACCGGGCGTTCCCTTGATTGGAATCATCGAAACCGTGTCTTTATCCGAGCAATTCTGTCGAGATTGATAATTCGCATGTCCGACGGGTCGGACTGGGAAATATAAGAATTCGCTAATACGAGAGGGCCTTCCCCAGCGTATCGGCATGGGGCCGACGGGCGGGGACAGGGACGCGCCACCACCGGAGCGCCGCAGCAGGGGTAGCGCGGTGACCGGACGAGGATCGGCTGAGCGGACCGACGGCGCGGGTTGCCGAGGGTCCGGCGCCTTTGTTACCACCGCAAGAACGGACCATCGACCCATGCTTGACAGCACAATGATCGAGTTGTCGCGCTGGCAGTTCGCCGCCACCGCGATGTATCACTTCCTCTTCGTACCACTGACGCTTGGTCTCTCCTGGATGCTGGTCATCATGGAGAGCGTCTACGTTATGACCGGTCGCGAGATCTATCGCGACATGACCAAGTTCTGGGGCAAGTTGTTCGGTATCAACTTCGCCCTCGGTGTCACCACCGGCCTGACCATGGAGTTCCAGTTCGGCACCAACTGGGCCTACTACTCCCACTACGTCGGCGACGTCTTCGGTGCGCCGCTGGCCATCGAGGGCCTCATGGCCTTCTTCCTGGAGTCCACCTTCATCGGCCTGTTCTTCCTGGGTTGGGAGCGCCTGACCAAGAGGCAGCACCTGATGGTGACTTTCCTGACCGCGCTGGGTTCCAACCTGTCGGCCATGTGGATTCTCATCGCCAACGGCTGGATGCAGTTCCCGGTGGGCTCGGAGTTCAGCTTCGAGACCATGCGCATGGAAATGACCAGCTTCACGGAAGTGCTGTTCAACCCGGTCGCGCAGGTCAAGTTCGTGCATACGGTGGCTGCTGGCTACGTCACGGCGGCGATGTTCGTCGCGGGCATCAGCGCCTGGTATATGCTCAAGGGCCGCGACCTGGCCTTCGCCAAGCGCTCCTTCTCGGTGGCCATGGGCTTCGGTCTCGCCTCCATCCTGTCCGTGCTCCTGCTCGGCGACGAGTCAGGCTACGAGGTCGGCGATGTGCAGCGCGTCAAGCTCGCGGCCATCGAGGCCGAATGGCACACGGAGGAGGCGCCCGCCGCGTTCACGGTGTTCGGTTTCCCGAGCAACGAGGACGAGGAGACGCACATGGCCGTGAAGATCCCGTTTGTGCTCGGGCTCATCGCGACCCGCTCGCTGGATGAAGAGGTCGTCGGCCTCAAGGATCTGATGCGCGAGCACGAGGTCCGCATCCGCTCCGGCATGGTGGCCTACGAGTACCTGGAGCGCCTGCGCGCCGGCGAGGACAACGCGCACAACCGCGGCGCCTTCGAGGAACACATGGACGACCTCGGCTACGGCCTGCTGCTGAAGGCGTACACCGACAACCCGGCGGAGGCCACGGAGGAGCAGATCCAACTGGCCGTGAAGGACTCCATACCGGAGGTGGCGCCACTGTTCTGGAGCTTCCGCATCATGGTTGCGGCCGGCTTCTGGATGCTGCTGCTGTTCGTGCTCGGGTTCTACTTCAATGCCACGCGCAAGATTCAGGACAAGCGCTGGTTGTTGCGCGCCTTCTTGTTCAGCATCCCGGTGCCCTGGATCGCCGCCGAGACCGGGTGGTTCGTCGCCGAGTTCGGCCGCCAGCCCTGGGCCATCGGTGAGGTGCTGCCGACCTCCGTCGCCGCCTCTTCACTCACCGCGAACGACCTCATCATCAGCCTCACCGGCTTCATCGTCTTCTACACGGCGCTGTTCATCATCGAGATGTTCCTGATGTTCAAGTTCGCGCGGCTCGGTCCGAGCTCCTTGCACACCGGCCGCTACTTCCACGAAAAGCAGGGCTCCCAAGGCGAGAGCAGCCATGGCGCAGGTCCAGCTCCAACCACCGCTCCGGCACAGAAGCGGGAGGACTGACACATGATCCTGGACTTCGAAACCCTCAAGTTCGTCTGGTGGATACTGGTGGGCGTGCTGTTCATCGGCTTCGCGGTCACCGACGGCATGGACATGGGCGTCGGCACGCTGCTGCCCTTCCTGGGCAAGAACGACGACGAGCGGCGCGTCATCATCAACACTATCGGCCCGCACTGGGACGGCAACCAGGTGTGGCTGATCACCGCGGGCGGCGCCATCTTCGCCGCCTGGCCGCTGGTCTATGCAACGGCCTTCTCGGGTTTCTACTTCGCCATGCTGCTGGCGCTGTTCGCACTCTTCTTCCGACCGGTCGGTTTCGACTACCGGAGCAAGATCGCTGACCAGCGCTGGCGTAGCGCTTGGGACTGGGGGCTGTTCATCGGCGGCGCCGTGCCGGCGCTGGTGTTCGGCATCGCCTTCGGCAACCTGCTGCAGGGCGTGCCCTTCCACCTCGATGACCTGTTGCGGCCCTACTACACGGGCAGCTTCTTCGGCCTGCTGAATCCGTTCGCACTCCTGGTCGGGCTTATCAGTCTGGGTATGCTGACCATGCATGGCGCCATCTGGCTGCAGCTGCGCACCGAGGACCCGGTCTCGACCCGCGCCAAGCAATGGGCCAAGGTGACCGGGCTCGCGACCATCGCCGCCTTCGCGTTGGCCGGGCTCTGGCTGACCTTCTTCATCGACGGCTACCGCGTCGTCAGCATGCCCCCCATCGATGCCGTTCCCAACCCGCTGACCAAGGAGGTGGTGATCGACGGTGGCGCCTGGCTCGCGAACTACCGCGATTACCCGCTGACCCTATTGTTCCCGATCCTCGGTTTCGCGGGTCTCGGCTTTGCGATCTCCCTGTCCATGAAGGACAGGGCCGGGCTCGGCCTGATCATGAGCGGCATGGGTATCGCCGGCATCATCATGACCGCGGGCGCGGCCATGTTCCCGTTCATCATGCCGTCCAGCACCAACCCGGGCAGTAGCCTGATCGCGTGGGATGCCACCTCAAGCCACCTGACCCTGACGGTCATGTTCTGGGCCGCGGCGATCTTCATTCCGATCATCCTGCTTTACACCACCTGGACCTACGCCCGGATGTGGCGCCGCGTTACGGTGGCGGAGATCAAGTCGCAGGACACCTTGGCCTACTGACACCGAGAGGACCACGCGACGAAGCGGTAGGCCTCCTCGCTTGCAGCTTCACCGTTCAACGTTCACAGGCTTCCCCGGGCGCAGCCGGCCACCAGGCCGGCTGCGCCCGGGGAAGCGTCACCAACCTGGAGCTCCATCCCATGTGGTATTTCTCCTGGATCCTGGGCGTCCTGCTCGCCATCGCCTTCGGCATCATCAACGTCATGTGGTACGAATCCGAGCAGTGTCTCGGTGAGCCGGACGACAACAAGCTCGACCCTTGAGCGCTGTGATAGGAGCGGGCGACCGCAGTGTGTCGGTCGCCCGCCATGCGGGCATCGGCGGAGCCCTTTACCAGGAGAGTGTCTTAACGCTGGGGTCGAAGAGAAGCCCCATCACGAGATCGGGCGTCCCCATCTGCACGCCGTCGATGAAATCCGCCTCGGTCAGGCCCGCGGCCTTGGAACAAGCCGCGCAGGCGATGACCAGGCCGCCATCCGCTGCGAACGCTTGGAGCATGTCCTGGATCGACTGGCCGTCGTCCTTCATCAGACCATGCATGTGGGACGGGCGCTTCTTGTCCACGAGATAGATGCCGCGGACGTTGAGCCAAATGGCCACCGGCTTGTGACCCCGCTTCAGCACCTTTTCGTGCGCAAACATGATCGCCTTGGCGGCGGCCCAGGTTTCATCGGTGGTCAGGTTGACGAACAGCCCGCCTTTTTCCTCCGCCGCGTTGACGTTCAGAGAAATGCCGCTCAACACCAGCGCCAGAGCGATAGCCAGCAACACGCCACTCTTCATCGGATTGATCTCCGTTGGGGCTTGAATCAAGGGTGTTAGCGAGCCTACTCACAAGCACGGGCAGCGCAATGACATCGTGCAGGCGCTGCTCGTGACCTTGCTGCCGATGCGCCTGAGCGTCCTCAGAACTTCGCCCAGACGCGCAGCGCGAAGAGGTCGTCGACGTCGTCGAGGATCTGGTTGGGTACGGTGCTGCCGGCAAGTCCTGGAGCCGAGAAATCTCGGACCTGGTAATCCGCGAGCACCCGTAGATGCTTGTTGAAGCGGTAGGTCGTGCCGAGTGTCAGGGTCTCGAAGCGGCGTTCGGTCAGGCTGCTGTCTGTGCCTCGGTTGAGCTGATCGTAGCGTGCACGCAACTCCCAGTCGCCGAACAGCGTGTAGCCGCCATCCAGGTACCAGCCGTCCGCCTTGTTCTCCGGCAGCAGATTGTAGGAGGCGACTAGGGCGCCGTTGTTGCTGACCGAGCCGGGTACGGCGACGCCGTCGGTGCCGTTGAAGATCATGCCGTCGGCCTTGATCCACTCCCCGGCAGCGCGCCAGGGACCGCGGCGAAAGGTGGCCCCTACCCCATAGCGGGTGCGGTCGAATGTCTGTTTGAGCTGCTGTGTGCCGGCCCGAAGCTCGCGCTCACCGGTCTGATACCAGCCGGTCATCTTCAGCCCGTCTCGGAACGGCCCTTTGCCGCCGAATGCGAATTCCGAGCTCCAGTACAGAGTCCAGTCCGGCGTCCCGCTACCGGTCCCGTTGTAGATCGCCAGGCCCGAGCCAGTGCCTGCCATGACGGCGTAGGTGTGCCCCCAATCGCCGGTCTTGAACGCATCGAACACCTGAAAGCCGGTGTCGCGCCAGCCGCTGACGGGGCCGGTGAGCTCGTTGGCGTCCCTAGGCGGGAGGCCGTCGCTGTCGAGCGGGCGCTCGTTGACGATCTGCGCATTGACGGCGGACGGGTAGATATAGTCCCGCAGTACGGCTGGCTGCAAGCCTTCTTCCGAGCCCGGATACTTGAACTGACCGATGCGAATACGCGCGTGCGGTATCAGGTTGACGGTGGCACTGACGTCGGTGAACGTCACGTTCGGCGTGCCGTTCTGCGAGATCGGGTTGTCGCCGGCCAGTGGCGAGAGCCAGTAGTTGATCTTGCCGTCGAGCAGACGTCCGCGTAGACCGAGGCGTAGGTGAGAGAACTGGAGTGTCGAGGTCTCGTCGAGGTTCGGCGGAATCTGGTTCAGGACCATCGGTTGGTCCTTCCAGCGCCGCGGCCCGCGCACGCTCGACGACGGCTGGGTACCGCCCGCAGATCGGGGCATCGCGGCACGCGACGCGTCGCAATAGCCAGCGCGACGCCAATCGGTGCGGCGCAGGCTCAGGAGGGCGCAGGCTTGTCGGCCCGACGTCGGCGGCCGGATGTCGATGGGCATAGACCAGCCTGGTTCCTCGAGATGCCCCTAGTCAGTGGCGAGGTCTCGGCGCTTTCCCGCGGCGGGCAGGCAGACCCGAACCGCGAGCCCGCCGGCCTCGGCGCGTCGGAAGTCGAGCCTGCCCCCGTAGGCGTCCACGATGTCCCGAGCGATGGCGATGCCGAGACCGCTTCCGGCTTGGCGTTCGTCGAGCCTCAGTCCCCGCTGGCCGAGCCGGTGTAGCTGGTCTTCCGCGATTCCCGGGCCGTCGTCCGCAATGGAGATCTGGATTTCATCGCCGGCTTTGCTGGGGACCTTCACCCGGATGTCCACCTGTTCGCAGGCCCACTTGGTTGCGTTCTCCAGGAGGTTGCCGAGCAGCTCCAGCAGGTGGTCCCTGGGCAGGGCGGCGATGGCGACCGAGGGCGTGTCCAGGCGCCAGTGCAGTCTGCCACCCTGGGGTGTCCGCTCGAGGGTGCGCAACACGCGCTTGACCGCATCCGGTACGTCGGCGCCACCGGGTTGTCGGCTGGTTCCGGAGCGCAGGCGCGCCCGAATCAGCTCCCGGTCCACACGCCGCCGCATCTGCTCGGCCAGTTGATCCAAATCGTCCGCGAGTGCCGGATGCCCTTGGTTCCGTAGCAGATCGGCGTCCGCGGCCAGGGCGCTCAACGGTGTCTTCAGGCCGTGGGCCAGGTCGGCGGTCCACCCGCGCGCCCGTGCAATGGCTGCCTCTCGTGCGGCGAGTAGCTCGTTGACCTCCGCCACCAGGGGCAGGACCTCGTCCGGGTAGTGCTCCGGCAGGCGCTCGGCGGCGCCCTCACGCACCGCGTAGACGTCCTGACGCAGCCGGTCCAGGGGCGCTAGCCCGGCACGGATCTGCACCCAGGTGGCGAGCCCGAGCAGCAAGGCGATGACGCCGAGATAGGGCAGCATGTCCGCGGCGAAGGCGTTGCGCGCGGCGCTGAGCTCCGCGTCGTCCTGGGCCACGGCGAGGCGCAGGGTGCGGGTATTGGCCCCGGTCGGCTGGTCCGAGCCGTCGTTGATGACGACACTGCGCTCGCGGACCAGCAGTCGCTGGCCGGCGGGCCCCGAGAGCCGGTGCGCATGCACCGCGCCGGCCGGCAGCGGGTCGACGGGCAACGCCAGCGCGGTGTCCCACAGCGAGCGTGAGCGCAGTAGGCCAGGTTCGGCGGTGCCGGAGGCGAGCTCGTCCACCTGCCAGTAGAGTCCGCCGAGCGGGGTATCGAAGCCTGGGTCCTGTGGTTGCGGCTCCACCTCGATTGCCCCCTCCGGCGCGGTCTGCACCGCCGCCGCGAGTTGGTTGAGCCGAGTCGTCAGCTCCGCGCCGATGCGCCGCTCCACGTGGCGCTCGAACAGGGCCACCAGGCTCACGGCGGCCAAGGCCAGCGCGAGGGTGATGGACGCGAGCGCGGCGACGGCAAGGCGGGAACGCAGGGAATGGCGGGTCACGGCGCGCTCTGCGGCCCCCCGTCGCCCGGAGCGCTCGGCTCGATGACATAACCGAAGCCGCGCCGGGTTCGTATCAGATCCGCGCCCAGCTTGCGCCGTACACGGCCGACCAGCACCTCCACGCTGTTGGAGTCGCGCTCGAAGTCCTGGGCGTAGAGCTGTTCGGTCAATTCCAGCTGCGGCACGACCCGACCGGCATGCTGCATCAGGTAGGCGACCAGCCGGTACTCGGTGGGCGAGAGATGGGCCGGAACGCCGTCGCGACTGACCTGCATGCGGCGGGTGTCCAACATGAGCCCGCCCGCGTGCAACACCGCCGACGCCTGGCCGGCGGCCCGGCGGACCAGCGCGCGCAGCCGGGCCAGCAGCTCCTCCATGCGGAAGGGCTTGGGCAGGTAGTCGTCGGCGCCGGCATCGATGCCCTCTACCCTCTCATGCCAGTCGCCGCGCGCCGTGAGAATCAGAACTGGAAAGCGCTGGCCCGCCTCGCGCCAACGCCGCAGCACCGCAAGCCCATCCATACCGGGCAGGCCCAGGTCCAGGACCACGGCGGCCCAGGTCTCGGTGTCGCCGCGGAACCAGGCGTCCTCGCCGTCCGCGCTGTGCCCCACCACAAAGCCGGCGGTCTCGAGCGCTGTGGTCACGCCGTCGGCCAGCTGTCTGTCGTCTTCCACCAGCAGGAGGCGCATCAGTCGTCCTCCTCGTGTTCCAAGAGGACACCGGTGGCGGCGTCGACGACCACCTCGATTCGGCGACCGCCCGTCGCGATGATCTTGAACTCGTAGACCCAGGCGCCGTCCTCGCGTTCCAACTCCACCTCGACGACATCGCCCGGGATGGAGGCCGTCACCATGTCCAGGACCTCGGCCAGCGGGCGTATCTCGCCGCGGCCGAGCGCCGCGCGGGCGCGGTTGTGATCGTGGCCGTGTTCATGGTCGTGCGGGCTCGCAAGCGTCGGCGGGCCGAGCGCGAACATCACCACCAGCAGTGCGATCAGTTGCGTACGGGGCGTTCCGTTGGTCAAGCGCGGTTGCATGGTGTGCCGATGGTGTAGGGGCGGAGATTCATGTCGGTCGCTCCTGGCAGCTGCGGGTCATGCCGTCTCGTGGCCGGCCCCGCGCCTAACACTCGCGAGCGTGACGTGTCGCAGCGCCACGTTGCCCCGTCCGGTCATTGTAGGGCTTCGTACCTGACGAAAGACTGACAGGGTCGTACAGGGTTCGGTCAGCGGCCGTCCCCTAATCTGCACCCAAGCGTCGTGCCGAAGGCGCCGGGGACAAGCCCTGGGGCCGGCGGTACTCCGCGAGGCTCAATCCACTCTGCAGACAACGGGGTCACGCTCCATGACGACTCATTCGGTAACGGGGGCTACGCACGGGGCGCGTGCCGACGCGATCGACGCCACATCGGTGCGGGTCTGGGACCCGCTGGTGCGGCTCTTCCATTGGTCACTGGTGGCGGCCTTCGCCACGGCGTTCATCGTCGAGGACGATCGGCTCGGCGTGCATGTCTGGGCCGGCTACATGGTCCTGGCCCTGATCGCGGTGCGGCTCGCCTGGGGCGTGCTCGGTACTCGCCACGCGCGCTTCTCGGATTTCGTGCGCGGACCGCGGCAGGTGGTCGACTACATCCGCGATGCACTGGCCTTCCGCGCGCCGCGCTTCCTGGGCCATAACCCGGCGGGCGGCGCCATGGTCGTGGCCTTGCTGCTGTTGGTCGGTCTGACCGGCCTCACCGGCCTGGCGCTCTATGGCGCGCAGGAGCTCTCCGGTCCCCTGGCACCGATGCTGGCCGGCATGCCCGCCGGCGTCGGCGACGCGCTGGAGGAGACCCACGAGTTACTGGCCAACCTGACCCTTGGCTTCATCGCCCTCCACCTGGTCGGCGTGATCTTCTCCAGCCTGGCGCACCGCGAGAACCTCGTCGGCGCTATGGTCACCGGTCGCAAGCGTCGGGTCTGATCGGAGGGAGACCATGAATCACACGCATCCGGATGTCCCCATCGGTCTCCGGTCCGCCGGCCTCCATTGCGCCTGCCTACTCATGGCCGCTGCCTGGAGCACCGCCGTTCACGCCGGTGACCCAGCCGCCGGGGCCAGGGCCTGGGTCAGAGAGTATCCGCAGCCCGGCGGCGTGCCGGCACGCAGCTGCGTGACCTGCCATACCGCCGACCTGGCCCAGCCGGGACGCCACGCGAAGACCGGCAAATCCATCGAGCCCATGGCGCCGTCGGTGAATCCCGAGCGACTCACCGACCCGGCGAAGGTGGCGAAATGGCTCGGGCGCAATTGCCGTTGGACCCTGGGCCGCGCATGCACGGCCGCGGAGAAGGCGGATTTCTTGGCCTACATCGAAACGCAGTGATCCCGAGTACCAACGACACCGGAGAACTCACATGGGCATTCACACCCAGCCCGCCCGTCTCCTACCCGGCAGTCTCATCGCGGCGCTGCTGGCGCTCGGCGCCGCCGGGCCGGCCCTCGGCGACGATGACGACCACAACGATGAATACGACGACTACCATGAGCATGGCGAACGCCATGTCGGAAGGTGGGTCGAGCCCGGCGAGGACGTCAGGCCCGTCTCGAATGCGGCCTATGCCGAGGAGTGCGGCGCATGCCACATGGCCTATCAGCCGGGGCTGCTGCCGGGCGCTGCCTGGCAGCGGATCATGGCCCCCGATGCGCTAATGGATCACTACGGAGACGATGCGTCGCTGTCGGACGATGTGCGCCGGGAGCTCGCGGGCTACCTGACGACCCATGGCGCCGAGCTGTCCAGAAAATCCCGCGCGCGGGCCTTCGGGGTTGGCGATAGCGGTTCCGGGACGCTGCCGCGCATCACCGCAACCCGCTACTTCCGCAACGAGCACCACGAGATCCCGTCCCGCATGGTTGAGGGGAATCCGGACGTGGGCAGCTTCAGCAACTGCAATGCCTGTCACCAGGGTGCGGGTGACGGCGTCTACAACGAGCATCGAGTGCGCATTCCGGGTTACGGACGCTGGGACGACTGAAGCCCGCGTCGGGCGGAACCATGGACGGGAGTTCTCCGGTCTATGCGGCCTTGAACGAGATCTTCTCCAGCCGGGCCGCCTGGTCCTGGGCGAACTGCTCGATTTGCATGACGGCGTCGTTCGTCGCAGTCGATCCGAGGGCCACGGGCCACCCCGCTTACCACCCGGTAGTGCCTCTGCAGCTCTTCATTTGCGGCTACCTTAACCACATTGGGTGGGTGCCCTGTTGCAACCGCCCGGCACATACCGCCGACGGGGCCGCTTTCACCACAATAACCAGAATCTTGCGTCCAATAATGCGCGGTTCCCGCACTCAGAAAGCTGCGCTCTCGGATCATCAAAATGGCTTGAACACGAGTCCTTGTCGTTCCTGTTGACGCTGGGCGGGAAAGGGGATGCCGAGCTTCTGCATCCTGGAGCGTAGCGTATTGGGATTGACGTCCAGCAACTGTGCCGCGCCGCCCGGGCCGTGAATCTTGCCGCCCGCCATCTCGAGTGCTGTCTGGATGTGCCGACGCAGGAAGGCATCGAGCCGTGGGACGTCCTCCCCCTCCACCGGCGATGCATGGGTGCTGGCCGATGCATGGACGCCGAGATCGTCGAAGCACAGCGGCTGCCCACGGTGGAGGATGATCGCGCGCTCGATGACGTTCGCCAACTCGCGCACATTCCCCGGCCAGGGATAGGCCATCAGGCACTCGATGGCCCCTGCGGCCAGCCGCGGAGAGTCGCCGAGCTTCAGGTCCCGCGCCTTGGCATCGACGAAGAACTGCACCAGCGCCGGAATGTCGCAGGCGCGCTCCCGCAGTGGCGGTACCGCGATCGGGAAGACGTTGAGGCGAAAGAACAGATCCTCGCGAAAACGCCCCTCTCTGACCATGGTCCCCAGATCGCGATTGGTCGCGGCGATGATGCGAATGTCGACCGGGATGCGCTCGACACCTCCGACTCGCTCGATCTCGCGATTCTGAAGCACGCGCAACAGACGAACCTGCGCTTCGAGCGGCATCTCGCCGATCTCGTCGAGCAGAATGGTGCCACCGTTGGCCCGTTCGAACCGACCGTGCTTACGCGCGAGCGCTCCGGTAAAGGCGCCCTTCTCGTGGCCGAAGAGCTCGCTGTCGATCAAGGACTCCGCGATCGCGCCGCAGTTCACCGCGACGAAAGGGCCGTTCCGGCGTGGTGAGCCAAGATGGATGGCTTGGGCGATCAGGTCCTTGCCGACGCCCGTCTTCCCGGTGATCAGCACCGGGCTTGCGGTCGGGGCGACATGGCGGACGCGGTGCATGACCTCGCGCAAGCCGAAATCGGCGCCGACGATCGCCTCGCCCCCTCGGCGGATCAAATCGCGCTGCAACTGCCGATTGTCATCGGCCAAGCGATCCTGGAGTTTGAGAACCTCCCGGTGCCGAAGCAGGTTGGACATCGCGATTGTAAAGGGTTCCTTCAACATCGACAGCAGCTTGGCATGCTGCTGGGTGAAGCGCTCGTCGCCCTCCGTGACCAGGACGATGGAGCCGCGGCCGACCAGCTCGGCCGACGTCGTCAGCCCGAGTGGCATCACCATGATCGAGGTCATGACCAGACGGTTGAATTCGGCAATCTCCCGGGTCAGCGTCTGGGCCAAGGGATTGTCCGCGAACAGCCAGACATGTCGGCTGGGACGGCGGCGCAATTCCTCCGCGAATCCCCACAACTCCTTGCGTGCGGCCTCGGAGAGCGGCGTCATGCGGTCAACGATCACCGCCTCCTCGGGAGAGGCGATCGCGACGATGCGCATCGCGTTCAGGTTCAGGTCGAAGAACTGCAAGAAGGCCTTGTCGACGGGCATGGCGGTGCGGAGCACTCGAACGCAGGCGGGCAGAGCCTCCTCGAACCGGAGACTGCCGCACAGGCCGAGGGTCGCTGCGCGAAAGAACGCGTCAGGATCGAGCATCGGCCTTCCTCCAGTCCCGGCCGGCAGGGATGCCCAGCTTGGACAGACGGTATCTCAAGGTGTTGGGATTGACGCCAAGCCGCTCGGCAGCACCTCCGGGTCCGTGTAGCTTTCCCTCGGTCATGGCGAGAACACGCCGCAGGTGATCCGCAACGGCGCGATCGAGGTTCATGTCCCGGCGATCCGCATCGTGCCTGGGCGTCCGTGCTGTTCCAGAGCCAGCACTTGCTCCCGTGTCCGCGCCGGTCGGTGAGCCCAAACCGCTAAAGCGGAGGGGACCGTCGGGATTGAGGATCATCGCCCGCTCGATGACGTTCTCCAGCTCCCTGACATTGCCGGGCCAGTCATAGGCCATGAGCTGGCCGATGGCCTCCTCGGCCAGCGTGGGCATCTGTGCGAGCTTCAGCTCTCCGGTCTTGCGTTTGATGAAGAACCGCACCAGTGCGGGGAGATCTCCGGCGCGATCGCGAAGCGGCGGCACGGCTATGGGCACGACCGCCAGGCGGAACAGCAGGTCTTCTCGGAAGCCTCCCTCCGCGACCATCCGCGGGAGGTCGCGATTGGTGGCGGCAATGATCCGGATATCGACGGGAATCCGCTCCGTTCCGCCGACCCGCTCGATCTCGCGATTCTGCAGCACGCGCAACAATCGCACCTGTGCCTCCAGCGGCATCTCGCCGATCTCATCAAGCAGAATAGTGCCCTTGTGGGCGCGCTCGAAACGCCCGAGCCTCCGCGCCAGCGCGCCGGTAAAGGCGCCCTTCTCATGCCCAAAGAGCTCCGAATCCAGCAGGGCGGCCGGGATAGCGCCACAGTTGACCGGAACGAAGGGACCGCCCGACCGCCGTGATGCAAGATGGATCGCACTGGCGATCAAATCCTTGCCGACCCCGGTCTCGCCGGTGATCAGGACCGGAGTCTCTGTCGCGGCCACCTGCCGAACCTGCCTGATGACCTCGCGCAGACCGAAATCCGCCCCGACGATCTGCTCGCCAACGCTCTGCCGCAGTGCGCGGTGCAGCTCCTGGTTCTCCTCGGCGAGCCGGTTCTTGAGCGATATGGCTTGCTCGTGCTGGAGCGCATTGGACATGGCGACGAAGAAGGGTTCCTTCAGCGTCGCGAAGAGCCGGGCATGCGAATCGTCGAAGCGGTCTTCGCCCTCGGCAATCGCGCCAAGTGCGCCGACCAGCCGTCCACCGACAATCAGCGGCAGTCCCATGTAAGACGACAGCGGGGCCCCGATGGCTTGGAGAACATGGAGCGAGAGGGGATCCTGCGACGGTCGGTTCAAGATCACCACCGGCGGAGCAGCGCCAGCCAAATGCTGCCGCTCGATCTCCCGGAGCGTCTCCCTGAAAGACGCGGGGAGGGGTATTCGCAGACCCGTCTTCAGCCCGGTCGTGGCACTCGCCTCGGCGACGATTTCGATCCCCTCCAGGTCTTCTGAGTGACGCTCGAGAAAGATCTGATCGATGGGCATGTGTCGGGCGAAGTAGGCATGACAGGCATGCAATGCCTCACCGATATCCAGACTGCTGCAAATCCTGAGCGTGGCCTCCCGAAAGAAGGCATTCTCGCCGACCATGGGACTCTCTCCTGGTTGGCGGTCCCGGCCGCCGCTGTCCGCCATCGTCAAATCTCGTAATTGTCCGCCAAACAACTACATATCACAAACTCCAATTGTCAATTGTCGTGAAAAGCAAACGGCGAAAGATCACATATCATTGATTTTAAAGAGATAAAGGAGGTGGCACGATACTCGCACTGGATGAGGCAAGAACCGGCGACCAAGCACCTGCACGGCGAGGTTGGGCCATCGTCGCGATCAGTCGGCACCCTGGCGTTGCGGACGTCGTGTACGAGAAGCCCTCGGGAAGGAGCAGATGTCACAGCTCGAGATCATTCACCTGCGTGCATCAGGCGAGCCGATCGAGGCCATTGCGGAGCGAATCAAGGAATCCAGCGCGTCTGTGCAGCAGGATGTCGATGTCATCGTGGTCTATCGCCAAGTCGGCCTGGACACGGATCTCGCCTTGCATCTGCATCACCGCACTCTGATGCCGGGTGAGGGTGCAAGCCCGAGCGGCTTGCGACTCGCCGCGGCGCTCAGCGGCTACGGCTTGGTAGAGCATACAGTCTGGAAGGAGCTGGCATGAAGGCGACCTCAAACAGCAATGGACGACTGATGACGATCCCATCGGAAGTCCGTCTTTGTCCCGTCGAGGACTGAACATGCTACGCAAACTACTGATTACAGCCATCGCCGTTGCCATCCTCGTCGGCTCTATCGTCTACGCCAAGCTGGGGCAGTTCTCGGCCATGGGAGAGGCGGCCGAGGCCATGGTGGTGCCCCCTGAGACGGTCACCGCGGTGACCGTGGACAAGGCGCTCTGGGAGCAATCCATCGCTGCCGTCGGCACCCTCGAGCCCGTTCAAGGGGTGACGGTCAGCACCGAGGTCGGAGGACGCGTGACCAGGATCGACTTCACCTCCGGCGAGGCAGTGGATGCAGGCGATATCCTGTTGCAAATGGACACCGCCAGCGAGGAGGCCCAGCTCGCCTCCGCGGAGGCGTCCGCCGCCTTGGCGCAGGCCGATCTGACCCGGGTCCGAGCCATGGGGGAGCGAAAGCTCTCCTCCCAGGATGCCCTCGACGCCGCGGAAGCCAAGGCCAAGGAGACCCTGGCCCAGGTCGGCAACATGCGTGCGCTGATCGCCAAGAAGACGATCCGCGCCCCCTTCAGCGGTCGCCTCGGGCTGCGATTGGTCAATCTGGGTCAGGTACTTCAGGCCGGCGATCGAATCGTCTCCCTGCATACTCTGGATCCAATCTACATGGATTTCTCGATCCCACAGCAACGGCTCGGCGATCTGGGTCGCGATATCGGTGTGCGTGTGTTCGCCGACGTCGCGCCCGCAGAGACCTTCACCGGAAAGATCCTCGCCGTCGATCCGGAGGTCGATGCCAGGACTCGCAGTGTCCGCGTGCGCGCCCAGATCGCCAATCCCGGCGAGCAGCTGCAGGCCGGCATGTTTGCCAGGGTCGAGGTGGTGTTGCCGGACCAACAGCCTGTCCTGCCGATTCCCGCCACGGCGGTGCTTTATGCACCCTATGGGGACTCGGTGTTCGTGATCGAAGAGCAGGAGGTCGAGCAGACCGGCGAGATCGGACAGGTGCTGCGTCAGCAATTCGTTCGCCTCGGGCGGTCGCACGGCGACTTTGTCGATGTGATCGATGGACTGGATGCGGGCGAGGTGGTCGTGACCAGCGGCGCGTTCAAGCTGCGCAGCGGTACGCCGGTCGTCATCGACAATAGGCTGGCTCCCAAAGCCAGTCTCGAGCCGAATCCCAGCGACTCCTGACCCACAGTCTTCCGGTCAATCCGGAGCGATCCATTTCCGTTGCCCAGGGCGAAGGCGCACCATAGTGAAAAGCTTCACGGATCTGTTCATCCACCGGCCAGTGCTGGCCATCGTGGTCAATCTGCTGATCGTCATCGCGGGGCTCAACGCATGGAATACGCTGAGCGTGCGCCAGTACCCGGTGAGCGAGAACGCCTCGGTGCAGATCTCGACCGTCTATGTCGGCGCCAGCGCGGAGCTGGTGCGGGGCTTCATCACGACCCCGCTGGAGCGCGCCATTGGCGCGGCCGAAGGCATCGATTACATCGAATCCAAGAGCCTGCAGGGAATCTCCATCATCACCGCCCGGCTGAAGCTCAATTACGATTCGACCAAGGCCCTCACGGACATCTCCTCCAAGGTCGACCAGGTGCGCAACGACTTGCCGGTGGAGGCCCAGGTGCCTGCCATCAGCGTGCTCTCTGCCGACTCGGAGTTCGCCGCGGCCTATCTCAGCTTCGCCTCGGATATTCTCTCGCCGGAGCAGATCACCGACTATCTGACCCGGGTGGTGCAGCCACGGCTGGCGGCGGTCGCGGGTGTGCAGCGCATCGAGATCTTCGGCGCGCGCACCTTCGCGATGCGCATCTGGCTCAAGCCCGAGCGCATGGCCGCGCTCGGTATCAGCCCCGCGCAGGTCCGTGACGCGCTGGCCGCGAACAACTATTTGGCCGCCATCGGCAGCACGAAGGGCGCCCTGGTACAGAAGACCCTGGCGGCAAACACCGACCTGCGCAGCGCGGAGGATTTTCGCCGCCTGGTGATCTACCAGCAGGGAGACGCCATCGTGCGTCTGGAGGACGTCGCCGATGTCGAGCTGGGTGCCGAGGACTACGACACCCTAGTGCGGTATTCGGGGCAGACCGCGGTCTTCGCCGGCGTTTTTCCGCAGCCCAATGCCAACATCATTGAGGTGATGCGCGGCGTGAGCGCAGAGCTGTCCCAGCTAAAGCAGGACATGCCGGCCGGCCTGGACGCCAGCATCGGCTACGATGCCTCCGAGTACGTCCGCGATGCCATCCACGAGGTGACGATCACTCTGAGCGAGACACTGCTGATCGTGATCGTCGTGATCTTCCTGTTCCTCGGCTCGGTGCGCTCGGTGCTGGTGCCCGTGCTAGCCATTCCAGTGTCGCTGATCGGCGGCATCTTCCTGATGCAGCTGTTCGGCTTCACGCTGAACCTGCTGACACTGCTGGCCATCGTGCTCTCGGTCGGTCTGGTCGTCGACGATGCCATCGTGGTGGTCGAGAACGTCGAGCGCCACCTGCGCGAGGGGCGCACCCCGCGCGAGGCCGCGCTGATCGGTGCGCGCGAGCTGATCTCGCCGATTATCGCGATGACCGTCACGCTGGTCTCGGTCTATGTCCCCATCGGCTTACAGGGCGGCCTGACCGGGGCCCTGTTCCGCGAGTTCGCCTTCACCCTGGCCGGTGCCGTGACCATCTCCGGCGTGGTCGCGCTGACTCTATCGCCAACCATGTCGGCAAAGCTGTTGCGCAGTGCTCAAGAAGAGGAGCGGGGCTTGACCGGCTGGCTCAACCGGCGCTTCGACAACCTGCGCGAGTCCTATGGGCGCGCGCTCGGCGCGACGCTCGCCGCCCGCCCCGCCGTTTACCTGGTGTGGGTGGTGGTGAGTCTCTGCACCATCCCGATGTTCATGTTCTCGCCGAAGGAACTGGCTCCGACAGAGGACCAGAGCGTGCTATTCGGCATCATCAACGTGGCCGCCAACGCGACGACCGACTATAACGCCGTCTACGCTCATGCCGCCGAGCAGGTCATGCTCGATGTCCCGGAATCCGAGCTGACCTTCCAGCTGTTGTTCCCGCCTTCCATCGGCGCCACCGTCGGTGCCGACGGCTTCAGCGGCATGGTGGTCAAGCCCTGGGGCGAGCGTACCCGGACGGTCTCGCAGATGCTCCCTGGCGTGCAGGCGGAGGTTGGGAAGATCCCGGGCGTCCAAGTATTCATGACCACCCCGCCGGCCCTGCCGGGCGGCAGCAATTTCCCCATCGAGTTCCTGATCACCTCGACCGGCGATGTCGAGCGCCTGCTCGAGCTGGCCAAAGAGCTGCAGAACCGCGCCGCGGAGAGCGGGTTGTTCTTCTTTCCGCCCGACATCGACTTGAAGCTGGATCAACCCCAGGCCAACTTGGTCTTCGATCGGGACAAGGTCGCCGCGCTCGGGCTGAACCTCGCCCAGGTCGGCACCGACCTCGCCGTGGCCACCGGAGGCGACTTCGTCAACCGCTTCAACATGGCCGACCGGAGCTACAAGGTGATCCCGATGATCAAGCGCGCGGATCGGCTCACCAGCGAGCAGCTTGGCGAGATCCATCTCGCCGGGCCGAACGGCCAGATGGTGCCGCTCTCGGCGGTCGCGCACATCGAGCATGATGTGGTGGCGCGCTCGCTTAATCGCTTCCAGCAGCTCAACGCGGTCAAGCTCTCGGGCATGAGCGCCCGCACCCTGGACGAGGCGCTGCGCTTCCTCGAGGAGACCGCGCGGGAGATCCTGCCCCCTGGCTACGGCGTCGACTACACCGGCGAGTCGCGCCAGCTGCGCACCGAGGGCAACAAGTTCCTGCCCGCCTTCTCGCTGGCGGTGCTGATGATCTACCTGGTCCTGTCCGTGCAGTTCAATTCCTTCCGCGATCCCATCGTCATCCTGGCCGGTTCGGTGCCATTGGCCCTGTTCGGCGCGCTTCTGTTCACCGTCCTCAAGATGCCCGACCCGAATATGCCGCACTGGACCAACGGCTGGACCACGACCATGAACATCTACGCCGAGGTCGGTCTGGTCACCCTGGTCGGGCTGATCGCTAAGAACGGCATCCTGATCGTCGAATTCGCCGGCAAGCTCCAGCAACAGGGCTTGAGCAAGCTCGATGCCGTGCATCAGGCGGCGATGATCCGGCTACGCCCGATCCTGATGACCAGTGTGGCGACCATCGCCGGTCATCTACCCTTGGTCCTAGTCACGGGTGCCGGGGCCGCGGCACGCAACTCCATCGGCCTGGTGCTGGTCGGCGGCATGGCCATTGGGACGCTCTTTACCCTGTTCGTGGTGCCCTCCGTCTATGTGCTGCTGGCCAAGGACAGGAGCCGGGAGTCATCTCGTGACCTCTCTGACCAGAAGGCGGTGATGCCTGGTTAGGCCTTTGCTCCTCTCTGCCGCCTCCACGCTGAGCGCCGAGGATCGCGTACACAGCAAGAGCGCCCGCAAGGCCGTTCCAAGTAGAGGTCGCCGTGTCGCGGCGGATCAGCAGAGCGGGAAGTCGAACGATCTGCTAGACGACAGGATGCCGCGGCGGCGGCCCGCAACCGGGCTCCGGCCTCGGTAGTTCGGTGCCGATCCGTCAGTCATCCTTGAACAGCTTGGACTTGTCGACCAGGTCGGTGTGGGCGCGCTTGAAGCAGGTCCAGGTGCCGGAGGACTTGTCGTAGACCGAGTTGACGAAGCACTTCCAGTGTTCCTCGTCGATGCGGTTGTGGTCCATCCGGTAGTAGAAGCCGGGGTAGCGGGTCTCCTCGCGAAACCGCACGTGCATCAGGTGGGCCTCGGCGGTGAGGATGCGGTGGTGGTGCTCCCAACAGCGCAACAACTCGTGCAGGTCCTTGGCGCGTACCCGGTGCGCATCCTGCTTCAGGACCTCCAGCTTCTGCTCGGCGACCGCCAGCATGTGGCCATTGGTCTGATAGAGCGTGGATACGCCGCCGACGTACTCGTCCATGATCTTCTGTAGCCGCAGCAGCAGCATGTCCGGCGTGATGGTCTCCGGGTTGATGCTGCTGTCGGTGGTTTGGTCTCGATGTGCCAGGTGGTTGCGCATGGGCCGGTAGAGCTCCTCCGCCAATTGCGCCGCCGGCGTGTCCGGGGTGGGGTGCAGGTCGGGGTGGTCCAGGCAGTACTTGACCATGGCCTTGGCGGCGATGCGGCCCTCGGCGTGGGAGCCGGCCGCGTACTTGTGTCCGCTGGCACCCACGCCGTCGCCGGCCGTGAACAGGCCGCGCACGGTGGTCATGCCGCGGTAGCCCCAGCTCCAGCCCTCGGGCAGGTGGGACGGCACCCGGTCCCGGTCGTCGTGGTCCTCGTCGGTAGGCGCACCGAGATCCTCCGGGCCCGAGGTCCAGAGTCCGCAGCAGCCGACGTCCGAGCCCAGCAGCGAGGGCTCCGCGGGCATCAGTTCCGCGAGTCGCTTTTCGGGCTCGATGTTCTCGCCCGCCCAGACGCCGGCCTGGCCGACGCAGGCGTGGAGGAATTCCTGCCAGACGCCGGCCTCCAGTTGCTTGATTTCTTTTGGCGTCAGGCTCTCGGCGAGCTTGCCCAGGGCGGCCACGGTGTTCATGTAGATCGGCCCGCGGCCCTCGCGCAGCTCCTGTAGCAGCAGGTGGCTGCGCAGGCAGGGCGGGGGCACCCGGCTCTGCCCGTAGGGCGCGTAGGCCTCGAGGATGGCCCGGTTGGTGCTCAGGAAGGTGTCGCCATCGCAGTTGACGAAGGTCGCCTCGAAGCGCCGTCGCCAGGCGCTCACCGGGCCGTACCCATCCTTGAAACGAATCGGGACCACGCGCGACTCCATCATGGTCAGCTCGGCGCCGACCTCGGCGGCCATGGCGTAGGTGGACGCGGCGCTCCAGCCGGGGGACCAGCCACTGCCGGCGGCTTCGCCGACGGCGCGGGGGCGGAACAGGCCCGCACCGCCACCGGTCGCCAGCAGGCAGGCCTTGCAGCGGTAGACGTAGACGCGGTGCTCCCGCAGCGAGAAGCCGACGGCACCGGCGATCCTCCCCGGTTCATCGGCGTCGGCGAGGAGTTTGACGATGCAGACGTGCTCCTGGACCCGCTCGGAGCCGAGCGCCCGGCGTGCCGCGTCGGCGACGATCGGCTTCAGGGATTCGCCGTGCACGATGATGCCCCAATGGCCGGAGCGCAGCGGGGCGCCGCCTTCCGCCAGCGTTTTGTCTTCGTCGCCGGGGCGCTTGACGACGGGCAAGCCCCAGGCCTCGAACAGGTGTACGGAGTCGTCCAGATGCCGGCCCAGGTCGTAGGCGAGGTCGTCGCGGGTGATGCCCATGAGCGCGTGGGAGACCATGCGCGCGTAGTCGGCCGGGTCCTGCCCGCCGAGATAGGCGTCGATGGACGAGAGGCCCTGGGCGACGGCGCCGGAGCGGACCAGCGCGGCCTTGTCCACCAGCTTGATGTCCAGTTCGATGCCCTGTTCTTTGGCGGCCTCGATCCAGGGGACGACTTCATAGGCCGCACCACAGGCGGCCATGCCGCCGCCGATGATGAGGATGTCGAGTTGCTCCTCCAGAACCTCGGGGGTAGCGTCGGTGTCGGCCCCCGCCTGCTGCTCCGTCTCGGAGTTGCCCAATGGACCTGCCATGGTGTCTGCCTCTGTGTCGGGGTGTGCCGATGCGTGGGGCGCTGCCTGGGTCGCGGCGCGCGGACGCTATCGGGGGCCGGTGCGGCCTAGATGTGGATCAGTTCGGCGGGATCGCCGGGATTCGTTGGCTCGTCCTGGTCGAAAAAGCCGGGCTGGCCGATCCTGTCGAGCTTTGCCGCGGCCTTGCCGGCGTAAGGCTCGATGCTGTCCGCGGGTCGAGTGCGAACCGGGTACTCGAACCGATTCTGGTCGCCGTTGCGGAACTCGATGGTCCAGGCGATGAACGCATCGCCAAGCTCAGGCTGGACACGCGCACCCAGGGGAACCGCGTCGGCGGCGGCGCGGAACTCGATCGCCTGCTGCGGGCAGGCCTTCACGCAGGCGTAGCAGGCCCAGCACTGGGACGGCTCCCGGTTCCAGGCCTTTTTCGCCCAGCCCGTGGCGCTACCGTCCAGGTCGAGCGCCATCAAGTCGTGCGGGCAGATCGACACGCACGCGATGCGCTCGCGGCCGTCGCAGCCGTCGCAGGTCTCGGTCCGGACGAAGGTCGGCATGTCGGTGCGCTCCTGATGTTGCGCCGGCGGTTCCCGCTGCACCTTGCTGTGGTCGGGCATGGCCGGAAAGCACGGTCGGTTGAGCATAGTCAGGGGCTGGAAAAACTGTCAAAGTCCGTGCTGACGCGCCGCGAACCGGTGGTCGGTGTTGTAGCGTCTCTCGCCGGAGCGCATGTCCACCCGCCTCCAGCCCACACCCTGCTCGCTCCCTGTCACCCGATGAACCGATCCCTCGCTCTGATTGCCGTGGTCTTCGGGCTCGCCAGTGTCCTGCTCGGCGCCTTCGGTGCGCATGGTCTGGAGGGGCGGGTCAGTGCCGAACGCCTGGAGGTCTGGCAGACCGGTGCGCACTACCTCGGCTGGCACGCGACGACGCTGTTGGTTGTCGCCCTGCTCGGTGCGCTGCCGGCGGCACCGCTGTCGATGCGCTGGCTGGGCATCGCCGGCTGGGCCTTCGTCGTCGGTTGCCTGCTGTTTAGCGGAAGCCTCTTCGTGCTGGTGCTCACCAACACCGCCGCCTGGGGTGCGGTGACGCCGCTCGGCGGGCTGGCCCTGGCCGGCGGCTGGGGTGCGCTGGCGGCGGCCGTTGTGTTCGGTCGGCGCCCGTCGTCCGGCATGGACTGAGCTGGCCGGCTTCGATGCGTCAGGATCGGATCTACACCCCCCAGCCCCTGCAGGTCGGCACGCGGCTCGAACTGGAACCGAACGCGGTGCGCCACCTGGCGCAGGTGCTGCGCCTGCGCAGCGGCGACTCGCTGGTGCTGTTCAACGGCGATGGCCTCGACTACCCAGCGACCCTGGTGCAGGCGTCCGCCCGCGCCGCGGTCGCCGAGGTCTCCGCTCCAACCGATGGGACCCCGGAGCCCGAGCCGGCCCTCGCCGCCACGCTTGCGCTCGGCATCACCAAGGGCGAACGCATGGACTACGCGTTGCAGAAGGCCGTGGAACTCGGCGCCGAGGAACTCCTGCCCCTGTTCACCGAGCGCAGCGTTGTGCGCCTGCGCGACGACCGTCTCGACAAGCGTGTCCGCCACTGGCAGGGCGTGGTCATCGCGGCCTGCGAGCAGAGCGGGCGGCGTCGGCTGCCCCGGCTCCAGGCCCCGAAGCGTCTCGCGTCCTGGCTGGCGGATTGGCCCGAGGGGCGGACGGGCTTGATCCTGCATCATCGGGCCGAGTCGACGCTGCCGGAGCTGGCACCCCCTGCGGATGGCCGCCTCACGCTCCTGGTGGGGCCGGAGGGCGGACTATCCGAGGCGGAGCGGGCTGCGGCCGTGCAATGCGGCTTCGCGGCCGCGCGGCTCGGACCGCGGGTCCTCCGTGCCGAGACGGCGCCCCTTGCCGCGCTGGCGTCGCTACAGATGCTCTGGGGCGATTTCCGCGACTGAGCACGGCGGTGCGGCGCCGGGCCCAGTCGAGCCAGGCACCCTGGGGCCGCCCCCCGCCTGTGTTCCGACATGTCGGCTCCAGAGGCGTCGTCGCCGTGGGTTACTTAGAAGGCCGGTGGCGGAGGTACCCGCGTGCAGCCCGCGTCGGCGCAATGGGCCACCTTGAGATCGCCGTTGGTCTCGTCGTAGTAGAGCACCAATGGCAGCCCATCACTGCCGACGATGATGTCGATGTGCCAGCCCACCGAGCCCTTGGCGTCCAGCGTGACGATAGACGCGGTGTTGCAGTCGGCGTCTCGGCAGTGCGCGACCTTGACGTCGCTCTCGGTATGGCTGTGGTAGGCGATGACCGGAAGCCCGTCTTTGCCGAGCGCGACCGCCGGATTTGCGCCCACGGACCCCGGGGTGTCGACGCGTGCGAAGGTGACACTGGAGCAGGCCGCATCCAGGCAATGGGCGGACTTCAGGTCGTCGTTGAAGAAATCCCAGTAAACGACGAAGGGGAGCCCGTCGGCACCCATCATCAAGTCCGTGCCCATGCCGACGCCGCCGAGGTCGAGCGCTTGGATGTCGACCTCGCCGCAGCCGCGGTCGAGACAGCGCGCGAGCTTGACGTCGCGCCGTGTCGTGTCGAAGTAGCTGATCACCGCGAGTCCGTCGTCGCCGACGGCAATGGCGTTGTGCCAGCCGACATCACCCGCCGTATCGACCGGCCGCAGTGCCGCGCTGGAGCAAGCGGGGTCGCGGCAGAGCGCGACCAGCAGATCGCTGTGCTCCTTGTCGTGGTAGCTGATGATCGGCAGCCCGTCCGGCGCCACGGCGATGTCCACGAACTTGCCGACGTCGCCGGAGGTATCGACCTCGCTGATGTCCACCCTGAAGCAGCCGGCATCCCGGCAGCGCGCCGCCTTCAGGATGCCGGTGGCGTTGTCGAAGTAGGCGATGATCGGCAGACCGTCGGCGCCGATGTCCAGCCCGATGGACCAGCCGATCTCGCCCGTGGCGTCGACAACCGTGATGCTGGCCTCGGTGCAGGCGACGTCGGCGCAGTGGGCGACCTTGAGGTCGAGATTGGCATAGTCGAGGTAGGCAATCACCGGCAAGCCGTCGCCGCCGACGGCCGCTGCAGGGGACCAGCCAACATCGCTGCCTGCGTCCAGCACGTCGAGTCGGTTATAACCCGTCGGCGACCTCGCTGACGGCGCGGTATGGGGTGCCGGGGCGGCCGCATCGAGCTGCAGGCTGAAGGCATCGAACCTGGACCGATCGTCACCCGCGACCACGCGCAGGATATGGCTGCCCGGTGAGACGCCACGCGGCAGGGGCCCGGCCTCGATGTAGGTCTGGGTGGCGTGCCGCACCGGCAGCGGTAGTCCATCCAGAGTGACTTCCGGTAAGCGCAGGCCGAAGTTCTCGCCCTTGATGCGGAGAACCTTGGTGTCCGGTTCCAGCTTGGCGTCCAAGACCAACAGCTGCGGGTTGTCCAGCCATCCGTAGTCGTTGGTGGATTGCTGCGCCGCGGAGGGGGCCGGCCAGAGCAGTGCCAGCGCCAGCATGGGGCCGAGCACGAGACCGACCATGACATCCAACATGTGAACCGGCGTCAGACTCAGTACCCGACCGGACCCTGAATCGAGGCTCGCACCGAGCATCAGCCACAAGTGGGGCAGAAACGACGTCGACCTCGGCATGGGGGTTCTGGGCCTTTCAGAGCTGCGTGCTCGCCATTGGCTTGGCGTCGGTTCGGCACGATCGTCGTTGGGCCGGCCGTGGCAGTAGTGGTGATTTGTGGCGGCAGGCGGTCCGGCCCGCAACCCCACATGTTAGCACCCGACATGGGCTTCGCCGGGGTCTCGTTCGCAGTACGGTTGAGGTCGTCTGTGGGGTGCTCTGTTCGCTGGACCAAGACTGGTTTCCCGGGCCTTGCCGACCTAGGCCCTATTCGAGCCCGGGCCGGACAGATCATCGCTATGCTCTGTAGGAGATCTCGAAGAATGGCACGGAAGGCGTTTTCGGAGGTCCCCTGCATCAAAGATTCGGGTAGATCACGATCAATACCCGTGGTATTTCACTATTGATATTCTGGACAAACAGTGGTTCATGGGGCACGATTAGTAGGGATTAAGTTACCTGCTCAGGACCGCCGTCATGATCGAGAATCGCCAGCTCCGCCGCCACAGGCCCTATTTCCAAGGTTGGGCGCAGGCGTTTGGGGATCATGCCGTGCACGACGAGCCCGACGTCGGCCGGCGCTGGCTGTTCGGCGATGGCCAGCTGGGCCTGATCCTGAGTCCCTCGCTGCGGGCGCGCCTCTGCGGCGGTGACGAGGCCGCACTCGGCGGCATCCTCGCCGATCAGCCCGACCCCCCGGCCTCGCAGGTGGTGAGCATCCGTATGCTGGCGCGTAACGCGCGGGAGCGTTCGCGGGCCTCGGTGCTCGACCTCAGCAAAGAAACCCTCCGGGTGGGCCGTCTGCGTCTACGGGAGTGCCCGGCGAAGGCCGTCGACGGTCTGCATAGGCTCTTCGATGGGGCCGGCGAGCTGCACCTGTTCGAGACCTACCACCTGATCTGTCCCACCGGCACACGCATTCTGACGCTGTCGCGCCGCGCGCCGCTGCGGCTGATTTATCGCGAACTGCCACCGGCGCTGATTCGCTCTGCGCCCAATCTGCGCCCGGTCGCCACCGAGACCAAGCCGCATCTGCGCGACCTCGCCTGCGCTTGAGAGCCTCCGGGTCGGGGTTCCTGGGCGCCGGCTTTCGGCCCCGAAACCCGCCCCAGTGCTGTGCCCGATCGCGCCCGGTCTGACCTTGCCGCGGCGGCGTGATACCGTTGACGCCTTGCCCGAGCCACACAACCCGAGCCCATGCCCGACCGGTACCCGTTCGTCCTCGTCGACGCCTCCGGCTATCTGTTCCGCGCCTACCACGCGCTGCCCAAGCTGACCAACACCCGCGGCGAGGCCACGGGTGCGCTGGTCGGCGTGCTCAATATGCTGCGCAAGCTCATCGACGAGCAGCGACCGGACTACATCGGCGTCGTCTTCGATGCCTCGGGGCCGACGTTCCGCGACCGGCTCTACACCGATTACAAGGCCAATCGCCCACCCATGCCGGACGACCTGCGCGAGCAGCTCGGCCCGCTGAAGGAGGTGATCCGCGCCATGGGCCTGCCGCTGCTGGAGGTGGCGGACGTCGAGGCCGACGACGTCATCGGCACCCTGGCGACCCGAGCCGCCGCGGAGGGCCTCTCCACCTTGGTCTCCACCGGCGACAAGGACATGGCCCAGCTGGTGGGCGAGCACGTGACACTGGTCAATACCATGTCCGACACCCTGCTCGATCCGGTGGGGGTGCGCGAGAAGTTCGGCGTTGACCCGCGGCAGATCGTCGACTACCTGGCGTTGATGGGCGACAGCGTCGATAACATCCCCGGCGTGCCCAAGTGCGGCCCCAAGACCGCGGTCAAGTGGCTCCAGACCTACGGCGACCTCGATGGCGTCATCGCCAACGCGGACAAGGTGAAGGGCAAGATCGGCGAACACCTGCGCGCGAGCCTGGAGCAGCTGCCCCTATCGCGCGAGCTCACCACCATCAAGACCGACGTCGAGCTGGACTTCGTCCCCAGGGATCTGACCGCGGCGGCCCCGGACATCGACGGCCTGCGCGACTGGTACGAGCGCATCGAGTCCAAGCGCCTGCTCGCGACCTTGACCCCCGATGGTGCAGGGTGCAACGACGCAGAGATGGTCGGGAACGCGCCGTCCTATGATTATGCGCTGATCCAAGACGAGGGCGAGCTCGATACCTGGGTAGAGAAACTCAAGCGTGCCGAGCTGTTCGCCTTCGATACCGAGACCACGGACCTCGACTATATGCGCGCCCGCATCGTCGGCCTGTCCTTCGCCGTGGACGGGGGCGCGCACGGCGCCGTCGAGGCCGCCTACCTGCCCGTCGCTCATGCCTACCCGGGCGCGCCGGATCAGCTCGACCGCGACCTCGTGCTCGCACGGCTGAAATCCCTGCTGGAGGACCCGGACCGCGCCAAGGTCGGACAGAACCTCAAGTACGACATGAGCGTTTGCGCCAATCATGGCATCGAGCTGTGCGGTATCGCCCACGACACCATGCTGGAGAGCTATGTGCTCGACAGCACCGCCACCCGGCACGATATGGACTCGCTGGCGAAGAAGTACCTCGGCACCGAGACCATCCACTTCGAAGACATTGCGGGCAAGGGCGCCAAGCAGCTCACCTTCGATCAGATCCCGCTGGAGCAGGCCGCCCCCTACGCCGCCGAGGACGCGGACGTCACCCTGCGGCTGCATCGGGAGCTCTGGCCCAAGGTCGGGGCCATCCCGTCCGTCGCCTCGGTCTACCGCGAGATCGAAATGCCCCTGGTGCCGGTGCTCTCACGGATCGAGCGCACCGGCGTGCGCATCGACGCCGACGAGCTGAAGGCCCAGAGCGCGGACCTCGCCGGGCGTGCCGCCGCGTTGGAGGAGCGCGCCTACGCCGTGGCCGGGCGCAAGTTCAATCTGGGCTCGCCCAAGCAGATCGGTGGCATCTTCTTCGACGAGCTGAAGCTCCCGGTCGTGGCCAAGACCCCCAAGGGGGCCCCTTCCACCTCCGAGGCCGTGCTGGAGCAACTCGCCGCGGACGGCCACGAGCTGCCCGGCATCATCCTCGAACACCGTGGACTGACCAAGTTGCGCTCCACCTACACCGACAAACTGCCGGCATTGATCCATCAGGACACCGGTCGGGTGCACACCAGCTACCACCAGGCCGTCGCCGCCACCGGCCGGCTATCGTCGTCGGACCCGAACCTGCAGAACATCCCCATCCGCAGCGAGGACGGCCGGCGCATCCGCCGGGCCTTCGTGCCGGAGCCGGGGAACAGGATGCTGGCGGCGGACTACAGCCAGATCGAACTGCGCATCATGGCGCACCTGTCCGGCGACGAGCGCCTACTCGCGGCCTTCGAGGCCGGACAAGACATCCACCGCGCCACCGCTGCCGAGATCCACGGCCTGCCCCCGGAGGCGGTGACCTCCGAGCAGCGTCGCAGCGCCAAGGCCATCAACTTCGGGCTCATCTACGGCATGTCCGCCTTCGGCCTCGCCCGTCAGCTCGGTATCGAGCGTGGCTTGGCTCAGGAGTACGTGGACCTCTACTTCGCCCGCTACCCCGGCGTACGCGAGTTCATGGACAACATTCGCGCCCAGGCCCGCGCCGACCGCTATGTCGAGACCCTATTCGGCCGCCGGCTCTACCTGACCAACATCAACCACAGCAACAATCAGCTGCGCAACGCCGCCGAGCGCACCGCCATCAATGCCCCCATGCAGGGCACCGCAGCGGATATCATCAAGCGCGCCATGATCCGCGCCGATGACTGGATTCGGGCGGCGCAGCCGCCCGTGCGCATGATCATGCAGGTCCACGACGAGCTGGTGTTCGAGGTGGCCGAGGACGCCGTCGAGCCCATGGCCGAGTGCATCCGCGACATCATGCAGGGCGCGGCCGAACTCGCCGTGCCGCTCATCGTCGACACCGGCGTCGGCGACAACTGGGACGAGGCCCACTGATCGGCCGGGGCGACGGTGCTTGTCGCGCCGCCCGTCGGGGCCACTGCCCAACCACGCTGGCACGGCCGGCTCGACTTGCTAGGATGGGAGCACCGACAAGAGGCGGGCGACGGCGCTGGATGGTTCGATGAGCGTTAACGACTTGTCACTGACGATCCCTGAGACTCGAACGCCAGCGGCCTACCGCTGGTCTCGAGTGGCGTACGAGCGCGTCGTGAACGTCGGCGGCTTTCCCCCGGAGGCCCGGTTGGAGCTATTGGACGGCGAGATCATCGACATGAGTCCGCAGAAAAGCCAGCACGCCGCCGCCTGCGATCTCGCCGAGGCGGCGCTTCGGACCTGCGATTTCGGCGCGGCCTACGTTCGCATCCAGAAGCCGCTCGCCCTCGACGACACATCGGAGCCGGAACCGGACCTCGCCGTCGTACCCGGTACGCCGCGGGACTATGCGGATGCCCATCCCGGCCAAGCCTTGCTCATCGTCGAGGTCGCGGACAGCAGCCTGGGCTACGACCGAACCCGCAAGGCGGGGGCCTATGCGCGAAACGGCGTGCCGGAGTATTGGGTCATCAATCTGAGGGAGCGCGTCCTGGAGGTCCGTCTGGCCCCGGCTGGCGGCGTGTACACGCAGCTCCAACGTCTGTCGGCGGATGAGCAGGTGGCACCCATCGCGGCGCCTGGATGCCGGATCGCGGTCCGGGCGCTGTTGCCTTGAGCCACGCAAGACCCGACCAAAGGCCGCATTGCTCCACGGCGGTCTCGCCCGAGCCTACGCCCCGCGCCGCGAGCACTCCCTAACCCTATCCCTCCCGCGCCTCCGCCAGCCGGCAGATCTCCTTGACGGTGCCGGAGAAGACGACGCCATGCGCGGGCGCAAAGGCATACCAGTACATCAGGCCCCAGACGCCGGCGGGGTGCCAGTAGGCGGTCATGCTGAGCCGCGTACCGCCGTTGTCGCCGTCCCCGAGTCGTTTCAAGTCGAACTCCATCATCCCGGCGCCGGGTGCGCGCATGCCGAAGGCGAGGCTCAGGCGCCGTTCGGGCTCGATGCCGAGCACCTTCCAGGAGTCGATGCGATCGCCGACACGCAGCTCCGTGGGGTCGCGACGACCGTGCTGGCGGCCGGGTCCGCCGGCGACCCAGTCCAGGGTCTCGCGCAGTTGCCACAGGCCGTTCATGTAGAACCAGCCACGTTCGCCGCCGATCTCGCGCAGTACGGACCAGACCGCGGTCGGCGAGGCGCTGGTCTCGTGGCTGGCGGAGGCACGCTTGGCGTAATAGGCGTAGTCGATGCGTTGTTTGCGCACGGCGAAGGCTCCTTCTATCCAGCGCGCGACGACGGGCTCGCTCGCGCGCTCCGCCGCGAAGACGGCGGCGACGGATTCTCGAAAGGTCAATAGGGTTTGCGGCACCAGGCGCCGGAGCTCGGCGTCGTCGGCGCTGAAGTCGTGCTTCAGGCCCTCGATCAGGGCGCGGGCGATGCTGGTGGGCACGGCGGTAATGAGCCGCAGCCAATAGGAGGACAGCTTTGGTGTCAGCACAGGCACCGGGATGATCAGGGGCGGGCGGCGGCCGCCTTCCTCTGCGAGGATGCGCATCATGGCCTGGTAGGTGAGCGTCTCCGGACCGCCGGCGTCGAACAACCGGCCCTCGGCCTCTTGGATGCCCGGCAGCCGCGCCAGGTAGGTGAGCAGGTTGTCTAGGGCGATGGGCGGCGACTTGGCGCGGACCCAGCGCGGCGTGACCATGACGGGCAGGTGGTAGACCAGGTCGCGCATGACCTCGAAGGCGGCGGACCCGGGGCCGACGATGATGCCGGCGCGCAGCTCGGTCACCGGTACGCGCCCGCGGCGCAGGGCCTCGCCGGTGTCGCGGCGCGAGACGATGTGTTCGCTGGCCGCCTCCTCCGGCACCAGTCCGCCGAGATAGACGATGCGCGCCACTCCGGCGCGCTCGACGGCGGCGGCGAAGTTGGCGGCGGCCTCCAGGTCGATGCGTCCGAAGTCCTTGCCGGCGCTCATGGAGTGGACCAGATAGTAAGCCGTGCCGACGCCCGCCAACGCCTGGTCCAGGCTGGCTGGTTCCAAGGCGTCGGCCTCCACCAGCTCCACGCCCTCCCAACCGCGCGACTCCAGGCTGGCGCGGTTGCGGCTGCAGGCGCGCACGGCGACGCCCTCGGCCAGCAGACGGGGCACCAAGTGGCTGCCGATGTAGCCGCTGGCGCCGAACACCAGGCATAGGCCCGGTCGCGGCGCCTCGTCCCGATGCTGCTGCTCCGAGGACATGGTTTCAGCCTCCGTCGTTGGGCGGGGCATCCAGCCACTGCTCGATGATGTCGAAGACCTGCGCCGGGCATTCCTCCTGCGGCAGGTGACCGCAGCCCGGCAGCTCGGCGAAGGTGGCGTTCGGTAGCGCGCGCGCCGCCTCCAGGCTGTCGGCCGGCGGGACGATCTGGTCCTCCGCGCCGGTGATGATCAGCGCGGGCTGGCTGATCTCACCGAGGTGGGCGCCGATCTCGACCGGGTCGGTTAGGGAGCGCGACAGCAAAGCCGCCCAGGCGGCGTCCCAGTTGGCGACCTCCCGATGCGATGCGGCAAGCGTTCGCCGCTCCTCGTCGATCAGGCCCGGGTCCGCGTAGCTGTAGTCCAGCAGGGGCATGTCGGTTCCGAGCATACGTGCCAGGAGTAGGGTCAGGCGGTCCATCTGCGGCAGGTCCACCAGCCACTCGGGCATGATCGGCCGCTTGGAGTTGACCCAGGGCGCCAGCAGGATCAAGCCGCGCACCCGCTCCGGGTGGGCGCGGGCCGCCTCCAACGCCAGGGTGCCGCCGGACGAATTGCCCACGAGGTAGGCCTGCTCGAGACCCAATTCGTCCATCAGCGCGATCAGTTGCCCGAGTGCTGCGGCCTTGGAGTAGGGGTTGTCGCCGCTCCAGGTGCCAGGCAAGGGCTTGGCGCTCAGGCCGTAGGGAATCTGGTCGTAGGCGATGACGCGCCCGCGCTTGGAGAGTGCCTCGGTCAGGCGGTCCCAGGTGTAGAGGTTGAAGGTGAAGCCGTGCAGCAGCAGGAAGGTCGGCGATGCGGCTGCTCCGGCGGTTGCGCCGTTCGCCTGCTCCGCGACGTGCAGGCGCAGGCCGCCCGTCCCCGGGAAGGGCACCTCGACGAAGCCGGTGCCCGGGCGCAGCAGGGCCTCGCTGCTGGTCTTGCCGGGGGCCGGCGTCGGGTCCACTAGCAGCGGCCCGACCGCGGCGGTGATCAGGCCCAGCAGGACGGCGGCCAACAGCAGGCCAAGGAGAATGCGGAACAACCAACGGATCATGGCGAACGGGAGATGCAGAGTCGGAGACAGCAGGAGTGCTTGAAGCTCGCGCGGAACGCGACCGCTCCATTGTCCGACGTGTGCCCGCCAATTGACAGCGCGAATGGCCACATAGCGGTGTGCTCGAAACCTGGAGGCGGACTCGTCGAGCCAGTGGAATGCGAGGGAAGTCACAGACACCACGGACGCAGTGCCTATGCTTGTCCATACCCTCAGGGACACAACAATTGCCCGGTGCCCGGGACTCGGCGCCCCGCGTATCACAACACGCATGCGACCGACGTCAATGGGTAGGGTCCGCGTACCAGTTCCCGTGCGCGGCGACACCGCATGCTGGGAGCGGGCCCGATGCCGAACACCACCCCTCAAGACCAGACACTCGACGCCCTCACGCCAGGCGAGGCGCTGAAGCTCCTGCACCTGCTGCGCGATCATCTCGTCGACGCCATCTCCAACGCCTACGTGCAGCACATCGAGGACGCCAAGCGCGACCTGCATCAACTCGCGCAGCGCGCTACCGAAGATGAACGCCAGGCGCTCTACGCCTCCGCCCGCGACTTGCTCGACCACGGCGCCCTCGCGTTGCTGAATCGCTTTCGGGACACCTATCGCGCCGACTATGATCGGGCACTGGCGGCGCTGAGCAGACCTGATGAAGACAGCCTCGGCCATCACGACGAACTGGCGCTGGTGGACGCGCAGGCCTTCGAGCGCGACCTGGCCGTGGCGCGACTCTCCGCCAAGGCCCAGTACGCCTGCTCGCAGCAGCTGACGGCGCTGGATCGTCGCGTCGCCGCTCTGTTGAGACTGAAGCGCCTCGACGGTGATAGCAACCCCTTGGGCGTCAAGCGGCTGTTCACGGCCCTGGTCGATGCCGCCGAGGCGGGTTGGGCGGGTGCGCAACGGGCGCTCGTCTTGCTCGAGACCTTCGCGCACTACACCGCCGCCAAACTGCCCGAGATCTACCGCGCCTTGAACCAGACGCTGGTGGAGCGCGGCGTGCTGCCGAAGCTCCCGATCGAGATCGATGCGAGCGAGCCGGACCTGCCGAGTCGCGAGCCCGCGGCAAAATCGGCGGGCGACATCTTCGCCCGGCTCGCCGGCGGCGCGGGTCTCGGTGCCGCCGCCGACGCTCTGGGCGAATCCGGGGACGGTCGCCTGGCGCCGCTGGTGTTGGGTCGGCTCATCGACGGGCTGACCGCACTGCAGCAGGGCAAACAGGGGGCCGCGGAGCAACTCGGTGTCGACCTGCACGCCATCGACGTCGGGACCAGTGCCCCGCTGCGACGCCTGGCCGAGTCACGGCAGCTCCAGGGTTTGCGGGGTAGCGAAACCGTAACCATCGAGCTGGTGGCGAACCTGTTCGATGCGATGTTCAGCGACGCGGAGGTGCCGCGCAAGCTGCGCGCCGAGATCGGTAAACTGCAGGTGCCGGTGCTCAAGATCGCATTGACGAACAGGGCCTTCTTCTCCGACGGGCATCATCCGGCGCGACGGCTCATCGACGTCATCGCCGCGGCCGTGCGGGGCTGGGACCGCGGCGACGAGCCGGCGCTGTTCTCGCGCATCGACGAGGCTGTGCAGCAGGTGCTCGATGGTTTCGATACCGATACCGCCGTGTTCAAGCGACAGGTCGACGCCATCGAGGCCATGCTCGAGGAGGCGGAAGAGGCCGCCCGCGGGCAGGTCAGCGAGCTCGTCCAGAGGCTCGAACAGCGGGATCGGACACAGGTCGTCGAGGCGGTGGTGAAGGATCGCATTGGACGCTGCACCGCCGACGCGAACCTACCGCCCGCCGTTGCTTCGTTCATCGACGAACATTGGCGGGATCTCCTCGGGCGCATCTACGTCAAGTACGGCGACAAGGGTGCCGACTGGCGCGATGCGCTCGCGACCCTCGAAGACCTGGTCTGGAGCGTGCAGCCGAAGCTGGCCATGGAGGAACGGGTGCGACTCATGCAGATGTTGCCGGCGCTGCTCGAGCGGTTGCCTGCGGGCCTTGCCCGGCTCGGCCGGAAGCAAGCCTGGCAGCCCTTCCTCGCGGATCTGATGCCCTTGCATATGGAGGCGATCAAGCAGACGACGCCGGACGGAGCGGCCGGACGATCTGGAGACCACGCGGGCAGTGGCGATAACCCGGTCCGGACCAGCGTCCGGGGGCCGGCGACATTCGCCGTCGACACAGGTGATGGTGGACCCGAGCAAGCGGAGCTCGGCGAATCCGATCAGGCCGAGCCCCGGATCTCGGAGACTGATTCGGTGCCCAGTCCCGATGCCGGCTACGACATCGGCACCGACGCCGCACGCGAGGGCGGCGTCTCGCCGGCATCCGAAGCGGCACCGGAGCCCGTCGACCCCGACGTCGCCGCCGCGCAGCAGGTCGAGGTGGGTGATTGGCTGGAGGTGCATACACTGAGTGGCGGCAACCTGAGTCTCAGGGCGAACTGGCGGAGCCACCAGAGCGGTCTGATCCTGTTCGCCGACCGGCGCGGGGGCAACGCGCAGGTCTTGAGTATTGATCGCCTGGCGACGGCATTACGCCAGGGCAGCGCACGGTTGCTGAGCCGGGAACCCCTCACGGATCGAGCGGTGGCGCGGCTGCTGGATCGGGCAGAGTCCAAGGAGCCTGCCGTCGCCTGTCCGGAAACCTGACTCGATGACGGGGCGGTCGCTCGGGCAGATGATTGGAATCGCCGTCCGTGACGCCCGTACCAGTCTTCGTGTGATCTTGAAGGAGGTGGTTGTAACTATCGAATATTCCTTTGTATCCATACGGCGTTCGCCGGGTGCCTGTATCCATCGGCAGGGGTTAGAATCTCTGCCGAAGACAACTCGCATCAGGATCTCAGCACCATGTTTCCGCTCCCCACAGTCCATGACGGCCGGGCCTCGTCCCGGTCGAGCGGCGGTTTCCCCTCGGCGACCGTCGGCCGGCTCTGGCTGCTCGCGGTGCTCGCGGTGCTCGTCCTGAGCGTTGCATCCAGCGGCATGCTCGGCGGCTGTGCATCGCGGCCTGAGCCCCGCGCGATCCATGTGGACAAGGTCGTCGTGCGCAAGGCGGAGCGCAAACTGGAGCTGATCCACAACGGCGAGGTCTTTCGTGAGTACAAGGTCAGCCTCGGCGATGCGCCGGTCGGCCACAAGTTCCGCGAGGGTGACGAGCGCACCCCCGAGGGTGATTACATCCTCGACTGGCGCAACCCCAACAGCAGCTTCCACAAGTCTATCCACGTCTCCTACCCGAACGCCCGGGACCGGGCCTTTGCGCGCGCCATGGGGTTCAATCCCGGCGGCATGATCATGATCCACGGCCGTCCGAACTGGCTCACCTCGCCCGCCGTCGCACGCGAATACGACAACAGGGACTGGACCAACGGTTGCATCGCCGTCAAGAATCACGAAATGGACGAGATCTGGCGGCTCGTGCGCAATGGAACGCCCATCCGCATCCTGCCCTAGTTGGGGCCCGGTCGCTCTACGACCGGCCTGCGGCGTCCCGATGCCCGCTCGCGAGTCGTTCGCTCGCCGGCATTGGGAATCGGCCATAATCCCGGGCACCATCCGCCGCTAGAGGGAGTTCGAGTGAACCAGCAGAGACAGGCGCATCGTCGGCTTCCGCATGTCCTATGGCCTTGTGCCGTGCTTCTGCTGGCCATGGCCAGCGTCACGGCCAGTGCCGCCGACCTGGAATCGGCCGAATGGCAATTGACCCAGGTCCGGACCGGGGCCGGTTTGACCCAGGTGATCGATGGCGCCGGACCCGGCGTCTGGCGTTTCAGCGAGGGGCGCGTCTCCGGCAGCGCCGGCTGCAACCGACTGTTGGGCGGCTATCAGCTCGACGGCAACGCGTTGAGCTTCGAGCCCAATCTCGCCGGCACCATGATGGCCTGTCCGCCGCCGTTGATGGCACAGGAACAGGCCGTGATCGAAGCCCTCGGCGTCGTCGTCGGCGTCGAGCCGAGCGCCACAGGTCTAGCCCTCACCGACGCCGAAGGCGACACCGTCTTGACCTTCGCCGAGCTCGAGACCATGCCGCTCACCGGCACGGACTGGCACCTGATTCAGTACAACAACGGCAAGGGCGGGCTGGTCTCGGTGCTCTCGGACTCGGTCGTGGTCTTGCGGTTCGACGATGCGGGCCAGTTCAGCGGCAAGGCATGCAATGCCTATCGAGGCGCTTATCGGGTCGAGGGCAGCGATTTCTCCATCGATGGACCGATTGCGGCCACCCGGATGCTGTGCCCGGAGCCCGAGGGAGCCGACGCCCAGGAGCGGGCCTTCTTCGCGGCCCTGGAGCGGGCGGCCGGCTTCCGGATCAGCGGCGGCGAACTGCTGTTGTCGGACGCAGAGGACAGGACCATGGCCAAATTCCGCGTGACCCAACGGCAGGACGACCTCGGCAGCGACCGTCCCGCCGGGACGGCGGAGGCATCTGGCGAGTAGTGAAACGGGTCCCGAGTCCGGCTCGCTCGTCGCAGGCTTTGCCCGGCGCCGGTGGATCGGGCATCATCCGGGGCATGTCCTACCGACGCATACAAACCCGCCGCGCTCGCGCCGAGCGGCCGGTCCCGCGCGAGCACCACAAGGGCTTGCTTGCCCGGCGCTTGCTTGCCCGATGCTTGCTTCCGGGCCTTCTGCTAGTCGGTTGTGGCCAAAAGGGCGATCTCTACCAAGCCGAAGACGACCCCGCGCGGGCCGAGCGCGATGCCCGCGGTCGGGTTAAGACCTTCCCCTTCCCGGACACATCCAAGCCCTGGCCGCCGGCCCAGTCGCCCCTGCCGCAATCGACATCGACCAGCGACTCGACAGCGCGGGACGCCGAGTGACCCCCCTCTGATCGCACAGCACCGCCCGCCTGCAGTATGGATCACTTCAATCACCGTGACGGCCGGCTCTATGCCGAGGACGTTCCCACCGCCGACATCGCAAAGCGCTTCGGCACGCCCTGTTACGTCTATTCGCGTGCGACGCTGGAGCGCCACTGGCACGCATTCGACCGGGCGCTGGCAGCGCGTCCACACCTGGTCTGCTTTGCGGTCAAGGCAAACTCCAATCTGGCCGTTCTGAACCTGCTGGCGCGGCTCGGCTCCGGTTTCGATATCGTCTCGCTGGGCGAGCTGGAGCGGGTGCTCGCCGCCGGTGGCGACCCGCGTAAGGTCATCTTTTCGGGCGTCGGCAAGCGCGCCGACGAGATCCAGCGGGCGTTGCAGGTGGGCATCCGCTGCTTCAACGTCGAGTCCGAGCCGGAGTTGGAGCTGATCGAAGAGGTGGCCGGGGCGCTCGGTACCAGCGCGCCCGTCTCCCTGCGCGTGAACCCGGACGTCGATGCCCAGTCGCACCCCTACATCTCCACGGGGCTCAAGGAGAACAAGTTCGGCGTCGATATCGCCGACGCGGAAGCCGTGTATGAGCGAGCCGCCCGCATGCCGCACATCCGTGTGGTCGGCATCGACTGCCACATTGGCTCGCAGCTGACGGAGTTGGCCCCCTTCCTCGATGCCCTGGACCGTGTCCTGGGCCTGGCCGACCGGCTAGCGGGGCAGGGGATCCAGATCGAGCACCTGGACCTCGGCGGCGGGCTCGGCATCCGCTACATCGACGAGACGCCGCCGGAGCCCGCGACCTATGCCTCCGCCGTGCATGAGCGCCTCGGGGAGCGCGACTACGAGATCATCCTCGAGCCGGGCCGCGCCATTGCCGGCAACGCCGGCATCCTGCTGACCCGGGTGGAGTTCCTGAAGTCCACCGCGACACACAACTTCGCCATCGTCGATGCCGCCATGAACGACCTGCTGCGCCCCGCGCTCTACAACGCCCGGCAGGACATCGTCCCGGCGTTGCGCGGCGGCTCCGGCGAGCTGCGCGATTGGGACATCGTCGGCCCGGTCTGCGAGACTGGCGACTTCCTCGGTAGGGCCCGTCCCTTGACCCTCGCCCAGGGCGATCTGTTGGCCGTGCGCGCCAGCGGCGCCTATGGTTTCACCATGAGCTCCAACTACAACAGCCGGCCGCGCGCGGCGGAGGTCATGGTCGACGGCGACCAGGTGCACCTGGTCCGGCACCGGGAGACGCTGCCGGACCTCTGGGCCGGCGAGGCCACACTGCCCTGATCGTCTAACTGCATCGGCTAACTGCAACGCCTGCTTGAACCACCACCGCCGGACCGACACGGGACACACCACCGACCATGCAGCGACGCCCCGAACCCGAGCTCATGGATACCGTCGAGCAGGCGCACGCCTACGCCGAGGCGGATTTCCACGAGTCCAACGAGTTGTTCATGCGTCTGCTCGCCGAGCAGGCCGGCGCGGGCATTGCGAATGCCCGTGCGCTTGATCTCGGTTGCGGCCCGGCGGACATTGTCATCCGATTGCTACGCCGCCATCCGCGCATCCACTGCGATGCGCTGGACGGCAGCCAGCCCATGCTCGATCGGGCACGCCAGGCACTGGAGCCGCTGCCGGGCATCGCGTCGCGAGTGCGGCTGCTGTGCGATAAGCTTCCGTCCGCGCAAGTCGCGACCAGCGACTACGACCTGATCCTCAGCAACAGCCTGCTGCATCACCTGCACGAGCCGCAGGTGCTGTGGAGGAGCATTCTCGGCGCGGCCCGTCCAGGCGCCTTCGTGCTCGTGATGGATCTGATGCGCCCGCGTTCCGACGGCATGGCCGAGGCGCTGGTGGCGACCTACGTGCTCGGCGCACCCGCCGTGCTGCGTGATGACTTCCGCAACTCCCTCTATGCCGCCTTCGAGCCTAGCGAGGTCACGGCTCAGCTCAATGAGGCGGGGCTCGCGGACCAGCTCTCGGTCAATGTGGTCAGCGACCGGCACCTGGCCGTCTGGGGGCGGCTCGCCGGCTGATCGCCGTCCCGCTTCGGAGCAGCAGCATGCAGTTCACCAAGATGCAGGGCCTCGGCAACGACTTCGTCGTGCTCGATGGCGTCAGGTCGCCGATCCACATGACCGCAGCGCTCGCCGCGCGGCTCGCGGACCGGCGCTTCGGCGTCGGCTGCGATCAGGTGCTGCTGGTGGAGCCGCCGCGGCTCGCCGGCACGGACTTCCACTACCGCATCTTCAACGCCGACGGTTCCGAGGTAGAGCAGTGCGGCAACGGCGCCCGTTGCTTCGCACGCTTCGTGCGCGACCAGGGGCTCACCACCAAGGACGCGATCCCGGTGGGCACCGCTGCCGGTCCGATCCTGCTCGAGCTGCGAGCGGACGGGCAGGTCAGCGTCGACATGGGGGTGCCGCGGCTGGAGCCGGCGGAGATACCTTTCGAGGCCGACCAGCGCGCGCCGACCTATGCGCTGGACCTAGATGGAGACGGCGTCGAGATCGCCGCCGTCTCCATGGGCAATCCGCACGCCGTGTTGCGGGTCGGCGACGTGGAACATGCACCGGTGACGAGCCTGGGGCCGCGCATCGAGGGTCACCC
>JANQFX010000068.1 GCA_028277725.1 Thiohalocapsa sp.
TTCAAGCGCCCAAGCGCTTGAAAAATGGCGCGAAGCGGAAACCGCGTTTTCGCTTCGCGTCTTGAAAAATTGCCAGGACGGCAATTTTTCAAGGTCCCCATCAGTCAGCCCGAAGAAATCGTCGCAATCTGACCAGGGCCTCACGCAAGCGCGCATCCTCCGCTGTGTAGGCGATCCTCAGAATACCCTGGCAGGCGCCAGAACCGAAGTCGGAGCCGGGTGTCACGGCCACGGCCTCACGCTCCAGCAGTTCCCGCGCGAAACGAAGGCCATCACCCCACCTCGGCGGCAGAGAGGCAAAGAGGTAGAAGGCCCCATCGGGCTTGGCCGCCATCCCGAACCCGAGTTCGGTCAACCCTTGGAACAGCAAGTCTCGGCGCCGCCGCAACAGCGCGCGTCGTCGCTCGAATTCCCCGGCGAGTTCAGGCCCCAGTGCCGCGAGGGCGACATGCTGCGCCAGTGTCGGTGGTGCCAGATAGAGGTTCTGTGCTAGGCGTTCCGCGACGCCCGCATACCCCTCTGGCGCGACGAGCCATCCGAGCCGCCAGCCGGTGAGTCCGAAGTACTTCGAGAGGCTATTCACCACCGCCACGTCGCTCCCGCATGCGAGCGCGGTATGATCCTCCACCTCGTAGACCAGGCCCTGGTAGGTCTCGTCGACGATCAACACCCCGCCGAGCGCCCTCACCCGCGCATGTATCCGCCGCATGCTATCGACATCGACAACGGCCCCGGTCGGGTTGGCCGGAGAGGCCAACAGCAGCGCGCGGACGGATTCTCCCCAGTGCGCAGAGACCTGTGCGGCGTCCAGCCGCCATGCGTCCCCTGCATCCAGTGGTAGCGTGCGGACGTCGGCACCGACCATCACGGCCATGTGTCGATGGCAGGGATAGCCCGGATCGGTCACCAGGACGCCGTCCGAGATGTCCAACACGCTCCCCAAGGCCAACTGCAAGGCTCCAGAGCCGCCGGGGGTCACCAACACCCGCGCCGGATCGATATCGAGCCCATAGCGCTCGCCGTAGCGTGTGGCGATCGCCTGACGCAGAGCGGGCAGCCCCGCGCTCGGCGTATAGCCCATGGACTCCTCGGCGACCGCGCGTCGAGCGGCCTCGACGAGGGCCGCGGGCAGCGGAAACCTCGGCTCCCCCACTTCCATGTGGATCACGTCCCGACCCTGCGCCTCCAAAGCCTTCGCGCGTTCTAGGATCGACATCACCTGGAATGGCTCGATGCGGGTCGCACGCCGCGCGGCAGGCATGGGCGTTGCCATCAGCCGCCGGTGGGCGGATACGAGGCCCGATGCAGCGCCCGCAGCAGGGCGAGATCGACGCAGTCCGAGGCCGCGAGCAGACCGGAGAGCTCGTCGGTCCGACCGCCGCCGAGTGTATGCGACGGCACTCCGGGCTCACCGAGGCCGTCCACCACCAGGGCTGCGCCGCTGAAGTCTTCGTCGGCGGTGTACGAACTGACGGTCACCAGCAATCCCGCGAGCCCGGCACCGAGGGCCGAACGCACGCCGTTGTGCGAGTCCTCGACGGCCACACAGGCCTCCGCGGGGAGGCCGAGCTCGCGCAGCGCAAGCAGAAAAATGTCCGGGGCGGGCTTCTTAGCAGATACCACATCGCCGGCACCGATAACCTCGAACCAGTCCTCGAGCGAATCGATCGGCGCGGCCCCGAGCAGCGCAGTGACATTCGCCGGCGTGGTCGTGGTCGCGATGGCGAGTCGCAGGCCGGCCTCACGCGCCTCGGTCAGCAGCCGCAACACGCCGGGACGCAGACCAATGGCCCCATCCGCCATCATGTGTTTGTAGTGTTCGGTCTTCAGCGCGTGCAGGTCACGGACGAAATCGTCCAGCGGACCGGTCGGCTCGAACCCCGGACGATGCTTCGCCAGGAACTCGCGGATGCGCTCCTTGCCGCCGGTCACCCGCAGCAGCTCGCCATACAGCGGCACCGACCACTCCCAATCCAGCCCCGCGTCGGCAAAGGCGGCGTTGAAGGCCACCCGATGACCGTCACGCTCCGTATCGGCGAGCGTTCCATCTACATCGAAGATAATCGCCTGAAACTCTGCCAACTGAATCGCCTCCGGATGCCGCCCACGATGCAGGCGTCGCAGACTAGCACAAGGCGCCCGAAACCACGCCCAAACATCCCGATTTCGGCGTCAAGCGTATTGCCGCTGGCCTCGGTCTCTGGTAGAAACGCCGGTTTCGACGCAATTCGGCAGCCGGGTCTGAGACCCAAGACCGGATACGCGAGAACCGATAACCCTTTGTCTGCGGGAGCACACCCATGGCCGAGGCGAACACATCCGGCGCTAAGGCGTTCGGATTCGAACCCTACGAAGCCGGCAAGGAAGAGGACTATATGAGTCCAGAGCAGGAGAAGCATTTCCGCGGGCTTCTGCTCGAATGGAAGCGTCAGCTCATGGAGGAGGTGGACCGCACGGTGCACCACATGCAGGACGAGGCTACCAACTTCCCCGACCCGAACGACCGGGCCACCCAGGAGTCGGAGTTCAGCTTGGAGCTACGCGCCCGCGACCGCGAACGCAAGCTCATCAAGAAGATCGACGAGGCGCTGATGCGTATCGACGAACACGAGTACGGCTACTGCGAGGCCTGCGGGGTCGAAATCGGCGTGCGTCGACTGGAGGCCCGCCCCACGGCGACGCTGTGCATCGACTGCAAGACCCTGGACGAGATCCGCGAGAAGCAGCGCGGCTGACCCGCCGGGCCTCGACTCGCCCGACCTCCGTCGGCGTGCGAGTCGATGCCATCAGGGTCGACACGGTCGTCATGCTCGACGCGCGGTCTGGTGTCCCCTCCCATCCGTCCCGGAAACGGAATGACCGGTGAGCGCGAACGCCGAGTCATCGGCCTACCGGGGCCGCTTCGCGCCCTCCCCCACCGGGCCACTGCACTTCGGCTCGCTCGTCGCTGCAGTTGGTAGCTTCGCGGACGCCCGCGCCCGGGGCGGCGATTGGCTGCTCCGCATCGAAGACCTCGACCGCCCGCGCGAGCGACCGGGCGCGGCCGATGACATACTGTACACGCTTGCCGCCTTCGGCCTGACCTGGGACGGAGCCATCCTGCGCCAGAGCGCCCGCGGTTGGGCCTACGCCCAGGCGCTGGAACAACTGATCCACGCAGGGCTCGTCTACCCCTGCGGTTGCACCCGCGCCGAGATTGCAACCTCCGCCCGGCGCGGGCCTGAGGGTCCGATCTATCCCGGCACCTGCCGCCACGGACTGCCCCCGGGCCGGACACCCCGCAGCATCCGATTGCGCGCGGACTCGCCGAGAATCGACTTTACCGATCGCATCCAGGGCCCTCGAAGCCAGCGCATCGACCACGACGTCGGCGACTTCGTGCTGCGCCGCGCCGACGGTATCCACGCCTACCAGCTCGCGGTGGTGGTCGACGACGCGGCGCAGGGCATCACCGACATCGTCCGCGGTGCCGATCTGCTCCTGTCCACGCCGCGGCAGATCCTGCTACAGCGCCACCTCGGGCTGCGACAGCCGCGCTACGCGCACCTCCCTTTGGCCATCGACACCGACGGCCGCAAGCTCTCCAAGTCCCTTTCGGCCCTGCCCGTCGATGCGAGCAACCCGGTGCCGACACTGCTTGCCGCCTGGCGTTTCCTGGGCCAACAGGCACCGCCGACGAGAGCCACCGACATCACCGACTTCTGGCGCTGGGCGCGCGGTCGCTGGCGACTGGACCGCGTGCCCGCGCTGCAACACCGATCGCCGACACAGGCCACCGCCTGGCCCCCGGACACCGGGCCGCGTCATGGTCGAGCAGGCCAGCCCCGCTGAATTCGTCACATCTCCTTAACCTGGAATCCTTAATCTAGCCTGGAGCCGGGATACCCCCGACGTTCGGCGCGTCTCCCGCCCCTCCAACCTCGACGAGGAGAGCTACCATGAGCGACCCGAGTACGACACGCCTGAGCCCAGAGCAGCTGCAGCGCATCGATGCCTACTGGCGTGGCTGCTGTTATCTGGCCGCGGGCATGATCTATCTGCGCGACAACCCGCTGCTCACGGAGCCGCTCAAGGAAGAACACCTCAAGAGGCGCCTCCTCGGGCACTGGGGCGCAAGCCCCGGCCTGGCATTCATGGTCTGCCATACCAACCGAATCATCCTGGAGCACAACCAACAGGCGATCTTCCTGGCCGGACCGGGCCACGGCGCGCCTGGCGTGCTCGCTCCGGTCTACCTGGAAGGCACCTACTCAGAGATCTACCCCAACAAGTCGGAGGACGAGGAAGGCATGAAGGCCTTCTTCAAGCAGTTCTCCTTCCCCGGCGGCATCGGCTCCCACTGCACGCCGGAGACGCCCGGCTCCATTCACGAGGGCGGTGAGCTCGGCTACTCCATCAGCCACGCCTTCGGCGCCGCCTACGACAACCCGGAACTGCTGGTGGTGGTCGCCGTCGGCGACGGCGAGTCCGAGACCGGTCCATTGGCCACCGCTTGGCACTCCAGCAAGTTCCTGAATGCCGCCCGCGACGGCGCCGTGCTGCCGATCCTTCACCTGAACGGATACAAGATCAATAACCCCACCCTGCTCTCGCGTATCCCCAACGAGGAGCTGGCCTCGCTGATGCGCGGTTACGGCTGGGAGCCCCACTTCGTCGAGGGCGACGATCCCATGGCCATGCATCAGGCCATGGCGGCCACCATGGACGCCTGCCACGCGCGCATCCAGGAGTTCCAGGCCGATGGCCGCGCCAAGGGCGTTGCCAACCTGCGCCGGTACCCATGGCCGATGATCGTGCTGCGCACCCCAAAGGGTTGGACAGGGCCGAGAGAGGTCGACGGCAAGAAGGTCGAGGGCTTCTGGCGCGCCCACCAGGTCCCCCTGTCCGGCATGCACGACAATGCCGAACACCTGGCCCAGCTCGAGGCATGGATGAAGAGCTACATGCCCGAGGAGCTGTTCGACGACACCGGCAAGCTCAAGCCAGAGATCCGCGCCGCCGCCCCCGAGGGCAACATGCGCATGAGCGCCAACCCGCACGCCAACGGGGGGCTACTGCGCCGCGCCCTGCGCATGCCGGACTTCCGACAGTTCGCCTGCACCGTGGATCGCCCCGGCACGGTGCGCGCGATGAACACCAAGCCCCTCGGCGCCCTGCTGCGCGAGGTCATGCGCGAGAACATGACCAACTTCCGCGTCTTCGGGCCGGACGAGAACACTTCCAACAAGCTCGACGCCATCTACGAGGTCTCGAAGAAACTCTGGTTGGAGGACTACCTACCGGAGGACGAGGACGGCGGCGAGCTGTCGCCGGACGGCCGGGTCATGGAGATGCTCTCGGAGCACACCCTGGAGGGCTGGTACGAGGGCTATGTGTTGACCGGCCGCCATGGCTTCTTCGCCAGCTACGAGGCCTTCATCCACGTCATCGACAGCATGTACAACCAGCATGCCAAGTGGCTCGCCATCTGCAACGAGATCCCCTGGCGTGCGCCCATCTCCTCGCTGAACCTGCTCATCACCTCCACCGTCTGGCGCCAGGACCACAACGGCTTCACGCACCAGGACCCGGGCTTCCTGGACGTGGTCGTGAACAAGAACCCGGAGGTCGCGCGCATCTATCTGCCGCCGGACGTCAACTGCCTGCTCTCGGTGGCCGACCACTGCCTGAAGAGCATCAACTACATCAACGTCATCGTCGCCGACAAACAGAACCACCTGCAGTACCTGAACATGGACGAGGCCATCAAGCACTGCACCAAGGGCATCGGCATCTGGGACTGGGCGAGCAACGACGAGGGCTATGAACCGGACGTGGTCATGGTCGGCTGCGGCGACATCCCCACCAAGGAGGCGCTGGCCGCCACGGCGATACTGCGCGAGGCGTTCGACGACATCAAGATCCGCTTCGTCAATGTCGTCGACCTGATGACGTTGCACCACGAGGGGCCGCACGCCCTGTCCGCGCGCGACTTCGACAGCATCTTCACCAAGGACCGGCCGGTGATCTTCAACTTCCACGGCTATCCCTGGCTGATCCACCGCCTCACCTACAGGCACGCGACCTACGACCAGTTCCATGTGCGCGGTTACAAGGAGCGTGGCAACATCAACACGCCGCTGGAGCTGGCCATCGAGAACGAGATCGACCGGTTCAGCCTCGCCATCGACGTCATCGACCGCGTGCCGCGGCTCGCCGTCATCGGCGCCCACGCCAAGCAGCGCTTCCGCGACATGCAGATCGACGCGCGCAACTACGCCTTCGAGAACGGCATCGACACGCCGGAATACGACGACTGGACCTGGCCGTTGTGAGGCGCGGCTGAGGAGACCGTGGGTCGGGGTATGCTTCGCTAGCCCAATCGACGGTCTCTCTTTGTCGTTGTCGTTGTCGTTGTCGTTTTCGGATGCTCGATTACGACAACGACAACGACAACGATAGCGACGGGGCATGGTCGCAGACGATTTCGGAAACGCTGCGCCGCCGCACCCATCGCATCCATTCGGGATGACTTACCTTGGAGTCAGCATGAACAATCCCGCGAAGGCCACGGCGACGGATCACCATACCCGCACCGGCCTCGGCAAGGACGACCTCAAGAACGACTACATCGACAATCTGTTCTACATACAAGGCCGGTTCCGGGAGGTCGCGACCCCCAATGACCTCTACATGGCCGCCGCCTACACCGTCCGCGACCGCATGCTGAAGCGCTGGATCAAGTCCGCCCAGACCTTCAAGCAGACCAATGCCCGCACCGTCTGTTACCTGTCGGCGGAGTTCCTGCTCGGACCGCACTTGGCCAACAACCTGGTCAACCTTGGCATCACCGAGACCGCCCGCGAGGCCGGCGCAGAGTTGGACCTGGACTACGATGAGATCATCGAGGCGGAAGAGGAGCCCGGCCTCGGCAACGGCGGCCTCGGCCGGCTGGCCGCCTGCTACATGGACTCGATGGCGACACTCCAGATTCCGGCCATCGGCTACGGCATCCGCTACGAGTTCGGCATCTTCGACCAGGTCATCGTCGACGGCTGGCAGTGCGAGCGTGGCGACACCTGGCTACGCAACGGCAACCCCTGGGAAATCCCGCGGCCCAAGATCGCCTTCCCGGTGGGCTTCGGCGGCCACACCGAGCAATACAGCGACGAGCACGGTGCCACACGCAGTCGCTGGGTGCCGAGCCTGCTGGTCAACGGCGTCGCCTACGACACGCCGATCCTGGGCTATGGCGTCGGCAACGCCAACCTGCTGCGGCTCTGGAAGGCCGAGGCGCCGGAGTCCTTCGACTTCCAGGCCTTCAATGTCGGCGACTACTACGGCGCCGTGAACGCCAAGATGCAGGCGGAGACCATTTCCAAGGTCTTGTACCCCAACGACGAGCCCGAGGTCGGCAAGGAACTGCGCCTGAAGCAGCAGTACTTCTTCGTCTCCTGTTCCCTGCAGGACATGATTCGGCTGCAGCTCGGTATCGCCGGCAGCCTGGACGGCTTCCACGAGAAGTACGCCGTGCAGCTCAACGATACCCATCCGTCCCTCGCGGTGGCGGAACTGATGCGCCTACTCATGGACGAGCACCTGATGGGATGGGACCAGTCCTGGAACATCACCTGCAACAGCTGCCACTTCACCAACCACACGCTGTTGCCGGAGGCCCTTGAGACCTGGTCCGTGAAGTTGTTCGAGCGCCTGCTGCCGCGGCACCTGGAGATTATCTACGAGATCAACCGCCGCTTCCTGGACGAGGTGCGGGTGCGCTTCTTCGGCGACGAGGAGCGCATCGCGCGCATGTCCATCATCGACGAGGCGTTCGGTCGGCGCGTGCGCATGGCGCATCTGGCGGCCGTCGGCAGCAAGGCCGTCAACGGTGTCGCGGCGCTGCACACCGAGTTGCTCAAGTCCACGGTGATGCGCGACTTCCACGACATGTACCCGGAGAGGTTCTTCAACGTCACCAACGGCGTCACGCCGCGCCGCTTCATCGCCGTCAGTAACCCCGAGCTCACCGCGCTCATCACCGAGACCTGCGGCGACGACCGTTGGCTGCGCGACCTCGACGCCCTGAAGCAACTCGAGGGCCACGCCGAGGACCAGGCCCTGCAGGCGCGCTGGCGGGCGGTCAAGATCACGGCCAAGGAGCGACTCGCCAACTGGCTCGGCAAATGCACCGGCTTCACGCCGGACCCACGGACCCTATTCGATGTCCAGGCCAAGCGCATACACGAGTACAAGCGCCAGCACCTGAACCTGCTCCACATCGTCTGGCTCTACGAGCAGATCAAGCAAAACCCCAACATCGAGCTGACGCCGCGCACCGTCATCTTCGGCGGCAAGGCGGCGCCGAGCTACTTCATGGCCAAGCTGATCATCAAGCTGATCAACGCGGTCGGCGAGGTGGTCAACAACGACCCGCAGGTGAACGGCTATCTGCGCGTGCTCTTCATGCCCGACTTCAACGTCAAGAACGGCCAGCGCCTGTATCCGGCGGCGGACCTCTCCGAGCAGATCTCCCTGGCCGGCAAGGAGGCTTCAGGCACCGGCAACATGAAGTTCAGCATGAACGGGGCGCTCACCATCGGCACCCTGGACGGCGCCAATGTCGAGATCCGCGACGAGGTGGGCCACGACAACTTCTTCCTGTTCGGCATGACGGCGCCCGAGGTACAGCAGCGCCAGGCCGACGGCTATCGGCCCTGGGAGCTCTACCACGCCAGCACCGAACTCAAGTCAGCGCTGGACCTGATCGGCTCAGGCCTATTCAGTCACGGCGACAAGGAGCTGTTCCGACCCCTCACCGACAACCTGATCCACAGCGACCCCTTCATGGTCCTGGCCGACTTCCATAGCTATGCCGACCGCCAGCACGAGGTCGACCGGACCTACCGCACGCCCCACCAATGGGAACGGATGTCCATCCTCAACACCGCACGCATGGGCAAGTTCTCGTCCGACCGCTCCATCCGGGACTATGTGGACCAGATCTGGAAGACACCGCCCCTGCCGATCGAGGTCTAAACTGAGCACCCCATCCAGAAACGGCGGAGCACAGGCGCATCGCGCTCGCAGAAACGCGCCTGCTCTGCCCATGACCCGCCATTCGAAATCGGAGGTCCAACCATGTCGAGCAAGACACTCCCACTCATCGCCGCCGCGACCATCGCCCTAGCCGGCTGCACCCAGGAGACGCAGAACAAGATCGGCCGCTCCCTGCAGAACTGGACCGGCGCCAATGGCGTGCTCGAGGTGTACGCCGGCGACAAGCTGGTGCGCCGTTTCATCGAGATCGACAAGCTCAGCACCGCCAGCGCTACCCAGGGCGCCGGCGCCCGGCCGTACCGCTTCGGCTACGGCGTCATCGATAAGAACATGAACGGCACGCGCGATCAGGGCGAGCGCAAGGTCTACTTCGAGATCAGCGACTACTCCACCAACTACATCTTCTACGGCGACCCGGGCAGCTGACCTCGACGTGGACCCAGTCAACTCCAGCCGCGCCACCCCGGACTCAGCGAGACGGAACTCCAGGGCTTGGTCGGGCAGCGGCTGAACCGATAGGTCCACCCGACAGCAGAGTCGGCGCCCGATCAGCGCAGCAGCAGATCCTGTGATGCGTTCTCACGTAGCAGCTTGGCGAAGCGTTTCAGCAGCTTCGGCCGCGTCAGCATCATATGCACACTGCGCTTTCGGGTGCTCTTGGTGACGGCAGAGGGGTCGAAGAAGGCCTTCGCATTGGCCACGCTCAGCACGAACGGGGGCCGGCCCTCGTTGGCCAGGATCCAGCTCATGATCAACGAGCCGGTTCGGTGATTTCCCTCGATGAACAGCTGCGGCTCGCTCAGGATGTGCACGAAGGCGACAGCGGCGCGCCGCCAGACCGATTCCCCCGACACCAGCGCCAATTGCTCAGTCAACGCCTCGAAGCTACCGACGCTCTTCCGGTAATAGCGGTTCTCCGCTGCCTTCATCACGGACGCGCACTCCTCGCGCAGCCGTCGGTCGGCGCCGCACATCACCAGGAAGTTGAGTTCCAGGAAGGCGCCGGAGTTGCCCGGCGCGAAGGGCTCCACCCGCTCTGCCAGCAAGCGGTCCACCTGCGTATAGCCCTCCATCATCCGTTCGACCACGTCATCCGACAGCGGGTCCCGGAGCGCGGACAGCTGATGGTTAATGCGATCGAAGTCCCGCTGCACCGCACGCAGCGAGTCCTCGATGGCCGATAGATGGAGCCGGTGCACGGTGGCGAGATCGCAGTCCAAGCTTTTTGCCGCTGCTATTTGCATGGTCGCCGATGGCGAACAATTCCTGGATTCGGTGCGTGAAGATGCTCGGGGCGCGTGCTGCGGCCCCATACGCAAGGCGATGACCCATCTGCAGGACCCTTCTTCAGATCCGGAGCACGGAAGCACCCCAATGCTATCCTGAGAAAGCCCGCCGATGCGGTGGTGTCGAGTGTCCTGGATCAGCTGAACTCGCCGGCCACGTATTCCTTTGTCAGCGCCTGCTTCGGGTCTTCGAACACCTGCTTGGTCGGGCCCATCTCGACCAGGTAGCCGGTGCGCCCGCCCTTGGAGATATCCACCGAGAAGAAGGCGGTGGTGTCGCCGACACGGGTGGCCTGCTGCATATTGTGGGTCACCAGCGCGACCGTGAAGCGCTCGCGCAGTTCCAGCATCAGCTCCTCCACTTGGCGGGTGGCGATGGGGTCAAGCGCTGAGCAGGGCTCGTCCATCAGCAGCACATCCGGCTCGGTGGCGATGGCACGGGCGATGCACAGGCGCTGCTGTTGACCGCCCGACAGGCTGAGGCCGCTGTTCTTGAGCTTGTCCTTGACCTCCTTCCACAGCGCTGCGCGCTCCAGCGCCTTCTGCACCTTCTCGTCGTAATCGCCTTTGAATTTGTTTAGCTTGAGACCGAAGGCAACATTGTCGTAGATGCTCATGGAAAAGGGATTCGGCTGCTGGAACACCATGCCGATGTAGCGACGCACCACCACCGGGTCCACGTTTGCGGCGTAGATGTCCTGGCCGTGATAGTACACGCTGCCCTCGAAACGGAACACGGAAATCAGGTCGTTCATGCGATTCAGGCTGCGCAGCACCGTGGACTTACCGCAGCCGGACGGGCCGATGAAGGCGGTGATCTTGTTCTTCTCGACGGGGACGTAGCTGTCGCGCACGGCGAGGAAGCTGCCATAGAAGATCTTCTTCACGTCGCAGTCGATGACCGTCTTGCCTTCGACCTGGTAGGGTTCGGCGATGAATTCGGAGCGGGTGGAGACGTCGGATGCGGCGGCGGCGTTCATGCCGGTTACCTCGCTGAAACAGGGTTTAGACCTTGGGTTGTCCGAACAACCGAGCCAGGATGTTGAACACGAGCACGATGAGCACGAGCACCAGGGACGCGGTCCAGGCCAACTCGATCTGGTTCTCGAACGGCATTCCAGAGAAGTTGTAGATCAGGATCGACAGCGACGCCGTGGGATTGTTGTCGATGCTGAGGTTCTCGATGAAGTAGTTGCTGAACAGCGCCGTGAACAGCAGCGGCGCCGACTCGCCGGCCGCGCCTGCGATGGCCAGCATCACGCCCGTCAGGATGCCGGGCAGACCGGTCGGCAGCACCACCTTCCAGATCACCTGGGTGCGGGTGCAGCCGATGCCGAATGCGGCGTCCTTCATGCGCTGCGGCACCTGCGCGATGGCTTCCTCCGCCGCCAGAACCACCGTCGGCAGCATCAACACCGCCAGGGCCACGCCGCCTGCCCAGGGCGAGTAGCCGAAGTGCACCACCAGCACCGCGTAGACGAAGACACCCGCGAGGATGGATGGGAAGCCGGTGAGCACCTTGGCCAGGAAGCGCGAGGTGGTGGCCAGCTTGCTGCTCGGCCCGAGGATAGCGAGGTAGATGGCCGCCATGATGCCGAAGGGCACGCTGATGACTGTCGCAATGCCGACCATGGTCAGAGTACCGAGGATAGCCGGACCGATGCCGCCGCCCATCTCGAAGCCCGCTGGCGGCAGCGCCGTCAGCACCTCGACGAAATCGGCGCCGAACAGCCGGGTGCCACCGCGCACCAGCAGCATGTAGATGACCGACACCAGCGGCACCGCCGCCAGGGTGGCGATGATCCAGGTCAGTATGGTCAGAATGTTGTTCTTGATGGCCCGCCCCTCCAGGAGCTGGCGCTGCAGGTTGGGCCGAACGAGTTCCCCGTCGGCCATCGCGGTCGGGTCGACATTGCTCATTTCTTGCCCTCGAACTTGCGCACGGTGTACTGCTGAACGCCGAGACCGACGACGTTGACGACAAAGGTGATGAGCAGCAGCACCAGCGCCGCGTACATCAGTGCCTGCACCTCGATGCCGCTCGCCTCCGGGAAGCTCGAGGCCAGCAACGAGGCGAGCGTGTTGGCCGGCGAGAAGAGCGACAGGCTGATCTGATTGGCGTTACCGATCAGCATGGCCAGGGCCATGGTCTCGCCGAGGGCACGGCCGAAGCCCAGCACTAGGGCCGCGAGGATGCCGCTGGAAGCGGTCGGTAGCATGACCTTGAGGATGGCCTCCCACTTGGTGGTGCCCATACCGTAGGCGGCCTCCTTCACCTTGTAGGGAATGCGCCGGAAGGCGTCGACCGAGATCGCGGCCACCGTCGGAAGGATCATAATGGAAAGCACCAGCGCGGCCGGGGCCAGGCCGGGGCCGCTCAGCGAGGTGCCGAACCAGGGAATCCAGCTGAAGTGTTCATGCAGCCACTCCGCGCCCGGGCGGATCATCGGGATCAGCACGTAAATGCCCCAGAGGCCATAGACCACGGACGGGATCGCCGCGAGCAGCTCGACGATGGTGCGAAAGACCAGCGAGAGCTTGTGATGAATGAAGTCCTGAGTCAGGAAGATCGCGATGGCGACGCCGAAGATCCCGCCCAGTAGCAGGGCGAGCAGGGAGCTGTAGAGCGTGCCCCAGATCTCCGGCAGAACACCGAATTCCGATTTGTTCACGTCCCAGGTGGTACTGGTCCAGAAGCCAAGGCCGTACTCACCCACGGCGGGGGCGGCCTCCTTACCGAGTTGCCAGAGGATGGCGGCCACCAGCAGCACGATCAGGGCCGCGCAGGTGTAGGCGATGCCGCGGAACAGGGTGTCGGTGGCGACCTCGCTACCGCTCGGCGGGCGCGTGATCGCACTGGACGATCCCGCCTGTTGGAATGGGTTCTTCGCCATGGGCAATACCTGAGAGATGATGCGTCCGGGGTGATGCGGGTGGGTACGACTAAGGGATTGCTGTGTCATGCCCTGTTCGCGGGAGCAGCCGTATCCAGCGGTGCGTTCGGGGCTGGAGCCCGTCCCGAAAGTCCGCCTGGGCTCGCCAGCATTGGGACAGACCCCAAGCCGCGACCCGTCTACACGACCCGTCGACTGCATGTCGGCACGCCGGACGGCCTGCGAACGCCGGCCTGTCCGAAATTGGTGTCGAACAGAGGCTCGATGCGTCGAATTCTATAGTCTGCCCATGGGTCTTACCATGACGGCCACATGACGATCGACGCCGACGCGACGGACGTCGATTCTTGCCGTTGCGTCGGCGATTGGGAGCGCCGACCGCCGGGCCATTGGCAAGGAGATCAAACCGCGCTACCCGACTGACCATCCCTGGGCGTGGCAAAGCCTGGGCCGGCGACGCGCCGGCACCAGGCATCGATCGCAAGGGCGGGACCGTGGCTACTGAATCACCTCAGCGGCCACCTTCACCTTCTCAATGACGTCAGCCGGCAGCGGCACGTAGCCGAGGCTGTCGGCCTGGCCCTGGGCCTCGTCGCTGATCATGTACTTGATCATGTCCTGCACGACCTTGAGCTTCGCATCGTCGTAGTCGGTGTACAACAGCAGCCAGGTCATGGACGCGATCGGGTAGGAGTCCTCGCCAGCCGGATCATAGATAAACGCGCGTAGGTCCGGAGCGCCGCTCGGCAGCGTGGCGTCCGGGAACTCGGCGGCGGCGACGGCGGCGGCTCCACTCTCGGGACCGGGCGAGACGAACTTGCCGGCCTTGTTCTCGAGCATGGCGACCTGAGCGTGGCCGGTGAGCTTGGCGAAGCCGTACTCGACGTAGCCGATCGTACCCGGGTTCTGTTTGATCTGTGCCATGACACCATCGTTCTTCGGCGCCTTGATGAAGTTGTCCTGATCCGGCCAGTTCGGGGACTTGCCCTGACCGACGGACTCCTTGAAGTCCTCGTCGATGGCGCTGAGGTGGCCGGTGAACACGAAGCTGGTGCCCGAGGAGTCGGAGCGCACGACGACGGTGATCTTCTGGTCGGGCAGCTCGACCCCCTCGTTGGCGGCGGCGATCTTCGGATCGTTCCAGTTGGTAATCTTGCCGGCGAAGATCTCCGGGTAGACGTCACGCGGTAGTTTCAGCTCGTCGACACCCTCGACGTTGTAAGCCAGCACGACCTCACCGGCGGTCATCGGCAGCAGGACGACCTCCTTTCCCTGTTTCTCCTTGACGACGGCGATCTCCTCGTCGTCCATCGCGGCGTCGGAACCGGCGAAGTCGACGGCACCTTCCTGCAGATCCTTGATGCCGGCGCCGCTGCCCTTGGCTTGGTAGTCGATGCGCGCGCCATCGGGGTTGAAAGCCGCCTTGACCTGCTTGTCCTGGGAGAACTGCTTGAACCAGGTGGCGTAGATGGGGAAGGGGAAGCTGGCGCCGGAGCCATTCAGCTTCTCGGCGGCGGTGACGGTGCCGGCGGCGAAAGCCAGCGTCGAAATGGCGCCCGCGAGGGCGGCCGTCTTGAGAGCCTTGGTGTAGATCATAGGTAGCAGTGCTCCGTGAGTCGTTGTGAGCAGTTTGCAGGTCCAAACTTGAACCGCGCCGCCCATTCTGACCGTCATTAGCCTGGTTTTCATGAATATTTGATGACACCGGCCACCGGCGAACAGCGGCCGACGACGCGCGCGTCCCGATGCCGTCGCCTGGCAGGCACGAGCAGCGCAGAGGCCGGGCAGAGATCGCCGCGCGCGGCCATCCGCCCGGGCCCCACGTCATCAGCGCTCCATCATTTGCCTCCCAGGCCCTTGAAGAAGCCTACCACGCGTTGCTGGACCTCCTTCGCCCAGGCCGGCTGGGGCAGGTTCCAGCCGATGAAGATACCCACGCATACCCAAAACACGATACCCAACATGTTCGACTCCCAAAAACTCGGTTGCGTCCAGACCAGGAGCCGTCATTATCGCCGCCCGCGCCCGACGATGGGCACGAAGATTCCCATCGGCAGCCCACTCGGGAGAACCAGCCGCCCGCACGCCGGGTCTAGCGCTTGCATAGGGACCACCACCTGGCCCAGTGCGGGCCCCGCGCCCCGGCAGCTGTGAGAAAATGCCAGGCTACCTGCGAGAAGCCCGCCGACCCGCGCCGCCGCCCGCCCAACAGCAACCTGCAGCCCGACTGCGCCGCGACCGGCTCCGACACACAATGACCCACAAGACCAGATCCCGAACCACCGCCCGACTGGCCTACGCAACCCTGCTGACCCTGAGCGGCCTGGCCGTCGCCGCACCAGAGCTCTCCGGCGCCGGCGCCCGTCTGCCCTCGCCGATCCTGGCGACCTGGTTCATGCAATTCGCCCGCGACCCGATCGTCGCCGACACCTACAACCCCTCGGGCACGCGGGTGAATTATCTGCCCACGGACAGCGACGCTGGCATCCAGGCCATGCTCGACGGCGAGGTCGACTTCGCTGCGACCGACAAGGCGCCGACGGACGCGGAGCTCCAGCAAATGGAGCGCGGCGCCGTCATCCTGCCGGTGGCGGCCGCGGAGGTCGCCATCGCATACAACCTGCCCGGCGCGGACCAGCTGCGCCTGCCGCGCAACGTCTACCCCAAGATCTTGTCCGGGGCCATCGACAGCTGGAACGATCCCGCCATCGCCGCGGCCAACCCCACGCTGATCATGCCAGAGGCGCCCATCATCGTCGTCGTCCGCTCCGACGCCGGCAGCACCAACGCGACCCTCAGCGCCCACCTGAGCGCCATCGACGGCGAATTCCGCGATTCCATCGGCGCCGCCAACTCGCCGAAGTGGCCGGAGGGGGAACGGTTCGTTCGTGCCGACGGCAACGACGGCGTGGCGGTCCGACTCGCGCAGACGCCGGGCAGCATCGGCTACATGGAGTTCGGCTACGCGCAGCTCGCCGAATGGGCGCAGATCGCCCTGCTCCAGAACAAGGCCGGGGAGTTCGTAGCGCCCGGGCGCGAGTCAGGCATGGCCGCATTGGCCGCTGCGACGCCGCCTGCGGGAACGCTGCCCGGCGGCGCACCGGACCTGCGGCTTCGACTCCGCGACCCCAACGGCCCCAGCGCCTACCCGATCATCTCACCCTCCTGGCTCCTGTTCCATGCCCGGGGCTACGCGGACGCCGAGCGCTCCGCGATTCTGGAACTGATGAACTATTGCCTCAGCAACGCCGCCCAGTCGCAGGCCCCCGGTCTCGGCTATGTCCGTCTACCCGAAACGCTGCTGGAAAGCACGCGCCTGGCGGCCGGAAGTATCGAATGACCCCCGAAGTCCTCTCTGCCCCGAGCACCACGTCCCCGCCACAGACTCCCCTGTCCCCGCTCGACCCGCCGCTGCCGGCCAAGCCCGGCGAGCGCCTGCTCTGGGGCCGTCTCTACGGCGCTGCGCAGGCGCTGGCCATCGCCACTGCCGCGCGCCGGGCGCAAGGCCCCATCCTGGCCGCCGCGCCGGACACGCCCGCGGCCGAGGCGCTGCGTGAAGAACTCCGCTTCTTCCTGCGCGGCCAACCGAGTGCCGACGATATCCCGGTGTTGACCTTCCCGGACTGGGAGACGCTGCCCTACGACGTCTTCTCGCCCCTGCCCGAGCTCGTGTCCGAGCGTCTGCTCACCCTGCACCGGCTGCCGCAGCTGCGCCGCGGCATCCTGGTGGTGCCGGTGACCACCCTCCTGCAACGCCTACCGCCGCGCTCCTTCGTCGACGGCCACGCGCTGGTGCTCGGCGTCGGCGACCGACTGGACCTGGACGCCACCCGCGATCGCCTCAGCCGCTCCGGCTATCAATGCGTGTCGCAGGTGATCGCCCACGGCGAGTTCGCGGTGCGCGGCGCACTGCTGGACGTCTTCCCGATGGGCAGCCAGAAGCCGCTGCGCATCGACCTGTTCGACGACGAGGTGGAGTCCATCCGCACCTTCGACCCGGACAGCCAGCGCTCCATCGACAAGCTCGACAAGGTCCGCATGCTGCCGGCGCGCGAGTACCCGACCGACGAAGAGGCCATCGCCCGCTTCCGCCAACGCTGGCGCGCCGCCATCGATGCCGACCCCAAGGCCAGCATCGTCTACCGCGAGGTCTCCGACGGCCGCATGCCGGGCGGCATCGAATACTATCTGCCGCTGTTCTTCGACCAGACCGCGACCCTGTTCGACTACCTGCCCGAGCACACCCTCGCCTTCGAGCACGTCGACGTGCGCGATGCCGCCGACGACGCCCTCGCCCGCATCGAAGAGCGCTACGAACAGCGCCGGCACGACACCGAGCGCCCGCTACTGCCGCCGAGCGCCCTCTATCTCGGCCGAGACGACCTGGCCGCGCGCCTCAACGCCCGCGCCGGCGTCTGCTGGCAGGCGCCGGAGCTACCGGCGCGCCGCAGGGGCTACTCCGCGGTGCACAACTTCGACACCGCCCGCCCGCCTGCGATCGCCATCCAGGCCCGCGCCGAGCAGCCCGCCGCAGCGCTGAAAGGCTTCCTGACGAACGGTGACCGGCGCACGCTGTTCGTCGCCGAGAGCACCGGCCGCCGCGAACTCCTGCTGGAGAGCCTCCAGGGCTTCGGTATCGACGCTAAGCCGGTGGACGGCTGGCGCGACTTCATCGCCGGCGAGCGCGCGCTCGGCATCACCGTTGCCCCGCTGGAGCAACCGCTGCTGCTGCCGCGCGACGGGATGCCTGGGCTCAGCATCCTCACCGAGACCCAGCTCCACGGCGAGCGAGTGCGCCAGGAGCGCCGCCGCAAGGCCAAGACCCGTGACGGTGAGGCGGTGGTCCGCAACCTGACGGAACTGCACGAGGGCGCACCGGTGGTGCACGAGGAACAGGGCGTCGGCCGCTTCCTGGGGCTGCAGACGCTGGAGGTCGGTGGCGAGAAGACCGAGTTCCTGGCCCTGGAGTACGCCAAGGGCGACAAGCTCTACGTGCCCGTCAGCTCCCTACACCTGATCTCGCGCTACACCGGCGCCGCGCCGGAGAACGCCCCGCTGCACCGCCTCGGCAGCGACCAATGGGACAAGGTCAAGCGCAAGGCCGCGCAGAAGGCCCACGACGTCGCCGCCGAGCTGCTGGACATCTATGCCCGGCGCGAGGCGCGCCAGGGCGTCGCCTTCCCGGACCCGGGCGCCGAGTACGCCGCCTTCGCGAGCGCCTTCGAGTTCGAGGAGACGCCGGATCAGCAGCGCGCCATCGAGGCCATCCTGACGGACATGTCGAAGCCGAAGCCCATGGACCGGGTGGTCTGCGGCGACGTCGGCTTCGGCAAGACCGAGGTGGCCATGCGCGCCGCCTTCGTCGCCGCAAGCGCCGGCAAACAGGTGGCCGTGCTCGTACCCACCACCCTGCTGGCGCAGCAGCACTACCAGAACTTCGCCGACCGCTTCGCGGACTGGCCGGTGCGGGTGGAGAGCCTATCGCGGTTCAAGAACCCGAAGGAGACCAAGGCCGTGGTCGACGGCCTGGCGGCGGGCACCGTCGACATCGTCGTCGGCACCCACAAACTGCTGCAGCCGTCGTTGCGCTTCAAGCAGCTGGGGCTCGCCATCATCGACGAAGAGCACCGCTTCGGGGTGCGGCACAAGGAACAGCTCAAGAACCTGCGCGCCGAGGTGGACGTCCTCACCCTCACCGCCACGCCCATCCCGCGCACGCTCAACATGGCCATGTCCGGCATGCGCGATCTCAGCATCATCGCCACGCCGCCGGTGGAGCGCCACCCGATCAAGACCTTCGTCTCGCCCTGGAACGACGGCCTGATCCAGGAGGCCTGCCAGCGCGAGATCGCCCGCGGCGGCCAGGTCTACTTTCTGCACAACGAGGTCGAGACCATCGAGAACATGGCGCAGAAGGTGGAGGCGCTGGTGCCCAGCGCGCGGGTCGAGTACGCCCACGGCCAGATGCGCGAACGGGAGCTGGAGCGGGTGATGCGCGACTTCTACCACCGCCGCTTCAACGTGCTGGTCTGCACCACCATCGTGGAGTCCGGCATCGATGTGCCGAGCGCCAACACCATCGTCATCAACCGCGCCGACAAGCTTGGCCTGGCCCAGCTGCACCAGCTGCGCGGGCGCGTCGGGCGCTCCCACCACCGCGCCTACGCCTATCTGATCACACCGCCCACCAAGGCCATGACCGAGGACGCCAAGAAGCGCCTGGAGGCCATCGAGTCCCTGGAGGACCTGGGCGCCGGCTTCACCCTGGCCACCCACGACCTCGAGATCCGCGGCGCCGGCGAGCTGCTCGGCGACGAACAATCGGGCCAGATCCACGAGATCGGTTTCACGCTCTACATGGAACTCCTCGAGCGCGCCGTGCAGGCGCTCAAGGCCGGCCGCACCCCGGAGCTGGACCGCCCGCTGGACCACGGCGCCGAGATCGACCTCGGCCTCCCCGCCATCCTGCCGGACGACTACCTACCGGACGTCCACACCCGACTCATCACCTACAAACGCATCGCCAGCGCCGAGACCGCCGCCGAGCTGAAGGAGTTGCAGGTGGAGATGATCGACCGCTTCGGCCTGTTGCCCGACCAAGCCAAGAACCTCTTCGCCGTCACCGCGCTCAAGCTCAAGGTCCAACCGCTGGGCATCAAGAAGCTCGAGGCCGGCCCCAAGGGCGGGCGCATCGTCTTCGGCGACAGCCCCAACATCGACCACATGAAGCTCATCGCGCTCATCCAGTCGCGCCCCAAGGACTACAAGCTCGACCAGGCCGCCGGCGCGCTCCGCTTCAACATGGACATGGAAGACCCCACCAAACGCAGGGCCCAGGTGGAGACGGTGGTGGGGCGGTTGGCGGGGTGATTTAGATGCCGCCCCGGAAGCGGCACCGAGCAGGGATGTTGTGGTCTATACTCGAAAATTCCCATAATGCAGCAAAGCGAAACCATGACAGACAACACGGAAAACCTGGTTCTGGAATTGCTTCGGCAAATGCGGGCAGATGCTAGTCATCTCGAAAACGAGTTCAAGGCGCTCCGCAACGAAATGCGAGACGGGTTCAACCGCGTCGATGTCCGCCTCGGCGTGCTCGAACAAGGCATCGCAAGCATCCTCGCTCTCTCTGCCTCCGACCGCGACGAGCTCGCCGGCCTGAAGCGTCGGGTGGAACGCATCGAGCGGCGGCTGGAGCTGGTGGATTGAGTCAACCCTGGTGCCGCCATCAAGGCGATCCTGCACCGCTCACCGCCGAGTCGCGACCGGCGGGCCGCATCATCCCCTCCAACGGCCATCAGCGAACAGCGACGACAAAGTAAGCTCCAGCGGTGCGTCGCTGTCCCAGAATGCCAATGTGCTGCGGAATCGGATTGTTCGGCACGGTCGATCGGTCGTGGAGTAGGCGGAGGGCGATGCCAGCGGATCCGCTCCCAGGCTCGCAAGTGCCGACGGGTCGCCGGTGTCTTTCGGCCCGGGAGCCCCAAAGGCCTGGGCCAACGCCCGAAATCATCGCCCCGGGCTGCCTTGCCCGAGACTGCCTCCCCCAGGACTGCCCTGCCCCAGGCCGCGTTGATAGAGTTCGCGGATGTCCGGGGGCAGCTGCTCCAGCACGGCCGGGTCCTGCTCGGGGATGTCGGTGGAGGATGCCCCGCCGAGTGCTTGCAGTGCCCGCTGGGCCTCGAGCAACTTGTCCTGCACCTGGGCCGCGGCGGCCCTATCCAGGCTGGGGGCGGCGTTCGGATTGGAGAGGTCCATGCGCGTGACACCGGCGGACTCCAGCGCCGACATCAGCGCGGCGGACGCGTCCTCCGGAACTTCGATGGGTACACCACGCCGTCGACAGGCCCCATGCCCCCCATCTGCGCGCGCAGGACCGCGCCAGCAGCGACCCGATCGGCCTGCGTGGCAGGAACGGAGCTCCGCGGAGGCGGTGGATGCCGGGGCAGAAGCCGGAGTACCGCCCGCAACCTGTGGGGCCGGGCTTCTGTCGACGGGCCTGACGGCCGGTCGCGATCAGTTGTTTTGGATGACGATGCGCGGAAACTTGGCGGCGTAGTCCTTGGCCTGCAGCGACAGCTTGGCGGCGGTCTTGCGCGCGATCTCGCGGTAGATCTGGCTGATGCGGCTATCCGGATCAGACACGACGCTGGGCTTCCCGGAGTCGGTCTCCTGGCGGATATGGATGTCCAGCGGCAGGGAGCCGAGGAGCTGGATGCCATATTGCTCGGCCATGCTCTGGCCGCCACCCTCGCCAAAGATGTGCTCCTCGTGGCCACACTTGGAGCAGATGTGGATCGACATGTTCTCGACCACACCGAGGACCGGCACTTCTACCTTCTGGAACATCTTCAGCCCCTTGCGGGCGTCCAGCAGGGCGATGTCCTGGGGCGTGGTGACGATGACGGCGCCGGACACGGGCACCTTCTGGGCCAGGGTCAGCTGGGTGTCGCCGGTGCCGGGCGGCAGGTCGATGACCAGGTAGTCGAGCTGGGTCCAGTTGGTATCGTTGAGCAACTGCTCCAGGGCCTGGGTGACCATGGGGCCACGCCAGATCATGGGCGTTTCCTCTTCGATCAGGAAGCCGATGGACATGGCCTGCAGGTTGTAGCTGACCATGGGCTCCAGGCGGTTACCGTCCTTCGACTCGGGCTGTCCGGAGATGCCAAGCATGCGGGGCTGCGACGGGCCATAGATGTCCGCATCCAGCAGGCCGACGGTGGCGCCCTCCTCGGCCAGCGCGAGCGCCAGGTTGACCGCGGTGGTGGACTTGCCGACGCCGCCCTTGCCGGAGGCGACGGCGATGATGTTCTTGACGTTGTCGATGGGCTTCAGCGACTTCTGCACCGAGTGGGACCTGATCTCCCACTGCACCTCGACCTGCGCATCGGACACACCCGCGACGCCCTTGACCTTGTCGGTCACCGCCTCGGCGATGACCTCGGCCGCACCCTTGGCCGGAAAGCCCAGCATGACCTGAACCTTGACCTGGTCGCCCTCAATGTCGATGGACTTGACGCACTTGGTGCTGACCAGATCACGGCCGAGATGGGGCTCGACATAGTCTTTGATGGCGGCCTCGACGGCCTCGTTGGTCACTGCGGACATGGGGTACTCCGTTGTCTGTGGAGCCGCGCGCCGCGCGGCTCGGCATCTGTTGTTGGCCGGGTGCCTGTCGCATGGGCACCTGGTGGCTGGGCGCCGATTGGCCTGGCTGTGGCCGGGGCCGCGTCCGGTGCGGGGGACGTGGTATCAGCAAGTGCTAATTCAAGTCGGGACGCACCGCCTGCAGCGCGTCGCAGCGGCCTTGCGTCCGAATCGGCCACGGCGGCGGTTTGCCGGCAGGTACCGCGCCTCGCTCGTGAGGCGACTGCGCGACGACCCTCCGCTTGTGACCTTGGTCCTTAGGCCTGGTGGGGCGCCTCTGACCGCGGCGATAGGGACGGCGTCCACCCCGGCGTCCACCTGTCGGGGGCTGCTGCAAAATCCTAGATGGAGCAGTTGACCGCGCCGATTTCTATGTAAGGCGCTGACTTGTTTCTGGTTCCGCGGCAAACCTGGGATCACCCATTGGGTGACGGGCGCTACGGTCGCCATGGCACGCCCCACGTGCCGCCCAGCTTTGTTACAACTTCTTGGAATAGAGAGACTATTCCGCGTCGTTGTGCCTCGCTGGACGGCCCGCGGGACGCACCCTGACGACCGTCCAACCGCTCCATCTAGGATAATGCCAGGACGACACGGCGGAGCGCGTAATCACCCCCATGCCTACTCAACCCACCGAACCCACCGAGAAGCCAACGAAACGACGCACCTCTGGTCGTGTCGAGACCGCTGCCCTGTTCGGCGGCAGCGCGCTACTGGTCCTCGGGGCCTTCTGGCTGGCGCTGCAATTCGTCCAGCCGGCACCGCCCGACCACATCCGCATTGCCGCCGGACAACCCGGTGGTGCCTATCTGCACTATGCGGAACGCTATCGGGACGAACTGGCCAAGCAAGGCATCGATCTGCAGGTGATCGAGACCGACGGCACCGTGGACAACCTCCAGCGCCTGCTGCGCGAGGCTGATCCGGTGGACCTGGCCCTGGTACAGGGCGGCATCGCCAGCGCTGCGCAGCGCGAGGCCGTGAGCGGGCTCGGTAGCCTGTTCTACGAGCCGCTCTGGCTGCTGTCGTCGGCGGATGCGCCGATCCGGCCACTGAACGAGGTTGGCGGACTGCGCATCGGCGTAGGCTCACGGGGCAGCGGCACGCGTGCGCTGGCGATGAATCTGCTCGCGCTGAACGGGGTCGATCCGGATGACCTGTCCCTGGACGCGGAGCCGGCGAGCGACTCTCTGGCGGCCCTGAAGCGGGGTAGCCTGGACCTGTTGTTCATGGTCGCGGCGCCCGACTCGCCGCTGCTGATGGAAGCGCTCGCCGACCCCGCGGTGGCGGTACAGCCGCTGCCGCGGGCGGACGCCTATGCACGCATCGACCGCGCGCTCAGCGTCATCTCGGTGCCGCGCGGCGCCATGAGTTTGGCCGACGATATCCCGCCCCGCGACGTCGAACTGCTTGCGCCGACGGCGAACCTGGTGGCCCGCCCCGACATCCATCCGGCGTTGGTGGACCTGCTGATCCAGGCGGCGGCAAAGGTGCACGGGGACGGCTCGCTGCTGGCGTCCCCGGGCACCTTCCCGACACCGCTGCACTCCGACTTCCCGCTCAACCCCGACGCCGAGCGGCATTACAAGGACGGCCCGCCCTTGTTGCAGCGCTATCTTCCCTTTTGGGCCGCAACCTGGATCGACCGCACCAAGGTGATGCTGCTGCCGCTCCTGGCGCTGTTGTTGCCGCTGATGAAGGTGCTGCCGCCGGTGTACGCCTGGCGGGTGCGCCGACGCATCCTGCGTTGGTACGTGCAGCTGCGGCGCATCGACCTGGAAACCCAGTCCGGCCTGCTCGGTCCGGCGCGGGCGGCGGAGCTCCACGACCAGCTGGAGGACATCGAAACCGACGCGGCACGCATCGACGTACCCCTCGGCTACACCGATCAACTGTACAATCTGCGCCTGCACATCAGGCTACTGCAACAGAAACTGGAAGGCGTCGGCAGCGGCGCACCGACGCAATGATCAAACTCCGGACCTACATCTACATCGACTCCCTGCAGCCCCAGCTGGCCGAATACATGGCCACGGTATCCCAGGGCTTCCTGCCCATCCCAGGCGACGCCTGCCTGTGGGTCGAGGTCTCGCCGGGCATGGCCATCCATCGGCTGACGGACATCGCCCTCAAGGCGACGCGCGTACACCTAGCGCAGCAGGTCGTAGAGCGGGCATTCGGCTCGATGGTCATCCACCAGCGCGACCAGAGCGACGTGCTGGAGGCCGGGCGCATTTTGCTCGAGAACCTGGGCGCCCGGGAGGGCGACCGCCAACGCTGCCGCGTCGCCTGGAAGGAGGTCATCCGCGCCATGACCCCGGATCACACGGTGCTGATCAACCGCCAGAACCGACGCGGCTCCATGATCCTACCCGGCCAGAGCATGTTCATACTGGAGACGGAGCCCGCCGGCTACATCGTCTACGCGGCCAACCAGGCCGAGAAGGCCGCCAACATCACCATCATCGACGTGCGCGCCGTGGGTGCCTTCGGCCGGCTGACCTTGTCCGGCACCGAGGCCGACGTGGACGAGGCGGGAGCAGCGGCCGTCGCGGCCGTGGAGAGCATTTCCGGCCAGGAAAGGCCGGTGATCGCGCACGGAAGCTAGAGCAAAGGCGCCGACGACAGTCACACTCAACAGGCGTCGCAGAGCTCGATCTCCGCGGTGACCGGCAGATCCTCGGTCTGGGCCCACTCCATCATGGAGCCGTCGTACAGGGTCGCGTCCTCGTTGCCAAGGATGGCGTAGGCCGCGAACCAGGTGAGCGCCGCTCGGTTGCCGCTGTGGCAGAAGTGCACCTGCTCGGCCGACGGGTCGATGCCACGGGCGGCGAACAGTTGCTCCAGCGCGCCGGCGCTGCGCATGCGACCGGAACCCTCGGCGGCGATCCAGTCGTGCGGCAGCCGCTTGGCGCCGGGAATGGTACCGGGGCGCTCGTCGCTGTCGCCGGTGTAGATTCCGACGAACTCGCCCTCGCTGCGCGCATCCACCCCCAGGGCACCGCCGTCGAGCGCCGTCCTGACGTCCGCGGCGTCGGGAGCGAACTCCGGGCGCAGGTCGGCGGTGAACGTCTTCGCCGCTCGGCGCGTGACGTCTGCCGTCAACTTGCCGCCGGCGTCGGCGTAGGCGACGAGCCCACCGTCGAGCACGCTGACGGCGTCGTGGCCCAGCACCTTGAAGGTCCAGTAGACGCGCGCCGCAGCCGCCAGATCGCCGGCGCCTTGACCGGTGGCGACGATGAGCACGTGGTCGTCGTTGCCGATGCCGGCGCCACCGATCATGGACGTCAGCCGATCAACCGGCGGCAGCATCGACCGAAGCGTGGATGGGTCCTTGTTTCCCTTGGGCAGGCTGGTGCGCCAAATGGCGTAGGGTAGGTTCACCGACCCCGGAATATGGAAGCGCTGGAACTGCTTGGGCGCCTGCAGATCCACGGGCACGACGGAATCGACACCCTTGGATGCGAGCCATTGGGCATCGATCAGGGCGGGCACTTCGGGCGATTCGGCAAGGGACAGGGGTGCCGCGGCGAGCAGCGCAAGCGACAGAACAACGAACTTCATGGGGGTGGTCTCCCCGCATCGTGCGGATCTGGCTTCGAACTGCCCGCCAGATGGTGACCGAGCCCGCGCGCATTCAACCTCCGGCTGTGTGCGTCATCGCTCTGCTCTACCTCGCCTCCGGGTCAGTCTTTGGCCTGGCCCTTGTCGATATCCTTGCGCTGCCCGGATGCCGCAAACCCGGCGCTGAACAGCTTCTGCATCATGTCCATGCCGGCCAGACTGCTGGCCACGTAGGGCTGGAACAGCTTCATCGGATCATAGCCCTCGACTCCCTCGCGCATGCGCTCGCGGATGTCGTCCAGGATCTGCTGATGAAAGGCGTCAACATTAGGCAGGCCCATCAGCTTGCGCATCTCTTCGGGCGTGATGTCGACGTCGACGTTGATCTTCATGGGCTTTGTCTCCTGTCTGCAGCCTGCGAGATCCGCCGCCGAGGCGGGGTCGCGGCCGCTGTGATCAATCAAAAGGGTTCGAGACCTGGTCGAATGGATGCCAGATTCAATGACGGTTCGCCCGCGGTGGCAACTCCATCGGCATCGGCTCATCCACCAGCAGTCCGCGACGCACGCGCCTGCCGATGAGCACACAGGCCCGCTCGAAGGCCCGCTCGGCCTCGCTCAGGTGCCAGTTCCAGTCCAAGGGCGGCGCGTTGCTACGCACCGAGAAGTGCCCGGTGGTGATCACACGGCCGATTCGCACCTCGACGGCCCAGTCCTGCCAAACCGCCTCGGCGTCCTCCTCGTCCGCAAACTGTTGCTCCACCAGCCGCACCGAGGCGCTACCGGTGTCGTCCACGACCACGAGTTCGGACACCATTGCGGTTTCGTCCACACAGCTCTCCCAGCCCGTATGCACGCCGGAAGCGTGCTCCATCAGCGCATGCACCAGCAGCGAGGGCGTGATGCGGAGATTGAGCGGCATATCCCAATCGGGATCAGCGGACTCGGAAAAGGCGGCGACTTCGTGCTCGGTCATGGGTCTCGGCGTGTCTGTTCCCCGGGGGCGGGTCGGCATTATCGGTGTCGATATGGCCTCGGCGGCCCGGGCGGCGGCGGGGCCTCGGCACCCGGGCGTGATTGCGGCAAGCTTAACCCAAGCAGACCGGGTTGACCCCAAGCACCATAGGCGCCTCCCCGGGGCGCGCCGAGCACGCCGCCAGCCCGTCGCCTGAGCAGCGCACGCGGACCCGTGCGCTTTGAATTGGTTAGAGTGGTGCGAATCTGTCAACGCAACACCGGAGCCATATGAAATGAAGGTCGCCGTATTTTCCGACGTGCAGGGCGTGCTGCCGGCGTTCGAGGCCGTCATCGAAGACATCGACGCCTGGGGCCCAGACACGGTCATCATGGCCGGCGACCTGATCAACCGCGGCCCGGACAGCCGCGGCTGCCTGGCGCTGTTCGACCGGATGCGCCGCGAGCGCGGCTGGCTGCCGGTGAACGGCAACCACGAGGTTTGGGTCCTGTCCTGCGAGCACACCGACCCCGAGACCGAGGGCGAGCGCGAGATGCGCCGCTTCACGGACTTCGCCTGGCGCCAGGTGGCACCTATTGCCGATCGACTGCGCGACTGGCCGGATCACCTCTGCTTGCACCCGCCAGGCGCCGACGCCTGGCTGCACGTCACCCACGGCACCATGGCCGGCAACCGCGACGGCATCACGCCCAAGACCAGCGACGACTCGCTCGTCGGCAAGCTGCCGGAAGACGTCTCGCTCTTCGTGTCCGGCCACACCCACCGCGCCCACCAGCGCGAGACCCAGGGTATGGACGTGGTCAACGTCGGCTCCGTCGGCAGCCCCTTCGACGGAGACGTGCGCAGCAGCTACGGGCGTTTCACCTGGCAGGGCGGGTGCTGGCACACGGAACTCGTGCGTGTGCCCTATGATCGGGTCAGGGCCGAGCGGGAGTTCGAGACCTCGGGCTTCCTCGAGCAGGGCGGGCCCCTAGCGCGCATCGTGCACCTGGAGTGGAAGGAGGCCCGACTGCTCATCGGCGGCTGGCGCGAGCCGTATCAAGAGGCGGTGCGACGGGGTGAGATCACACTTGAGGACTCGGTGAACCGCTATCTAGCCCAACTTTGACTGGCGCAGCTCTGAACGCCTCCCTCAGCGGGCGGCCTGCGCTCAGTTCCAGCCAACCACGTCGTAGCCGCGCTCACGAAGGCAACGGTTCACGTAGGCCTTGAAGGTGCTGTTCGGCTCGCTGGTGCGCACCACACTACGGATCATGCCGACGGCCGCACCCGCGGAAGCGCCGGCGGCGGCACGGTTGCCGACGTCCGAGTATCCGCGCACAGCGCCATAGATCCCTGTTGCCGCGCCGCCCGCGGCGGCGCCGACGGCCGTGTCTCGGGCCACCTGCCCTGCTCGATTACCATCGGCGCCGGCCCGCCGAGCCAGGCGCTCACAGGCGTCGATGTCGGTCTGGGCCACGGAACCGCCGCCGTAGACGACCGCCCGCGAGGTGGAGCAGGCCGAGAGTCCCAGGCAACAGCCCAGCAGGAACACGGCGCCGACGATACGCGTCGACATGCGGCGAGACGGCATGGAAGATCGCTGGCCCGGCATGATCGGTACCGCTCGATTGATACTCGGCGGCTGGGCCGCCCCTTTAAACTCCTATGATAGCCGGTCCCTTGCGGCTTACCCGCACGACTCGGTTCACGATCGGCCCGAGAGTGCGCTGCGGTTGCAACGCATCTGCGACTGCCGCATGTCACCGCGACGGACGGGCATCTCAAGAGATTCGAGATGCCCACGCGGGGCGGGAAGCCTCACCATGTCTCGAGCGCTGCTGTCGATATCGACCGAGACACCAAACTCCACCCCCAAGCCAAGCCCCTATCCGCCATGAGCACGCCGCAACCCGACACCCTGCACCGTTTCGTCTTCGAGCGCCTAGGGGTCCGCGGCGAACTGGTCCGCCTGGATGCGGCCTTCCGGGCGGTGCTGGAGCGGCACCCCTACCCGAATCCGGTCAAGCGGCCGCTCGGCGAAGGCCTGGCCTCGGTGTTACTGCTCACCGCGACGCTCAAGTTCGAGGGTACGCTGACGCTGCAGGCCCAGGGCAGCGGCCCGATCCGAACCCTGGTGGTCCAGGGCACACACCAGGCGACGGTGCGTGGCCTGGCCCGGTGGCAGGGTGACTTCCAAGACGGTGACCTAACGCAACTGTTCGGCTCCGGCCATCTGGCGCTGACGCTGGAGCCCGAGCGCGGCGAGCGCTACCAGGGCATCGTGCCGTTGGAGGGCGCGGGCATCGGTGCCGCCATCGAGCACTATTTCGCACGCTCCGAACAGCTGCCAACGCGGCTCTGGCTCGCCGTCAACGATGGCCAGGCCGTCGGCCTGATGCTGCAGCGGCTGCCGGGCAGCTCGCCGGACGCCGACGGCTGGGACCGCACCGTTGCCCTCGCCGACACGGTGGAGCAACGCGAGCTGCTGTCGCTGCCCGTCCGAGCGCTCCTGCATCGCCTGTTCAACGAGGAAGACGTGCGGCTGTATGAGCCGGACCCGGTCGCCTTCCGCTGCGGCTGCTCGCGGGGCAAGATCGCGGACACGCTGCGGGCACTGGGGCCGCAGGAGGTGGATCAGATCCTGGCCGAACGGGGCGACATCGCCGTCGCCTGCGAGTTCTGCAACCGCGACTACCGCTTCGATGCCGTCGACGCCCGTGAACTGTTCACCGACAGCGTCGTGCCCGCGGGCATGCAGGAGTCGCGGCACTGAGCACGGCCGCCGGCAAGGATGCCCCGGCCAAGACCCTCGACCTCCGCTGGCTCCCTAGGCTGCGGACGGGCCCAATCCGACTGCCCGATCAGGGACTCGCCGCCATCGCCGCGCGACGCTATCCTGTAGGGCTTGCTGACGGGTCCGCCGTGCGTATGACGACTCGCAACCGACCACTCCGTACCTACCTCAGCGTAAGGAGCTGTAATGGCCTACGTCCTCGTTCTGTACTACAGCCGCTTTGGCGCGACCGCAGAGATGGCCCAACAGGTCGCCCGCGGTTCCGAAGAGACCGGCCTCGAGGCGCGGCTGCGTACGGTGCCGGCCGTGTCCGCCGTCTGTGAGGCCACCGAGGACGCCATCCCCGCAGAGGGAGCGCCCTTTGCGACCCTCGACGACCTGCGCGACTGCGCCGGACTCGCACTGGGCAGCCCCACACGCTTCGGCAACATGGCGTCGGCGATGAAGTACTTCCTGGACGGCACCTCGCCGCTGTGGCTGGCCGGCGCCCTGACCGGCAAGCCCGCCGGCGTGTTCACCTCCACGTCCAGCCTGCACGGCGGCCAGGAAACCACGCTGACCTCCATGATGCTTCCGCTCCTGCACCACGGCATGCTGCTCGTCGGGCTGCCCTACAGTGAGACCGACCTGCTGCATACGACCACGGGCGGCACGCCCTACGGCCCGTCGCACCTCGCCGGCATCGACAACGATCGAGCCATCGACGACGGCGAGAAGCGCCTCTGCCAGGCGCTCGGCCGGCGTATTGCCGAGACCGCGCGGGCACTCGCCGACTAGGGCGCCCGTCAGGATCGCCCCGAGAGGCCAACCCCACACCCGGCCCATGTCCACGCGCAGCGCATCCAAGCCATTAAGCACCGCGGTGAATCAGCTCTGCCTGCCCTTGCGGCTGCCCGGGCGCGGCGGGTTTGACGCCTTCGTCGACGACGGCAACGCGGATCTGGTTCGGCTGCTACGCCGCTGGGCCGAAGTCCCTGAGACGGGCGACGTGCTGATCCACGGCGAATCCGGCTGCGGCAAGAGCCATCTGCTGCACGCAGCCCACGAGGCCGCGCGATCGGCGGGGGCCAAGACGCGCTATGTCGCGCTCGACCTCGCGGACCTGTCGCCGTCGGTGCTCGACGGCTTGGAGGACTGCGACGCGGTCGTCATCGACGCCGTACACACGATCGCAGGGATTCGGGACTGGGAGGTGGCCCTGTTCAACCTCTATAACGCGCTGCACCAGCCTGGCCATGCAGCCGGCGGCGGCCGCCTACTGCTAGCCGCGCGTGGCCCCGCCTCATCTCTGGGATTCGGCCTGCCCGACCTGGCCTCTCGGCTCAGCGCCTGCGCCACCTACGCGCTGAAACCGCTGGACGACGCCGGGCGCGCCCGCCTGCTGCACCAGGAGGCGCACCGACGCGGCCTGAGCCTGGACAACGCCACCGTCGGCTACATCCTGAACCACGGTCAGCGGCACACCCAGGCCCTGCTGGCGCTGCTGGACGAACTCAACCGGGCATCGCTGAACCTGCGCCGACAGCCGAAATCGCGCCTGGTGAGCGATCTGCTACAGGGGCGCCTGGCCGCCGAACTCCCTCCCGCACAGCCCCCAGGCAACGGCACGAGCGGGACCGAGACCTGACCGGACATCGCCATCCCGGCCTCCCGAACAATCACCGCACAGGATCGCGCCCATGGTGCTGATGATCGACAACTACGACTCCTTCACCTACAACCTGGTGCAGTACCTCGGCGAGCTGGGCGCCGACGTGCGGGTACTGCGCAACGACGAGACCAGCGTCGAGGACGCCCTTGCACTCGCGCCGGAGCGCATCGTCATCTCGCCTGGCCCCTGCACACCGGACCAGGCCGGAATCTCGGTGCCGCTGATCCGCGCCGCGGCGGGCCGCGTGCCACTCCTCGGCGTCTGCCTCGGACACCAGTCCATCGGCCAGGCTTTCGGTGGCACGGTGGTCAAGGCCAGAGCGGTGATGCACGGAAAGACGTCGCCCATCTATCATGCGGGCGCAGGCGTCTTCGCCGGCCTCGACATCCCCTTCGAGGCGACCCGCTACCATTCCCTCGTGTTGGAGGCCGACAGTCTGCCGCAGGAGCTTGAGGTTACCGCCTGGACCTGCCATGACGATGGCAGCCGGGACGAAGTCATGGGCGTCCGTCACCGCGAGCTGCCGGTGCAGGGTGTGCAGTTCCACCCGGAGTCCATCCTCACCCGCCACGGCCACGATCTGCTGCGCAACTTCCTGGAGGTCTAGTGCAGCGGCGCCGAATGACGACGAACATACTCGACTCGTTGTCGTTGTCGTAATCGTTATCGGATACTCGATTACGACAACGACAACGATCCGTAAACCGCTAGCGGCGGCGTCGTTTGCGAAACTTGGGCGCGGCAGCACTGGCCGGGAAGAAAACGCCCTCCGGCGGGTAGCAGCCGCCGACAGAGACGAACGACGCCATCATCCAAGCACCCATGCTCAACCCCAGTTCCGAGCGACTCGCCACGCCCGACACCGCAACCATGGACATGAAACACGCCATCGCCCGCGTCATCGACGGGCATGATCTCGACAGCCCCGACATGAGCGCCTGCATGCGCACCATCATGACCGGCGGCGCCACGCCGGCGCAGATTGCGGGCTTCCTGGTCGCGCTGCGGCTCAAGGGCGAGACGGTGACCGAGATCGCCGCCGCCGCCGCCGTGATGCGCGAGCTCGCCGCGGGCGTGGACATCGGCGACCTGCCCCATGCGGTGGACGTCGTCGGCACCGGCGGCGACGGCGCCGGCACCTTCAACATCTCTACGGCGAGTATGTTCGTCGCGGCCGCCGCCGGCTGCCACGTGGCCAAACACGGCAACCGCTCGGTGTCGTCGAAGTCCGGCAGCGCGGACGTGCTGGAGGCGGCCGGGGTGCGGCTGGGCCTAGACCCGGAGCAGGTGGCGCGCTGTGTGCGTGAGGTCGGCGTGGGCTTCATGTTCGCGCCGGCGCACCACGGCGCCATGAAACACGCCATCGGCCCGCGTCGCGAGCTCGGCGTGCGCACCCTGTTCAATGTGCTCGGGCCACTCACCAACCCGGCCGGCGTGCGGCGCATGGTGCTCGGCGTGTTCTCCGATGCCCTATTGGAGCCGCTGGCGAAGGTGCTTGCTACCCTTGGGGCCGAGCGGGTCCTGGTCGTGCACGCGGCCGACGGGCTGGATGAGATCAGCATCGCCGCACCGACGGACATCGCGGAACTCGATGCGGGCACTATCAACCGCCGACGTATCGCCCCCGACGACTTCGGCCTCGACACGGCGCCGCTGGAGAGCATTCGCGTGGAAACCCCGGAGCAGAGCCTCGGCATGCTGCGCGCAGCGCTGTCCGGGGAGCCGGGGCCGGCGCGGGACATCGTCCTGCTCAATGCCGGCGCGGCCATCTACGCCGGCGGCGTCGCCGAAGGCCACGCCGCCGGCGTCGAGGCCGCCCGCTCGGCCATCGACGGCGGCGCCGCACGCGAGCGTCTGGAGCGCCTGGTGGCGCTCAGTACCCAACTCGGCGATTAGCGCACCGCCATCCACACCCGGAACCCAATGGACACGCCTGACATCCTGAAACGCATCGTCGCTCGCAAGGTCGAGGAGGTGGCGGAGGCGAAGCGCATCCGCCCGGCGGCGGAACTCACCGTCATCATGGCCGCGACGGAGACGCCGCGTGGCTTCGCCGCTGCCCTGGCCGCGCGCATGCGCGCGGGACTGCCCGCGGTCATCGCCGAGATCAAGCGCGCGAGCCCGAGCAAGGGGCTGCTGAGGGAGGACTTTCGGCCGGCGGAGATTGCGCTGTCCTACGCCGAGGCCGGCGCCGCCTGCCTGTCGGTGCTGACGGATCGGGACTTCTTCCAGGGCGACAACCGCTATCTGGTCGAGGCCCATGCCGCCTGCGCCCTACCGGTGATCCGCAAGGACTTCATCATCGACGCCTACCAGATCCATGAGGCCCGGGCACTGGGCGCGGACTGCATCCTGCTCATCGCCGCCTGCCTGGACGACGCCCAGTTGCAGGACTTCACCGAGGCAGCACATGGACTCGGAATGGACGTGCTTCTGGAAGTCCATGACGCCGCGGAACTGGAGCGGGCGCTGCGACTACCGGTGCGGCTGGTCGGCATCAACAACCGCGACCTACGCAGCTTCGAGGTGCGGCTGGAGACTACCCTGGACCTGCTCCCGCAACTGCCATCGGACCGACTGCTGATCACCGAGAGCGGCATCCATACCGCGGCCGACGTGGAACGCATGCGGTCCAACGGCGTGCACGGCTTTCTGGTCGGTGAGTCGTTCATGCGGGCACCGGACCCGGGCGCCAAGCTGGCGGAGCTGTTCGGGCGGTAAGCAGCGCCGACGAGTACATCCGGGCCACCAGACTGACGCGCGGCTGAGCCCGGCAGCGGTGAGCCAAACCCTGATCGGATTGAGGCCGATACGGAGAGGGCCGGCTTCAGCCGGCTGGAAGCGACACTAGCGCGTCCCGAACACCACGATGGTCTTGCCCTTGACGCCGATCTGTTCCTGTTCCTCCAGCGCCTTCAAGACGCGCCCTGCCATTTCCCGAGAGCAGCCGACGATACGCCCCAGGTCTTGACGAGTGATGCGGATCTGCATGCCGTCCGGGTGGGTCATGGCATCCGGCTGCTTGCAGAGGTCGAGCAACGCACCGGCGATGCGGCCGGTGACGTCGACGAAGGCGAGGTCCCCGACCTTGCGACTGGTGCGCTGCAGCCGGATCGATAACTGCCGCCCGATGGCGAACAGGATGGGTAGGGCGTGGTCCCGTAGCTCGCGCTCCAACAACTGATTCAGGCGCGTATAGCTGATCTCCGCCACCCGGCAGCTGGTTCGGGTGCGCACGATGACGCTGCGCGACCTCTGCGGCAAGAACAGGCCCATTTCGCCGACGAACTCGCCGGCGTTGATGTGCGCCAGGGTGAGTTCGCGGTGATCGTCGTCCTCGATCAGCGCCGCCGCCGAGCCCTCGATCAGGTAGTAGAGGGTCTCTGCCGACTCGTCCACGCGGATGAAGTCGAAGCGCTTGTTGTACTGTTTGTTATGGCAGTAGCTGAGGAAGGGCGCGAGCCAGGCAGGCTCGGCTTGGGGTGTGAATGTCTGCATTTGGCGCCTGGTTGTTCGTCGTTGTGGTCATCTGACGGGGCCTAGGGCAGCAGCTTCGTGATAGCCTCCCAGTCGCAGCGACAGGGGCCCATCGATCGGCCATCCGTCGCCGCGCGGCCGGATTGCTCATCGCGGCCTGTTCATCGGGCGTTCCACCGAGCAAAGGCTCAACGACACACCCATTCCTTCCTATAAGAGTCACGACAGTCGATTCTAAGGTAAATCCTCAAGCTGGGCTGAGCGGATGAAAGCAAGGGTCAAATGGCTGGAAGGGACGGCAATGGTCGGCGAGGCCGGTAGTGGACACGCAGTGGTGATGGACGGTCCACCCGACCTGGGTGGGCGCAACCTGGGTCTGCGCCCGATGGAGATGCTGCTCATCGGCCTCGGCGGCTGCACCCAGTTCGACGTGCTGTTGATCCTGCGCCGCGGTCGGGCCGAGGTGACGGACTGCGTCGTGGAACTGCGTGCGGAGCGCGCCGAGACGGACCCGAAGGTCTTCACCCGCATCCACGTGCACTTCATCATCACCGGACACGACTTGGACCCGAAACGGGTCGAACGCGCCATCTCCCTGAGCGCGGAGAAGTACTGCTCTGCGTCCATCATGCTCGGCGCCACCGCCGAGGTAACCCACGATTTCGAGATCTGCGATGCCTGAGGCGTCGACCGCTGATGCCCTGACGCGCGAGTGCTTGTCCGCCTGATTCCGCGTCCACCCGGCAGGCGGCCCCGACGGTGGCCGTGGATGAATACGGCGACCGGCTGGCGATGCAGTCTACGCCACGATCTGCTCCAATACTGAACGCGATTCCCTCACACCTGCGCCTCGGCCTCGCCTAGGGCAGGCTGCGCGGCCTTGCCTTGACAGCCTGCTCGGCAACCGCCCCATCCCGATTCAGGGCATTCCCAGATCATGCCGACGACCTCCAAGCGGCTCGAGCTGCACGGCTTCAACAACCTGACGAAGTCGCTGAGCTTCAATATCTACGACATCTGCTATACCGACTCCGACGAACAGCGCGCCGCCTACATCGAGTACATCGACGAGGCGTACAACGCCGAGCGACTGACGTCGACCCTGACCGACGTCGCCGACATCATCGGCGCCAATGTGCTCAATATCGCCCGCCAGGACTACGAGCCCCAGGGTGCCTCGGTGACCATGCTCATCGCCGAGGAGCACCTGAGCACGTACACGAGCGCCAATACGGCGACACCTGGACCGCTTCCCGACGCGGTGATCGGCCACCTGGACAAGAGCCACATCACCGTCCACACCTACCCGGAAAGCCACCCCCACAACGGCATCAGCACCTTCCGAGCGGACATCGATGTATCCACCTGTGGTCTGATCTCACCGCTGAAGGCGTTGAACTACCTGATCCACGCGCTGGAGTCGGACATCGTGATCATGGACTACCGGGTGCGCGGCTTCACCCGCGACGTCAACGGTCGCAAGCACTTCATCGACCACAACATCAGCTCGATCCAGAACTACCTGTCTCGGGATACCAAGAATCGCTATCAGATGATCGACGTGAACATGTATCAGGAGAACCTCTTCCACACCAAGATGGTGGTGGACCAGTTCCGCCTGGATGACTACCTGTTCTGCATCGACGTCGCGGCGCTGTCCGATAAGGAGTACGACCGCATCCAGCGCCTGGTGCGCCGCGAGATGATGGAGATCTTCTACGGTCGCAACCTGCGCCGCGACATCGCCGGCTGGAACCAGCCACGCGCATAGATCCGAGGAGATTCTCAAGGCGTGGAGTGGAACAGGCAGGTCTTGGACGGCCATGGCCGCCCGTTCCGGGACCGGCGCCGGCCCGGTCCAGTGCTTGGCCAGGACGGGCCAAGCATTGCATCAAACCCAGTAGGCCCCGCGGGTCATCACCTTCGACACCGCCTTCATGGCCAGCTTGACCGGTGCCGGCAGCTCGGCACCGCCAGCGGCGTGGGCGACGTCGGCGTGGTGGATTTCGTCCGCCTTCATCTGCTCCAGGATGGCGCGGGTGCGCTGGTCGTCGCCGGGCACCTGAGCCAGGTGGTCGTCCAGGTGGTCCTCGACCTGACGCTCGGTCTCGACGACGAAGCCGAGGCTCCACTTGTCACCGGCCAGTCCCGCGGCGGCGCCCATCGCGAAGGAGCCCGCGTACCAGAGCGGATTCAGCAGGCTCTTGTGCGCGCCGAGTTCGTGTAGGCGCTGCTCACACCAGGCGAGGTGGTCGTTCTCCTCCTGCGCGGAACGCTCCATGCTTGCCCGCACGTCAGGCAGCCTGGCGGTGAGCGCCTGCCCCTGGTAAAGCCCTTGGGCGCAGACCTCACCGGTATGGTTCACCCGCATCAGGCCACTGATGTGGCGCCGCTCATCCTCGCCCAGGTCGACATCGGTGAAGGGCTCCGCTGGGTTCGGCCGCTCGGTGACCTTGGGCCGGCCGAAAATAGTCCGCACTGCCTGATCGAGGTTGATCAGGGCGTTATCGATGGGGGTGTAGTCTCGATTGATCATGGGTTTGTCCGACTGGATGGTTTCAAGTCTCTCGATAGGAAAGTGCTGCTGGCAGGCGGCGAACCCAAGCAACCCGCAGGCCGGGGCTCGACCAACCGCACCGGAGTACGACAAACAGGCTCGACTCGTTGTCGTTGTCTGTGGAACCTGGACGCGGCAGGACTAGGGCGCCGGAGTGTCCAGAGCACGCGCCAACAGGACGACGGGGTGCAGTACCTCCACGTCCAGCCCAGCGGCCGACGCGGCGGCGCCCAGGTGGGCTGCGCAGCCGGTATTGGTGCTCACCAGCCACCGCGGGCGCAGCTCTGCCAGGGACCGCACCTTGGGCTCGGCGAGTTCCAGCGCGAGCCTGGGCTGGTCCAGCAGGTAGGTGCCGGCGGCGCCACAGCAGGTATCGTTGCCGGGCAGGGGCACGATCTCGAGCCCCGGAACCCGGCGCAATAACGCATAGGGCGCCTCCCTGTCCCGCAGCTGATTGCGCTGCGAGCAGGGCTCGTGCACGGCGACGACACCCTTGAGCGGCGTCACCTGCAGCCCGTCGGGCCATGGCAGGTGCAGCAGCGCCCGGCAGAGCTCGACGGAGGCCACGGCCGGCCCCAATTCCGCGGCGCAAGCGCTGGCGCCGACGACGACGGTCGCGTCGCCGAAGACCGCTCTGTTGTGGTCGAGGTATCGATCCGCGACGCCCGGAAAGCCGTTGTGGCGATGCATAGCGCCGCAGCAGCCCTGCTCCTCAGGCACGGACACCGGGACGCCGATCCGCTCGAAGACCTTTCGCGCGGCATCCATTACCTCAGGCTCCAGGGCCCGGGCGACGCAGCCGCGGAACAGAGCAACCCGCGGCGCGTCCGCCGTGTTGGGTTGCGGACCAGCCGCATGGAGCGTCTTCAGCACGCCCGGTTTTCGAGGTTGCCGCAACCGCGTCACTAGGCCGTGCAGCACCAGCAGGCGCGACAGCCGCAGCAGCCCCAGTGCGCGGGCCAGCCAGCCCAGACCGACCGATCGGTACACCGAGGCCAGCCCCGCGAACAACGGCAAGGTCGATGCGCTGGCGAGCACATCGAGCCGCAGACGCCGGAGCCGTCGCCGAGGCGCCGGCAGCCGCGCCACCCGCGCCGCCCGCGCCGCGTCCATGAGCGTGCCGAATTGCACCAGCGACGGGCAGGCCATTTCGCAGGCGCGGCACTCCAGGCACCCATCAAGGTGCATTGAGACGCGCGGACCGTCGTCGAGCTGGCCCGTGGCGAGCCCCTGAATCAAAGCAATCCGCCCGCGCGGCGAATCGGCCTCGTTGTGGAGTAGCCGGAAGGTCGGGCAACGGGGAAGGCACAGACCGCACTTGACGCACTGGTCCGCGAGGAGCAGGAGATCGTGATTATCCAAGACGAATACGGCGAGCGATGGGCCGGGGCGAGGCGCGCGTGCGGACGGTTTGAATCGGGTGTCGGGTGGCGGCGCATGCTGGCCGCCGACAGGTCGGGGTGGCGGGTGCCGGCTTGGCTCGCGGCCAAGCCGCCGCCACAATGCCGACGAGCCAGGCGCTGCCAGCCCAAGACCGCCAACCCCAGAGCCGCCACCCCCAGAGCCATCACCCCAAGAGGAGTGCGATAGCATGTCCGCACCGAGCCCGTACTACAAGTATCACGTCTTCCTGTGCACCAACCTGCGGGCCGACGGCAGCCAGAGCTGTGAGCAGTGCGGTGCCCAGGCCTCGCGCGACTACCTGAAGAAACGCATCAAGGAGCTCGGCCTCGCCGGCCCGGGCGGCATTCGCATCAATAATGCCGGCTGCCTCGACCGCTGTTCCGACGGCCCAGTGGCCGTGGTCTATCCCGACGGCGTCTGGTACACCTACGTCGACAGCGAAGACCTCGAAGAGATCCTGCAGCAACACCTGATCGGTGGCGACCCCGTGGAGCGCCTCAGTCTGCCCGGCTGAGCCGGCCTGCCTCAGGGATCAACTCCTGAAGGCGTCACCCGGTGCCGAGCGGATCGGGCCCGAGTGCAGGCGCGATTCCCTTCCGACAGGGCCTTGCCACAAGCGAGCAGTGTGGAGTATAATGCGCGGCTTTCTCGGGTTTCCGGCGACACCCTCGCCCCCGGGCCGACTTCGTGGAGCGATGGACATGAGCACAGAGAGCGCAAAGCCGGCGGCCGTTCGGCGAGCTTGGTACCTGGTCGATGCCGAGGGCAAAACGCTCGGCCGTCTTGCGACCGAGATCGCCCGCCGCCTGCGTGGCAAACATAAGCCCCAGTACACCCCGCATGTGGACACCGGCGACTACCTCGTCGTCGTCAACGCCGAGAAGGTGCGGGTCACCGGCAACAAGCTGTCGGACAAGATGTACTATCGGCACACCGGTTACGTCGGCCACCTGAAGTCCCGCAGCCTGTCGCAGATGCTTGACGAGCATCCTGAGCGGGTGATCGAGACCGCGGTCAAGGGCATGTTGCCGCACAATCCGCTGGGCCGCGCCATGCTGAAGAAGCTCAAAGTGTACGCCGGACCGGAACACCGTCATCACGCCCAGCAGCCTCAGCCGCTCGAGGTCTGAGACCCCGACACACTGCGGGGCCAAACCCCACGCCGGGTGAAGCAAGGCCCCTGCGGACGGCAACCCAGCCATACGAACAAGCGCAACGGATCATCCAAACCATGCCGGACCACAACTACGCCACCGGGCGCCGCAAAAACGCATCCGCCCGCGTCTTCCTGAGCCTGGGTAGCGGGCGCATCACCGTCAACGACCGCGACCTCGACCAGTTCTTCGGCCGTGAGACCGCGCGCATGGTGGTTCGCCAGGCCCTCGAAGCCGCCGAACTCAGCGAACGCATCGACGTTCGCGCCACCGTGAGCGGCGGCGGTACCACCGGCCAGGCCGGCGCGATTCGCCACGGCATCGCCCGCGCGCTGGTAGACTACGATGAGAACCTGCGGCCCGTACTGCGTCGCGCCGGCTTCCTGACCCGCGACGCCCGCGAGGTGGAGCGCAAGAAGGTCGGCCTGCACAAAGCACGCAAGCGGCCTCAGTTCTCGAAACGGTAGGGATGAGTAGCGAGTTACGAGGGGCGAGGTGGATGCGCTGCGCAACCTGGAGGTCTGGCAGCGAGGGTGTCGCCTCGCGGTGAGCACCTATCAGCTCAGCGGTACCTGCCGAGACTTTGGGTTCAGAGACCAGTTGACTCGCTCGGCATTGTCCATTCCATCGAACATAGCCGAAGGCTACGAGCGAGAGAGCAGTCGCGAGCGAGTGCGATTCCTGAGGATTGCCAAAGGCTCCTGCGGGGAGTACTGGACGCAACTCCTGATCGGCATGGAGGCCACGCTGCTAGACAAAGACTTGGCCCGCCCGTTGCTTGACGAGGCGCAGGAAATCGCGAAGATGCTGGGAGGGCTGATCAAACACTTCGAAGTTCGCGACCAGGACGACGAGCCTCGATACTCGTAACTCGCATCTCGACACTCAAATCAACTTGGGGGATCGTCTAGCGGCAGGACTACGGACTCTGACTCCGTCAACCTAGGTTCGAATCCTAGTCCCCCAGCCACTGCAAAGCCCGCGTTCTCGCGGGCTTTTTTTGCGTGCTCGCCCTTGGCTCAGACCCACATCCGCAAGAGCACCATCCTCTGCCCTGGCGACGCAGGCGCCCCGCCGGGCAACACTCGCTCAGCCCCATGCCTCGAGGTCGGCACCCGGAGGCGCTTGGGGCAACGGTCGCTACCTGCCGGACATGCAGACGCGGCCAACCGTCGATCGCCCGTCGCAGCCAGCCTCGAAGGCGAAGACAAGCCGCAGGAACCCCGAATTGTGACATTTGCGCTACACCTGAGCGCAATTGTGGCTTTTTTCAAAAAAATGTGTTGCCAAGTGTCGCATCCTCATCTAGTATTCTTCTCGCAAGACATGATTGCGTCAGCTTGCATGGTCTTTCGTGTTTTTAACAACAGCGGAGAGCAGCATGAACAAAAAGCTCGTTTCCCTGGCAGTCGCTGCGGCCATCGCCGCCCCGACCGCCGCCATGGCAGAAGCCGTCCTGTACGGCAAGCTGCACGTGTCCATTGACTATCAGAATGTCGATAACGTTCTCGGCAACTCGTTCGAGGAAGTGGACGTCCTCAATGTGACCGGCGTCGAGACGCCTGTTAACACGATCACGAACATCTACAGCTCCAACTCCGCGGCCAAAGCGAACGGAGGCCCGGGCTCTGATGGCTTCGTTGCACAAGCCCGGGGCGTCGATGCCTGGACCAACCTCACCGGCGGGACCGTTTACGTGCCGCTCGAAGACGGGACCGTCGCTCGCGTCACGAATCGGGAACTGTTGACGGGTGTAACATCCTCTGTCGATGGCGTGCCTATGCCGGTCGGGGATGTTGCTACCTTCATCCGCGTAGACAGCGCCGGCAACCCGATTATCGACAAGACGGGAAGCCAGGATTACGACGGCTGGGGCATCAACGGTCGTTCTTCTAAGGGCTTCCTCAAAGGCGCTCCACGCTCCAACCGCATCGGCGTCAAGGGCTCCGAGGACCTGGGCAACGGACTGAAGGCCATCTACCAGGTCGAGTTCGGCGTCCAGCTGGCCGACACCAACGGCAACATCGCCAGCGGCGGCGACAACGTCACCATGCGAAACAGCTTCGTCGGCCTGGCCGGCGACTGGGGCACCTTCCTGGTCGGTCGTCACGACACCCCGCTGAAGATCTCCACCGGTAAGCTGGATCTGTTCAGCGACACCATGGCGGACTACAACGGCACCGTCGGCTTCCAGGACATCCGTGCCGACAACGCCATCGCCTACATCTCGCCGAGCTTCTCCGGCTTCTCGTTCGCGGGTGCGGTCATCGCTCCCGGCGGCACCTACCTCGGTGGTCAGAACATCAACGCCGACAGCCTGGCCGAGGCCTACTCGCTGGCGCTGATCTACAACAACGGCCCCTTCTATGCGTCTGCCGCCTACGAGTCGATCGGCAACGACATGTACATGGACAGCGCGACGTCATTGGCCGGCAAGTCTGCTTGCCTCAACGACGACGGCACTCAGACACTGACCTGCAACTACGTCGAGGATGACTTCACCAAGTGGCGCCTCGGCCTGGGTATCCTGGACTGGAACGGCTTCACGCTGACCGGTATCTACGAGCAGCAGGACGATCTGCCGAGTGGCCAGACGCGTCAAGGTGTTGGCTTCATCGGACCGGACGGCAGCGTGACCTTCGGCAGCTTCGACTCGGTCAAGAACCAGACGTTGTGGCAGATCCAAGCCGGCTATGCCTTCGGCAACAACATGTTCAAGGCCATGTACGGCGCTGTCGACCGCGACAACACCAAGGCGTTCACGGCAACCCGCGACACCGTCAGCCTGAACAACATCCGCACCGACCTGAGCGGCGACCGCGAAACCTGGGCTGTGGGCTTCGACCACAACTTCAGCAAGCGGACCAAGGCGTATGTCCTGTATACCGCAGTTACCGATGACCGCAGCGGCATTCCGAACTTCCAGAACCAGCGTCTGAGCTCGGAGTGGAGCGGCTTCTCGCTTGGCATGATCCACAAGTTCTGATCATCGCCGTGAGCGACTTGACCCGACGGACCGGGCCGACAACGGGGCCTTCGGGCCCCGTTTTTTGTTGGGTGAGCGACTCGATGGAACCGTTGCGCGGCTCGACTCGATCGAGTCGCAGATCGACCACCTGCATCGCGAAGTCGCCCACCTGCAACGGGAACGCCCCGCCACGACCGACGCTTCAACCCAGATGGAGTAGTTGGACGGCCGTCAGGGTGCGTCCCGCGTGGTGGCTGGCAAGGCACAACGACGAGGAATAGTTGTTCTATACCACGTCGAACGTCACCTCGAACTCGTCGGCAGCGGCGCATAACACACCCTCGCGCTTCTTCGGCGGACCACCCCAGCGCCACCGTAGGTCAGTGCCAACGCCAGGAGGCCCGACGCCCGCAGCCGTTCGGCTCAGGTCGGGCTTCGCTGCCGCTCAGCGCCGACCTACCAGCAAGACGCAGGGCGCCCTAGCGATCGCTTAAACCGACGCCGCTGCGATAGTCGAGAGGCACCACACACCCTACCCGCCGTCTGGCAGAAAATCCTCTTCAAGCACCTGATCCAGGCTGAACGGAGGCGCATCCGGGAAGCTGGACAGGTCCAGTCCGGTCTCATCGGCGGCGTATTTGCGCGCCCACGCATACTCCTGCAGGAAGACGTCCCGCGGCAGTTGCCCAAGGCTCGGGCTGTCCTCGACGATGGCAGCGATGCGATCACGGGCGTTGCGGATGGACACCCGCGAAGAGGGACCACACCGCTGCGGCTGGCAGCGCCACTTGAGCAGGTGGATCAGCAGCACGCGCAGATGACTCGCCAGAGCGCGCTTCTGGCTCTTGCCCATGTCCTCCAACTCCTCGGCGATGTGCTCCGCGTCCACGGCGCTCAGACGCCCCTCGCGCAGCAGTCGTGCGTTATGCACGAGCCAACCGTAGAAGTCGTGGTCGTACCCGCGGCTTGTCGATGAATCAGTGCTTTGCATGGCTCGACTCCGAACACGCGCTCCGCGACAAACAGCTAACGTCGCTGGTCCGCGCGGCGGACCTTAGGACGTCGGCCCACCAAAGGTCCCGCTACTCGGACGATAGGACCAAGACAGGCTCAGGCCCGGCCGATGGTCTTAGGCCCAGCCTCCGATCCCAGAATCAACACATCCGCCCCACGCAGGGCAAAGATGCCGCAGGTGACGACGCCGGCAAGGTTGTTGATCTTCTGCTCCAGCGTCATCGGCTCCATGATCTGAAGCCCATGTACATCGAGGATGATGTTGCCGTTGTCGGTGATGAATCCCTCGCGCCAGACCGGCGTGCCGCCGAGCTTGACCAGTTGCCGAGCCACCAGGCTTCGGGCCATGGGGATGACCTCCACCGGCAACGGAAAGGCGCCGAGCACGTTCACCAGCTTGGATGCGTCGGCGATGCAGATGAACCGCTCGCTGGCCGCGGCGACGATTTTCTCCCGCGTCAACGCGCCGCCGCCGCCCTTGATCAGCGACAGGTCCGCGGTGGTCTCGTCGGCGCCGTCGACGTACAAGGCTAGGTCGCCGACCGCGTTGAGGTCGAACACCGGGATGCCGTGCCCCTTGAGCCGCTCGGTGGACACCTCCGAGCTGGACACGGCGCCCTCGATCTTGCCCTTGACCGTGGCCAGGGCATCGATGAAGTGATTGACGGTGGAACCGGTGCCGACGCCGATGACGCCGCCCTCGACATGGGCCAGTGCCGCCTCGGCGGCCTGTTTCTTGAGTACATCCTGATCCACGGGTGACCTCCTGACAGGTTGATTGTTGGGTTCAAATACCCGTCGCGGATGGGTTCTCGGGCAAGCGAGGTGCGTCCCTCGCGCGCCAGGTTCCAATTAGGAGCGAGGCACGCCGACGAGTCATAGCCGCCTATGGCGAGGAGGCGTAACGCTGCTATCGGGTGCGGGGGGCGTGCATCGCGACCGAAAATCCATTCGTGGCGGGTATCGCACAATGCCCATCATAGCAGAGACATATGATGGGCCAGCCGGGTATCCTCGGGTGTCGCCTTGCCACGCGATGCACGGAGCCATGCCCCAGACCTACATCGAGCGCATCCTGCGCGCCCGCGTCTACGACGTCGCCACCGAGTCCCCGCTGACCCCCGCCAGTCTGTTGTCCCGGCGCCTCAACAACCGGGTGCTCCTGAAGCGCGAAGACCTACAACCGGTGTTCTCCTTCAAGCTGCGCGGCGCCTACAACAAGCTCAAACACCTCGATGAGGAGACACGGGCGCGCGGCGTCATCGCGGCCTCGGCCGGCAACCACGCCCAGGGCGTGTCCATGGGCGCGGCGAAGCTGGGCTGCGAGGCGACCATCGTCATGCCCCGCACCACGCCGGCCATCAAGGTCGATGCGGTGCGCGGCTGGGGTGCGCGCGCCGTGCTGCACGGCGACTCCTTCGACGAGGCCTATGCCCATGCGCTGGCGTTGGTCCAGTCCAAGGGGCTGACCTTCCTTCACCCCTTCGACGACCCGGACGTGATCGCCGGTCAGGGCACCATCGGCATGGAGATCCTGCGCCAGCACCCGGAGCCGCCGGACGCCATCTTCGTGCCCGTGGGCGGCGGCGGGCTCATCGCCGGCGTGGCGGCCTATGTGAAGTACGTCTACCCCAAGGTCCGCATCATCGGCGTCGAACCCGAGGACGCACCGACCCTGCACGCGGCGCTCGCAGCGGGTCGTCGGATGACGCTGGACGAGGTCGGGCTATTCGCGGACGGCGTCGCGGTGAAGCAGATCGGCGAGGAGACCTTCCGCATCGCTCGCCGGACCGTCGATGAGGTGGTGCTGGTGAGCACGGACGAGATCTGCGCCGCCATCAAGGACATTTTCGACGACACCCGCGGCATCGCCGAGCCCGCCGGGGCGCTCGCTCTGGCCGGGCTCAAACGTTGGGTGGCGCGGGAGCAGGCCGAGCAACTGAGCCTGATCGCCATCCACAGCGGCGCCAACGTCAACTTCGACCGGCTGCGCCACGTCGCCGAGCGGGCGGAGCTGGGCGAGCGGCGCGAGGTCCTGTTCGCGGCCGGCATCCCGGAGCGCCCGGGCAGCTTTCTCGCCTTCTGCCGCGCGCTCGGCAAGCGCCAGATCACCGAATTCAATTATCGCTACGCCGATGGCCAGGAGGCGCATGTGTTCGTCGGCGTGCAGCTGCCGGGGAGCGATGCCCGCGGCGAGGTGCTCGAGCGCCTGCGCACCAAGGGCTTCTCGGTGCTGGACATGAGCGACAACGAGACCGCCAAACTGCACATGCGCTTCATGGTCGGCGGCCACGCGCCGGCCGTGACGGACGAGCGACTCATCCGTTTCGAGTTCCCGGAGCGTCCGGGCGCGCTGCTCAACTTCCTCTCCAGCCTGGGGCGACGCTGGAATATCAGCCTGTTCCACTACCGCAACCACGGCGCCGCCTATGGGCGGGTGCTCATGGGCATCCAGGTGCCGCAGGAGGAACACGCGGACTTCGACCAGCTGCTCGCCGGCATCGGCTACCGCTTCTGGGACGAAACGGACAACCCCGCCTATGGACTGTTCGCAAGCACCGGCCAGACTGCCGCGGGCGGAACCACCGACGACAGTTGATGCCACGGCCGGAGGGTCGATCTCCAGGTCGAGCCATCAGCAGACCGCTGTCCGGGGACCGAATAATCGGCAGGCTTCGCCTTGTCGAGGCAGCTCGCGGATGGACCGAACCGCTTCGACATTGGTCAGGAACTCGCGAATCCACCCAGTCTGCTGCTCCGACGTCCCGGCTCGTCGGCCCGGTCCTCAATCCGTCGATCTCGTCCGACGATAGACCGCGACCTCGGTCACCACCGCGTCCAGGGGCACGTCCCACGGGCGGGCATCGATCCGCTCCACCCGCTGACACTCGTGGGCGACGCCGATGAGCAAGGGTCGCCGCCAGTGTTGCCGAAGTCGCAGCGGGGCCAGGCTGCGATCATAGAAGCCGGCGCCCATGCCCATGCGGTTGCAGCGGGCATCGAAGCCCACCAACGGCAGCAGGATCAGGTCCAAAGCATGCAGCGGTTGGAATCGATTGCGTCGGCGCGCGGGCTCTGGAATACCGTAGCGATTCGGGCGCATCGGCTCATCGACATGCTGGCGCATGAACCAGAGCCGGCCCTTGGCGTGTCCGCGCAGCACAGGCAGATACCAGCGGCGACCGGTGGCCAGTAGGCCGCCGCGTAGCGAGGACAAGTCCGGCTCGCCATCGGCTGCGATGTACCAGGCGATGCGTCGCGCCGCCCGTGATTCGCGCAGGCCCTCCAGTCGAGCAACAATGGCGCTGGAATGGGCGCGCGCTTCGGCTTCGCCCAGCGCACGTCGGGCGCTACGCAGGCGACGCCGTAGGGCCCGAAGCTCGCTCTGGGTCATGTGGGAGCGGGTGCGCAGACGCGAACGTTCGCTGCGTGGGAGAGTCGCTGCGTGGGAGAGGCGTTGCGTAGGAAACCTGGGCGGGAGAAATGAGGGACACCCCCCGCCTGTAGCGATGCAACCCTCGTTCTTGAACCAAGTGGTTCAAGGGGGGACACATGCAGCGTCTTCAGGCTTTCCGCTCGGGGCGGACATGCACACCAGTTGCCGCAGCGTGTCCCCAGGGTACGGATTAGGCTCAAGAAAATACCCGGGCCGCTGTCGGATACCGCAGGGGATGTCTCGGAGTCAGGCTATACCGATTCACCGGGGGTGTCTACCCGAGTCGAATCACCGGCACCGCTGGCGGCTTCGACGCGCTGCTGCAGGCGGGCCAACCGCTCGAGGTCCGCCTGTGCCTTGGCGGACTTCTGGCTGACGTCATAGAGCAGGTTCAGCGCCGCCATCACCGCGATGCGGTCGGCACCGATGACGCGCCCGTTCTGTCGCACCTCGCGCATGCGCCCGTCGAGCATCCGCGCACAATCCATCAACGCGGCCTCTTCGCCCGCGGCGCAGGCGATGCGGTAATCCTTGTCCAGGATCTGGACCGTGACTGGAATGGCGTCCTCGCTCACAGTTGCTCCTCCATCGATTTCAATCGTGCGACCATGGCTTCTACCTTGCTGCGGGCAAGTTCGGTCTTCTCGATGAGGTCCGCCCGTTCCGCGACCAGGTGTTCCTGGCTGGCCCGGAGTGAGGCGTTCTCCTCCTGCAGTCGTTCGGCCCGGTAGATCAGGTCGCCCACCAGTCGTTCGAATCGGTCGAGGTCGAAATCGGCCATGGGTGCCCACCGCACACTGTTGTTTCTGCTGCCGCGGCACTATAAAAGCCGCTTGCGGGCCGGTCAATTGACCGACAATCGACACCAGGCCATCTCGAGGACCTCGAGAGACCACGCGGGGCAGAAAGCCACGCCGATTCTTGGACCCCGCAAGCGCTCGAGAAACGGCGCGACACGGAAACCGCGCCGTCCTCAGAACAGGGTATTGCGCGTCCCGAAAATTGCCAGGCAGGGCATTGTCGACACCCCCGCCGCTACCCAACCCGCGCGCAATCGCGCTCCGTCGCCGACCAAGAACGGCGATAATGACGCGCTCAGACAGATGCCGCCCCGCCCGACGATGACCGCCCAGACCTCACCAGTGCCCACACCGGCCACCCCGGACCACGACCAACTCGAGCGCCTGCTCGCCGCCTGCGAGCTGTCCTGCTCCGCCGCCGAGGCCCACGGCATCTACTGCGGCCTACTGGCCAGCGGCTCGGATAACCCGCGCGCGCGGTGGCTAGCCGAGCTGGAGGCCACCACCGAGGGCCCCGACGATGCCGACGAGGCCAGGCGCGAGCGGCGCGCCGCGCTCGAAGGCCTGGCAGACGCCACCGATGTCGCTCTGGCCGGAATGGAACAGGCCTTCCACCCGCTGCTGCCGGCGGACGACCGACCGCTGCGCGCCCGCGCCGAGGCCGTGCATGCCTGGACCCGTGGCCTGATCTACGGGCTCGGCATCGCCAACCTTGACCAACGTCGCCTCTCCCCCGACGTTCGGGAGGTACTGGACGACCTGATGGAGGTGACCCGCATGGACCTCGACGACCTCGAGGACAACGCCGACAACGAGGCGGCCCTTACCGAGGTGCTGGAATTCCTGCGCGTCGCCGCACTCCTGATCCGCGAGCAGGACACGCCCGCGCGACGCGACTGAGCGCATGCGAGCCTACTCACGCAAAGAGCTCAAGCGCCGCCGCCGCGCCGTCGCCGAGGCGGTCGGCCCCGAGGGCGTGCTCATCATGCCTGCGGCCCGGGAGGTCATTCGCAATCGCGACGTGCACTACCCCTTCCGGCAGAACAGCGACTTCGCCTGGCTTACCGGATTCCCGGAGCCCGACGCCGTCGCCGTGATCGCGCCGAGGCACAGGTCGGGCGAATTCACGCTGTTCTGCCGTCCGAAGGACCCGGAGCGGGAGCTCTGGGACGGACGCCGTCATGGCGTGGAGGGCGCCGTCGAGCAGTTCGGCGCCGACACCGCCTACACGCGGGAGGAGCTCGACGAGCAGCTACCCGTGCTGCTGGCCGACCGCGAGCGCATCTTCTATCCGCTGGCCCTGGACCCGGAGTTCGACCTATGCGTGCTCAACTGGCTGCAGGCCGTGCGCGCCAAGGCGCGCTCGGGCGTCACCGCACCGAGCGAGCTGGTCTCCTCCGACGGCATTCTGCACGCGCATCGCCTGATCAAGAGCGCGGCCGAGGCGGATACCATGCGCCGCGCCGCACGCATCTCCGCGGCGGCCCACCGGCGCCTGATGCGGAGTGCACGTCCCGGCCTCGGAGAACAACAACTCGAGGCCATCTTCCTGAATGCCTGTGCCGAGCGCGGCGCCCGCCATCAGGCCTACCAACCCATCGTCGGGGGCGGCGCCAACGCCTGCGTCCTGCACTACGTGGACAACGACGACGACCTACGCGACGGGGACCTGGTCCTGGTTGATGCGGGCTGCGAGCTCGACGGCTACGCCTCGGACATCACCCGGACCTTTCCGGTCAGTGGTCGCTTCAGCGAGCCCCAGCGCCAGCTCTACGACCTGGTGCTGAAGGCGCAACAGGCAGCCATCGCCGCGGTCAAACCCGGCAAGCGCTGGGACGCACCGCACAAGGCGGCGCTCAGGGTGCTGACGCGCGGACTCGTGGACCTCGGTCTCATCGAGGGCGATGCGGCGGACGTGCCGCAGCTCATCAAGGACGAGAAATACAAGCCCTTCTACATGCACCGCACCGGGCATTGGCTCGGCATGGATGTGCACGACGTCGGCGCCTATAAACAGGACCGCAAATGGCGGCCGCTGGAGCCCGGCATGGTCTTGACCGTCGAGCCCGGGCTCTACGTGTCGCCGGACTCCGACGCACCAGAGGCCTACCGAGGCATCGGCATCCGAATCGAGGACGACGTGCTGGTGACCGAGGACGGACACGAGGTGCTGTCCCGCGACGTCCCCAAGGATGCCGAAGAGATCGAACGCCTGATGATGCAGGCCCGCCGGCCCGTCGCGGCGAAGACCACTCCGGACAACCGAACAGAGACCTGAGCATGCAGGACTACGACATCGTCATCATCGGCGGCGGCCTGGTCGGCGGCAGCCTGGCCTGCGCCCTGCGCGGCACCGGGCTGAAGCTGGCCGTCGTCGAGGCCGTCTCGCCCCGACAATCGGGCCACGGCGAGGCCGGCCAGCCGAGCAGCCCGCCGCCGGCACAGTACGACGAGCGCGTCATCGCGCTATCGCTGGGCAGCCAGCGGATCTTCGCCGGTATGGGCCTCTGGGATGCCATGGCCGATGCCGCGGAGCCGATCCGCCGCGTGCATGTGTCGGACCGTGGCCACTGTGGCTTCGCGCACCTGGACGCGGACGACGAGGGCGTCGAGGCCCTAGGCTACGTCACCGCGGCACGGGCCATCGGCGGCGCCATCGAGCAGGGCCTGGCCGGCGCGGACGACATCGAGTTGCTTCGTCCGGCCCGGGTCGGCGGGCTGCGCATGGGGCGCGACGAGGCCGAGCTGGAGGTGGCCGTCGACGGCCGCTCCCGCCTGCTGCGCACAGCCCTGGTGGTGGCCGCGGACGGCGGCGACTCCGGCATCCGCCGCCGGCTCAAGCTCGGCGTGCGCGAGCGCGCCTACGGCTATCACGCCATCATCTCCACCGTGGTGCCGGAGCAACCGGCGCCGGGCGTCGCATTCGAGCGCTTCACCGACGCGGGCCCGCTGGCCATGCTGCCCATGACCCGCGGGCGCTGGTCCGTCGTATGGACGGCGCACGAGCAGGACACCCCGGCCATCCTGGCATTGGACGACGACGCCTTTATCGAGCGCCTGCAACAACGCTTCGGCAGCCGACTCGGGCGCCTGACCGTGCCGGGACGACGCATCGCCTACCCGCTCAAGCTGGCACTGGCCAAGCGCATCACGGGCGATCGGCTCGCCCTCGTCGGCAACGCCGCGCACACCTTGCACCCGGTTGCAGGTCAGGGGTTCAACCTGGGCCTGCGCGACGTCGCCGAGCTGGCCGACCTGCTTGTGGAGGCCCAACGCACCGGCCGCGACCCGGGAGGCCCGGCCGTGCTGCGGGGCTACCGCGAGCGCCGCAGCGGCGATCAGCGCGGCGTCGCGCTGGCGACGGACGGCCTCGCGCGGCTGTTCGTGAACCCGTTCCCGCCGGTGCGCGCGGCACGCGACGCGGGCATGCTCGCGCTGGACCTGTGTCCGCCGGCCCGGCACGCCCTGGCACGGCGCTTCATGGGCCTGCACGGGCGCCTGCCCCGGCTCGCCCGCGGACTGCCGGCCGCCTACCCCTGATTCCGACCCCGGAGAAGCGCCCCCGCCAGCGCCGCTTCTCGGCAGAGCGCCGGACGGCCCAACCCACACTCCCCAGCCCCGAAACCCCGCTCTCCATCAGCACGCATGGCACAAGCTCCCGAACACTTCGACATCATCATCCTCGGCGGCGGCATGGTCGGCGCCGCACTGGCCTGCGCCTGCCGCGACCGGGGCTGGCGCATCGCCCTACTCGACAGCGCGCCGCCGGCGCGCGACTGGCCGACGGGCGAGGTGGACCTGCGCGTGTCTGCCCTGAGCCGCGCCAGCCAGCGTATGCTCGAGCGCCTGGGCGCCTGGCCGCGGATGCAGGAGCTCGGCACCAGCGTCTATCGTGACATGCAGGTCTGGGACGCCATCGGCGGCGCCAGCATCCACTTCGACAGCGCCGAGCTCGGCGAGCCGGACCTCGGGCACATCGTCGAGAACCGCGTCACCCGGCTCGCGCTCTGGGAGCTGCTGGAACAGGCCGATGACGTCAACCTACTGTGCCCGGCCCAGGTGGAGGTGCTGAGCATCGGCGAGTCCGGCGCACGGGTCGTGCTTGCCGACGGGTCCGAACTGGACGCCCGGCTGGTGGTGGGCGCCGACGGCCGCGACTCCCTGGTGCGCACCGTGCTCGGCATCGCCACCGGCGGCTGGGATTACGACCAGCGCGCCATCGTCTGCAACGTCGAGCCGGAACACTGGCATCGAGAAACCGCCTGGCAACGCTTCCTGCCGACCGGACCGCTCGCGTTCCTGCCGCTGGCGGACGGCCGCTGCTCCATCGTCTGGTCGGCCGACGAGGGCCGCGCCGAGGAACTGCTGGCACTGGATGACGACGCCTTCCGGGTCGAGCTGGAAGAGGCCTTCCAGCGCCGCCTCGGGGCGATCCGCTCCGTCGGCGCGCGCGCCGCCTTCCCGCTGGTGCTGCAATACGCCAAGAGCTACGTCCGGCCGCGCGCCGCGCTGGTGGGCGATGCGGCACATGCCATCCACCCCCTCGCTGGTCAGGGCGTCAACCTGGGCTTCCTGGACGTCGCGGTCCTCGCGGACGTGCTCACGCACGCCGGCGAGCGCGGCCGCGACATCGGCGGACTCGCCACCCTGCGCCGCTACGAGCGTGCCCGACGCGGCGAGAACCTGCTGATGCTGGGCGCGATGGACCTCTTCAAGCGCGCCTTCGGTAACCGCATCCCGCCCCTGGTCGCAGCGCGCAACCTGGGCCTGCTCGCCGCGGAGCGCATCGGCCCCATCAAGCGCGCCTTCATGCTGCAAGCCCTCGGCCTCGGCGAGGACGCGCCGAGCCTGATGCGCAGCGGCGGTTGCTCACATGCTGGCGCCAGCACCCACAGCGGCGTCGGAGACTGATCGGCCGCCATTCGAGGGGGCCGCGGAGGGCGTCATGGCAATCCTGACACTGGCCTTCAAGAGCCTGGCCAACCGTCGCGCCACGGCGCTGCTGATCGTACTCTCCATCGCGCTGAGCGTTGCGTTGCTGCTGGGCGTGGAGCGCATACGCACCGAGACCCGCAACAGCTTCGCCAGCACCATCTCGGGCACAGACCTGATCGTCGGCGCGCGGAGCGGCCCGGTGCAGCTGTTGCTTTATTCGGTCTTCCGCATCGGCAACGCCACCAACAACATCTCTTGGGAGAGCTACCAGGACTTGGCGGCGCAACCGCGGGTGCAGTGGACGGTGCCGCTGTCCCTGGGCGATTCCCACCGAGGCTTTCGGGTGCTCGGCACCACCGACGCCTACCTCGACCACTACCGCTACGGGCGGGAGCAGTCATTGCAGCTCGCCGACGGTGCTTGGTTCGACGACCTCTACGACGCCGTGCTCGGAGCCGAAGTCGCGGAGAGCCTGGGGTATGGGCTGGGGGATCGGATCATCGTCGCCCACGGGGCCGGGGATGTCGCCTTTGCGCGCCACGACGACAAGCCCTTTCGCGTCTCCGGCATCCTCGCGCGTACCGGTACACCGGTGGACCGCAGCGTGCACGTGAGCCTCGCGGCCATCGAGGCCATCCATGTCGGCTGGCGCGGCGGTGCTCCGATCCCGGGCCTCAGCATCGACGCCGACCGGGTGCGCCGCATGGACCTGACGCCGGAGGCGATCACGGCCGTGTTGGTGGGGCTGGAATCGCCCATCGCGACCTTCGCCGTGCAGCGCTGGGTCAACGACTACCCGGAGGAACCCCTGCTCGCCGTGCTTCCCGGCGTGGCATTGGCGGAGCTCTGGTCGCTGGTGGGGGTCGCCGAGGGGGCGCTGCTGGTGGTCTCCGCCTGTGTCGTGCTGGTGGGCCTGGTGGGGATGCTGACGGCGCTACTCATCGGGCTGAACGAGCGCCGACGGGAGATGGCCATCCTGCGCTCCGTCGGCGCACGCCCGGCACAGGTGCTCGCGCTCATCGTCGGCGAGGCGGCTCTGCTGACGCTGCTGGGCCTGCTGGTCGGCACCGCGCTACTGTATGCGCTGCTCATCGCCGGCCAGCCGCTGCTGCAGGAACGACTCGGGCTGTTCATCGGCATCGGTACCCCGAGTCTGCACGAATGGCTGCTGCTGGGCGCGGTGCTGGCGGCCGGCATCGTCGCCGGCACACTGCCGGCACTGAGGGCCTACCGCATGTCACTCGCCGACGGCCTATCGCTCCGGGTCTAAGGTCGAACCAGCGCCAGGTCAGGGTCCGGTCGAGCCCCACACCCATGCTCCGGGTCCTGAGGAACCAGAACCATGCACCGACACCGCCTTGCCATTCTCCTGTTCGTGGCCGAACTGACACTGCTGCTCGCGGGCTGCGGCGGAGAGCCCGAGCAAGAGACCGCCGGCCGGCCGAGCGATGCCGGGCTCACCTCCGAGGAACTGGCCGCGGACATCGAACTCGGCCGCGCGCTCCAATGGGACGACCTGATCCCCGCCGATTGGCGCCCCGAGACGCTATTCGAGCAGTACGACATCGACAACATCGACGACGACGATCCGCGCGCCGACGCGTTGTTCGACAAGCTCCAGGAACTCTGGGCCAAGGCCCCGGTGGTGCAGGAACTCGATGGCCGCGAGGTCCGCCTACCCGGCTTCGTGGTACCGCTGACCATGGATGCGGTGGAGATCCGCGAATTCCTGCTCGTGCCCTACTTCGGTGCCTGTATCCATGTGCCACCGCCGCCATCGAACCAGACCGTCTATGTCGTGACCACGGACGGCGCCGCCTACCGAGGGGAGCTGTTCGATACGGTTTGGGTCGAGGGGACCATGCACATCGAGCGGTTCAGCAACGAACTCGGCGAGGCCGGCTATCGTATCGACGCTACCAATGTCAGCCCTTACGAGGAAGAGGGCTGAGACCGATCGGCACAACCGGCTCCGGTTGGGGCTCAGGTTGGGGCTCCGGTTGGCGCTCGAGTCGAGGCTTAGGCGGCGCGCAGTTCGCGGGCGATCTGATACACGCGCTCGATGAAGTGCTCCATGCCGGCCCGGCGATTGGGGCTCAGGTGCTCGGCGAGCCCGATCTTGCCGATGTAGTCCGCCGCATCGGTCTCCAGCACGGCCTCGGGTGTCTGATGCTGGAAAGGCACCAGCAGCAGCGCGACCAGCCCACGCACCAGCGGCGTCTCGGCATCGGCGCGGTAGGCAATGACGGGCGACTGGTCCCCGGCCGGTTCGCGGGTCAGCTCGCCCGTGAGCCAGGTGCGGGTGTTGCAGCCCTTCACCAGGGTGCCGTCGTGGCGCGCTTCGTCGGCTAGGGGTAGGAGTTGCCGACTCAGATCGCCGATGAACTCGTATCTGGCCTCCCAGGTGTCGAGCAGTTCGAAGGCATCTAGAACGTCTTGGGTATTCATAAACAGGGTTCGCGTCTCTAAGTCCGCTGCGGGCGATGTCGCATGCGCGCAGTGCACATTGTGCCGCCTTCCGTGTCAATGCCGAGGCGGCTCCCTGCGGCCCTTGCCTGGTTGTCAGACTTGTGGGCTGGCCCCAGGCGAGGGCACAGAAGCGGATAGAACGCGGGTCCGCCGCCTGAAAACACCAAAAATATTGGTAAAAACCGCCATAGGGTTTAGACTTTCTAATAACCCGTCTCGGATCAGGGCGCCGACCGCGACCCGCTCGCCGCGACCTCACCGAGACTCACCCCATACCCACTTTGCCGAATCGGAGCCGCCCCATGGCCCTGGTAGACCAAGCGCTCAGCTATGCCCCTGGAATGTCCGCGGCCCGGATCCACTCTCCCCAGACCGGCCGTCAGTTTCCCCTGGGCACGCCGAAGCCCACACCGTTCTTCCGCTGGCGCGAGCAATGGTGCGTCGGCATCGAGATCCTGGACCGCGATCACCGGGCCCTGACCCGTATGATCGACTACATGGCCCAGCGCTTCGGCGCCTGGCACGGGCCACGGAGCGACGACGCCCCGGCGCCCGATCGCATGCGCAACCCGTTCTCGGCGCTGCAATTCTGGTTGTGCGCACTGCGTGCGCGTGCCGCGGCCTCCTTCGAGCGGGAAGATGCCCTGATGCGCGCGGCACACTATCCGGGCACCGCCGAGCACATCCGCGAGCATGCCCTGCTGCTCGCAGAATACACACAGATGACCCGCGACATGGCCGGAAGCGCGCAAGAACGCCTTGAACGGAGCGATCTGGAGGCGATGAAGCAGTGGTTCATGGGGCACATGCTGGACATGGACCGGCGCCTGGGCGGCTATCTACGGGAGCAGGGCATCACCGCCCTCTGCCCCCGCACCTGACGGCTACGCCCGATTGGATCACCGCGCCGAATGAACGCGGCAGGCCTGTAGGCGCCAGGCCGAACCCGCTGCATGCCACCCCCCACCCCGGGATGCCGCCGGGCCCGCGCTCAGCGCGTTGCCGTGCAGCGCACATGGTCACGGTCCAGCCCCTGTTCGACCAAGCCCCGCTCGTCCTCGACACCGGACGAGTTCGCGGCGCCGGCCTCAATGGGTTGCGTGTCGGCGTCGACCGCTTCGAGTTCCCCCTCTTCGCGGGGCACCGTCCCGGCGTCCCGTCCGGCCGCGCCGGCACACACGCGCGCGTAGAGCGACAGCATGCGCTGCGCCATGGCCGGCGCTGACCAGGTCTCCGCGTAGGGTCGGGCACTGCCCCGCAGGTCCCTCTGCAATGCCGGATCGGATAACAGGCGCACCACCTTGGCCGCGAAGTCCTGCTCGTCGTCCTCGGCGACGAGGCAGCCGACGCCGTCTCGTAACACCTCGCGGATGCCCATTTCCGCCGTTGCGACCACAGGTGTACCCAGGGCCAAGGACTCCAGCAGCACCAGGCCCTGGGTCTCGGTGTGCGACGCGAAGACGAAGGCGTCCCCGGCCGCGTAGCAGTCTTCCAGGGAACCGTCGCGGTCCAGGTAGCCGACGAACAACACCTGGCCGGTCAGACCCAGCCGTCGGCTCATCCCCTCCAGTTGCTTGCGCGCAGGGCCCTCGCCGGCGATGACCAGGAGCACGTCGGGCACCTGTGCGCGCACCAGATCGAGCATGCGCAACAGGAAGTCGCAGTTCTTCTCGAATGCGAGGCGACCGACGTAGACCAAGGTCGGGCGGTCATCCGGGATGCCATATTTGCGCCGAAACGCGGTCCCGTCGCCCCGGTGGAACTTGTCCAGATCGATGCCCGTGGGCAGGATCTCCGCGGGTGTACGCACGCCGTAGCGCTCGAGCACATCCAGCATGGCCTGAGAAGGCACCGCCAGGGCGTCCACGTCGGCGCACTGGGCGGCCGAAAAGCGTCGTGCGGCGTAGCGCATCCAGGCACTGGGCACCAGCGGGATGTACTTATCGAGGTACTGTTCGAAGAAGGTATGATAGCTGGAGAGCACCGGCACCCCGAGCCGTTTGGCCAGGGCAACGCCGGCGTAATGAGCGATGAAGGGTGTGTGGATGTGCACCAGGTCGATGCCGGCGGCCGCCAGGGCATCCTGGTGCGCGCGGATGTAGCCCCAGCGAATGATCCGGTCCTCCGGATCGAACGGGAAGTACCGCGACGGCAGCCGGATCACCTCGAATGGCTCCGGGTCGCCACGGCTGTAGTCCGGCGCAAGCAGCGTCACCCTGTGCCCAAGGCCGACGAACTCCCGTGCGAAGGTCTGAATGGACGTCGACACACCGTTGACGCGCGGGAAGTAGACGTCGGAGATCATCAGGACATGCATGGTCACCTGTCGCGGCAATGCCGCATCTCACCCTCTGGCGGAGACTCAAACGTGCAATCTTACCAGTCCGTCGCCTGGCGGCACGCCGCTGGACTCGCAATTTCGCCACAGCCCACACGCCACGGCCTGCGGCCGCCACCGCCACTAGGCACTGCACTGCTGCTGGCATTGCTGGTCGTCCCGGGCGCCGCGCCCTGGGCCGGACAACCGCTCTGGGGCTATGGCGTGCGCGCCTGCGGGGACTACCTGAAGGCGGCGGAGGCCGCGGACAACGGCGACAAGTCGGAGATGCAGCGCTACGAAGACTGGCTCGGGGGCTTCTTTTCTGCACTCAACCTGGCCCTGGGCGAGGACGTCCTGCGCGGTTCCGGCGTGCGCTCGGCGATGCGAGGCACCCGGGACTACTGCCGAGCCCACGCGGACCAGGACATGTTCAACGCGGCCATGGACCACGTTCGTAGCCTGAGCAGCCTGCGGTAGCCGAACCGCCGCAGACGGATCACCCACCCAACTGCTTCAGCAACGCCCGCGCTTCCGCCTGTTCCGGAAAGGTCTGTTCGGACAATTCGAGCAGCAGGCGTTTCGCGTCCTCCTGCACGCCAAGCTCGGCGAGCACCTGCGCATAGAGAAACGCGATCGACGCGTTGTCCGGAAAACGTTCGTGCCCCTCGGCCAAGGCGTCACGGGCCTCATTGGTCCGATCGAGCTCGAATAGGATGGTGCCCAAGGTATCCACGTACTCGGGCTCGTCTGGCGCCAGCTCCACCGCCTGGCGGGCGAAGGCCAGCGCCTCCTCGGGCCGGTCGTGCATGATGAGGACGGCACTGTTGTTCAGCGCAGTCACGTTGTCCGAGGCGTGCTCCAGAATCGCTCGGTACTGTCGCAAGGCGCCCACTGTGTCTCCGGCACGGAGCAGACTCGTCGCCCAGGCCATGCGCGTCGTCACGTCCTCGGGGTGCCGCTCGAACCAGCGCGTCGCCCGCGCTCGGGCTTCGCTCATCGCGCCAGAATCCGACAATAGGCCCAGCAGCGTGACGAAGACGCGCCGAGAATCGCCCGACTGGCGATGGGCCTCTCGCGCGTATCGCAGCGCGTCCTCCAATGCGCCCTCCGCATGGGCGACGAGTGCGGACATATAGGGGAGTAAAGACTGTTCCGGCACGACCTGCCGTAGCATCGCGACGAGCTGCTTACGCGAATCCAGGTCCGGGAGCCGATCGAACACCAGCATGCTGGTGGGTTGGACCAGCGCGGACTCTGGTGCGGCCCGCAGCCCGCGCTCGAACTCCGACAGGAGAACATAGGAGTGTCCCAGCATGGCGCGCGCATAGACCAGGCGCAGACGCGCTTCCGCATCCGCCGGGTCCTGTTGCAGCAACCGACTCAGGGTTGCCGCCGCATCGAGATAGGCCCCGACACGCAACTCCAGCATGCCACGCAGCCGCAAGAAGGAGGCGTCGGACATGGCTTCACCAAACGAGGGCAGGACAGCCAGGGCGCCCGTGTAGTCCTCATCCAATGCCAGCGCCTCCGCCAGGGCCAACCGCAGGGACAGATCGCCGGGCTCCAACTCGACGGCCGCCCGCAAACGCTCCACGGCCTCCTCCGTCTTGCCTACATGCAGGTCCAGGGCGGCACGCTCGCGCAGGATCGCGCCACCCTCCACACCGACCGCCACGGCCTCCTCCAACAGGTCCTGCGCTGCCTCGGCATCGCCGAGGGCCATCTCCAGACGGGCGAGCGCGACCGCCGCTTTGTGCATCTCCGGATCGATGACCAGCACCTGTTGCCATGCACTCCGCGCGGGCTGCAGTTGGTTCGTGGCGAGACGGGCCGCGCCGAGGGCGTACAAGACACGCGCATCACGTCCCGCGCGCCGCTGCAGGGATTGCGCGACCGTGAGGGCTTCGTCGTTGCGTGCGCCTCGAATCAGCACGGCCACCCGCAGCAGACCTTCCTCGAGCGTGAGCTCGGTCTTGCGCGCCAAGGCAGCGAACTGCTCCGCGGCCTGCGACCAGTCTCCCTGCAGGGTCAGAAGCCGGGCATAGGTGCGGCGATAGGCGAGGTTCTCGGGCGCACGCGCGACGTTGGTAGAGGCCAGACGCACAGCCTCGTCGAGTCGACCCTGCAGGGCGCGAATCTCGGCCATCATGGCATCGAGCTCGTCCTGCTGTGCAGCCGTGTCTTGGCTATCGGCCAGCAGGCGCTCGGCCCGATCCGCCTCCCCGGCGGCCAGGAACAGCCGGGCCGCCGGCACCAGGGCAGCGAAGTCCTTCGGCGCGGCGGCGACGTAGCGATCGAGATGGGATAGGACGGCCTCGCGTCGCCCGAGCGCGAACCCCACCCGCGCGGCGAGATACAGACCTAGGGGATCAGTCGGCACGTCGTTGACGTAGAGGTCCAGGTGCAGCGCCGCCTCCTGCAACTCGTCGCGCGCCATCGACAGGCGCCCCCGGAGTAGCTTCCCGCCCGGGAATCGAGGGTTCAGGCGATCCATACAGGCCAAGTCTTCCTCGGCACCAGCCACATCGCCCCGATCGACCCGCGCAATGCTCCGCTTGTAGCAGACCGCCCAGGCCACGGGGTCGAGCGCCAAGGCGCGGGAGAAGGCCTCCTCGGCCCGGCGCACATCTGCGGATCGGTAGAAGACCTCGCCGAGCATCTCCCAAGCCGCGGCGGAACCGGGGTCGATCCGTAGCGCCTCGTCGAGCGCGGCGCGCCCGCGTTCGGCATCACCGGCGTGAAAGCCGATGCGGGCTTGACCGAGATGGGCATCGACGTTGTTCGGGTCCAGCTGCAGGGCGCGCGCATAGGACGACGCCGCGTCGTCGACTCGGCCGAGCAGCTCGAAGGCGTTGCCTCGAACGCCCAAGACGCGCGACCGAGCCTCAGCGCCGGCGTCCTCCGGCACCGGCACCTCGTCGATCACCTGCTGCCCCTCGCCCTGCAGCACCAGGGCTTGACCCAGCATGGCCGGAACCCTGTGATTGGCATCGTCCAACCCGAGGTCCAAGGCGCGAGCGATCTCCCGCTCGGCCGCCTTGCCGTCGCGCATCCGCAGCAACACCTCGGCCAGGAGGAGACGGGTTGGGGCATGGCGCGGGTGCGACTGCAGACGATTCCGGAGCTGAATCTGCGCCTGCACGACCTCCCCGGCTTCAAGGAGGTCGCGCGCCACATCGAGTTCGTCGGCAGCGGCGGGTAGTCCGAGGAGCAAGCACGCCAGCAGGCAGGCCTGAGGGATTGTCTGCGACGCCATCTGTGCTGATCGTTGCAGGGCGAATGGAGCGGGCAGGACACCACTCAGCAATCGGTGTGACGGGTCCATTAGCGAGTCAGGGGCGTAAGAAGGAGGGCGCGACTCACTTCCCTGCGGATTTGGGCCGGCGCGATCTCACGTCCAGGAGCGGCTTGGGGCGAGGGCTCGCGACGGCGTGGTGACCACGGTGACCGATCAGGCGTGGTTGCGGTCGCGACGCCGCAAGGCGCCCACCGCTATAACGCCAACGCCCAACAAGAGCAGGCTCGCAGGGACCGAAACAACGGTCGCCACCTGGTAGCTGTAGCGGATACGTCCGCTGGCCTCGTAGCGGGTGAGCACATCCGTGCCGCTATCGCCCGTTGCGGCGGTGAAGTTCTGTGATCTGGCACCGGCGTCCAACTGCACCGTGCCTGTTCCGGTGAACAGCGCGGCGATCTCCGGTGTCAGCTCGGCCCCCTCATAGATGCGCGTTTCGCTATCGTTGCCAGTGAGGACGTTGGGGTCGTCGAAGTCTGGCGGTAAGCCAAACCCAGGAGAGTCATACGACCCGAAAGCAGCGACAGAGCGCAACTCGTCGACGATGTCCGGCAACGCGACGACCAGGGAACCAACAGCTGTGTTGCCGACTGCAACCTGGAAATCGACTCCAACGGTGAAGTCGTTGGGGGAACCGCTCAGATCTCGGAACTGATACACCGCGACAGAGGACGCGTTGAGCTCGAACTGAATGCCGGTCAGATCGGGACCCAAGACCGCCGGGTTGTACTGATCGAATGTGAGCGTCGCGTCCCCCGCCGAACCGGTCCTGGATTGGGGAATGCTGAACTCTTGCCAAGGAGTGTACTCGATGCCGGCGAGCGCACCAAAGGAGAGCCCAGCTAGGAGCGCACCGACGAGCCTGACGAGTTGGATCTTGGACATGGGGCTAGGCGTGTTGTCTTGGTGGCAACCAGGTCTCGACCTGAGGCGAGGTAAGAGTAGCGCGCCCTCGAGAGTCGATGGCGAACAGGCTGCAGTCGTCTGGATTTTACGACCCGGCCGCAGTGTACGAAACGGCCTATTGAGAAAGCAGATTCCGCGCCATTATTCACAAGTCTTTGTTAAAGCGAACTTTACCCCATTCTGATCGGGAATCCCCGCCGCGTGTGCCAAAAAGATGTAAGAAATCCATAACAGCTCCCGAGGCCCCATCAATGTGCACCTGGATGCTCCGTCGGGACATTCCGCAACGCCGTGCCGCCGAGCAGTCGGCACGGCACCCTGCCGAGAGAGCGCAGCCTGGTGGCCCAGTAGCGAAACGCCGAGGCCACCGGCAGCGCTGCCAACAGCCCCTAGGCGCGTAACCGCATCTGGCCGAGACGGCCAGGGGCAAGCAAGCGTAGAGACTCGGCAGCATTCCCTATCGCCACATGCACATCAAGCGCCCGCCGCGACATCGAAGCGCACGAACTGCATGCTGAACTGGCCGCGGCCTTGGGTCAGGCTGCGCAGCTCCGTCGCATAACCCAGCAACCGTTTCAGCGGGACCTCGCAGCCGATGGTTGCGGCGCCATCGACGCTGTCGGTACCGAGGATCCGCGCCTGGCGTTGCTGCAGGTCCCCGAGGACAGCACCGAGGTTGTCGTCGGGCACCACCAACTCGACCCGCATCACCGGCTCCAGCCGACAGGGCTCTGCCTCGGCCAGGGCCTTGCCCAGCGCGCGCGCCGCGGCCGCCGCCAGGGCATCCGGGCTGCTCTGCTGGCCGAACAGCTCGACGCGCTCCAGCACCGCCCGCACGTCCTCCACCGGCGCCGCCTGCAAGGGGCCGGCGGCGAGGCCCTGGGCCAACCCCTGGCGCAACGCCTGCTCCTGCGCCGGGGACAGCTCGGCCCCCTCGGGCAGTAGCTCCGGCGCGAGCACCAGCGCGTTGCCCGCGCCGCGCGGGGCCGGTTGAACCTGGACCCTGGCACCGGCAGTGAGCTCCGGGTGTTTACCATCGGGACTCGGCGGGCGGCTGTAGACAACGCTCGCCGTCGACTCGCGGCCGATGCTCTCGCGCGCCGCTACCGCCGGTCGGCCGCTACGCACGGCGACACCGAATTCGCGTTGCAGGCGCTCCAGCACGATCTGAAGGTGCAGCTCGCCCATGCCGCGCAGCAGCCTCTGCCCGGTGTCCGGGTCTTCGGCGACTGCGAGGGTGGGGTCCTCTTGGATCACCTTGTCGAGGGCCTCCAGCAACCGCTCCTCGTCGGTGCCGGCGCCGGGTTCGATGGCCAGACTCAGGACCGGTCGACGCGCCTCGATGCCTTCCAGCGAAAGCAGGTGCCCCGGGTCACACAGGGTGTCACCGGTGCCGGCGTATCTGAGCCCTGCGAGCAGCACGATCTGACCGGGCTCTGCGACGTCCAGTCGCTGCTTGCGCCCGGCGTCCGTGTCGAAAATGCGGGCCACCTGCTCCGTGACCGTCCGCCCGTCGGCCGACAGGAAGGCCACCTTGTCCCCGGGTCCGAGCCGGTTGCGGTACACCCGCGCGAAGCAGTGCCGGCGCCCGTCCCAGAGCTGCACCTTGAACACCAACGCCGCGAACGGGCCCTTGGGCCCGAGCACGACCTCCTCGGTGTCGCCCTCGGGCAGCCGCGCCTCGGCGGCGGGCCGATCAAGCGGCGCCGGCAGCAGGTCGACGACGGCGTCGAGCAGCGGCTGCACGCCGATATCGCGCAGCGCACTGCCGGCGAGACAGGGGAAGATGCGACCTTCGAGCGTGCCCCGGCGTAACGCCGCGAGCACCAGGTCCGAGTCCGGCTCGATGCCGGAGAGCACCTGATCGGCAAGCGATTCATCGACCTCCGCGGCGGCGAGCAGCAGCGCCTCGTGCAGCGCGTCGAAGCGAGCCCAGAGGGCATCCGGACAGGGCGTTTCGTTGACACGCTCGCCCTGCTCGCCCTCGAACCGAATCAGGGTGCGGCGCAGCAGGTGGACCACCGCGCGCTCGTCCTCGACCTGCGCCCCGAGCGAACCGTCGATCAGCGGCGCGGTGAGCGCCACGGGCGTCGCACCGAGGCGGGTCCGAATCGCTTCCAGCGATCGGGCATAGTCGGCGCCGGGGCGGTCCAGCTTGTTGACGAAGAACAGCGTCGGCAGGCCGAAATGACTGCGCTGACGCCAGACGGTCTCGGTCTGCGGCTCGACCCCGCGCACGCCGTCCAGCACCAGAATGACCCCATCCAGAACGCGCATGGAGCGCTCGACCTCGATGGTAAAGTCGACATGTCCGGGCGTATCGACCACCTGCAGCTGGTGGTTGCGCCACAGGGCCTTGGTGACGGCGGCGGTGATGGTGATGCCATGCTCCTGCTCCTCCGCCATCCAGTCCATGTGGGCGGCACCGTCGTGCACCTCGCCGATCTTGTGCGACGCCCCGGTGTAGTAGAGCATCCGCTCCGTAAGCGTGGTCTTGCCGGCATCCACGTGCGCCGCAATACCGATGTTGCGCACCGACGACAGCGCAGCCGTGTCGGTGCCGGTCTTATGTTTCTGATGGCGGCTCATGGCCCCTTCACGCAGAACCTTTGTTGAGTGGAAATGATGAGGAAAACGATGCGATTCCAATGCCCTGCGGCCACTGACTCACCGGCCCGCGGCCTCTCTCAATGCCGCATTGCCGGGGCCACCCTCCTGGCGAGCACCGCGCTACTAGCCTTTCCTGCTCAGGCCGAGATCTATCGCGTCGAGCAGGCGGACAGTGTCATCGGCACGCCATTCTATGTAAAGAGCAGCGCGGAACTGACCCTGCTGGATATCGGCCGCCATTACGGCTCGGGTTACGACGAGATGCAGCAGGCGAATCCGAACGTCGACATGTGGGTACCAGGCGACGGCAAGGACGTGCTGGTACCGGACTTTCACGTCCTGCCCGAGACGCCGCGCGACGGCCTGGTGATGAACCTGGCGGAGAAGCGGATGTACTTCTACCACTCCGCCACCGAGGTCGAGGTGTTCTCCGTTGGCATCGGCCGCGACGGCTGGGAGACCCCGGTGGGCACCTACTCGGTCATCGAGAAGATCAAGGACCCAACCTGGACGCCGCCCGCATCCATTCGAGCCGAGTACGAGAAGCGAGGCGAAACGCTACCGGCCGTGGTCCCCGCCGGCCCGGACAATCCGCTCGGGGCCTATGCCATGCGCCTCAGCAACCCGAGCTATCTGATCCACGGCACCAACAAGCCGTGGGGTGTCGGCATGCCGGTCAGCTCGGGCTGCACTCGCATGTACCCGGAGGATATCGAGGCGTTGTTCCCCAAGGTACCCAAGGGGACGAACGTGCGCATCGTCGACCAGCCGTACAAGGTCGGGTGGCGTGGCGATCAGTTGTTCCTGGAGGTCAATATTCCGGAAGGCGCCGGAGCTAAGTCGGCCGAAAAGGTCATTCCGTCCAAGGTCGCGCAAGCCGATGGGGTAAGCATCGATTGGGACGAAGTGCGTCGCGCATTGCAGGACAATAGCGGATTGCCCCGTATGGTCGGCGTGCGACAGGGTGCGAACAGCTGGCACCGGCTGGAGACGGTCTTTTAACTGAGACCTAAGGGAAGCCAGGAAAGGGACTTCGCGCCAGCTCGCACGAACAGACCGGGGCCGCGAGTGACTGGACCGTCGCGCATCCGGGAGAGGAGCGCGTGATTCGCACAATAAGAGCCTAACAGCCCGTGATCGGTTGGGCCTCAGACCGAAGTCAGCGGAAATGACTGGAGTCAGGGCACGACTTGGAATTGCAGTACGCTGGAGCGGTGTGTTGGGACGATGTGCTGGACCGGTAAGCTGGGCCAGTAAGTTGGGCGGGTAAGCTGGGGTGAGAGACGCGGCGAGTGCCGCTGAAGTCAAAGAGCGATTCGTGACATGGGACGACCCGGGAGGCATAGCACCGTCGGGTCGCCCCATCCAAGTAAATGGTTCTTACTTGGCCATGATGCGCTGGTACATGCGGTTGATACGCTCTTCGTTGGCCTCGCAGCAAGCCTGAGCGGCGTTGGCTGCGTCCATGGCGGCCTGAGCCATGTCACGGGCTTCCTGGTCGGTGGCGCAACCGCCGAGCAGAGAGGCGCTCAGCAGCGCGGCAGCGGACAGGGAGGCGAACTTTGCGTTCTTGGTCATAGCGGATTCTCCGTTTGAGTTTGCCGATCGGCAAAGGGTTTATAGCACAGGTCAAGGGCTGGTCCGAGCCCTCAAGCGCGGATGTTAGCAGAATCGAACAGCGTCGTGCGCCAACCACGCTCGCCCCGCAAAGGCCTGTAACCGAGCCGCCTGAACGGTGTGCTATTGAGGCAACGGGCAGCCGGAACGAGGTGTACTTGCGGCTCGATCCGTGCATCGATCTCGCATCACCGCGGGACTGGACGTGGCGCCTCCGACCGCGTTCCTTCAACCTCCCCCTCAACCCGGATGGGGTATTGTCGGAGATATTCGTACATCGCGATGCTCGCGGCGATGCTGACGTTCAGGCTTTGGACTTGACCAACCTGCGGAATGCGCAGCGCCGGCAACGCGGCCCCGGCGGACGAAATGCCGAACTCCTCATGCCCCAGGACGAAGGCGCAGCGCCGGGGCAATTCGACCGATGACAAGCAGGGACCGTCGTCCGCGGCCAGCCTGAAGATCCCGTAGCCGGCGGAGCGCAACGCCGCCATGCTATGGTCCAACTGATCGAAGAACCGGGCCGGAACCACCCGAAACGCCCCCTTGGCCGGCGCCGGGTCGAAGGGCCCGATATCCACCAGATGGACTTCACGCACACCGAATGCCTGCGCGGACCGAAACACCTTGGCGACATTGAAGCCGGCCTTGAGATGATCCAATACGACGACCATGGGCGTCGGGCCGGGGCGGGCCAGCAGGTTCCGTCGTCGCTCGCGCTGGAAGCGGACCACGGCATCGAGATGCTTGCGACGCCTGCTCACGAGACCCCAACCCAGACCTCAGCGCCTGTTATGGCGCTAGGTGAGACCCCAGCCGCGGTCACAGTGACTGCTCCAGCAGGCGCTAGGGACGCAGTGCAGGGGCGCGGTCGCGCTTGGCTCACCGGCGTCGTCGGCGCTCTCGCGTTCATCTTCCTCGCGCCGTCGATCACCGCTCAGCCGCTCCCCATGGACGAGGCGGACAGTGGTCGCAGCTCTCCTGAGAGCTCAGCACCCGACGGCAACCCGGTCGGACTGGATGGCACGGAGACGCCCGCCGGGGGCATCATCGCCTTTGTCCCGGCCGCGAGCGGCTTCACAGGACCCAGCGGGCAGCTGAGCGCCTGGCTTGCGGAGCGCGGCTGGGCGGTGTGCGACGGGACCCGCGGCACACCGGACCTGCGCAACCGCGTGCTGTACGGCACCACGGATGCGGCCAGTGTCGGCCAGCGACTCGGGAGCCGCGAGCACGAACACCGGCTGCGCGGTGAGAGCGGCCCACCGGTCCTGCGCAACCGCCATACCCCCACCGGCCAAGCACAGCTCAAGCACCTGCCCGACGACCAGCACCGCCATCGCATCGACGCGCCCACGGACCGCGTCCAACATCTGCCACCGAGCGTCAAAGTCATTTTCATCATGAAGCTGCGTTGAGAGACTCCTCGCCCGAGCCGCCAGGCCGCGGCCGAGACACGGCAGTGGGTCGCACCTCCCACCGGACAGCGCCCGCCCGCGTCGCGCCCACCAGTACCCGACATCCGAACCCAGCAAGCAGCACCCCGAATCATGGTCGACCGCTACTATCGCAGAACCGTCGCCCCGGCGTCCGCCAATCCCTTCCGCTGCGAGGGCTTCGTGCGCGACGGCACCATCGGCCGCGAGGGCGGGACCGCCGTGCCGATGGATGCTCTACCTGCCTTCCTGCGCGCGCTGCTGGTTACCGATGGGACCGTGACCAAGATCATCGAGGCCTATTTCTGGGAGCCGGTGGTCGTGGACACCCTGCGCCAGGAGTTCGTCGCCGCGGCCGACGAGATCCCCTGGGTCCACGTCCACGCCGGCGAGCGGATCATGGTCCGGCGCGCCAGGCTGCGCGGCGGGGACAGTGGCCGGGCCTTCGCGCACGCCTTCTCGGTCATCCGCACCGACCTGATCCCCGGCCACTTCCGGCAACGGCTCATCGATCGCGAGATCGGCATCGGCGTCCTGATTCGCGACAGCGGCCTGGAGAGTTACCGCGAAGTCCTGGAGGTGGGTGTCGAGCCCGATGACGACGGCGGTGAATCGGTCTTCCGCACCTACCGCATCATCATCGCAGGCGAACCCGTGATCCTCATCACCGAGACCTTCCCGCTGCAGCTGTACCGCTGAGCCGCCGCTCGGAACCATGTCCATGCCGGCCGACGACAGCAGCGTCTTCCAGATCGACAGCCTGCGCCGATTCGAGACGCCGGAGGGCATCGAGATCGAGTTGCGGCTCGCGGGCCCGGTGCCGCGCGCCGGCGCCTTCGCCATCGACCTGCTGATCCGCATCGCCATCTACATGGCGCTGACGCCACTCGCCGGACTGGCCGGGGTCGGCATCGGGCTGATGCTGCTGGCGCTGTTCCTGCTCGAATGGTTCTATCCGGTGTTCTTCGAGCTGCGCTCCGGCGCAACCCCCGGCAAGCGCGCCCTGGGACTCACGGTGGTGCACGCCGATGGCACGCCCGTGGGACCGTCCGCGTCCTTGTTGCGCAACCTGCTGCGCACGCTCGACTTCCTACCCGTTTTCTATGCCGTCGGCCTGGTCGTCATGCTGGTGGACCGCGACTTCCGTCGGCTCGGAGACCTCGCCGCCGGCACGCTCGTGGTCTACCGCGAGACCCGAGCCACGGTGCCGAATCTGGCCCGTCACCGGCCGATTGCACCGCCGATCGAGATGACACCGGCCATGCAGCAGGCCGTGCTCGCCTTCGCCGAACGCAGTGCCGAGCTCTCCGCCGCCCGCCGTGCGGAGCTCGCCGAGTTGTCCGGGCTGGCGGAGACGGTCCCTGCATCAGGTGGAGATGCCGCCGGCATCCTGCTCGGTATTGCCAACTGGATCGCCCGCGGTAAGCCGAACGCCGCGATGCCGGAGCCCGAGCGGCAGGGGTCCGCGCCGTCATCGGCGGCGCAACAGGCATCAGGAGGCCCAAGGGCGTGAGACAGCAGCGTTTCGAGCAGGTCTACGCGCCCGTCTGGCGGCGTCTGGAGGGGCTGCTCGACGACCTGGAGGCGCGTCGACGGCCCGCGCCGTCGGTGCCGGTGCAACGCCTGCCGCGCTTGCTGCGACAGGTGAGTGGTCACTACGCGACCGCCCGCGCCCGCGGCTACAGTCCGGGCCTGATCGCGCGCCTGCATGATCTGGTTCGGCGCGGCTACCGGCAACTCCACAAGCCACGTCCGAACTGGCCGCGGGCCTTCCTGCGCATGGCCGTGTCGGGCTTTCCGCGCGCGCTGCGGCGCAGACGCGGCCTGTTTGCCATCGCCTGCGCGCTCTTCTTCGGACCCATGCTCGCCATGGGGATCGGTTGCGCGGCAGACCCGACCCTGATCTACAGCCTCCTCGACGGCGCACAGGTGGCCGAGTACGAGGCCATGTACGACCCCTCCAACACCAGGCTCGGGCGAGCGCCGTCGCGAGCGGCGGATGACGATGTGATGATGTTCGGGTTCTATGTCATGAACAACGTCGGTATCGCACTGCGCACCTTCGCCTGGGGGCTCGCCGCCGGCGTGGGTAGCGTCTTCATCCTTGCGATGAATGGCCTTTTCACCGGCGGTGTTGCCGGACACCTGACGCAGCTCGGCTATGGCGCGCCCTTCTGGTCCTTTGTCAGCGGCCACAGCGCCCTGGAGCTCACCGCCATCGCCATTGCCGGCACGGCCGGGCTGCTTCTGTCCCAGGCCATCCTGGCGCCGGGCCGCCGCAGCCGTAGCGCGGCGCTGCGGGCCAACGCGGCGGAGTCGGTGCCCCTTGTGATGGGGGCGGTGCTACTCCTGGTGCTGGCCGCCGTGGTGGAGGCCTTCTGGTCCGCCAACGCGGCGATCCCCCCGGAGATCAAGTATGCTGTCGGCATCGCCGGCTGGATACTGGTTGCGGCCTACCTCGGCCTGGCCGGTCGCGGTATCGACCCCGATGACGACGGGCCGGACACGGATAGCCTCGACAAGGGCCCCGCCGAGGCAAAGGCGGCGGCCAGGGGATCGCTATGGACCTGAGCTGCACCGCCGCGACGACACGCCCGCGCACGCCCATGGAGAGCATCGACCTCGGCTTCGCGCTGGCACGCACCTGGTTCCTGCCGCTCTGGGCCTGCTGGTGGGCGGCGGCGGCGCCGGTCGCACTGGTGACGCTGGTGTTCCTGAACCAGCATCCCGGCCTCTGGCTGCCGGCCCTGTGGTGGTTCAAGCCGGCCTTCGAGGCCCTGCCCTTGTATTGGCTGAGCCGGGCCTTTTTCGGCGAACGCCTACCCCTGCGCGTCGCCGTCCGGCGCCTGCCGCGGGCGTTGCCACGGCGGCTCTGGCCGCAACTGCTTTGGCGCAGGATCGGCCTGACCCGTTCCTTCAGCATGCCGGTCACGTTGCTGGAGGCACCGCGCGGCGCGGCCAGGCGCGAGCGGCTCCGGGTGCTGGGCACGGGCGCCGCCGGCTGGTTGACCATCATCTGCGTGCACCTCGAGTCGGTGCTCTGGCTCGGCGGGCTGCTCGGCCTCGCCTTCCTGCTGCCAGAAGGTCTCCCCGGGCTCGACCTGGAGGCCGCGCTGCTGGCCGAACACTCCGCGCCCTACTGGATCGCCAACCTGCTCATGCTATTGGCCATCTCGGTCATGGCGCCCTTCTATGTCGCGGCCGGCTTCGCGCTCTACCTCGGCCGTCGCACGCGGTTGGAGGCCTGGGACCTGGAGCTGGAGTTCCGTCGGGCACGCTCGGCCCGCGGCGGACCAAACCGCCGCTCGGCGCTGGCGCTGGCGCTCGTCCTCGGGCCCTGCGTTCTGGTCACACCCCCGGAACCGGCACAGGCGCGGACCCCGGCGGAGGCGCGCGAGGCCATCGACGCGGTGCTCGCGGAGCCGGACTTCGGCAGCACGCGCGAGGAACGCGTCTGGGTCTTCGTCGGCGAGAACGAAGAGACCCCGGGGCCACGGGAACCCGACGCCTGGCTCCCGACCGAGCTCATCACCGGCATTGCGACGGTCATCAAGTGGGCCGTCCTCCTCGCCGCGGCCGTGCTGGCGACATGGCTCGGACTGAGGATTCTGCAGGAGTACCAGCACCCCTTTCGGCGCCCTCGCTCCGCGACGACGGCGCCGAAAGGGGAAGCCAACCCGGACACCACCAAGATACCGAGCCTCGTGGCACGGGACCTGGCGGCACGGGCACGGCATTCGCTCGACGCCGGCGATGCACGCGGCGCCCTCGCGCTGCTCTATCAGGGGCTCATCATCCGGCTGCGCGGCGACGGCGCACGCCTGCCCGACAGCGCGACCGAGTCGGACTGCCTGGCCGCTGCGACAGACATCGCCTCGCAGGCCGAGCTCGACTGGATCAGGCGCCTGGTCCGGCTCTGGCAGACCGTCGCCTACGCGCATCGGGACGTCGATACGGCTGCACTCGGCGCGTTGCTCGACACCCTCCCGCAGCCGTTGGCCGTCGGTGCGGCCGTGGGGACGGCTCGTGGCTGAGTCCAGACCCACACCCCGAAAGCGTCCATCCGAGCATGGCGGCGCCTGGGTTCTGGCGGTCGTCACTGCCCTGCTGGCGGCCGGCGCCTGGTTCTGGTTCGACGCCAACTTCGAGCGCCAGACGCGCACTGTCGAGGTGGAACAGTCGCCGGAGGCCCGGCGCAACCCCTTCCTCGCCGCCGAGCGCTTCCTCCAACGCCTGGGCGTCGACGCCAGGAGCAGCGCCGGCATCGAGCTGCTGCGCTCACCACCCGCCAGCGGCGACATGCTCATCGTCGATGGCCTACCGCCGCTCAGCGCGGCACGGCGCCAGCAGCTCCTCGACTGGCTCATCGGCGGCGGGGAGATGCTGGTCGAGGCCATGGATGTACTAGAGCCCGATGACGAACCCGGCACCGACGATCTGCTCGCGGAGTTCGGCGCCGTGCTGCGAATGGACGACTCGGCGCCGGCGGAAGTCGTCGCGGAGATCGACGCGGACGGCGTTGCCGAGCCGGTCAGGGCCGGTTTCCTCGGCCGCTATTACCTGGAGGACGCCTACGGCGAGTCCATCGGGGCGATCGGCGCGGACGACCGGCCACGGCTGCTGCAGTACGCCGTGGGCGACGGCCTGCTATTCGTCGTCAGCGACACGCGGTGGCTCAGCAACTCCGGCATCGGCGATCACGACAACGCCCTGCTCCTGGACTGGGTTGCCGCGGAGCGCGATACCGTCTGGCTGCTCCACGACGTCGCCGTGCCACCGCTGGCGCTGCTGATCTGGCACGCTGCGCCCGCGGCTGTGATTGCGTCCGCGCTCCTGATCGTCGCCCTGCTCTGGGGCCAGGGCGGTCGCCTGGGCCCGCTGCTGCCTGCACCCCCCGACCGCCGACGCGACCTGCTGGAGCACTTGCGAGCCGCAGGCGAGTTCCTCTGGCGGCTCGGCCGCGGCGGTCTCGCTCTGCAGCAGACACGACGGCGCGTGGAGCGTGGCTGGCTGCGACGCCACCCGCCGCTGCGAGCGCTGGATGAAGCGGCCCGAGCGGAGCGCATCGCGCTGCTGTGCCGGCTGCCGATGACGGACGTACGCAGGGCCCTCTATGCACCGATCGGCGACGACAGGGTGCGTGATCATCTGGGCCTCATCCGCATCAGTGAGACCCTGCGGCGCTTGAGTCGGCGCACCTGAGACAGACGGCCCGCGGTCACCCCCGGTCGGTCCAAGACATCGCATTCGATCCACCCAGGAAGAGCCCATGCAACAGCCCGAGCCCAGGCTCCCGGCAGACCTCGAGGCCGCCCGCGACGCCCTCGCGCGGGTCGAGATGCAAGTCAACCGCGCCGTGCTCGGTCAGCGACAGGTGGTGCGGGAGGTGGTGCTGGCGCTGGCTGCCGCCGGCCATGTGCTGATCGAGGGCCTACCGGGCATGGGCAAGACGCTCCTGGTGCGGGCGTTGGCGGCGGCGGTGGGCGGGCACTATGCCCGGGTCCAGTTCACACCGGACCTGATGCCCAGCGACGTCACCGGGCATGCCATCTTCGACATGAAGTCGGAGCAGTTCCACATCCGCAGAGGCCCCGTGTTCTGCAACGTGCTGCTGGGCGACGAGATCAATCGCGCACCTGCCAAGACCCAGGCGGCCCTGCTGGAGGCCATGCAGGAGCAACAGGTGACCATCGAGGGGCAATCGCTGGTGCTGGCACCGCCCTTCCTGGTGCTGGCGACGCAGAACCCCATCGAGCAGGAGGGCACCTACCCGCTGCCGGCGGCGCAGCTGGATCGATTCCTGATCAAGTCCTTCATGCGCTACCCGAGCCGGGAGGACGAGTTGTCGGTCATCCGCCAGGTGGCCGCGGGCTCGGTGGGCGATGCGCTGGACGTCTCCGCCGTCGAACCGGTGCTGGACCCGCGGGGTATCCTCGCCGTACAGCGCACGGCGGCGGGGCTGACGGTGGACGATGCCGTGCTCGACTATGCCCTGCGCCTAGTGCGGGCGACCCGTGACTGGCAGGGGCTCGACGGCGGCGCCGGCACCCGCGCGGCCATCGCCGTGGTGCGCGCGGCGCGGGGTCACGCCCTGCTCGCGGGCAACGACTTCGTCACTCCGGACGACGTGCGCGCCGTGGCGCTAGCGGTGCTGCGCCACCGGGTGCGGCTCGGCGCCGAGTTGGAAATCGAGGGTTATCGGGCCGACGACGTGCTGACTGAACTCCTGGCCGGTGTGGAGGCGCCACGCAACTAGCGGACTCGACGACACCCGGTGCACCCATGCGACCACGGCGCCCGCTGCTGATCGCCCTGGCCCTGCTGACGCTGTCCGCCGTTGCGGCGGCGCGCTGGCCCGGCCTGATGCCCGCCTGGCAGGCCATGGCCCTGCTGCTCGCCGGCCTGGCGGTTGCGGATGCCTGGCTGCTGCTCCGCACCCCCGCCCCCCGAGTGCAGCGGCGGATCGCCGCTATCCTACCGCAGGGGGTCTGGAGCCGGGTCCAACTGTCCCTGACCAACCCGACTCGACGGACGCTGCGGCTGGATCTGCACGACCTGCACCCGCCCGACACCGGAGTCCGTGCCCTACCCACGACCCTGAGCCTGCCTCCCGAGGCGCGGCTTGAGCACGAGTACGGGCTGCGGCCACCGGAGCGAGGCGAGCACCACTTCGCCGGCTGCGACCTGCGCCTGCACTCCCCGGCCGGGCTGTGGGACCGGCGACGCCGGGTCGGGCCGGCACAGGCGCTGCGGGTGTATCCCAACTTCCGCGAGATCAGCCACTACACACTGCTCGCCGCCAGCGACCGACTCGCCGGCATCGGCGTGCGCCGCCAGCGTCGGCGCGGCACCGGTGCCGAGTTCCACCAATTGCGGGAGTATCGACGCGGTGACGCCCTGCGCCAGATCGACTGGAAGGCCACCTCGCGCATGCGCAAGCCCATCGCACGCGAGTACCAGGACGAACGCGATCAGCGCCTGCTGTTCCTGCTCGACGCCGGTCGCGGTATGCGCCACCTCGGCCGAGACGGCCGCAGCCACCTCGACGATGCCCTGAATGCCGTGCTCCTGCTCGCCTACGTCGCGGTGCACCAAGGCGACGCGGTCGGGCTCATGGCCTACGGTGGCGAGCAGCGCTGGTTCGCACCGCGCAAGGACCCGGACACGGTCAATCGGCTGCTGCGGGCCGTCTTCGACGTGCAGCCGTCGCTGAGCGTCGGTGACCCGCTCGCGGCGGCCCGGGACTTACTGCGCCAGCAGCCCCGCCGCTCCCTGGTCGTGCTGGTCACCAACGGCCGGGACGAGGATCACCCGGAGCTGTTGCGTGCAGTGCAGGTGCTGCGCCGCCGCCATCTGGCGGTGGTGGCGGACCTGCGCGAGGCAGGGCTGGACACCGCCCTCGCCACACCCATCGAGTCTGAGGGCGAGGCCCTACGCTTCCATGCGACGCACGCGTATCTGGCGAACCGCCGCCGGCACCACGAACGGCTGCAGCACCTGGGTGTGCGTGTGTTGGACCTACGGCCGGACCAGCTCCCCGTCGCGCTGGTGAACACCTACTTCGACATCAAGCGATCCGCGCTGCTCTGAACCTAGATGGAGCAGTTCACCGCGCCGACTTCTATGCAAGGCGCTGACTCGCTTCTAGTTCCGCGGCGAAGTTCGGATCACCCTTGGAATGACGGGCGCTACGGTCGCCATGGCACGCCCCGCGGGCCGCCCAGCTTTGTTACAACTCCTTGGAATAGGGTGACTATTCCGCGTCGTTGTGCCGTGCTGGACGCCCCGCGGGACGCACCCTGACGACCGCCGAACTACTCCATCTAGGATGATGATGGTTC